>JBILUS010000020.1:0-44441 GCA_044370835.1 Cyanobium sp. | reverse complement strand
GAGGCCAGCACGGTGCGGGCCTCCGGAGCGAGCTGCACGTGGGCTTCGATCCAGGCCGGATCGGCCACCAGCAGGGCGAAGGGCCGGGCCGGGCGCCGCTTGCGACGCCGCAGCCGCGCCACCGCCCGGGGGTTGGACGCATCCACCAGCAGCTGGAAGCCGCCCACCCCCTGCAGTGCCAGGATCCGCCCCTCGGCCAGCAGTTCCGCGGCCGCGGCGATCAGGGCGGCGTGATGGGCCTTCGCCGAACGGCCCGCCGTTGGCGGCGACCCGAGCGACCGCAGGCTGCCGGGTGCTGCGGATCCCGCGGATCCGCCAGCGGCGTCGATGGCCTCCAGGCCGCTGCTGAAGGAGGCCTCGGTGCCCCAGCCCCGCCGCGCTCCGTTGGCACGGCCTTCCTGCACGGCCGCATCCCATTGCTGCTCCCTGGACCAGCTGGCATCGGGTGCCACCAGCAGCGAGAGGCGCGGACCGCATGCCGGGCAGCTGATCGTTTCGGCGTGAAAGCGGCGGTCGGTGGGATCGGCGAACTCGGCGGCGCAGGCTCCACAGGGCGCGAAGCCGGCCAGGGTGGTGTGGGCCCGCTGCCACGGTTCGGCGGTGGCGATGGCAAAACGCGGGCCGCAGGCGGTGCAGGAGAGGAAGGGGTCGCCCTGGCGGCGGCTGCGGGGGTCGTCGAGCTCGCGCCGGCAGGCGGGGCAGGGGGCCCGGTCGGCTGCCAGGGAACGGGCCACCAGGCCGATGCCCAGGGGCCTGGCTTCGGCGGCGGGCCCGGTGGTGATCGCGAGGCTCCGGGGGGTGTCCTGCGGGCCGTGGGAGCCGGACGGGTCGGGGCTTTCTGCCTCCACCGCGAGCCAGCGGGGCTCCAGGGGCTCCAGGCGGGCGGCTGGCGGCAGGGCCTTGGCAAGGGCGCCCAGGAACCGATCTAGATCGGCCCGGCGGCCCTGGAGCTCCAGCCGCACCCCTATCGCCTCGTTGCGGAAGGTTCCCGCCAGCCCCAGCTGGCTGGCCAGGCGGTGCACCGCCGGCCGGAAGCCCACGCCCTGCACCACGCCGCGGCATTCCAGGAGCAGCCGGGCCCGCTCCCCAGCCGCCCCGGTTGCGGTTGCGCCGCGATCTGCGGCCTCCCCGGCCGCCGTGGGCGCCATCAGCGCAGCAGCTGCAGCACCGCCTCAAGCCCCGCCCCGCTGCGGGCTGACACCTCCACCACCCGGGCCCCGGGTGCCACGGCCTCAATGTTGGCCAGGGCCCGCTCCCGCGCGAAGTCCACCGCCGCCGCCAGATCCGACTTGCTGATCACCACCGCATCGGCGCCGTGGAAGGTGGCGGGGTACTTGAGCGGTTTGTCCTCCCCTTCGCTCACCGAAAGCAGCACCAGCCGCAGGTTTTCGCCCAGGTCGTAGGCGGCGGGGCAGACCAGGTTGCCCACGTTTTCGATCAGCAGCAGGTCCAGATCCGCCAGGGCATGGCCCGCGGCCTCCAGGGCATCGAGGCCCCGGGCCACCATCGCCGCCTCCAGGTGGCAGGCCTGGCCGGTGGTGATCGGCACCGCGGCCAGCCCGGCGGCCCGCAGCCGCTCCGCATCGAGCTCGGTGGCCAGGTCCCCCACCAGCACCGCCATCGCCAGGGGGTGCGCGGCCGCCGCTGCGTGGCGCGCCAGGGCCTCCAGCAGGGCGGTCTTGCCGGAACCCGGAGCGGAGAGGATGTTCACCACCCGCACCCCGGCGACGGCGAAGCGGGCCCGGTTGGCTTCGGCCTGGCGGTCGTTGTGGGCCAGCAGCCGCAGGCCCACCGACAGACTCTGCAGGGGAGCCGGCGGCTTCACGGCCACCGGAGTGATCGGCGCGGGCTGGTCGGCCGCGGGGTGCCGGTGGGGCGGCTCCATCCGCTCAGACGCCTGGTTGGTGCGGCCGCAAGCGCAGTCGAAACACATGGCGGCAGACCAGCTGATCCAGGCTAGGGCGACCCGGCCGGCCCGTCGTCGCCGGGCTCTGCGGTGGCGGGGAGCCGCAGCTCGAGGCTCGCCAGCTCCAGCTCCCGGCCCTGGCGCAGCTCGCCACTCACCGTGCCGCAGCGGGGGCAGCGGCAGAGGCCCTGCTCCAGGGTGAACAGGGCGGTGCAGGGCCGGCACCAGGCCCGGGCCGGCACCGTCTCGATCTCCAGCCGGGCTCCGGCGCTGAGGCCCTCGGCGAGCACCACCTCGGCGGCGAAGCGGAGGGCCTCGGGATCCACGCCCGCCAGGCTCCCCACCCGCAGGCGGATCGCGGTGATCGCCTCGGCGCCCCGCTGGCGGGCCTCGGCCTGGGCCAGTTCCGCCACGCTCTGCATCAGGGCCAGTTCGTGCAAGCCGCTCCGGCGCGCCTGCTGCCGATCCTGGCCTCAGCCAGCCCAGTTGGCCAAGGCCTCGGCCATCACCGTTTCAAACGGTTCGGGGCGGTGCAGGTGGTAGCCCTGGGCGTAGTGCACGCCGATCTGGCGGAGCCGTTCGAGCACCGATGCCGATTCGACGAATTCGGCCACGGTGCGCAAGCCGATCACCGCCGCCACCTCCACGAAGGAGCGCACGGCCACATCATCGAGGGGATCGTCGATCACCCCGGTCACGAACTGGCCATCGATCTTGAGGTGGGTCACCGGCAGGGTCTTAAGGGTGCCGAAGGAGGCGCTGCCCGAGCCGAAGTCGTCGAGGGCCACGGTGGAGCCGCGCCCGCGCATGGTGGCGATGAACTCGAGGGCGGCGGCGGTGTTGGTGATCGCTGCCGTTTCGGTGATTTCGAAGCAGAGGCGGCGGCTCACCTCCTTGCCGGCCTGGGCCAGCATCTGATCCACCGTCTGCCGGAAGCTGGGGTCGACCACCGACTGGCCCGAGACGTTGAGGGCGATGCGGTCGATGCCGTCGAGGCAGGCCTGGTCCGCCAGCAGGCTGAGGGTTTTCTGCAGCACCCACTGGTCGAGGCGGGTGGCCATCTGGAACCGCTCCGCCGGCGGCAGGAAGGCCCCCGGCATCACCAGAGAGCCATCGGGCTCGCGCAGGCGCAGCAGCAGTTCAGCCCGCAGGGTCTGGTCGGCGGCCGGATCGAGGGGCACGATCCGCTGGGCATGGAGCACCAGCCGGTCATGGTCGAGAGCCTCCTGCAGCCGCGTGATCCAGCGCATCGCCTGGTTGCGGCTGATCATGTCCGCATTGCCTTGCCCCCAGGTGTGCCAACGGTTGCGGCCCGTCTCCTTGGCGGCGAAACAGCTGCTGTCGGCCGCCTGCAGTACGGCATCGGGTTCGACATCGGACTCTAGCAGGGGCACCACACCGATGCTCACCCCCACCCGGAAGCGTTGCTCCCCCACCTGAAAGCGGAAAACCTCCAGCTTCTCGATGATGCGCGCGGCCATCGCTTCGGCCTCTGCCACGCTGCAGTGCTGCAGGAGCAGGCCGAATTCATCGCCTCCCAACCGGGCCAGGCTCATCGAGCTGCTTTGAAAGGATTCCAGCAGCCGGGCCACCTGCACCAGCAGTCGGTCCCCGGCGGCGTGGCCGGCGGCGTCGTTGACGATCTTGAACTGGTCGAGATCGATGTAGAGCAGAGCATGGCCTGGCTGCCCGGGCTGGAGGGGTTGCGACAGGCAGGCGCTGAGGCAGGCGTCGAAGGCGCGGCGGTTGAGCAGCTGGGTGAGGGCGTCATGGTTGGCCTGGTGCTGGAGCTCGGCCTGCAGCGCCACTTCGGCGGTCACGTCTTGCACGAAGCCGAGGAAGCCCGTGATCACACCGGACGGATCCCGCAGCGCCTTCGCCTGGGAATGCACGTGGATCGTGCTGCCATCGCGGCGCAGCAGGCGGAAGCCCATCTGGAATTCCCGTGCTTGGTTCGCCGCCTGGTTCCACTCGGTGAACACGGCGGCCCTATCGTCGGGATGCAGGGTGTCGGCCCAGCCGCTGCCCTGGCTCTCCTGGAGGCTGAGGCCGAAGATCTCCTGCCAGCGGGGGTTGGTGTAGGTGCAGGCTCCCGCCGCATCGGTGGCGTAGAGGCCGACCGGCATCCCTGAACTGATCCGCTCGGCTTCCTGCCGTGATTCCGCTTCTGCCTGGAGCGCGCGGCGTCCCTCCAGCAGATGCACGGCCGTAAGGCCAAGCTGCTCAAGCAGAAGACGCTGTTGGCTGTCGAGCTGCTGCGGCTGCCGGGAGATCACGCAGAGGGTGCCCACGGCGGCACCATCGGAGAGCTGCAGGGGCGCACCGGCGTAGAAGCGGATGCGCGGATCGTCCGTGACCAGGGGGTTGGTGGCGAAGCGGGGATCAAGCAGGGCGTCTTCGACCACGAAGAGGTCGTTCTGCTCGATCGCATGGGTGCAGAAGGAGATGGCCCGCGGGGTTTCGTGCACGCCTTCGAGCCCCAGGTTGGCTTTGAACCATTGGCGGTCGCGGTCGATCAGGCTGATCAGGGCGATCGGGGTGCCGCAGATGGCCGCGGCGGCCTGCACCAGTCCGTCGAAGGCTGCTTCGGCGTCGCTGTCGAGCACCCCAAGGGCATCGAGCGCCTGCTGGCGGCGCCGTTCAAGGGCGGCATCGTGATCAGCAGGGAGCTCAGGGTCCCTGGCGTCAGTTTCAGTCAAGGGACCAGGAATTCAGGGGATTGCCGTTGATGGCCCAAATGAGATGCGCGACGGGAGTGTTCAGCAGCACCGTGACGCTATTGCGCTCGCGTTGAAGACTAAGGGCGTTTCACAATGCTGCCGACCGCCGCTGTGGATTCGCCAGCCAGCGGCGCAGCAGCAGGCGTGCCCGCGGCAGCTGGTGGTGCACGGTGGCGGAAAACCCGGCGTCCGCATCGGCGGTCGGCAGCGCGAACTGCGCGGCAGGGATCCGCAAGAGATCGGCCCGCGGCGGCGTGTCGTGGAGCAGCGCCGCCAGGGCCAGCAGCTCGCCGGGCCCGAACCCATGGCCGAAGCTCCAGCTCCCCGGCCCATCGCCGCCGGCAGGGGGCCCCGGGCCCGCAGCACCCAGGGGCGCCAGCTCGGCTTGGGATCCCGTCGGCGCCCGCCAGGCATCCACGAACAGCACCCGCGCTGCGCCGGCCAGCTCACCGGCCAGTTCCGGCAGCAGCTGCCGCACCACCCGGCAGCGGGCCGGGGGGGCAGCCGCCCCTGCTTCGCGCCCCAGCTCCTGCTCCAGCTCCGTCACCAGCCAGGGGCCGATGCCGTCGTCACCGCGCAGGGGATTGCCGATGCCGATGATCAGGGCGGGGTCGCCGGTCCGCTCCATCGCCCAGCTCAGTCCCGCCGCCGCTCGGCCAGCCTGTGACCAGCGGCATCGAGCAGCTCCACCTGCAGCGGCATCGTTCCGGCGGCATGGGTGGAACAGCTCAGGCAGGGATCGAAGCAGCGGATGCCCGCCTCCACGCGGTTGAGCAACGCCTCCGGGATCTCCGCGCCGGGCGGCACCGGATCGGGAATGACGTCTCGGGCGATCTGCAGCACGGTGCGGTTCATCGCCAGGTTGTTCTGCCCCGTGGCGATGATCAGGTTTACGCGGGTGATCAGGCCCTGCTCATCCACCCGGTAGTGGTGGAAGAGGGTGCCCCGCGGCGCCTCGCTCACCCCCACCGCCTCCAGCCGGTTGAGGCCGGCGCGGGCCCGCACGTGGGGATCGAGCAGCTGGGGGTCGTGCATCAGCTGCTCGATCGCCTCCAGGCAGGCCACGATCTCCACCAGCCGCGCCAGGTGGTAGGCGAAGGAGGAGCACACCACCCGGCCGCAGCGCTGGCGCAGCTCCGCCAGTTCGGCGTCGGCCCAGGGGGTGCCGATCACCTCGCACACGTTGAGCCGCGCCAGCGGGCCGACGCGGTACAGCCCCCCCGGATTGCCCAGCGGGCGGTAGTAGGGGGATTTGAGGTAGCTCCAGGGCTCCACCGCTTCGGCCAGAAAGCTGGCGTAGTCGTCCTCCCGCAGGCCGTCGGCCACCAGGCTGCCGTCGGCGGCCATCAGCCGCAGGCCCCCGGCGGCGGCGCCCTCCTCCTCTCCGCCACGGCCATCGAGGTGTTCCCAGCGTCCGCCGGGCCCCACCAGCGCCAGGAACAGGCTGGGGAAGGTGCCGAACGTCTGGAGTTCCCGCTGCAGCGGACCATCGAGCAGGGCCTTGAAGCGCTCCAGCGCCAGCCGCGCCGTGGCCTTCGCCTCGGGAAGCCGCGCCAGGATCCAGTCGCGGGTCTCGAGGCCCAGGGGGCTGCGCACCCCGCCCGGCACCGCCCAGGCGTTGTGGATCTTGCGGCCCCCCAGCTGTTCGATGATCTGCTGGCCGAACTGGCGCAGCCGGATGCCGGCACGGGCCAGCTCCGGTTCGGCGGCGATCAGGCCGAACAGGTTGCGGCGCGCTGGATCGCTCTCCCAGCCCAGCAGGAAATCGGGGCTGCTGAGGTGGAAGAAGGAGAGGGCATGGCTCTGGTTGATCTGGGCCAGGTTGAGCAGGCGGCGCAGCTTCACCGCCGCCGGCGGGATGCGCACCGCCAGCAGCTTGTCGCCGGTGCGGGCCGCCGCCAGCAGGTGGCTCACCGGGCAGATGCCGCAGATCCGCGCCGTGATCCCGGCCATCTCAGTGAAGGGCCGGCCCTCGCAGAATTTTTCGAAGCCGCGGTACTCCACCACGTGGAAGCGGGCCTGCACCAGGTGGCCGCCGTCGTCGAGCTGCAGCGTGATGCGCGCATGCCCCTCGATGCGGGTGACCGGATCGATCGTGATCGTGCGGCTCATTGCTCTTCTCCGGCGGCCCTGCCGTCGCGTTGCCGTGGTGTTCGCGGTCGCGGCCGCAGCGCCATGGCGACCCTCATCCGAACCGGAGCCCCTGCGGGCCCTCCAGCACCGGGGTCTCGCCGGCCAGCAGGGCCTCAAGCACCGCCCGGATCCGCGGCGCCGGCGGCGGGCAGCCCGGCAGCCACACCTCCACCGGGATCACCTCATGCAGCGGCAGCACCCGCTCGAGCAGCTCCGGCAGCAGGCCCTCGGCCTGGGGCGGCCGGGAGCCGGGTTCGGCCAACTCCACGTAGCCCCGCTCCAGCACCGCCGCCGCTGAGCCGCCCGGAGCGTCGAGCAGGAGGTTGCGGAGGCCGGGCACGTTGGCGCTGATCGCGCAGTCGCCGAATGCCACCACCACCTTGGAGCGTTGCCGCAGGGTGCGGGCCAGTTCGAGGTTGTCGCGGTTGGCCACGGCGCCCTCCACCAGGCAGAGATCCACCCCCTCCGGGTAGATCTTCGTATCGCTCGCCACCGGCGAGTAGACGATCTCCACCCGCTCGGCGAGCTCAAGGAGCCATTCGTCGAGATCCAGGAACGACATGTGGCAGCCGCTGCAGCCCGCCAGCCACACGGTGGCCAGGCGCAGCTTCCCCGGCGGCGGCGGTCCGGCGGGATCGGCGCTGCTCATGGCGGTGCCTCCCCCTGGTTGCGCCAGCCCTGGCCGAGGCGGGCCTGCCGCAGCAGCGCCGGGCGCTCGCGGTGGGCCTGCTTCTCGGCGGTGGTGGCGTCGTTGTGGACGAGGGCGCCGGTGGGGCAGGCATCGATGCAGAGGCCGCAGGAGGTGCAGGCCTCCACGGCGCCCCAGGGCTGGTCCAGCCCGGCCACGATGCGGCAATGGCTGCCCCGTTCGGCCACATCCCACACGTGGGCCCCCTCCAGTTCGTCGCAGGCCCGCACGCAGCGGGTGCAGAGGATGCAGCGGTTGTGGTCGAGCGTGAACAGCGGATGGGAGGCATCCACCGCCCGATGGGGGTAGCGGTAGGGGAAGCGGCTGTGGTCCATCCCCACCGCCACCGCCACGTCCTGCAGTTCGCAGGCGCCGTTGGCCACGCAGAAGGCGCAGACGTGGTTGCCTTCGGCGAAGAACAGCTCCACCCCCATGCGGCGCAGCTGGCGCAGCTCGGAGGTGTCGGTGTGCACCACCATCCCCTCGGCCGCCTCGCCGACGCAGGCCGCCACCGGGCGGCTCACCCCCTCCACCTCAACCAGGCAGAGCCGGCAGGCCCCCACCGGGCTGAGGCCATCGAGATGACAGAGGCTGGGCAGGGCCACACCGGCGGCGCGGCAGGCCTCCAGCAGGGAGCTGCCGGCCGGCACCGCGACCGGCGCCCCGTTCAGGGTGAGGGTGTGCACGCTCATGGCTCCCTCCCGGCGAGGGGGGGTTGCGTGCAGGCCGCCTCGTACTCGCCGCGGAAATGGCGCAGGGTGGCCAGCAGCGGATTGGGGGCCGACTGGCCCAGCCCGCAGAGGCTGGTGGCCTTCACCATGGCGCCCAGCTCCGCGAGCCGATCCAGGTCGGCCGGTTCGGCCTGGCCGGCCACGATGCGATCGAGCAGGGCGGCCAGCTGCACGGTGCCGGCGCGGCAGGGGAGGCATTTGCCGCAGCTTTCCTCCACGCAGAAGCCCATGAAGTAACGGGCCAGGGCCGGCATGGCGGTCTCGGGCCCGAGCACCACCATCCCGCCCGAGCCGAGGATCGAGCCGAGCGCCGCCAGGGCCTCGTAGCTGAGCGGGGTGTCGAGATCGGAGGCCGGGATGCAGCCGCCGGAGGGGCCGCCGGTCTGCACCGCCTTCACCGGCAGTCCGCCGGGCACGCCGCCGCCCATGGTCTCGACCACGGTGCGCAGCGGCAGGCCCAGGGGCACCTCCACCACGCCGGTGTTCACCACGGCGCCGGAGAGGGAGAACACCTTGGTGCCGGCGTTGGCCGGGGCGCCCGCCGCGTCCCCCTCGGCTGCGATCCCCAGCCCTGCGTACCAGGCGCCGCCCTCCCGCAGGATCGCCGGCACTGCCGCCAGGGTCTCGACGTTGTTGATCAGGGTGGGTGCCCCCCCCAGCCCCCGCTGGGCCGGATAGGGCGGCCGCGGCCGCGGCGTGCCGCGCCGCCCTTCGATCGACTGCAGCAGGGCCGTTTCCTCGCCGCACACATAGGCGCCGGCCCCCACCCGCACCTCCAGGTGCAGGGGCCAGGGGGTGCCGCAGAAGGCGGCGCCGAAGCCGCCGCGCGCCTCCATCTGCTCGAGGGCGCGGCGCAGGCGCGCGATCGCCAGGGGGTACTCCGCCCGAACGTAGACGTAGCCCCGCTCGGCGCCGACGGCCCAGGCGGCGATGGCCAGGCCCTCCAGCAGCCGGTGGGGGTCGCTCTCGAGCACGGTGCGGTCCATGAAGGCGCCGGGGTCGCCCTCGTCGCCGTTGGCCACCACCAGGCGGGGGCCCGGGGGCTGCAGGGCCACCGTGTCCCACTTGAGGCCGGTGGGGTAGCCGGCCCCGCCTCGCCCCCGCAGGCCGCTGCGGCGCACCTCGTTGCGCACAGCTTCGGGGCTGAGCTCCCGCACGCAGCGCCGCAGCTGGGTGTAGGCGCCGTGGGCCAGGGCGTCGTCGAGGTCGTCGGGATCGATCAGGCCGCAGCGCTCCAGCACCACCGGTCGCTGCAGCGCGAAGAAGGGATGGTGGGGATCGAGGCGGTGGGCGGCGAGAGGATCGGCGTTCGCGTCCGGGGCCGCGAGCACCGCCGCCAGAAGTTCGCCGGCCCGCTCCGGCGGCACCCCGCCCCAGAGACCCGAGCCTCCGGCGCCCTCGGCGGCCACCAGGGGCCCGCGGCCGCAGAGGCGCAGGCAGCCCACCGGCTGGATCGCCAGGTCCCGCTCCGCCAGCCCGGCCGCCGTGCGGGCCGCGATCAGGGCCTGGCGCAGGGCAGGCCCCCCGGCCTGGCGGCAGGCACTGGCATCACAGCAGCGCAGCCGACCTGTCGCTGCGACCGCGCCGCTCATGACCCCGGGCCGGAGGGGATCGGTGCCGCCCCGGGGCCTGGCAGGGCGGTGCCGCAGGGGGGCATGGCGCAGCGGGCATCTGATCTCGTGATAGCCACGGTCTGGCGGTTTCAACGCCGCAGGCGTGCAGCCGCGGCGCGGCGGTCGCCATCCACCCCAACCGATCGAACGCCACCCTCGCCCTGCTTGGCGCGGGCCGGGGAGCGCCAGTTGGGTGAGGATGGGAGCGCTGGTCCTGAGCCCTTGCCCGCCGTCCCCGTTGCTCTGCTGCTGGTTGAGCGGGCGGGCATCGCCGCCCTGGCCGCTGCGGGTGTGTTGCTGGCAGCCTCCCCAGGACGCGTGTGGAGCGCCTCGATGCCTCCTGTGGCCGCCCCCGTTCCGGCCGCCCCCTCCGCCCCTCCCGCTCGCCCGCCGCACGAACCCCTGGCCGCATCGATCCAGCGCCGCCTGGCCTTCCCGTTCCAGCCCGACTGCCAGGGCAACACCCAGGAGATCGTGGCCTGTCTCTGGCAGCGGCGCGACCGCCAGGACCAGCGGCTGGCCACGCTGCTCGGCAGTGCGGAGGCCCTGGAAGAGTGGCGCGCTGCCCGCGCAGCGGTCTGCCGTCGCTCCGCCGAACGGGGCTCCGGCGGCTCGATCCAGCCGATCCTCGGGTTCGGCTGCGAGAACGCTCTCAACGCCACGCTGATCCAGCAGACCGCCGGCCCGCTGCTGCGCTGAGCCCCTGCCGGCAGCCGCGCCTGCTGCTGTTCAGGCCGGTTCGGCCGGTGGGGCTCCGGTTGGCGGGGAGCCGGCCCGCAGGGCGGGAATGCCCAGGGCCTCCAGCCGGCCGCTGAGCTCCTCCCCGCCGTTCTCCCCGCCGCCGAGCGGCACCCGCAGGGCCGGGCCGTCGTTGAGCCGCAGCACCGGCTCGGCGCCGCAGGCCCCGAGGCAGCCGCTGCCCCGCAGCTCCCACGACCCCGCCCGGCAGCCCTCCCCCGCCACCCCCAGGCGCGCTGCCACGGCGGCCAGCAGGCAGGGCGCCCCGTTCACGAAGCAGGCGGTGCCGCGGCAGACGGCGATGCGGTGGGGCGCCGGGGCGCTGCGCTCGAACAGGTGGTAGAAGCTCGCCACGCCGTAGACGCGGCTCAGGGGTAGGCGCAGCTCCCGGGCCACCTGGTGCAGGGCGCTGCGGCTGAGGTAGCCCTCCAGCGGCTGCACCCGGTGCAGCACCTCGATCAGCGTTTCGGGGGTCCCACCCAGTTCCTGCACCACGGCGGTGATGGCGGCCGCCCGCGCCTGCCGGGCTGTGATTTCTGCTGCCTGGTCGCACCGAGCCCCCGCGGAATCCGCCAGATCTGGCGGGGTGCTGCCGGGGGCGTTCATGCCGTGGCTGCCACTGTCTTCGTGGTAGCGGGACTCCAGGGCGGGGTCAGCCCTTCGGGTCCTTTCTGCGGCGCCGTAACGGCCGATCGCATCGGAGCCCGGGATCCGGCGATTCCGGTGGCAGGGGCCCTGCAGCAGTGCCGATCCGCCGCACGTCGCCGTGGATCGGTGCTCCGGACGCGGCGCCCCCCCGCCGCCCGGCCCGACGCGGCCTAGGGCGGAGTCCGTGCCTTTCGGAGCGAGCCGCGATGCGCGTGCTGCTGATCTATCCCTGTCCGCCTCGCACCTTCTGGAGTTTCGATGGGGCCTTGGAACTGGTCGGCCGCCGGGTGCTGTTGCCACCGCTCGGGTTGATCACGGTGGCGGCGCTGCTGCCCCGGCACTGGCAGCTGCGCCTGGTGGACACCCAGATCCGGCCGGTGCGGGAGGACGAATGGAGCTGGGCCGAGCTGGTCATCTTCTCCGGGATGATCGTGCACAAACGGGATCTGGCCCGGCAGATCGACCTGGCCCGCTCCCGGGGGGTGCCGGTGGCGGTGGGCGGTCCCTTCGCCAGCTCCACCCCGGAGGCGCCGGAGCTGGCCGGCGCCGATTTCCTGATCCTCGACGAGGGGGAGATCACGATCCCGCACTTCGTGGAGGCCTTCGAGGCCGGGGCCCGCGGCGGCCGCTTCAGCGCCGACGGCGCGAAGCCCGATCTCACCCTTTCGCCGGTGCCGCGCTTCGACCTGCTCGATCTCGACGCCTACGACACGATGGCCGTGCAGTTCTCGCGGGGCTGTCCGTTCCAGTGCGAGTTCTGCGACATCATCGTGCTCTACGGCCGCCGGCCCCGCACCAAGACCCCCCACCAGCTGCTGGTCGAGCTGGCGGCGCTCCACGACCTCGGCTGGCGCGGCGATGTGTTTCTGGTCGACGACAACTTCATCGGCAACCGTCCCAACGTGCGCCGCTTGCTGCCGGCCCTGCTCGACTGGCAGCAGCGCCACGGCTACCCCTTCTCCTTCACCACCGAGGCCTCCCTCGATCTGGCTGCTGATGCCCCGCTGATGGTCGCCATGGTGGCCTGCGGTTTCCGGCGGGTGTTCCTCGGCATCGAAACGCCCGACAGCGCCAGCCTGGTGGGGGCCGGCAAGCTCCAGAACACCCGTTCGCCGCTGGTGGAGGCGGTTGACACCATCACCGGCCATGGCCTGCAGGTGATGGCCGGCTTCATCCTCGGTTTCGATGGTGAGGCCCCCGGGGCAGGCGAGCGCATCGTGGAGTTCGTCTCCAGCACCGCCATTCCGGTGGCAATGGTGGGGGTGCTGCAGGCGCTGCCCAACACGGCCCTGTGGCAACGCCTCGCCGGCGAGGGGCGGCTGTTGCGCTCCGACAGCAGCTTTGATGAGGGGGTGCAGACCCACCTGCTCAACTTCGTGCCGTCCCGGCCGATGGCCGAGATCGCCCGCGAATTCCTCGAGGCCTTCAACCGGCTCTACGACCCGCAGGCCTACCTGGAGCGGGTCTACGCCTACTGCCAGAAGCTGCCGCCGCCCCGCCGTGCCCCCCTGCGGGCGCAACGCCTGGTTCGGCGGTTGCGGGCCCTGGCGATCCTGCTCTGGCGCCAGGGTGTGCGCCGGCCCACCCGCTGGCGCTTCTGGCACCACCTGGGGCTGATGCTGCTGCGCCGGCCCGCCCTGCTGGAGGACTACCTCTGGATGCTGGCCCTGGAGGAGCACTTCCTCGCCTACCGGGTCGAGGTGAACCGCCAGGTGAACGCGCAGCTCACCCTGTTGCCGCCCACGGGTCCCGCCGCCGTCCCACCGGTCCTGGATCCGGGCCGCGGCAGCCCGGCGCCGGCACCGCTCAGCCTGGGTTGATCCGGCAGCGCAACACCGCCAGGGCCTCATCGGGCAGGCCCAGAAAGCGGTCCAGCCAGGCCTCACCGCTGGGCTCCACCGTGGCCACCCCCACCAGCACGCCTCGCCCATCGCGATCGAGCGGCACCCCCACGGCGCTGTGGCGTTGCCCCCGCGCCTCAGCGGTGACCAGCCGGGTGCGCACGATCAGATCCGGAGCCTGATAGAGCCCGGCCACGGCAAACACGAACCGCGCCAGAAACTCCAGCTCCACCGCGCCGCTGTCCTGCTGCCAGCGCCCCACCAGCCGTTGCGGTGCGATAGCGATCGACAGGCCCGGCGGCAGGGGCAGCGCCAGCACCCGTGTGGTGCGCCAGGTGAGCGATGGAATGGTGAGGCCCTCCGCCGTGAAGGCCAGCGGTCGCCAGCCCTCGCCATCGGGGGCCTCCAGGGGGCTGGAGCCGCCGCCGCCGCGGGCGTTGTAGCGGAAGCGGGGATAGCGGCCGATCGCCAGACCGCAGCCGGCTTCGGTGCTGAGCTGCAGAGAGGGCATGGCGACCGGCCGACGACCCGCCGATTCAACCGCAGATCAGCCGGGTCCTTGCCGCGCCCCGTGCCCCGCGCCCCAAGCCACGGCCAGCCCGCGGTTCCGATGGAATGGAGCTCCTACCAATCGCCGTCCTGCCATGGATGCCGCCAGCCTGCGGGCCCTGTTCACCAAGCCCTACGGCGCCCCGGCCCCCAGCGAGGCCCGCTGGCGGGAGCTCTACGCCCCGGAGGTGCACTTCCAGGACCCAACCCAGGAGAGCGATGGGATCGAGGCCTACCTCAGAGCCCAGGAGGGCCTGCTGAAGCGCTGCGATGACGTGTTTCTGGAGCCCGGTGCGGTGGCGATCGAAACCAACACCGCCTTCATCGAATGGCGGATGGGCCTGAAGATCAAGGGGATTGAATTCATCTACCCCGGCACCAGTCGCCTGCTGCTCAACAGCGAGGGCAAGATCGTCGATCACCGCGACTACTTCGACTTCGTGGGCCCCACCTTCGCTCCGGTGCCGGTGGTGGGTGGCTTCGTGCGCTGGCTGTACGGGCGGTTCGTGGGCTGATGCCGGTCTGGGTTTCGGTGACCACCGCAGCCAATCCAGGCCCCCACCTGATCGATGGACCGGATGATGCGCCGGCCACCGTGCTATTGGCCCACGGCGCGGGTGCGCCGATGGATAGCCCCTTCATGGCTGGCATGGCCGCCGGCCTGGCCGCCCGGGATTGGCGGGTGGTGCGCTTCGAATTTCCGTCCATGGCACGCTCGCGAGAGACGGGCCGGCGGCACGGGCCCGACCGGATGCCGGTGCTTCAGGACACATGGCGGCAGGGGGTGCGGCTGGCGCGGGCCGCCGCGCCGGATCAGCCGCTGATCATCGGCGGCAAGTCGATGGGGGGGCGGGTGGCCAGCCTGCTCGCCGATGAGCTGGCCGCCAGCGAGGGGGTGCGGGGCTGCCTCTGCCTGGGCTACCCCTTCCATCCCCCCGGCAAGCCGCTGCAGCGGCGCACCGAGCATCTGGCCGCCCTGCAGACGCCCACCCTGATCCTGCAGGGTGAGCGCGATCCGTTTGGTCGGCGCAAGGAAGTGGAGGCCTATTCCCTGTCGCCCCGAATTGAGGTGCAGTGGTTGCCCAGCGGCGATCACAGCTTCAAGCCCACCCGCAGCTCCGGGTTGAGCGAGGCGGAGAACTGGGCTGCGGCCGTGACCTGCTGTGATCGTTTCCTGCGGGAGTTGCTGGACGTCTGACGATTGCGGCGAATCGGAGCGTTCTGCCGGATCGGTCTTGGGCGATTGCGGGCTGGCTTTGGCTGCCCGGTCTCGGCGGGTCGTTGCGAGGGGCTCTTGCCCTGGGGATCAACCCCGCCGCAGGCGGTTGGGGAAAGGCGCCCGCGGCGGAGGTTCCAGCTCGCCGCTCGGGATCCCGCCATACACCCGGAGGATGGCGCGGCAGCGGTGGATCAGCTCGTCCCGCAGAGCGGTGGGCGACTCGATCCGGATTCCCTCCCCGAAGCCATTCAGCCAGGTGCGCAGGTCGATGTCGGCGGCCAAAGTCCAGCTGGGCAGATCCAGCTCCAGGGGGTAGGGATGGCTGTCGGTGGGGGCGTTCGGCTCCAGCACGTGGGGCGCCTTGGGGTGATGCCACCAGCCATCGCCGGGCAGGGGCCTGGAGAAGCGCACCTGCTCGCGCGGATAGCGGCCCATCCCTTCCCGCAGGAAGGCGAACGCCCAGGGGGTGGCCGAGAAGCGCAGGGTCTGCAACACACCGGTGCGGGTGCCGGCTGAACGGCTGGCCAGGGCCAGCTGGGCGCTGATGTCGTCGCCGAAGTAGATGCCGCCGCTGTGGTGCAGCAACCGCTCCAGCCGTTGCAGAGCCGCGTGCTGGCGCTCGGGGCTGCGCCTCAGGCCATCGCTCAAGCCGCTGCGGGGTGATGCTGGTGGGAGGGCCAGGCGATCGAGCCGTTCGCAGCGGATCAGGCCGTGTTCCTGGCCGATCACATCCTCTTCGGCGCAGAGATACCAGCCGACATGGTGAAAGATCAGCTGCAGCGGCCACACCCGCCACTCGCCGCTGCCATCGCCGATGGTGGTGCCCCCATGGCGGCCTGCGGAGGCGAAGCGCTTGAGCAGCACCCGGCGCCGCTGGGCGATGGCCCGCTCGATCGCCTCGGCGCCACGGGGCGCCGCCAGGGATTCCCGCCGCACCAGGGCGGTGTCGACGACACCGTGGCGGGCATAGAGCCGCAGGGGCGGGGCGGGCTCATCGAGGCCGGCCCAGGCGAGGCGTTGCTCCAGCTCGCTCAGAAGGGGCTGGGCCGAGGGATCGGCCAGGCGGCCAGCGGCCTGCTGCACCAGCGCCTGGATCTCCCGCAGCCGCGGCGCCGGCAGCACGGCGGTGCCGAGGGCATAGCCGTGGCGCACGTTGTCGTTGGCGGCGCGGAAGCCGTAGGGGGTGAGCAGCTTCTCGAGGTCCTTGCGCAGGGTGGCGCTCTCACCAGGCAGGTAGCCGCCGGGGATGGAGGCGGTGGCGGCGATCAGCTGCTCATGGAGCGTGAGGGTGCTGGCCGGATCGCGATCGAAGGGCTGGTGGAGCAGGTGGCGCAGCAGGGTCATCACCCGCTGGAACACCGGCCCATCGCCCATCGGCGGGTGGCCGCCATGCACGCCGCCTAGAAAGCCGCTCGGCACGCCGCCGCTGTGAGGCGCCGCCGGCCGTTCCGCCAGCCGGATCGGCGCCAGGGTGTCCCCCCCCAAGCAGAAGCCATTGGCCTCCAGCCAGCTCAGATCGGCTCGGATCGCCAGCGCATCGCCGAAGCACTCGCCATGCAGCCGGGCGAGGAAGGCGGCGGCCCGCTCCGCCAGATCACCGGAGGGCAGCGGCGAGACGATCGCCTCCAGCTGCTCGCGGCTGATCGGATCGGCGGCGTCGAGCTCTGGGTAACGGCTCAAAAGCCGGATCAGGAAGAGCAGCCGCTCCAGATCGCGCAGGCGCGAGTAGCCATGAAGGTGCCAATGGGTCTCACGGGCCCGGGCGCTGCGGATCCGCCGCTCCAGCGCCCCCAGTTCGGCGCTCAGCAACGGCTCCAGGTCGTCGTGATGGGTGGGCACCACGGCACAAAGGGCCGCAAAGCCCTCCGCCCGGCTGGGCCCGACGTGAGGATCCGCCAGGGCGGCGGCCATCTCCAGGATCACAGCCTCGGGCACCTGGCGCTCGCGGGAGCGGTTCCACGCCAGGCAGGTGGGCAAAGGGGTGTAGAGCCACCAGCCGATCCACTCCACCGCAGCGGGCAGCCACTGGGCCTGGGTGTGGGCGAGGCGCCAGGGCCGGCGGGCATGGGTGGCATCGATGATCACTGGAATGCCGGCCGTCACCGCCTCGATCAGCCGCTGCTGGAGGCGCTGCTGGATATCGATCCAGGGGCCCTGCACGGCAGCGTCGCCAAACACCTCGGCCCGGATCGCATCGGTGGAGAGCACCAGGGCCGGCGGTTCTCCGGGGGCGGTGAGCAGGGGCGCCAGGGCCCTGGCCAGGGTGGTCTTACCACTGGCGGGCGGACCGATCAGCAGATGGCAGCGCAGTGGCGCCGCGGTGGCGGAAGGCAAGCAGGCCAGACGGCGGATTGCCGCAGTCTTTCGCAGGTGAATCGTTCGCGCCACAAAAAAATCGAAAATTTTCCTCGTCAATCGCGGTTCAAAATCAGCTTCCCGCAACTCGTTGTTGATCCCCACAGCTCCCCATCGAGGAACGCAAACTCAGGGGGTACTCCCCCCGTTTCGGGAAACGTCGCAGGGGGCCTCAGACATTTTTCAGTTCCGCAGAAATTTTCCTTCAGGAGTTACTGCCCTGATCGGCCACCAGCAGCAAGCCGCCGATGATCGCCAGGTTCTTGAACAGCTGAATCCGCTCCATCTTGTCCGCCACGTCGCCGTGGAAGATCAGCGTCGTGGGAATCAGGAACAGCAGCAGCAACACCACACCCAGCCGTGCCCTCCAGCCGCTGATCACCAGGGCTGAGCCCACCGCCATCAGGACCATGGCCGCCACCAGCAGCAGCGGCGCCAGTGGCAGTCCCTTGGCGGCGATGGCGCCAGCCACACCGGCAAAGCCCGTCAGCTTGCCGATCACAGCATTGACGAACACCAGGCACAGCAGCACCCGGGCGATGCGGTTGAGCAGGGATGGGCGGCGGTTCTGCTGGTTCATGGGGCGGCTTGCTGCAAGACATGATGCCACGCGTTCGTGGCTAGGCAAATGGAGATGACTACCGCTATTTTGCTGCATGGTTGGCCAGGAAGGAGTTGATCATGGACTCCATGCCTTTCCGTGTGCGGCCCTAGCTTTCAGCTTATTCAGTCCTGGAACCTAAACACCAGTAAGGTCGTCAGGAGTTTCACCGTAGCAAGTCTGGACTGGCTTGAACCGGTGAATGGCTGATGGTCTTGCGGTTGGGTTTCATCAAACCCAATTGGTTTGTGCTGTCTTGCCGGTTGCGTCTCAAAAGCCCGCAATCAGGCATGTTCAGGCACCTGCAGCATGATCAGGAAATGGATACCTTGCGATCCGAATTCAGAATCGGAAGCAGAGACGACGTGTTTGGACCCCCTAACCCCCCGGCAGCCACTGGGCCTGGCTCACCGGCAGCCCCAGAGGCTGGACGCTCAGCTGCTCCCCATCGATCAGAACCGCCTGAGCAGGCTGTCTGCTGTCCACCGTCGCCAGCGGGCGCAGCACCGTCAGCAGCTGCCCGGTGCTCGGATCCCAGTGCAGGCCGGCACCGGGTTCGGCCTCCCAGTCCGGCAGGCTCCGGCGTTCCAGCAGACGTCCGGTGGCGTCGAAGCTCGCCACGCTCAGGCGGGGCCGTGCGATGCCCTCTAGCAGCAGCGCCCACACCCGCTGCCCACCACGGCTGCAGGCACTGGCGAGCAGCGCCTCCCCACCCAGCCAAAGCTGCCGCGGTGCCTGGCCCGGTTCCACCAGTTCCAGTGAGCGGCGGTAGTCAGGCCAGTGGCGCAGCAGCAGCGCCCGTCCGGATTGCGGACAGAAGCTGCTGAGGTCGCGGCTGCCTGGCAGGATCTGACGCCGTGGCGGCTCACTGCCTCCTAGAGACGGGGGGAGGGTCTGGAGGCTGAGACCCTCAGGCTCGGGGATGAGCATGGCGCCGCCCTCCGGTGCCAGACGGATCGGTCCGCCGGCCTGGATGGTGAGTGTGTGGGTGCGCCCGTCTGTTCCGCGCACCATGGTGGAGCTGCCATCGGCTTCCAACCGACCGCTCTGCACCAGTAGATCGCCGCGACGATTACTGCTGAAATGAGAGAAGGCCACCGGCTTCGCCGCCAGCGCCATCGGCCTGCCGACCGCGAGGGGGGAGCGTCGTTCCTCGGCCCGTCGCGGGTTGTCCTGCCGCAGCGGAATCAGCCAGAGACGCAGACGGCCATCGGCCAGCTGGCTGGCGACCGCCACAGCGGATCCATCCCCCAGCGGCAGCATCACGGGAATGGCGCGCCAGATCGGACTGATCGGTTGCCAGCGGCCGTTGTGTCCGCGTAGCTGCAGTTGCTCCCCGCCCCGGACCCGCACCACCGCCAGCACCATCGGGCGCGGATCCCAGCGCCAGCGGCTGGGACGCAAGGCCAGCCCGCGCGGGTCAGCCCCCGCCAGCCACAAATCGAGAGGGCCTTCAATCCTCTGCCCGTCCTCAAGAGTGAGCAGCAGGCCGCTGCCCTTGCCGAGCCAGCGATGCCGAAGGGGGGGGGCCAGGCGACTGTCCTTCGCGACATCGGTGGCGGCCATCGGCCGGCTGAAGCGGACCTGCAGAGCAGCTGGCCCGGAACTTGCCGGCGCCTGTTGCAGCTGCTCGAGACGGGGTGGCTGGCGCTGCAGCAGCTGTTGCTGAACCACCACAAGCAGGGCAGGCAGTCCCAGCGACAGCAGCAGGGTGCGTCGGCTTGAGCGTCTCATGGCTCCAGGGGCCTTGCCGGTCGTGGGATCGGACGGATCCGCTCGGGCACCACCACCAGCTGGTCCCCGTCCGCCTGCATCCGTCCTTCAATTGCGAGCCAGGTGTCGGCAGCGGGTGGGGGGGCACTGCTGGGCCAGCGCACTGGCAGACCCACAGGGGTGGCATCGGCGAGGCAGCAGCGCACCAGCAGACGCGCCAACTGGGGGGGCTGGCCGGGGACCGGCAGCACAAAACCACTGATCCGCACAGGGTCACCTCCATGGAGCTGTGGGTCGGGCTGTTGTCGCAGCAGCCGCACCCAGTCGGTGAGGCTGCGCTGTGCCGGCGGCAGCACGAAGCTGAGCGAATCCGCCGATGTGTCATCGGGCGGGCGCTGGCGGGCCAGATCCGCGAAGGAGGGAGCCGGCGGAAACGCCAGCAGGAGCACGGCGATGGCACCACTGAAGAGGGCCTGGCGCCGATCACGACGCAACCCAGACCGCTCACCCTCAGCCGGCCGCTGCGTTGAGCCCAGGACGAGCTGCAGTAAGGCGATCGTCATCAGAGCGATTCCCGCCAGCAGCACCAGGGGATGGAAGGCGGCGCGCAGCAACAGATCGAGCCGCCCATCGAGGCTGCTGCGCAGCAGCACGGCGGCCCACAGGCCCAAAACGGCGGCGCGGATCAGAGACGCCATAGGTTCACCCACTGGCCGATGAGAAGCACCATCAGCACGGCTCCAGCGCTGGTGAGCAGCAGGGCGCGGGGGCGCAGCAGCAACCCCAGCAGGGCCACAAGCTTGAGATCGATCACCGGGCCCAGCAAGAGGAAGGCCAGCAGGGCTCCCGGCGTGACGTGGGCGGCGAACCCCAGCGCCAGGAAGGCATCGACGCTGGAGCAGACCGAAACCACCAGGCTGAGCAGCATCAGCGCCAGGATCGAGAGCGTCGGGGCGCCACCCACCGCCAGCAGCCACTCCCGTGGCAGCAGGGTCTGCACAGAGGCGGCAATCGCACAGCCGATCACCAACAGCAGCGCCAGGCTGATGAATTCGCGGCTGCCATGCCGCATCACCTCGCTCCAGGGTGGGCGTGCCACCCGTGCAGGCTTCGCCGTCATCACAGTCACGGGCAGACCGATCACCCCCGAACCGCGCTCAAGGAGGCTCACGGTGGCCAGAGGCTGATGCAGACGTCGCTCCTCCAGGAGATCGTCCTGCAGCAGGTCCCCCTCTGGAAGCTGTCGCAGCAGCAGGGCCAGGGCCAGCGCAAGCAGCACGGCGCCGAGCGGGCGGGCTATCAGCATCCAGGGCTGGTCGGGGAAGGCAGCCCAAGTGCTCAGGAGCACGATGGGGTTGAGCACGGGCGCGGCGAAGAGAAATCCCAGGGCGCTGCCGATCGGTGCGCCACCCACGAGCATCCGGCGCGCCACCGGCACATTGCCACACTCACAAGCCGGCAGGGCGAAGCCAAGCGCCGCGCCGCTCAGAGGCCCGAGCACGGGATGGGGGGGGAGTTGTCGGAGCCACTCACCCCCTGGACTGCACCAGCGGGCCAGAGAAGCGATGACCACGCCGATCAGCAGGAACGGCAGCGCTTCGATCAGCAGTCCCTGAAACAGGGCCCAGGCTGTGGCGAGTCGCACCGGACGCTACCTGCGTTCAGCCGATGATTCTGGGCCATCAAACATGCCGCTGGGTACACCCACGCGCCAGGCCGTCTCGCGGGAAAAGCCCTGGAGGATCCGCTTCCGAGCTCTTGAGCCTTTCCGGCACTGCGGCGAGATCGCTCGGGGCCACCGCGATGGCCCGGGGCTTGTCCGACTCCTCACGAGCCGCTGGGTGTAGCGGCTGATGCTGCAACGCCATGGGTGGGTTCGCCCCCCGCCATGGTCACACCGGCGCTGATCCGCGAGCAAAAGCGGCTGGCCCGCCGCCCCGGCGCGCGCGTCGCCTGCATGGCCTTTGTGTGGAGGCCTTGAGCCTGTTCAACAGAGCACCTGGTGGCTTCAACAGGCCCGGATGCTCCACAGCGCACTGCAGGTGGTCCTGGCAGCTGCGGCTCCTGCTCTTGCCGGCACCGTTGGGCCCCACCAGCGCCGTATCGGTTTCGCGGGCGAGCCGAAAGCTCACCTGCTCCACTGCCAGCTGCTCACCACGGCGAACGCTCAGATCCTCCGCCGACAGCACTTGGGTGTGGTCTGTCATGGCCCGAAGGCCTGGCGCAGATCGGCCGCATTGCGGCGCATCACCGTCAGATAGGTGGCTGGATCACGGGAGGCCTGCGGACTCGCCGTTTCCAGCGGATCAAACGCAACGACCTTCACGCCCAGATCCCTGGCCAGGGCATTGAAGGAGCGGCTGCCCTCCTGCGGCTCGCTGATCAAGGCCTTGAGCTGGCTGCCCTTCACCGCGGCCGCCACCCGCTGCAGATCCATCGGCGAGGGATTGATCTCAGGCACATCCACCAGGTACTCAGCCTTGAGGCCATAGCGCTGGGCGAAGTAAGGGGCGAAGTCGTGGAAGGCCACAAACGTCTTGCCCCGGTAGGGCTGGAGCTGAGCGGCGATCTCACGGTTCAGCGTCTTCAGCTCGGCGGTGTAGGCGTCCGCGTTGCGCCGGTATCCCTCCACGCAGCTGGGATCGGCTTTCACCAGGCCATCGCGGATGGCCTCCACCTGCTGCAACGCCCGCAGCGGATCCAGCCAGATGTGGGGATTCACAGCGCCGTGAGCATGGCCATGCCTATGGCTCTGCTGATCGTCATGGGCGGCGTCATGGTGGTCCATTTCCAGCGTGGCGACGCCGCGGCTGGAATCAATCACCTGCAGCTGGGAATTGCCTGCGGAGGCCACGAGCTTGTCGAGGAAGCTCTCCATCTCCAGGCCGTTCTTCACCAGCACCCGGGCCTGGCGCAGGGCGCTCAGGTCCCCCGGCCTGGCCTGGAAATCGTGGGGGCCGGCGCTGGCAGGGATCAGGGGTGTCACCGTGGCGCAGTCTCCCGCCACGGCGCGGGTGAACAGGGTGATCGGCAGGAAGGTGGTCACCACCTTGAACGGTTTGTCAGCTGCGGCGTCAGGGGGCTCCTGACGGGGTGCGCCGCAGGCAGCCAACATCAGGACCCCGATCAGCCCCCCGGCCAGCTTCAACAGGGCCTGGAGCCTGGCAGGAGCACGCATCGACTGCCATGCCATGATAATGGTTCTCATTCTAAGGCCCTGGGCCTCAAGTCTGTCCTTGCGCGCGGGCCCTGTCGTTCGCGCGGCGGAAGCGCCACCGGCCAAAGCCACCAGCGACCGCTGGCATCTCCGGCTGCCAGGTGGTCAGATCCGGGGCCCTGGGGGGGTATGGCAACCGTGCCTGGTTTGGCCGCTGTTGGGCTTTTTCGTGCCTAGATCGTGCTGGGTGGACAGGAGTCCCGATTCTGAGCACGTCAGCAGAAACCCTGTCACATCAGCGCTTTTCAGCGATGGGGGCAGGGGGACTTGAACCCCCACAACGTTGCCGTCTGCGGATTTTAAGTCCGCTGCGTCTACCAATTCCGCCATGCCCCCGCCGCCCAGCGGAGCGGGTCCAGCCTGGGCCCGTTCATCCTATGGGGCCTGCCAGGTTGGCCTGTTGCGGTGGCGGGATCGGGGCGGCTCAGCTTTCGCGGCTGGTGTCGAGCTGCAGACCACCGCGGGCGTGGATCAGGTCCTCGATCGATTGGCGGTAGCCCGCCAGAACCAGCTGAGTGGAGAGCAGCATGCGAGTGGAATCGTGGATCGGGTAGTCGTGCAGGTGCAGGCCGCTGCGCTCCAGCTCCTCGAGGTTTTCAAACAGGGGATTGAGCACCAGCAGGTCGTCCTGGCGGCGGGGCTGGATCAGCTGGCCCACCAGGGTGAGTCCGGTCGGTACGCCGGCACGCAGCGCTTCGAGCACCAGGGGCCGCCCCAGCAGGTCGACCCGGGCCTCCTGGGGCCAGGCCGCGACCCGGCTTTCGCCGGCTTCCGCCTTCGCCTGGCGCAGGATGCGGCTGCTGGTGGGCCGTCGCAGCGCCAGATGGTGGCCGATCGGATCCCCCAGCGGTGAGGTGGCCAGCACCTTGATCAGCGAGGGCCCGGCATGGCTGATGCGGCTGCGCGGGTCGAGCCGCAGGTGGAAGGGCAGCAGCACATCCAGTTCGTCGTGGCGGAGGCTGATCGCCTCGGAGCGCAGGCCCAGGGTCCGCAGCAACCGCCCGATCCACTGGCGAGGGGTCATGGCTGGAGCTCCCGGGCCCGTAGCTGCAGTCGCAGGATGGCCTGCTTGCTGTCGTTGTGCACGTCCACCAGCTCGGCGCCGCAACGGGGGGCGAGGGTCTCCACCATGCCGATCGCCATCGCTTCCCAGCCGGGACGGGTGCCGCGCACCGTGAGGGTGAGGGTATGGCCGGCCGGATCCCGTTCCGTGGGTTCCCAGCGGGGTCCCCTCATGCCCCGGAAGCAGAGCAGCAGCTGGGTCTGGATGTCCTCCAGCCGCATCAGGGGCCCGGGAAAGGCCCATTCCTGGCCGGCGGGCAGCCCCTCCGCTCGAGGGCCGAACAGCACATCAAAGCGGGGTTGGAGCGGATCTTCTGAGCGGGGCTCACCCGGCGATGGCCGCGGCACCAGGTGCTCCAGGAAGAAGTGGCCGAAATCCCGTAGGTAGGTGTCCCGGTCCCAGCCGCTGAAGCGCAGACCCGACGCCACCAGGGCCTCCACGGCGGCATGGGGGACCGGTTCGTCCCACAGCCAGCTGTAGCGCTGACGGGTGGGCAGGGTCGTGGCTCCGTCGCCCTCCAGCTGGGCCAGGTGGCGATCCAGCAGGCAGGGAATCAGGCCCAGCATCGGCGGCGGTTCCCGGGGTGGGGTGTCTGGGGCCAATGCCTTGGGGGGAGCCATGGCGGATGGGGATGCGGGAGGGCGGCAGCCAGGTACAACCGACGCTGTAAGACTCAGAAAGACGCAGTCGACGAACTAACGCGCAAGGTAGGGATTCGCTGGTTTGCGGCTCAGAGATCTGTTGCGCAGATGCTGCCCGCGTGCTACATGTGCAGTATAAGTTGTTTGTATGTATGCCTGGTTCTGGGGAGGTCGCGCCTTCACCAGCGCCAGCCCCTCTTGCCAGCGTTTTCCATGGCCCTCGTTCTGCCGATGTCCCGGGTCTGCCTCGTCTGCGGGGTGCCCTTCACCGGTCTGCCGGGCAAGCTGGCCTCCCTGGCCGGTCTGGCCCGCAACAGCCAGAACCCCGAGCTCTGCAACCGCTGCAACAACCACCTGGTGGAAGGCGACATCCAGACCGCCAGCGCCCTTGCCGTGAGCCTGCCCGCCGAGCTGCAGCTCGGGGGTGAGGTGGTGGCCGCCAGTGCCGGCAGCCAGGTGGGCCTGGTGGATCGCCTGGTCAGCGCCCTGCAGTCGATGGGGGGCCACGTGATCCGCCAGAGCAATGGCAGCGAGGCCCTCGGCCTGCTGGCCTACTTCAATGTGCCGGTGCCCGTGAAGGATGCTCCCCGCCAGGCCCTGGCGGCGGGCCGGGAGCTGCTCGAGCTGGTCGGTACCGAACAGCAGCTCAGCCGCGTCCGCCAGCCCCTGCAGGTGGGCGTGGCCAGCGGCTACGTCGAAACGGTGCAGGCCCGCTCCGGCGACCTGCAGGTGATCGGCACCCTGGCCGATACCGCCACCCAGCTGTCGCGCATCTCGCCTCCGGGTGAGATCAGTGTCGACAGCGAAACCCTCCTGGCCGCTGGCCTGGCCGGCAGTGTGGCCGAGCTGCGCCGCGACCGGGCCTACGGCGTGGCCGAGGACCAGCCCCTGGAGCGCCGCGGGGTGGTGGGCCTGCGGCCCCGGCCACCCAGTGCGGCGCTGGGGTTGCTGCTGGCCTTGGTCGCCGCCCCCTGCGCCGCCATGGTGGCGGTGGGGCCGGCCGCCATCGCCCTGGGGGCTGGCGCCCTGTTCACCGCCCTGATGCCGGCGATCAAGTTGATCGGCATGAACACCGGCCTGCGGCTCACCCTGGCGGGGCTGGCCCTGCTGCTGGCCACCGTGAACCTGATCGTGAGTGAGTTCCGCCTCAGCCGCGCCCGCGAACTGGAGCGGCTGGCCGGCCATCCGCTCCAGCACGTGCGCCGCCAGCAGCGGGCGGCGCGCTGGATCCGGCTGCTGACGCTGCTGGTCTACGGCGCGGTGCTGGGCGAACTGATCCTGCGGATCACCGTGATGAAGATGCCTGTGTTGTGAGCGATCCCGCTGCCACCTCCGCAGGATCCGACCAAGGCCTGGCCAGGGCCCTGCTCGATCGCTTCGAGCGGCCCACGGCCCTCTGCGATCGCAGCGGCCGGCTGGTGGCGATGAACGCCGGTTTTCGCCGGGAAGCGGAGCGACGCGGGTTGCAGCCCGATGTCGGCCTGGTCCTTGTGGAGGGCGTGCTGCTGGATGGGGAGGGCCGGCCGGTGCCCCTCGATGTGGTGAGCTCCGAGCTCACCACCGCGTCCCTGCTGGGCCTGGACTGGCGGCTGCTGGAGCTGCCTACCCCGGTGGTGAACCTGCCCACGATCGCCCGCCGCTTCGAGCAGCTCGGGGGCCAGCCTGCGGCCCTGCTTCAGGTGGAGCTGCGTGAGCAGGGGGGACTGCTTAACCGCCTCGGGGTGGGCCACATCCAGGAGATCGTGGACGGCCTCGAGCAACGGCTGCTCAGCTGCCTGCCGGAGGGCACCAGCCTCTGCCGCAGCCGGGGCGAGCGGCTGCTGGCCCTGATTCCTCTGCAGTCCGGACTGGACCAGCTCCAGCTCCAGGCCCAGCGGTGGCAGCAGGAGCTCTCGGCTCCGCTGCAGGTGGCCCAGCAGACCGTGCAGCCGGTGCTGAGCCTGGGCATCAGCCGCTGTCCCCAGGACGGCCAGCGCTTCGAGCTGCTGCTGGAGGCCTGCAACCGCGCCTTGCTCAGTGCCCACCGCCAGCCGCGGGCCAGCGTGTGCATCGCGGCCCCCCTCGAGCACGAGCAGCGCCAGTTACGCCTGCTGGCCCGGCCCTTGGCCATCGCCATCGACCAGGAACGGCTGCGGCTGCTGTATCAGCCGATCGTGGAGATGGCCACCAACCGCATCAAGGGTGTGGAGGTGCTCTGCCGTTGGCAGGATCCAGTGCTGGGCACCATTTCACCCACGGATTTCATCGCTGTGGCCGAGGCCACCGAACAGATCAACCTGCTCGGCACCTGGCTGATCGATGCGGTGTTCTCCCAGCAGCGCCGCTGGCAGGACCGCGGGCTCCAGCTCGACTACGTGTCGATCAACGTGTCCCCCCTGCAGCTGCACCACGCCAGCCTGGTGGAGGCCCTGCGCGAAGGGCTGCAGCGCCATCGCATTCAGCCCGGCCAGGTGATGCTGGAGATGACCGAAAACCAGACCTTCGAGGCCTCGCCGGAGTTGCTGCAACGGCTCTGGAGCCTGCACGAACTGGGGTTCATCCTGGCCATGGATGACTACGGCACCGGTTATTCCGGCATGCAGCGGCTCACCTCCCTGCCCTTCCGGGCCCTCAAGGTGGACCGCTGCCTGATTGAGGCGATCGACACCGATCCGCTGCAGCAGGCCGTGCTGCGGGGTGTGGTGGACCTGCAGAACAGCACCGGCATCCGGGTGGTGGTGGAGGGGGTGGAGCGTCCGGAGCAGTGCCGCAAGCTGTTGGACCTGGGCTGCCGGCTGGGCCAGGGCTTTCTCTTTTCCCGGCCGATCCCGGCCCAGCAGGTGGAGGCGTGGATGGGCTCCTCCCCCGAGCCATCCGCCAATCCCGCTTGAAGGGGGCGGATATCCGGCATCAGAGGACACAGCCCGGAACGTTCACGATGCTTTACGATCCGGTGAAGTTTCGTGACCACGAACTCACCCATGTCCGATTCCACCTCCCGCTTCGGTTTTGTTGCCTTCGCCGAAACCTGGAATGGCCGCCTGGCCATGCTCGGCTTCGTGATCGGCCTCGCTACCGAACTGCTCACCGGCCAAGGCATCCTCGGCCAGATCGGCCTCGGCTGATCGTCACGGCTTGATCACTCCTGGTTCGGCTCTGCCGTGCCGTTCCCTCCAACCCCCCGCGCAGGCCGCGGGGGGTTTTCGCTTGCTGGTCCGTCCGGCCCGGGGCCTTCGGTTCCGGTTCAGCCGGACTAGATTCCGGCCCGAGCGCTGCTGACCCTCCGTGCCCCTGCCTGCCCCGCTTGCCGGTATCTCCACCGACACCCTGCTGGTCCTGGGTCTGTACGGCGCGCTGGCCGGCGCCTACCTGGTGGTGGTGCCGCTGGCGCTCTACGCCTGGATGAGCCGCCGCTGGACCGTGATGGGCAAGATCGAGCGCACCGCCGTGTACGGGCTGGTGTTCCTCTTCTTCCCCGGCCTGATTCTCTTCGCCCCCTTCCTCAACCTGCGCCTGCAGGGCCAGGGCGAGAAGGCGGCGTGACCCGCGCCCAGGCTCTGCTGCTCGGCCTCGCCCTGCTCGCTCTGGGCGCTGGCGGTTATGCGATCTTCCAGGCCAGTGGCTTCGAGGGATTCTCGGCCGGCATCGCCGCCTCGGTGCTGCTGCTGCTGGTCGTGGTCGGCTGGACCGGCACCTACCTGGTGCGGGTGCTCACCGGCAGCATGACCTTTTCGGAGCAGCGCCGCCGCTACCGCGCCGCCTACGACGCCGCCACCGATGCCGAACTGCAGGCCCGCTTCGACGCCCTGCCGGAGGCGGAGCAGCTCCGCCTGCTCAGCGAGCTCGGGCTGGCCGAAGGGCAGGCTCCTCCCGGGGATGGGGCCCCGACCCCATAGGCTCGCCACGGCGCCTTGCTCCTGGTGTCCGTTGGCCTTTCCCCCACCTCCCGCTCTGTGACCGGCCCCACGCCCATCACCTCCCGCTTCCGCAGCCTGAAGGAGCAGGGCCGCTGCGCCTTGATGCCCTTCCTGATGGCCGGCGACCCGGATCTGGCCACCACCGCCGCCACCCTGCTGGCCCTGCAGGAGGCCGGGGCCGACCTGATCGAGCTGGGCATCCCCTACAGCGACCCCCTCGCCGATGGTCCGGTGATCCAGGCTGCCGCCGCCCGGGCCCTGGCTGCCGGCACCACGCCGGGCCGGGTGCTGGCGATGCTGGCGGAGCTGCGGGGGCGCCTCACCACCCCGGTGGTGCTGTTCACCTACAGCAATCCCCTGCTCAACCGGGGCATGCAGACCTTCTGCCGTGAGGCGGCCGCCGCCGGCGCGGCGGGCCTGGTGGTGCCCGATCTCCCTCTGGAGGAGGCGGAGAAGCTCTCCGCCATCGCCGCCGCCGAGGGGCTGGATCTGGTGCTGCTGGTGGCGCCCACCACCCCGTCTGAGCGCATGGCCCGCATCCATGCCGCCAGCCGAGGCTTCACCTACCTGGTGAGCGTGACCGGGGTCACCGGCGTGCGCAGCAGTCTGGAGGCCAGGGTGGAGCCGCTGGTGCAGCAGCTCCAGGCCCAGGGCGGCACGCCGGTGGCGGTGGGCTTCGGCATCGCCGGTCCCGAGCAGGCCCGCCAGGTGCGCCAATGGGGGGCCGACGGCGCGATTGTGGGCAGTGCCTTGGTGAAGGTGATGGAGGCCGCTGCCCGGCAGGGTGAGCCGGTGAGCAGCGCCGCCGGTGCCTTCTGCACCACCCTGCGGGTTGGCCTGGATGCCTGAAGCGGCGCGGGCCGGATTCCGCCCGCGCCGCACTGAAGCCGTCAGGCCCGCTGCTCGATCCCATCACGGATCGTTGCGTCGCCCTGCCGGCGGACGGTGTGGCGGTCAACCTCAGGGCAGCACCGTGTGATCACTGCCATGGACGCGTCCACCGCTCCGGAGCCCGCGGCCTCGCCCCCACCGGCCGACGCGGCTGAACTGGAGCGCCTGTTTGGTTTTCTCGGCCGGATCCAGGCCGAACCGGCCCTGCGGGAGCAGCTGAACTGGATGCGCACGGCCCTGGAAGTGAGTGAGCTGGCCGCGGCGGAAGGCCAGCCCTTTCAGCCCCAAACCCTGATCGCCCTGTTGCAGCGCAGCAACGAATCCACCACGGCCCGGCTGGGCCTGATGGATGAAAAACTGATCCGGCTGTATCTGCGGCGCGCGCTGCTGCTCAACCCATGAAGTTCGTGTTGTGGGGCACCTACTGCCCCGATGCCCTGGAGCGCCGCACCCCCTTCCGCCAGGAGCATCTGGCCGGCCTGCAAAGGCAGAAGGACGAGGGGGTGCTGCTGACCCTCGGGCCCACCGAAGGCAGCACCCATGTGTTCGGCCTCTACGAGGCCGAGGACCGCGCTCAGGTGGAGACGCTGGTGAAGAACGACATCTACTGGCGCCAGGGCATCTGGACCGCCGTGGAGGTCTATCCCTGGATCCAGGCGTTCTGAGGCCAACCAAAGACGCCCAACAACGCGCAAAAAAAAGGACCGGCCCAAGCCGGTCCCGGTTGCCTGGTGGGGAAGGCCAGGGGCCTTCCCAGGGCGATCACCAGAGGCCGCGGATCGGAGCGGGAGCCGGAGCGGGCTCGGGCATGGGGATCGGAGCGGGGGCGGGAGCCGGAGCGGGGGGCTCGGGCACCACAACCACGACGGGTTGGGCGAAGCGGTAGCGGAAGCCCAGCTTGGCGCCGAAGTCGTTGTAGCTGCCGTAATCGGCCAGGTCGGTGCTGAAGCCGCCGGCGCCGGAGTAGGTGCCTTCGGCGTACACGTCCCAGTTGTAGGCCAGGGCGTAGCTCAGACCCACCTTGGCCTGGTAACCGAACAGACCCTTGTTGGCACCACCGAGGTTGTAACCGCCGATGTTGATGTTGGGGGTGCTGAGGTTGGTGTAGCCGATACCACCACCGATGTAGGGGGTGAAGCGGCTGAAGGGCAGGACATCCCAGTAAACACTGGCCATGATGTCGTTCTTGTTGATCTTGCCGCCGGCATCGAAGGAGCCACCGCCGAGGTTGCGGAGGGTGACGTTGTCGATGGAGGGGGCCGAGTAGCCGTAGGTCAGTTCAGCGCGGAGGGCGCCGAAGTCGTAACCGATACCACCATCAACGGAGAAACCGCCGTTGTAGTTGATCGTGGTGCTCGGCAGCGAGGTCACGTTGTTCCAGATGGAATTGTCGCGAGCCCACATGCGCTGGTCGGTGGGCCACACGGCGCCGGCGCCCACGGTCAGGTACCAGCCGTTGACCGACTCAACCTCGACCACGTCGACGACGGTGGTGCCGTAGCCCTGGGCCACGGTGATGGGGGCGGCGATGGGGGCCTCGGGGGCGGCCATCACAGGGGCGCCGATCAGGGCGCCGCTGGCGGCGGCGAAGCCGAGGCCACGAAGCACCGAGGTACGAATGCTGTTGGTCATTGTGGAAAAAGGGTTCTCACACCGAAGCCTGTCTAGTTAGCGGCAACGACCGATACATCTTTGGATGGACACTGATCGCCGTGGCACAGGAGAGAGGCGTGTGGAGCGCTGCGTGGCAAAGGCAATCTTTCGCTTTTTATCGCCGCTCCTGCTCCCCAGCACCGCCACGCGCCTGAGCTCTACCCCGTCTTCAGCGCCGCGGCCAGCCGAGCTCGGCCTGCTTCCACACCCAGGCCCCCACCGCTTCCGGCCCGCCTTCGCCGAGAACCTTGCCGTAGCCGGACATTTGTCCCTTCCCATTGGCGGCGATCCGGGCCACATCCGCGGCGCTCTTGACGCCCTCGCGCAGCAGGTCCTGGCGTTTGAGGGTCTTGCTGCGGCGGATCACGTTGCCGCCGTTCACGTGACAGCCGGCACAGTGGTTCTCGAACAGCCGGCCACCCCGCTGCAGCACCACCGCCTCGTTGGCGGTCACCCCCCAGGCGGGGGGACTCCAGAGCAACATCGTCAGGCCGAGGGCCAGCAGCACCAACACCGCCGCGATCCGGCGCAACAGCCGGCCTCCGGGCGCTTCGGCGGGGAAAACGGCCTGGGGGTTGGCCATCACGCAGGTCCCATCGGCAGAGGCTGATTCAGGCTAGGGGCTCGGCTGCGGGCTGGCTCCCGCCGCGGCCGAACCGCGTTTGCGCCGCGCTTCTCCATGCCCCCAGCCGCCCCCCAGCCACCCGAAGGCGCCGCATCTGCTCCGCCATCGCGTCTGCGGTTGCTTCAGGCCTCGGACCTTCCCGAGCTGGCGGCGGTCTACCGGGATGCCGTGCGCAGCCAGGCCCAGGTTCTATACAGCTCGGAGCAGGTGCGCGCCTGGGCCGCCCATGCCGTTGCCGATGAGGGGGCCTTCCGCGATCCGCTGCTGCGGGGGTACGGCCTGGTGAGCTGCGGCGGCGCGCGGGGCGAGCAGGTGGAGGCCTTCGCCCTGCTGGATCCCCCCGATCGCCTCGCCCTGCTCTACTGCCGCGGCCGCTCCAGCCGCCAGGGCCGGGCCACGGCCCTGCTGGAGGCTCTCCAGAGCCATGCCTTCAGCCAGGGCGTGGGGCAGCTGCGCACCGAGGCCAGCCAGCTCTCCCGCCCCCTGCTGGAGCGGCAGGGCTGGCGGGTGGAGGCGGAGGAAACGGCCTGGTACGACGGCGTGGCCTTCCAGCGCTGGCGGATGGTGCGGGATCTGCCCTAAAGAGGATCCCAGGCGCTGCCGGCGGGGCGATGGCCGAAGCGGATCTTCAGCAGTTTTTGGCCAAGGTGCGCGACCTGGGTGTCTTCGCCGACCAGGTGGCCGCCGACCCGGAGCTGCGGGCCCGGCTGGCGGCCTGCAGCCACCACCAGGAGGTGGTGGATCTGGCCCAGGCCCAGGGCTTCGCCATCGGCCGCCGCTGGGGGGAGCGCGAGGTACCCCCCGGCGGGGACGGCAACCTGCTGGCCGCCGCCCCGCCGCCGCCGGGCGAGGAGCGCAGCGAGGTGCTCTGGCAGGGCCCGCTCTGGCGCCTGGAGCGGATTCATTCCTGCGGCGCCTCCAGCCCCGAAGGCTTCTGGTACGACCAGAGCGCCCATGAATGGGTCTGCCTGCTGCAGGGCAGCGCCCGGTTGCGCTTCGCCGATGAGGCGGCGGCCCGGGAACTCAACCGGGGCGACAGCCTCTACCTGGCTCCAGGGCGCCGCCACCGGGTGGAGGCCACCGACGCGGGCGGGGGCACCGTGTGGCTGGCCCTGTTCTGGTGGGAGCCGCAGGGGGCGCCAGCGATCAGTTCTTGAAGGGGGAGTACTGGGGCTTGGCGGGGGTGTCGCCCGCGGGATTCTCCAGCTTGGTGTCACAGGTGATCGATCCGTCCTTCTGGGTCACGCAGTTGGTGGCCTTCACCTTGGTGGCGGGGCCCACCTTGCTGCCGGGCTTGAGCATGAAGCTCTCCGACTGGGCCTTCGCGGGCAGGCTGAGCGCCAGGAGCAAGGCAGCGGCAACGGGAATCCTGAGGGTGGCGGCCATGATGCGGGAGTGTGCAGATGGGCAAACTAAGCGCGGCGCCCGGGGGCTGCTCAGGGGGTGAGGGCCCGCGGATTGGTGGAGCTGTTCGGCCTGGGACGGCGGAATGGGGCTTCAGGGTTGGGCGTTGCCCCCCTGGCGGATTTCCTCCAGCAGCAGGTCGAGCTGGCCGAAGGTGTCGATCGGGTCCTCGAGGCCGGCGGGGCGATCCGGGTCCGCCACGCCGTCCTCGCCCTGCCACAGCTCCTCCACGTCGCAGAGCCGTTCGGCCAGGCCGGCGAGGCCCAGTTGGCCGTGGATGCGATGCAGTTCCTCAACCAGCACGGGCATGCGGATCGAGGAGAGCCTCAGGGCCCTCCTCAGGTCCGCCTGGGTCCGGCCGCTGTGGCGCAACCAGTCCTTGAGGAAGGTCTGGAGGTCCTCCAGCTGGTCGGTGCTCAGGGAGGTGCTGGAGGAGGGCATCGCGGCGGGCGGCGCTTAACGGCTCGGTGGGAACCACCGGTCCAGTCTGCGCTGAGCCCGTTGCCGGATGGCGGGGGTGAGGTGGCGGGTGCACAGCCCCAGCAGGGCGGTGAGGGCCACCATGTCGTCGCTGAACCCCGCCGCCGGGATGAAATCCGGGATCAGGTCGAGCGGCACCACCAGGTAGGTGAGGGCCGCCAGCACCGTGAGCCGGGCCTGGTGGGGGGTGCTGCCATCGAGGAGCATCTCGAAGCATTCCAGGGCCGGGCGGGCCAGGGTGCGGCCGGCACGGCGAAGAAGGCGGGCCAGCAGGGCCTCGTCGACCACCGTGCCATCGAGCACGTCGGGTTGGAGGGTGGTCTGGCCGTTCGGGCCCGCGGCCGATGCAGCGGCGGACATGGTGGGTCTCCTGAAGGGGCGCGCCACGGGGGCGACAACGAGGTCAGTTTCAGGGAATCGCCGCAGCGGCGACAGGGCGGTTCTCCCCCTGGGATGGGCGGTTCCCTGCCGCTGCGCACCGATCCCCACTGGCCTTCGGCGCCAGGGGCAGGTCAGTCTTCCACCAGGCCGCTCTCGATGCCGGTCTTGCGGAGCTTGCGCAGGGCCCGCTGCACCACCTGGCGGCAGTACTCGCGGCTGCAGGACAGCTGCCGCGCCACCTCGGCCAGGGTGCGCCATTCGTTGGTGCCGTCCAGCCCGAAGCGCAGCATCACCACGGTGCGCTCCTTGGGGGTGAGGTTGGCCCGCTCCAGCAGGGTCCACACCGAGGCGGTGCGCTCCGCCAGTTCGGCCCGCTCCATCGGCGGCATCTCCTCGCTGGGCAGCACGTCGACCAGCTCGGAGGGATCGGCCTTGGAGCGCACCGCACCCTGCAGGCTCACGGTCACGCTGCGCAGTTCACAGGCCAGCAGTTCCTCCACCTCCGCCACGGGCAGGTCGAGGGCACGGGCCAGTTCCCCGTTGGTGGGGCCGATGCCGTTGGCCTGGAGGTGGCGGGCCTTGGCCGCCCGCAGGCGGGTGAGCTTTTCATTCACATTCACCGGAATCCGGATCGTGCGGCTCTGGGTGGAGAGGGCGCGGTTGAGGCCCTGACGGATCCACCAGTAGGCGTAGGTGCTGAAGCGGTGGCCGCGGGTTGGGTCGTACTTCTCCACGGCACGGGTGAGGCCGATGGTGCCCTCCTGGATCAGGTCGAGCAGGTCGAGGCCCTTGCCCTGGTAGCGCTTGGCCAGATTGACCACCAGCCGCAGGTTGGCGGTGATCATCTGTTGCTTCGCCCGCTCGCCGGTGCGCAGGGTGCGGCGCTCGAGATCGTCGTAATCACAGGCTGAACCGCTACCACCGGCCTGGGAACAGCGTTCCTGCAGGTTGATCATGGCCTGCACCTTGCGCCCCAGGGTGAGTTCCTGCTCGGGTGTGAGCAATTGGTGACGGCCGATCTCACCGAGAAAGGCACTTAAGGAACTCGCCATGGACCTGATTCGGCATTGCAAAGAACCTAGGCTTGATTCGCTTCATTCAGCCAACCAGCAGAAAGGCTTCCAAGTTTCGGATTCGATTCGGATTCCCTTCCATTTCGCTTCGGATTCGTTCTGGTTTTTTCCGGTTTGATTTCTCTTTTGCTCCCCCACCCACGCCGGCTTGATCCTGCTCGGAGGGGATTGTTGTGTGTTGATTAGCCAATAGAAGCCCTCCCTTTTCCTGTCGCTGGCGGGCCTGCAGCCCCTCCTCGCCGCGCCGCGAAGGGCGGTCCTGCCCCGTGCAGCGCAGCTGCCGGGGCGCCCCGCTACGGTCATGGCCGGTTGTGATGCCATGCAAGGAACGTGATCCCTGGTTTCGCCTTCATCCCGACCCCGGTGCTTTCCAGTGCCGCCGTGGCCTACGTGCACTACCTCAGCTTCATGCTGTGTTTCGGTGCTTTGGTGCTGGAGCGTCGCCTGATCCGGCCCGATCCCGATCGGCGGGATGCCACCTTGATGGTGATCACCGATGTGGTGTACGGCGTGGCGGCCCTGGGCCTGCTGCTGAGCGGCATTGCCCGGGTGCTGCATTTCGGCCAGGGCTCGGCGTTCTACACCGAAAACCCGCTGTTCTGGTGGAAGGTGGGCACGTACCTGGCGGTCGGCGGCCTCTCGCTCTATCCCACGATCACCTACATCCTCTGGGCGATTCCGCTGCGCAAGGGCGAACTGCCCAAGGTGAGCGAGGCCCTGGCCAATCGGCTGCGCTGGATCCTCAACATCGAGCTGGTCGGGTTTGCCACCATCCCCCTGCTGGCCACCCTGATGGCGCGGGGGGTCGGTCTGCCCGCCGCATGAGGACCGGCGCCGGTCTCCCTTACCGGTGTGTCTCGCAGCGGAGGGGTTGGCGCGATCACTTCCGGGGCCTGGGCATCGGTCAGTCCCCGTCCGCGGCGCTGGGCCTGCTGGTGGGATTGAGCCTCGGAGCACCACCGGTTGCCGCGGCTCCCGCCGCCAGCGAGCCCTGTCCGGTGGCCCTGGCAAGCCGGTCCGCCGGGCCGGCCACCCTCGAACTGCCCCGGCCCGTGGCACCTGTCGCCGCAACGGGCAGAGCTGATGAACGCCCCTTGCATGCTGCGCTCGAGGACGTGCCGGGCTATGGCGCGGTCCTGCGGGCTCCGGCCCTGGGCTGGCCCCTGCTGCCCCGCTGGTGCGTGTGGCTGGAGCCCCTCACAACGCCAGCTGATCCCTGGCAGCGGCGCTGGATGGACGCGGTGGAGGCGGCCCTGACGCGTTGGGCCGCGCTGCTGCCGGTGGTGCGGGTGCAGGATCCGGCGGCTGCCCATGTGCGGGTGCTGCGGCGCCGCCCACCGCTGGCCCGCGAGGCAACGGGCCGCGGCCGCGCCAGCCATGGCCGCGCCCTGCTCAGCCTGGTGCACGTGCAGCGCCGTGAGGGCCACTGGCGGCTCGAGCCCGCGGTGGAGGTGCTGATCGGTCCCGGCCAGCGGGCTGAAGCCCTCGAGGCCACGGCCCTGCATGAGCTCGGCCATGCCTTCGGCCTCTGGGGCCACAGCCCCGATCCGGCCGATGCCCTGGCCACCGCGCCGGGGCCGGTGCCGGTGCGGTGGCCCACCGCACGGGATCGGGCTACCCTGCGCTGGCTTTACGCCCAGCCCACCCCCTTCGGCCGGGAGCTTCCGACCCCTCGCTGAGGCAGGCCACTCAAGGCGCCAGCCCCGGACCCCGGGGGGCCAGGGCCAGGGCCGCCAGGAAACCGGCCAGCTGCACCGCCACCACCGCCGGACCCGAGGGCAGATCCAGCAGGGCGGAGAGCAGCAGCCCCAGCACCGCACAGCCAGCCCCGAGGCCGGCGGATACCAGCACGTAGGGGCCGAAATGGCCGCTCACCAGGCGGGAGGCGCAGGCCGGGATCACCACGAAGGCACTGATCAGCAGCACGCCCACCGCCTTGATCGAGATCGCCACCACCACCGCCAGCAGCACGATGAACAGCAGGCGGTGGCGCCCCGCCGCCACCCCGCGGGAGATGGCCAGGGGCTCATCGAGGGTGAGCAGGATCTGGCTGCGGCGGCTCAGCACCAGGTAGCCGCCGCAGACCAGCAGCAGCAGCAGGATCAGGCCCAGGTCGAGCCAGGTCACCCCGAGGATGTCGCCGAACAGCAACTGCTCGATGCCGCCGCGGTAGCTCCGCACCCGGCTCAGCACCAGCAGCGCCAGGGCAAGGGAGGAGGAATACACGATGTTGAGCAGGGCATCGGTGGGCAGCCGGCTGCGGCGTGCCAGCCGGTCGACCGCGAGGGCGAAGAGCACCGCGAAGGGCACCAGCACCAGGGTGGGATGAAGGCCCAGCAGGATCGCCGCGGTGATCCCCAGCAGGGCTGAGTGACCGAGGGCATCGCTGAAGAAGGAGAGCTGGCGCAGCACCGCGAAGCTGCCGAGCATCCCCCCCAGGGCACCGGTGAGCAGGCCGGCCAGCAGGGCCCGCTGCAGGAAGGGCAGCTGCAGCAGCTCCGCCAGGGCGGGCGCGGCGCTCATCGGGGGGCGGGGCCGTTGTTGGGATGGTGGTGGTGGTACGGCACGTAGCCCGGGCCGTAGAGCTGGGCCAGCTGGGTGGGGCTGAGGGCGTGGTCGGGGGAGCCGGAGCAGCGCAGGCTGCGGTTGAGGCAGAGCACGCCATCGCAGGTGCGGCGCACCATCTCGAGGTCGTGCGAGACCTGCAGGATCGTCCAGCCCTCACTGCGGCGCAGGCCGTAGAGGAGTTGGTGGAACTGTTCGGAAGCCTGGGTGTCGAGTCCGGCCTGGGCTTCATCGAGCACCAGCAGGCTGCGGGGCCGCACCAGGCAGAAGGCCAGCAGCACCCGTTTGAGCTGGCCCACCGAGAGGTCGCTGATCAGCCGCTCCGCCAGGTCGGTGGTGTCGGTGCGGCGCAGGGCGGTCCGCACCGCGGCGGCGCGCGCCCCACCGCTGCGCCAGGGCAGGCTGGGGCCGGCCGGATCCCAGCCCAGGCCCACAAATTCGGCCACCGCCAGGGGGATGCGACCGCGCAGGGCCAGGGTCTGGGGCAGGTAGGCGATGCGGTCCCGCACGGCCGGCGGCAGCTGGCCGCGGGGGCCAAGCGGGTGGCCCAGCAGCTGGACCGAACCGCCGCTGCGCGGCAGGATCCCCAGCAGGGCCTGCACCAGGCTGCTCTTGCCGGCGCCGTTCGGACCCACCAGGGCCGTGTCGGTTTCGGGGGCCAGGCAGAAACTCACGTCCTCCACCACCGGCACACCGTCGCGGTGCACGGTGAGGTGGTGGACGTCGAGCACCGGGGTGACCATCGGCCCAGCCTATCGACAACGGTCGATCCCGCCCGCTCTGGCTAGGGTCCGGCAGGAGGCTGTGCCCTGGCCATGCCCCGCTTCGTTCCCCTTCCCCAGCCCCTCAGCGATCCCCAGCTGGCGCTCCAGGAGGTGCTGGTGGGTGTGCACGCCAGGATCCGCCGGATCGATCCGGCCATCGGCCGCATCTCCTTTGTGCTGCACGAGCGGAGCAGCGATCAGCTGCGCACCTACCTGAGTCACGACCCGGACGATCCGGAGCGCCGCTTTGATGCCCGCACCCTGGCCTCCCTGCCCGCCCTGATCGCCCTGCAGGCCCGCCATGAGGCCCGGGTGATCGACGATCTGGCCGCCGAACTCGAGCCCACCGACAGCCACAACCGCTGGTTGCTGGCCCAGGGTTGGCGCTCCTGCCTCACGGTGCCGCTGCTGCGGCGGGGGCGGCTGCTGGGCTTCCTGTTCGTCGATGCCCTCAAGCCCGGCGTGTTCGGCCCGGCCGCGCTGGAGCGGCTCCAGCCCCACCTCGATCTGCTGCTGCTGCGGATCAGCGATCAGCTCGGCTCGATGGCTGATCTGCACGCCACCCTCGAGCTGATGGTAGAGATCTCGGCGCTGCGGGATCCCCAGACCGGCCACCATCTGGCGCGGGTGGCGCACTACAGCCGCCTGATCGCGTCGGATCTGCAGCAGTTCCTGGGCCTGCCGGAGGACTACCCAGCCCTGCTGCTCCGCTTCGCCGCCCTCCACGATGTGGGCAAGGTGGGCATCCCCGATCGCATCCTGCTCAAGCCCGGGATGCTCGATGCCGAGGAGCGTGAGGTGATGCGCACCCATGTGGTGATTGGCCTGGCCCTGATCGAGAGGGTGATCCGCGCCCTCCACCTCGATCAGGATCCCGCGGTGCAGGTGCTGCGCCAGGTGGTGGCTCACCACCACGAATACCTCGATGGCAGCGGCTATCCCGAGGGGTTGGCCGGCGAGGCCGTGAGCCTGGCGGGGCGGATCGTGGCCGTGGCCGACATCTACGACTCCCTCACCCAGGCCCGGCCGTACAAGAGCGCCTTCGCAGGCGACCATGCCGCCGCGATCCTGCGCTCGATGGTGGAGGCCGGCAAGCTCGATGGCCGCTGCGTGGAGGCTCTGCTCAGCGCCCAGGAACGCCGCGCCGCGATTGCGGTCCTGGGCGACGAGCCGCTGCTTGGGGAGGGGAGCTCAATACGATCCATCCATCCATTTCTGCCTGTTGCATCGCCATGACTGCCGAACCATCCCCGGGCGCTGCCCAGCGCATCGCCGTGAGCGGCGCCTCGGGCAAGACCGGCTGGCGGGTGGTGCAGGAGGCCCTGGGCCGGGGGATCGCGGTGCGGGCGCTGCTGCGGCCCGCCTCCTTGGTGCCGGAGGGGCTGGCGGGGGCGGAGATCGTGCGGCTTCAGCTCGACGACCGGGAAGCGCTCAGCACGGCCCTGCGGGGCTGTGATGCCCTGGTGATCGCCACCGGGGCGCGGCCCTCGGTGGATCTGCTGGGGCCCTTGAAGGTGGATGCCCTGGCGATCCGCGATCAGGTGGCGGCCTGCCGCGAGGCCGGGGTGAAGCGGGTGGTGCTGGTGAGTGCGTTGTGCAGCGGCCGCCTCTTCCATCCGCTCAATCTGTTCGGCCTGATCCTGGTGTGGAAGGGGCTTGGCGAGCAGTGGCTGGCGGAGAGTGGCCTCGACTGGACCGTGGTTCGCCCCGGTGGCCTGAAAGAGGCCGAAGACGACGTGGAGACGGGCGGGATCGTGTTCAGCGGAGCGGGCGGCCAGGAGGGCGGCAGCCTGTCGCGGCGGCTGGTGGCCCGGGTGTGCCTCGATGCCCTCGCCACCCCGGCGGCGATCGGCCGGATCGTGGAGATCACCAGCTCCGCCGAGCAGCCGCGCCAATCGCTGCAGGACTGGCTGGCGCAGGCCGCCGGTGCCGGCGAAGCGGCGGCCTCGGCCAGCTGAGGCCGGCCGGGCCTGGCGGCTCAGGCCAGGCAGGCGACCAGCAGGTTGTCGAGCAGCCGGCGCCACAGCGGCGTTGCGCTCGCCAGCCAGCGGACTCCATCGGCGCGGATCCGCTCGGCGCCGCTGGGGCCGAGGGCGGCCTGCACAAAGGCGTTGTCTTCCCTGATCCAGCGCTCCAGGGAGGCGGCATCGACTTCGATGTGGCACTGCAGGCCGAAGGCGCGTGGGCCCAACCGGAAGATCTGCTCGGGGCAGGGGAGGCTGGAGGCCAGCAGGGGCTACAGCCAGGGAAAGGCGGGATCGCCGATGTCGGCCACGCCCATCGGGCCGCCCTTTACCGCCAGCAGCTGGTGGGCGGACAGGGCGGAGGGCAGCGGCTCACCGGCATAGGGCCGCAGGATTCGGACCGAAAGCCCGCGCGCGGCGGCCGCTTCAGCGAGCAGGCCGGGGCCTTCGCGCTCCAGGTGCTGCACCACCAGCATTTCGCGCTGGGTGGCAGTGCCGGGGTGGGGCATCAGGGGCTTTGTTCCCAAAGGGTGGATCTCTTTGTTGCTCACATTTTGGGCCGGCATTCCTGAGGATTGCTCCGGCGGTCATCCCATCGTTTGACGTGTCGAAGACGGATCCGCTGCGTTGGATTGCCTTGGTGGGCACAAGCCGCATGCGCTATGAACAGATGCTGAGCAAAGCAGCGGTTTGATTTGATCACAGGTAGACATCGAGGCAAAAGCTGTTGGGGTGGGATTGCTGTATGGATGCAGACTAAGGCTGAAGGAGACGCTTCAACTGTCTTGATCCAAGCGTGATGTAGAAGGGCGTTAAGCCAACGATTCGACAAGCGGGCATCAGAAAACGTGCGAGCTGCGATGCCTTCCTCTATTCTTCCGGCCGTTGCCCGCTTCTGATCTTGAGCGTTCGAAGGATCGGAAAAACCAAGCCAAGGCCATGCGAAGGTTCACCAGAATCTCTTTCAAGTGTTGATTGACATATCTTGATTTTCTCTGATTGATCGCCCAGATCGGCGAAGGCATTTCGACGGTGTGCCGACGATCGCGCTATGTTGCCGGCACGCTGATGCCATGTTCGTGAGTATAAGCCCTAGATCTCTCCTGTCCTAGCGTTCTCAAGTCCTGCACAGAAGTAATAGCCAAGGTTGATTTGCCGTAGCGTTATATCTATGGCTTCTGCATTTCCTTCCTTTCAGGGCCGGCCATCATCTCGACCCATAGGGCAGTTTGTAGCAACTGCTACACGTGGATATCGGGTCCGATATCCACTGTTCACGACGAACACAACTGCCATGAACTGAGTGCGGTGGCTAGGATTGGCTTGGCAACAAGGAAGTGGTTATCGGACAGAAGCAGGAGCGTCGCCGTGGTTCTCGGAAACCATCCAATAAGCGTTCGAAGGAGGCAGGGGCAGTCATGTTCACGACTAGTAATATACTTCGTACAGCAGAACTGCTTCGATCATGAGTGAACTTGTCAGCAATGAAACCTATTCCTATAGAGGCGTTGAGCTGAAGCCCCATATGCTGTGCGAGCTTGCTGAAGCACACTTTCCTCCGGGCTCGGTATTGCAGCGCAAATGGTTGATTGAAGAGGCACCGCGCAAGCACATAGAGCTTGGCGGAAAACCCACTGTGGCTGACCCGACATCTCAGGCCAAGAAAGCGCGCAGGACACTTTTAGCTGGTAACTGGGAAGAAGCTGGTTACGGCAACATTCGGCGCCTCGGGGTTTCTCAAACATCAACAAGTGAATTACCAAGTGAAACCTTGCTAGACGGTAGCGCTGAGGGCATATCACTAATCGCAGAAGAGTGGTTTGGTGCTGGCGAAGAGACAGTCTATTGCTACACATTCCCATCCTACATTGAGCTCGCTCTGCTGAAAGGGAAGAAAGCGCTGCCGATTAAGATAGGAAAGACTTCATCACCGACGCTTGGTCGAGTCTCCCTCCAGTGTGGTGTTTCTAACCCCGAGCAGCCCGTGATTCCATTAGCGATACGAGTTGAGAATGCAACGGCGTATGAGCGAGCTATTCATCGGATCCTAACAATATGGAATAGATGGATTGAAGATGCCCCTGGAACTGAATGGTTCATGACGTCAAAGGATGAAATTCTATTTATTGTCCGATTTCTGAACAGCCCAATAGATCCCGACGCTCCTTCGAACAACGGCGTCGAGGCCGACGCCTAATCGGCGCGGCTCACGCCGAGCGTTAGCCATGCCTGTGCGCCAGTACACATGTGCTATGGTTGTCAAGGTTGCGATAATGCTGAAGGTATTTGGCGCATGAGGCGACTGTGTCGGCTGACTACTCTGATTTCAAGGCTCGATTTAAGCTCCTGGCATCAAAGAAGAATCATTTAATTGTTAATACACTATCTAATATCTTCACTATGAGGCTTGTTGGCAATAAGACTCATGGCGACTTGGCGGAGATTGGCATGGTCGAGTTCATTAATCAGTTCATGTATGACTTCAGCAGCATCCATGTTGGGAAAGATCGCTTTAGGTCTAAAGAACACGAGGAAGACATACTGATTATCAATGACCTCAGTGAGTCCGAGTTTCCGGTAAGTCTTAAAGCATACGGCGATGGCCCCCTGCAGCTGTCAACCGATAGTGACCAGCGAATGTTTCCATACCTGCAGTCAATAGAAGGTTCTATCGAAACTCCACAAAAGATTGAGCAGGTTTACAGCTCGGAAGCTTTCAAAGGTTTTGGAGCCATCAACGTAATGCCACTTATATACAATGAAGATAAGAAGCAGTGCAATATCATGGTGTTCGATCACGAAAAGGCAAAGCGTGACACAAATAAGATTCTTCTGATAAGCAAAGGAGAGAGCTTCGGAGATAAAGCTCGAGGCAAGACGCGCAAGCATCCCATCTATCTGTTTCTTGATAAAGATGACAACTACATTTGCGAAGTACGTTATGGAGGCGCATCAGCAAATGCATTGCAGCGTGGCTTGTGGACAAACACCAAGAATGCTCGCTCATACTTTGATAGCATGACAAATGGATGGATTGACTATTCTCACAATATGCTACTCGTTAGGCTATTTAGCCTAGCCCTTAATAGCACCCCTCAAGGCCATGAAGCAGCGAATCAGATTCTACAGCAAGATATTGATAAGCTAAGAGCAATCTGACATGCAGACATCATTATTTGCTCCTCCAACCCCCTGCGTTCCGTCAACAGAGGGCATTAAGTATGCAGGATCAAAGCTCAAGATATTGCCATATATACTTGAATGTTGCTCCGATATTGACTTTCAGACCGTCCTTGATGGATTCAGTGGATCCACTAGAGTTAGCCAGGTATTTGCAAAGCTTGGAAAGCATGTAACGGCGAATGATTTGTCAGACTGGTCAAGAGTATTTGCCGAGTGCTATTTACTGAACAATAAACCATCTAGAGAATACCAAGAACTGATCAACCACCTAAATGCATTGCCTGGATCAGATGGCTGGTTTACCGAGCATTATGGCGGTGATCCAGAAGTAAAGACTGCGATCAAAAAACCCTTTCAGATTAAGAATACTAGAAAGCTTGATGCTATCAGAGAAGAAATAGATCGGCTCTCGCTCATTGGAATAGAAAGAGCTGTGGCATTATCCAGCCTTATATTGGCTCTTGACTCGGTTGATAGTACTCTTGGGCATTATGTGTCATATCTTGCAGAGTGGTCTCCTCGGTCCTACAAAGACTTGACTCTTAAGGTTCCAGCTGTATTTATTCCTGAAGGAAGTAATAGTGTTTCGCAGTCAGACATCTTTAGCATATTGCCAAGTACAGATGTCGACCTCGCTTACCTCGACCCGCCTTATGGTTCAAATAATGAAAAGATGCCACCAAGTCGAGTTAGATATGCTTCTTATTACCATATCTGGTCTACGGTCATAAGGAATGATCGTCCTCAGTTATTCGGCAAAGCTAGCCGAAGAGAAGATACTAGAGATACCATTGCAGCGTCATTATTCGAAGAGTTTCGTCGCGGAGATGATGGCAAGTATATTGCCTTGCAGGCCATCGAGAAGGTAATCAAGCAGGTTTCTGCCAGGCATGTCTTGTTGTCGTACAGTTCAGGAGGTCGTGCTACGAAGGGCGAGCTGTATGACATACTTTCGACTTCAGGCAAAGTAAAAAAGATAATGGAGATCGACTACAAGAAGAATGTCATGGCCGCAATGTCGTGGACCAATGATTGGGTGTCCGATTCTGGGGCGCACAAAGAGTATCTGTTCTTGGTCGAAAAGATATGAGCTGGGATGGCTAACAAGCCCCTCGAGTGGACAGGCCCCCACACAGCCACCGCTACGCCACCGCAGACTTACTGCCTGCCACTCAGGGGCAGCGTT
>JBILUS010000019.1:0-46945 GCA_044370835.1 Cyanobium sp. | reverse complement strand
CACCTGCACGGCGGTGAGCAGCAGGGCGTAGAGCACGAAGCTCCAGGGGGCGCGGCAGAAGGCCGTCCAGCCATCGTGGATCGCATCGCCGATGTTGAGCCGCGAGGCGGAGGGGACGCCGCTGGGGGCCATCGGAATGCGGGAATCCAGGTGAGCGAAGGCTAGGTGGGGTGCCGCAGCTCGGCCACCGCTTCCGCCACGGCGGCGAGAGCCGTTTCGATGTCGGCCGTGGTGGTGCCGCGGCCCAGCCCGAAGCGGATGGCGGCGGCGGCCTCGCTGCGGCTGCGGCCCAGGGCGGCCAGCACATGGGAGGGGCTCCCCTGGCTGCAGGCCGAGCCGCTGCTCACGGCGATGCGGCGGCGCAGCAGGCTGTGGAGGCGGCCCCCGTCCACGCCGCCCACGCAGAGGTTGAGGTTGTGGGCCAGGCGTGTGCGCGGGTGGCCGTTGAGGGCCATGGCGCCGAGGGCCTCCATACGGCTCCAGAGCTGGTCCCGCAGGGCTCTGAGCCGGGCGGTGCGTTCGGCCCGATCGGCCTCGGCCAGGGTCAGAGCCGCCTGCAGGCCCACGATCAGGGGCACCGCCGCGGTGCCGGCCCGCAGGCCCCCTTCCTGGGCGCCGCCGTGCTGCTGGGGGGCCAGGGGCAGGGCGGGCCGCCGCACCAGGGCCCCCACCCCCTTGGGGCCGTAGAGCTTGTGGCCGCTGAGGCCGAGCAGGTCGATGCCCAGCTCGTCCATCGCCAGGGGGATGTGGCCGATGGCCTGGGCGGCGTCGCAGTGGAACAAGGCCCCCCGCTCGCGGCAGAGGGCCCCGATCGCGGCCAGGGGCTGCAGCACCCCGATTTCGTTGTTGGCGGCCATCACCGACACCAGCAGGGTGTCGGGTCCCACGGCGGCGGCGAGCTGATCCAGATCCACCAGGCCGTCCGGCTGCACCGGCAGCACGGTGAGGGGGAAGCCGCGGCGTGCCAGCCAGGCCAGGGGGTCGAGCACGGCCCGGTGTTCGGTGGCCAGGGTCACCAGGCCGCGGCGGCGCTCGCCCCGCTCCTCGGCTGCCTCGGCCACCCCCTTGAGGGCCAGGTTGGCGGCCTCGGTGGCGCCGCTGGTGAAGATCACCCCCTCGGCCTGGCCCCCCACGGCTTCGGCCACCCGCTGGCGGGCCAGCTCCACGGCGGCGGCGGCCTCGAGGGCAGGCCGGTGCAGGCGGTTGGAGGGATTGCCGAACCGTTCGTTCCACCACGGCGCCATGGCCGCCACCACGGCGGGGTCGCAGGGGGTGGTGGCGTGGTGGTCGAGGTAGGCGAGCATGGCGCCATGCTGGCAAGGGCAGCCACCCCCGCCCGCTCCACACCTCCCCCGTGCCCGTGCTCCTCAGCCCCGCCGCCCTGCGGTTCATGCGTGGCAGTGGCCTGGCCCTGACGCTCACCCTGCCAGGCGCCCCGCTGCGGGCAGAACCGGCCCCGCGGCCCCCGGACCTGCGCATCATCCTGGAGCGCACCAGCTTCCGGGGCCCTGAAACGATCGGCGTCTATGGCCGCGTGCCGGAGCCCGGCCAGCCGGGCCAGTGGCGAGTGAAGATCTGGCGGGAGAAGCTCGATCGCCTGGTGCTCGACACCGAATCGATCGACTGCCGCCCCGGCCACGCCACCCGCATCGGCACCGACCAGAGCCGCGTGGTGGTGCAGACCCTCAATCCCGGCGGGCTGATCACGCCGGCCAATCGCCTCGATCACCTGATCTGGTGGGCCACCTGCGCTCCGGAGCAGGCCGGCCGCGATCCCGCCCTGCTTGCGGCCGAAGCTCGCCGGCTCGGCTTCAACGGCCAGCAGCAGGAGAGCACCATGGTGCTGCCCGGCCAGGCCGCCCCCCACCCTTGAGGGCCCATCGGCCCCGCCGTGGCGACCCTCCCGGAAGGACCTGCCTGGAGGCTGCCCGAACCCGGCGTCCTCGATAGATTTCGGCCATGGTCAATTCCTCCTCCACCGGCGCCGCCGGTCTGCCCGATTCCCAGGATCTCGCCGCGGCCGCGGAGCCCGTGCCCGCGCCACCGGTGCGGCTGCTCCTGGTCGACGACGAACCGGGCCTGCGCACCGCCGTGAAGGCCTACCTCGAGGACGAGGGCTTCGTGGTGACCACCGCCAACGACGGCGAGGAGGGCTGGACCACGGCCCAGAGCCTGCTGCCCGACGTGGTGATCACCGACGTGATGATGCCCCGCTGCGACGGCTACGGCCTGCTCAAGCGGCTGCGGGCCGATGAGCGGCTCGGCGGCACGCCGGTGATCTTCCTCACCGCCAAGGGCATGACCGCCGACCGCATCGCCGGGTTCCAGGCCGGCGCCGACGACTACATCCCCAAGCCCTTCGATCCCGATGAGCTGGTGGCGCGGGTGCGCAACGTGGTGAGGCGTCAGGAGCGGCTGCTGGCCGAGGCGGCCCGCTTTGCCGACGCCGACATCGGCGCCATGGCCAAGCAGATCACCGAGATCCGCTCGATGCTCGGCACCGGCGGCGTCAAGAAGGCCGCTCCCGATGTGAAGCTCGACTTCACCCCCCGCGAGGCCAGCGTGCTGCAGCTGGTGGCCGAGGGAATGATGAACAAGGAGATCGCCCGCCGGCTTGAGACCTCGATCCGCAACGTCGAGAAGTACGTGAGCCGCCTGTTCATCAAGACCGGCACCGCCAGCCGCACCGAACTGGTGCGCTACGCCCTCGAGCACGGGCTGGTGGAGTAGGGGGGAGAGACTCCCAGGCCGGTGATGCCGTTTCGAGCCGAAGCCGAGCCGTTCGGTGAGGTTGCTGAACGGGGTTCAAAGCCCTCCAGGGCTGCCGAGACCGGCACCGTCGTGGCCCCTGCCGCTGGGATCCCCACCGCTGGTTCCGAGGGCTGGTTGCCAGCAGCCCCCAACCAGGGATGGATCTACCGCGACCGGGTGCTGCAGGCCCAGGCCGGCCTGCCGGTGAGCGCCTTCTACGCCGCCCGCCACCGCCACTCCGAACGGATGGTGTGGCAGCAGCGCCTGGTGGCCGGTGAGATCCACCGCCATGGCGTGCCGCTGCTCCACGATGCGCCCCTGGCGGCGGGGGACCAGCTCGCCTGGCACCGCCCCGCCTGGATGGAGGGCGCCGTGCCCGCCGCGTGGGCGGTGGTGTTCGACGACGGTGACCTGCTGGTGATCGACAAGCCTTCGGGGTTGCCGGTGCTGCCGGCCGGCGGCTGGCTGGAGCACACGGCGCTGCGGCTGCTGGAACGCCGCCACGCCAGCGATCCGGGCGGCATTCCACGGCCGGTGCACCGGCTTGGGCGCTTCACCTGTGGGCTGCTGGTCTGCGCCCGCCGGCCAGCGACGCGGGCCTGGCTGAGCGCCCGGCTGCGGGAGAGCACGGCGGCCACTGCGCCATCGGCCTGCCGCAAGCGCTACCGCGCCCTGCTCGTTCCCGGGGGCCTGGCCCTGGCGGAGGGCGAATCCTTCACGATCACCACACCCATTGGCCGCCGCCCCCACCCCCAGCTGGGCCGGATCTGGTGCGCCGCCGATGGCTCAGGGCCCTGCGATTTGCCCGCCCGCAGCACCATCACCCTGCTGGAGCGCAGCCCCACCGCCGACCTGGTGGAGGTGGCGATCGCCAGCGGCCGCCCCCACCAGATCCGCATCCATTGCGCTGCGCTTGGAGCCCCCTTGCTCGGTGATCCCCTCTATGGCCCAGGCGGGGCGGCGGCGCCGGACGCCCGGCCGGGCGATGGGGGCTACCGGCTGCAGGCCTGGCGGCTGGAGCTGGCGCTTCCCGGCGGTGAGGCGCTGACGCTGGAGGTGCCCCACCCCCTGCAACTCGAGGGCTAGCCGGCTCAAGCTGGAGCGGCGGGTCGCTGCCAGAGCCCCAGCCATTCGCCGCTTCGCTCCGCGACCGAAGCCCGGGCCGGTTCCCACAGCAGCGGCACCAGCCCTGTCCCCCGCAGCTGATCGGCGAGCTGCTGGGGATCGCTGCCGAAGGGCGGCCCGCCCGGCCGGTCGTGGCACCAGAACAGCCCGAGCAGCCAGCCTCCGGGGACCAGCAAGCGGGTCACGGCGCCGAGGTAGTCACTCCGGCGCGAGGGATCGATGGCGCAGAAGCAGGTGTGCTCCACCACCCCCTGCAGGCTGCCGTCGGCCAGCCCGGCGGATCGCAGGGTGGCGGCATTCAGCAGATCGGCCTGGAGCCACCGCAGCTCAGGACGGTCGGGGCCATGGAGCTGCCGGGCCTCGGCCAGGGCCTCGCCGCTGAAATCGAGGCCGATCGCCTGGAAGCCCAGCGCCGCCAGCAGGGCGGCTTCGTGGCCGCGGCCGCAGCCCGGTACCAGCACCTGCCCCGGCGGCAGGGGGCGGCGCGGGTCTTCGCGCAGGAAGGCCTCCAGGGGCGGCGCCGGAGCGCCCAGCTCCCAGCCATCGCGGCCTTCGCGGTAGCGCTGATCCCAGGCGGCGGCTTCGTCGGAGGACCTACCGGAGGGCTGACCGGAGGGCATTGCGGAGGACATTGCGGAGAGCATCGCTGAGGACGGCCTGGATGGCATGGCGGAGGTCACAGCCAAGGGCAGAGGCTCCGGCTAGGGCTCAGCCTGGGGCGCAAACCAGCGCGCCAGGGCCGACACATCCTCATCGCCGTGACCGGCCGCCATCAGTTCCACCTCGAGTGCCGCCACCTGTCCGCTCAGCGGCAGCTCCAGGCCGACGGCGGTGGCCGCCGCCAGGGCGATCTGGAGATCCTTATGGTGCAGGGCCAGCCGGAAACCCAGCGGGAAGCGGCCGTTCAGCATGTTGGCGGAACGGTGCCGCAGGGCCCAGGAGCCGGCGGCTCCCTCCATCAGCGCCTCGCACACCCGCTCCATCGGCAGCCCCAGCCGCTGGCCCAGCGCCAGGGCCTCAGCCACCGCCGCGTAGCTGCCCGCCACCAGCACCTGGTTCACCGCCTTGGCCCGCTGGCCCGCCCCCACCGGCCCGAGGTGGCTGATGCGCTGGCCCACCACCGCCAGCAGCGGCCGGGCCCGCTCCAGATCGCGCTCGCTTCCCCCCACCAGCACCGTGAGGGTCCCGGCCCGGGCGCCCTCGGTGCCGCCGGTCACCGGGGCATCGAGATAGGCCACCCCTTGCTCGGCGAGCCGCGCTGCCAGCTCTTCGCTGGTGGCCGGCGCGATGGTGGAGAAATCGATCACCAGGCTGCCCGGCTCCAGGCCGCCGCCGGCGCAATCGGGGCCCTCCAGCAGCACGGAGCGCACGGCGGCATCGTCGCTGAGGCACAGACAGAGCAGGGCGCTGCCGCCAGCGGCTTCGCCCGGGCTGGCGGCCCTTCGCGCGCCCAGGTCGGCGAGGGCTTCTTCCCGCTGCCGATTGCGGTTGTGCACCGTGAGCGGGAAGCCCGCCGCCTGCAGGTTGGCGGCCATGGGGGTGCCGAGAGCCCCGAGGCCGAGGAAGGCCACCGCTTCCTGCCCGAGCTCAGGCCTTGCTGCGGGCTCGGTGTCGACCCCGGGCAGCCCGTGGCCAGCGGCCAGCCCGAATGGCGGTAGAGATTGCATGGCGCCGGAAGGGGAACGACAACATCCCATCGGAGCTGACAATGCCAGCGGGGGGCGCCGATGTGTTGCTCTATACCTGTTAAAGCCGTGGTTCTGGCCTTAGCTTTCATCACACAACAGTTTGTTGATTCATATGTCCGATCAATCGACTTCCGGATCCGCTTCCGGATCCGCGGTCTCTGTTGAGCATGAGGATCTGAGCGAAGAGCTGCGCAGGATCTGGCTAGGCGGCCGAATGGACATGATCGGGGTCGGCGAGATTGAACTCCCTTTCACGGCGCTGGCTGCAAGTCGGCCCATTTCGGTGCTTGTGGATCTCACCGGCGTGACGTTCCTGGCCTCGGTCGGGTTGCGGTGCATCATCCAGAGCGCCAAGGCGCTGGACCTCAAGGGCGGACGGATGGCCCTGCTCGTCGGTGAGAACCCCCTCGTTCGCGGCACGTTGGAGACCGTGGGTGTTGGGGAAATCATCCCGATGTTCTCGGATGAGTCTGCGGCCCTGCAATCGCTCAGCGCCCCTGCAGCGTGACGACCATCGCCCCCCGGCCCCGCACTCTCAGCCTGGAGATCGATCCCGATCCGCAGCAGTTCCGTCGCGCCTCCGGCTGGCTGCGGGCGGGCGGGTCATCTCTGGGGGTGCCCGAGGAGCAAATCGACCGCTTGGAGTTGTGCCTCAATGAGGTGCTGGCCAACCTCATCGAACACGGAGGCGACGCCGTGGCAAGCCACCCGATCCAGCTGGAACTGAGGGCCAGCGCCTTGCCGAGCGGCTTTGATGTTCAACTGGTGGTGTCCGATCGGGGTGAACCCTTCGATCCCGGCCTGGCCAGCCTCAGGCCCCTGCCCGGCAATCTGGAACAGGCCCGTCCAGGCGGCCTTGGGCTGCGCTTGGTGAAGGCGTTCAGCGATGGCTTGGTCTACCGGGTGCATGAGGGGTGCAACGAACTGACCATCACCATGCACTGGACCCCCCGATCCTGAGCTCCGACACTGCCCCGCCCCATGCCACCCCTATGAACCGTGAGGGCTATGGCTGGATTCCCCTCTTTCAGGAGGTGGATCAATCCTTGCTGGCGAGCCTGCTCAGCCACTGCGAGGTGAGGCAGATGGGTGCCGGCACCGACCTGCTGCGGCCTGGGGAGACCAACGACAGCTTCTACATCCTCCTTGAGGGCGAGCTGATCGTGTACCTCTCCGAGGACGCCAAGCAGGGCCAGGGCATTTCCCTCCAGCCGGGCCACTGCATCGGGGAGTTCTCCGCCATCGACCGGCTGCCGGTCTCGGCACTGGTGCGGTGCGAGTCGGAGGCGGAGGTCTTGCACCTGAGCGGCCCCTTCTTCTGGGAGCAGCTGGTGACTCTGCCGGGTGTGGCGCGCAACATGATGCGGGGGCTCACGGAACGGGCGCGCACCACCAATCAGCTGGCGCTGCAGAGCCTGCGTGAGCGGCTTGAGCTGGATCACCTGCGTGAGGAACTCGACCTGGCCCGGCGGTTGCAGGTCAGCATGCTGCCGCTCCGGCAGCCTTTGTTTCACGACCGATCCGACCTGGAGGTGGCTGGCCGGGTCGAACCCGCCGCCAGCGTGGGCGGCGACTTCTTCGATACGTTTCTCACCGGGGACGACCGGCTGTTCCTCTGCATCGGCGACGTGTCGGGCCATGGCATCGGCGCGTCCCTGCTGATGGCGCGCACGATCGGATTGATCCGCAGCCTGGCCATGAGCGCTACGGGCCCGGAGGCCGTGCTGGAACAGCTGAATGCCTTCCTCTGCGAGGGCAACGACACCTGCCTGTTCGTCACCCTGTTCTGCGGTTACCTGGAGCCGACCCTTGGCACCCTCACCTACTCCAATGCCGGCCACCTCCCCCCCCTGCTGATCCAGGCTGGAGTGTGCACAGAGCTGCTCCTGCCCCGCGGTCTGCTGGCCGGAATCAGCCCTAAGGCCCGCTATCGCTCTGAAACCGTGCAGCTGAACCGCAGCGATCTGCTGTTTGCCTACACCGATGGGCTCAGCGAAGCGGAGGATGCCGAGGGCCGCCCCTACGGGATCGATCCCTGCCGTGAGCTTCTGCTCCAGCGGAGGCAAGCTCCTCTACCCACGATCCTCGACGGCGTGCGCGATGCCCTCACCGGCTTTAGCGGCAGCAGCGCCCTGGAGGACGATTGCACCCTGCTGCTGTTGCGGCTCCCTTGAGCCGCCAGCGAGCTGCCCTGGCGACAGCTCCGCCCTCAGATCCGCTCGAAGGCGATCAGCTGGGAGAAGTAGAAGGGGGCCTGGTTGAGGCTGCGGCGCACTGGCCGGAAGCCGGCGGCTTCGGCCGCGGCCACGATGCCGCTCTCGCGCAGCTGGTAGGCGCGGGTGGTCTTGCTGGGGCCGGGAAACAGCTGGCCGATGCCCTTGAGCAGCGCCAGCAGCGGGGTGTAAGGGGCGAAGCTCACGATCAGGTGCCGCTCGGCCATGGCCGCCAGATGCCGCACCATCTCCTCGGCGGCGGCCTGGGGGTAGTGGATGAACACATCCAGGCAGATCACGGTGTCGTAGCGGCCCTGCAGGCTCTCCAGATCGGAGGCGGTGAAGCTGAGGCGCTCCGCTGGGATGCCGGCGGCACGGGCGCGGCGCTCGGCTTCCTCCACCATTGCGGCCGAGAGATCGCTGGCCGCCACCGAACCGGCCCCCAGCTGGGCCAGGGGGAGGCTGAGGCTGCCCACCCCGCAGCCGGCGTCGCAGAAACTCCGCTGGGGCAGATCGCCCTGCTCCTGCAGCCAGGCCAGCACGGCATCGACCGTTTTCTGGTGGCCGATGCGGATGTTGCGCTGAACCTTGTTGACGTCCTCGCTGTCGCTGTAGATGCGGTTCCAGCGTTCGAAACCGGTGCTCTCGAAGTAGGCCTGCACCTCGGCCTTCTCGGCCTGCTTGGCGCTGGCCTCGGCCGGTGGGGTGGGGGCCTGGTCGGTGGGCATCGGAGCTGGGTTGGGTGGCGCGGATCCTAGGCAGGGGCCCCGGCCAAGCTCCCGGCCGTGGCCCGCTGCCAGCGCAAACCGTCGCCGCCGGCCTGCCAGCGCAGGCATTCCACCAGGGGCCGGCCCAGCAGCAGCTCCTCCACGCGGCGCTGCTCGCCCAGCACCCGCCGCGGCAACACCGTGGCGGCGGCGATCGCCAGCTCCGGCCGGCCGCTCCAGCCGGCCAGTCGCACCGCCCCCTCCAACAGGGGCAGGGTCACCCCGGCCAGGGTGCCGTCCTCCAGTCGGCAGCTGCCGTTCTCCACCACCAGGGTGCGCTCATCCCAGCGGTGCAGGCCGTCGGCCAGGCCGTAGGGGGCCAGGGCATCGCTCACCAGCACCACCTGCCGGGGGGCCAGGCGCTGCAGCAGCACCGCCATGGTGGGCGCCACGTGCACGCCATCGGCGATCAGCCCCAGGGCCACATCGCCCCGCAAGGCCGCCGCCGCCACGGGACCCGGGGCGCGGTGGTGCATGGCGGGAACGGCGTTGAAGGCATGGGTCACCATCGCCACGCCGGCGTCGTAAGCGTCGTTGGCCTGGCGTTCGGTGGCTTCGCTGTGGCCCAGGCTCACCACCACCCCCTGGCGGCGCAGGGCCTGGATCACGGCGGTGGCTCCCTCCAGCTCCGGCGCCAGGGTCACCAGGGCGATGTCGGCCCCCTCCGCCGGTCCGGAGAACCCGCCGATGCGTTCCTGGAGCGCCGCCAGGGAGGGTTCGCTGAGGTGGGCCAGCGGGTGGGCTCCCCGCCGCGCCGGCGCCAGGAACGGGCCCTCCAGGTGGGCCCCCAGCAGCTGGCAGCGGCCCGGCCGGTGGGCCGCTCGCGCCTGACGCAGCACCGCCAGCGCCTGCCGCAGCGGGGCCACGGCGCAGGTCACCAGGGTGGGGCAAATCGCCTCCACCCCATCGCGCCAGAGCAGCTCCAGCAGCGCTTCCAGCCGCGGCAGGTCGGCGCTGGTGAGTTCGGGGAAGGCCAGGCCAAGGCCGCCGTTGATCTGCAGATCCACCCCGGCGGGGCTGAGCCAGTCGCCTTGCCAGTCGATGCCGGCGGCCCGGCTGCCGGTGGGGATCGGCTCAAGGGCGGCGATGCGACCCTCGCCGTCGATCGCCACCCGCCAGCGCCGGTTGGCTTCTTCCGGCAGGCGCAGGTTGGTCAGCCAGGTGCGGCCCAGTCGATCCAGTGGGGGTGGATCGTGGCGGGTGGGCTCCATGGCGGGCGGCTCGGGCGGGAGAATGCCATCCTCGCTGCCCCCGTGCCGTGGTTGCCCCCGACCCCGCCTCCCCGCAATCGAGCGGTGCGCCGCGCGATCCGGCCGCCGCGGCGGTGGCCGTGATCATGGGCAGCGATTCCGATCTGCCCACGATGCAGCCCGCCGTGGCGCTGCTGGAGCGCTTCGGGGTGACGGCGGAGGTGCGGGTGCTCTCGGCGCACCGCACCCCCCTTGAGATGGTGGACTTCGCCCGCGCTGCCGCCGGCCGCGGCCTGAGGGTGATCATCGCCGGGGCCGGCGGGGCGGCCCACCTGCCGGGCATGGTGGCCTCGCTCACCACCCTGCCGGTGATCGGTGTGCCCGTGCAAAGCCGGGCCCTTTCGGGGGTGGATTCGCTGCACTCGATCGTGCAGATGCCGGCCGGCATCCCGGTGGCCACCGTGGCGATCGGCAACGGCACCAATGCCGCCCTGCTGGCCCTGCGCATCCTGGCCATCGCCGATCCGGCCCTGGCCGATGCCCTGGCCGCCTATGCGGCCGACCTGCACGGGCAGGTGCGGGCCAAGGACCAGCGCCTGCAGGAGCTGGGTAGCGCCGTCTACCTGGAGGGGATGGGGGCGTCGGCCGGCTGAGTGGCGTCACCCCCGGATGGCCGCGGCCCTGCTCAACCGCCAAGCTGAGGCGATGATCACTCGCGCCAACGTCCAGCGCGTCCCCCCCGATGCTTGAGCGGCTGGTGCTGCCCCCCTGGCTGCGGTTCGGCCTGGCCCTGCCGCTGCTGGTGCTCAACCTCTGGGTGCTGCGCCAGCTGCTGGTGCCCCTGGCGCCGTTCCCCGCCCTGTTTCTGGCCGCCGCCCTGCTGGCCTTTCTGCTGGATCTGCCGACCCGCTGGCTGGTGGAGCAGCGGCTGCCCCGTCCCTTGGCGCTGCTGCTGGTGCTGGGGCTGGCCTTCGGCGGCGTGGTGCTGGCGGCCCTGTGGCTGCTGCCGCGCCTGGTCACCCAGCTCGATGAGCTGATCACCGCCCTGCCTGGCTGGTTGGCCCAGGGGGAAACGCTGCTCGGCCAACTGCAGGATTGGGCCGTGGCCAAGGGCCTCCCCACCGACTTCGGCGACCTCAGCAGCGAGCTGATCACCCGCACCAGCAAGCTCGCCAGCCAGCTCAGCCAGGAGGTGCTGAGCCTGCTGGGCGCCACGGTGGGCCTCACGGTGAACACGGTGATCGTGCTGGTGCTCACCGTGTTTCTGCTGATCGGCGGCGAGCGGATCGCCGAAGGACTGGCCGAATGGCTGCCGCCGGGGGTGCGCTCGCTGGTGACCACCACGCTGTTCCGCACCTTCCGGGGCTACTTCGGCGGGCAGGTGGTGCTGGCCCTGATCCTCAGCGGCCTGCAGATGCTGGTGTTCACCTTGCTGGGCATTCCCTACGGTGTGTTGTTCGCGGTGGCGATCGGCTTCACCACCCTGATTCCCTATGCCAGCGCCCTCACCATCGTGCTGGTGAGCCTGCTGCTGGCCCTGCAGGACCCGCGCCAGGGCCTTGAGGTCCTGGCCGCGGCGATCACGGTGGGCCAGGTTGTGGATCAGGTGATCCAGCCCCGCCTGATGGGCAGCATCGTGGGGCTTCAGCCCGCCTGGCTGCTGATCAGTCTGCCGATCGGCGCCCGGCTGGGCAGCCTGCTGGGGCTGGGCGAACTGCTGGGTCTGCTGCTGGCGGTACCGCTGGCCAGCTGCGGCAAAACCTTCCTCGATGCCTGGGCGGTACGGCTGCGGGCGAGGGAGGTGGCGCTCAACAGTGCGCCGGCCGGGGACGACGGGGTGCGTGCCAGCTAGCGGCGGGTGTCGCTCAGCGCAAAGCGGGTCCAGCTGTAGCCCTGGCGCTCCAGGATCTCCCGGATGCTGGCCATGCTGGCGTCATCCAGGCGTGGCGTGCGGGCCAGCACCCAGCCGTAGCGGCGGTCCGGCGAGCCCACCACCGCCCAGCGGTAGGCGTCGTCGAGGCCGATCACCCAGTAATCCCCCCAGAACGGTCGCCAGCCCAGCAGGCTCACCAGGCTCACCTTGAGCCTGGCGCGGGACACCGAATCCACCACCGTCGCCACGCCGGTGGCCTGGTCCACGTTGCCGCTGCGCTTGATGCACTGGTTCAGCACGCTCAGGCGGCCATCCGGGCGCAGGTCGTAGTGGGCGATGGTGTGGCGGGCGCATTGCCGCTGGAAGCGGTTCGGGATCCGGGCGATCTCATACCAGCCGCCGGCATAGCGGGCGAGATCCACGACATCCACCGGGCGCACCGCGCTGAGGGTTTCACCAGCAGAGGGCTGGCCGCCTGCCGGGATCGCCTTCGCTCCGGGCATCGGCAGGCCGATCGCCACGAGCAGACTCACCATCAGCCAGCGACGCCAGGCTGCGGCGGCGAGGCCAGGGGCAGCCCATCGCGCTGTTGCCAGGGCCATCACGCCGGCATGGCGACGATCGCCCCGGGGGGCAGAGCGCTGTCTCACCCTTCCCCTGGAGCCGGCACCACCCCCTGGCTCTCCAGGTAGGCCAGCACCTGGGCCACCGACTCGTCCAGGCTCTGGCTGCCGGTGTCGATCCGCAGTTCGGGGGTTTCGGGCTCCTCGTAGGGGCTGGAGATGCCGGTGAACTCTTTGATCTCGCCGGCCCGGGCCTTGGCATAGAGGCCCTTGGTGTCGCGCTGCTCGCACACCGCCAGATCGGCGGCGCAGTGGATCTCGATGAAATCGGCGGCTTCCACCAGGGCGCGGGCGCGGGCGCGGTCAGCGCGGAACGGCGACACGAAGGCGGTGAGCACCACCACGCCGGCATCGAGGAAGAGCTTGGCCACCTCGCCGATGCGGCGGATGTTCTCCTCCCGGTCGGCATCGGAGAAGCCGAGGTCGGCGCAGAGGCCGTGGCGCACGTTGTCGCCATCGAGCACGTAGCAGGCCAGCCCCTGCTCGAACAGGGCCGAGTTCACCGCATTGGCCAGGGTGCTCTTGCCGGCGCCGCTCAGGCCCGTGAACCAGAGGATGGCGCTGCGGTGGCCCCGCTGGTGGGCCCGGGCCGCCCGGGTCACGGTGGAGTGGTGCCACACGATGTTGGTGGCCTTGCCGGCCGGGCCGTTGGTGGCCGGGCTGTGCGGGGCCTGGGGGCTGGTCATTGGCGGCGCCGCTGGAGGAGGGATGGGGCCATTGTCCCTGGCGGCCCGTCCTGGTTGTTGCGTTCCTTGCTGGCCCGCGATCAGGCCGCCACCGCCTCCACCACGCTCAGCGGCGACGGGGTGGGGTGTTGGACCATCGATTTCCGTCTTCACCGCCAGGCTGACAGCGAGCGGAAGACATGATGGATAGAATGATTTTCTGCCCATTGATGGTGGAATGGCGGTCAACATCAAGAGTCCCCGCGTGGACGCATTGCTCGCCCAGTTGCGCCAGCTCACCGGCCGGGGTGCTACCGACATCGTGCGGGATGCCCTGGAGCACGAGTTGCAGCGGCAGCGCCGGATACGCCGCGCCGCACGCCTTCAGCAGGATCTTGCGTCCCTGCAGGATCAGGCCGCTGCAGGGGCCAGGCCGTTTGATCCGAGCGAGCTCTTCGGCTCCGATGGCCTGCCCGGATGATTCTCGATACCTCCGCCGTCATCGCCATCATTCAGCGCGAGCCTGGTTGGCAGCAACTCCGCGGCCAGCTGGAGCAGGCGCCGCTGCTGCGGATCTCCGCAGGCACCCTGCAGGAGTTGCTGGTGGTAGCCCACTGCCGCGGTGTGCTGGAGGCCGTTGAGGATCTTCTCCTTCTGCTCGATGCCGATGTGGTGCCCGTGGATGGGGATCTGGCCCGCCGGGCCTGCCGGATCTTCCAGCGGTTCGGCAAGGGCCAGGGCCATGCCGCCCAGCTCAACTTCGGCGACTGTTTCGCCGCCGCCCTGGCGGAACGGGATCAGCTGCCGCTGGCCTCGACCGGCGATGATTTCCGCACCGCCGGGTATTGACTGGCGTCGCGCCTCAGTCGGCCCATGGCCTGGTTCAGATCATTCCGATACGCCTAGGCCTAGACCAAGGGTTCCCACGTCGCCGGTTGCGAATCAGCCCCCCTTACCCCCCCGCCTGCTTGGGCCGGAAACCCTCCTTCTCCAGCGCCGCCAGGGCAGGGGCCACCTGGTCGCCCTGCAGTTCGATCACGCCGTCCTTGAGGGTGCCGCCGGTGCCGGAAGAGGCCTTGAGCGTCTTGAGCAGGGCGCGGGCCTCGGCCTCGGGGATCTCCAGGCCGGTGATGGCGGTCACGAGCTTGCCGCCCTTGCCGGCCTTGGTGCGCTGCACCCGCACCTTCTGCAGGGCCTTCGCAGCGGCAGCCCCACCGGACGCGGCCGCTCCGGCGGCAGGCCGGGCCGTGCTGGCCGCACTGCTGAATTCCTGCCAGCCGCCTTTTTTCGCCATTGCCAAGCCCTGAGCCTTTGCCGTGGATTCTGATCGGCGCCGCCCGGGGCCCTACTGCTGCACCGGCAGCGGCACGGGACCTGTGGTGCAGCTGCCGATGCGCAAGGAGCAGCGGCCGGCAGCTTCGGCGGCGGCCTGCTCCGCTTCGAAGCGCTCCAGGCCTTCACGCACCCACTGGGCGCAGGCTTCGCTGACATCCATCCCGGCGATGCCGGCCGCCTGGGTCAGCCGCTGCCGCAGATCCTGATCCAGCCAGTCGAGGCTCGCCGGGACTGCACTGGCCGCCGAGGGGGCGATGAAAACCGCGGGGGATGCCGTCATGGCCGGGGCTGGGTGAAGCACTTGTTTCCATTGTGTGGCTCGCGGGTCTTGCCCGTCTGCTCATGGTGATCGGCGCCACCGGCGGGGTGAACCTGCTGCTCGCCCATCCCGCCGTGCCGGAGGTGTGACGCTGCGGCTCCCGGCGACCTGTGCGGCCCGTTCCGCTGCAGGAGCCGGGGGGCCCGGTTGAGACGCCTTCCGTCTCCCTAGGCTGCCCCCACTGCACGCCGCCGCCGGTGACCACCACCGTTCCCCCCCTCCAGGGCACCGCCCCTGATCCCGCCAGCCTGGCTGCCGCGGTGCGGCCCGATCCCCTCGGGCGCTTCGGGCCCTACGGCGGTCAGTACGTGCCGGAAACCCTCATGCCTGCCCTGGCGGAGCTGGAGAGGGCCGCCGCCGAGGCCTGGGCCGATCCGGCCTTCACCGAGCGGCTCAACCACCTCCTGCGCACCTACGTGGGCCGGCCCAGTCCGCTCTATGAGGCCGAGCGCCTCAGCGAGCACTACCGCCGCGCCGAAGGCGGCCCCCGGATCTGGTTGAAGCGCGAAGACCTCAACCACACCGGCGCCCACAAGATCAACAACGCCCTGGGTCAGGGACTTTTGGCCCTGCGCATGGGCAAAAAGCGGGTGATCGCCGAAACCGGCGCCGGCCAGCACGGCGTGGCCACCGCCACGGTGTGCGCCCGCTTCGGCCTCGAGTGCGTGATCTACATGGGCGCCGAGGACATGCGCCGCCAGGCCCTGAACGTGTTCCGCATGCGCCTGCTCGGCGCCACGGTGCAGCCGGTCACCGCCGGCACCGCCACCCTCAAGGACGCCACCAGCGAGGCGATTCGCGACTGGGTGACCAACGTGGAGACCACCCACTACATCCTCGGCTCGGTGGCCGGCCCCCACCCCTACCCGATGCTGGTGCGCGACTTCCACGCCGTGATCGGCGAGGAGGCCAAGCAACAGTGCGCCGAGGCCTTCGGCCGGCTGCCCGATGTGCTGGTGGCCTGCGTGGGTGGCGGTTCCAACGCCATGGGCCTGTTCCATGCCTTCGTGGAAGACCCTTCCGTGCGGCTGATCGGCGTGGAGGCCGCCGGCGAGGGGGTGGCCAGCGGCCGCCATGCCGCCACGATCACCGAGGGCCGGGTGGGCGTGCTCCACGGTGCCATGAGCCTGCTGCTCCAGGACGAGGAGGGTCAGGTGCAGGAGGCCCATTCGATCAGCGCCGGCCTCGATTACCCCGGTGTGGGGCCCGAGCACAGCTACCTCAAGGGCATCGGCCGGGCCGAATACGGGGCGGTCACCGATGCCGAAGCCCTCGACGCCCTGCAGCTGCTCTGCCGTCTGGAGGGCATCATCCCTGCCCTGGAAACGGCCCACGCCTTTGCCTGGCTCGAGAAGCTCTGCCCCACCCTGGCCCCCGGCACCGAGGTGGTGCTCAACCTCTCCGGCCGCGGCGACAAGGACGTGAACACCGTGGCCGAGAAGCTGGGGGATCGGATGGGTGCCGGCTAGCGGCACTCTCCGCGGTTGGATGGTGGCGTTGCCCCATGCCGATGGACCCCTTCGCTGCCTGGTGGCGTGCGCACCGCTCCACCTATCTGGCCTGCTTGGCCATGGGCCTGGTGCTGCTGTTCGGGCTGATCCTGCGGATCGACGCCTACAACGACGACCTCGGCCGCGAGGCCGATGGCGGCTTCGGTTGGGGCCCGGTGGGCCGGCCCTTCGCCGACGGGCTGTACCGACTGATCAACAGCGGTGAGCCCACCACCGGCATCGCCCCCCTGGGGGTGATGCTTGCCGTGGCGATCCTGGCCCTGGCGGCCACCCTGCTGGCCGGGGCCTTCCGCTGCCGCCGGCCCCTGGCGGTGGCGCTGGCCAGCGCGGGCCTCTTCGCCCAGCCCTACGGCCTGGCGAACCTGTCCTTCCAGTTCGATGCGCCGCTGATGGCCACGGCCGTCCTGCTGGCGATGGCGGCGGCCTGGCAGGGCCTGCGGCGGCCGGGGCTGCACTGGCGGGGGCTGCTGATCCAGGCGGGCCTGCTCACCGCCAGCCTGGGGACCTACCAGGCGGCCTTCGGGGTGTTCTGGGTGGTCGGCCTGGTTGGGGCCGCCCAGCGGGTGTGGCTGCGGGATCCGGCCTTCCGGCTCAGGTCCCACCTGCTGACCATGCTGGCCGCCAGCGGCCTGGCCCTGCTCAGCTATCGCCTTGCTGTGCTGCCGCTCCGGCGCCTCAGCGCCTATGCGCGCGAGCATGCCGCCGTGGCGCCGCTCCCGGAGCTGCCGGGGGTGCTCCTGGCCAACGGCAGCCGGGCAGTGGGCACCCTCTGGAGGGATTGGGGTGGCACCGCCCCTGGCTTCTGGATCGCCGGCCTGCTGCTGCTCACCCTGCTGCTGGCCCTGGCGCCGCTGCGCCGCCAAGGCAGCCGCCGCAGCGCCCTGCTGGCGGTGGGGCTGCTGCTGCTGGCCTGGGCCGTGGCCCATGGCCCCCAGCTCGCCCTGGCCCAGCCGGTGATCGATGCCCGCACCTTCCTGCCCTTCGGGGCGGTCCTGGCCAGTGCGGTGTTGTTCAGCGAGTCGGCGGTGCGGCGGCTGGTGGAGGAGCGGGTGCTTCCCGTCGGCGCCCAGCGGGCCCTGGCGGTACCGCTCCTGGCCTTGGTGGGGTCGCTGGCGGTCACGGCCTACAGCTATGCCCACGCCTACAGCCAGCAACGTCGCCTGGAGGCTGTGCTGCTCGGCCAGCTCGGCGTGGGCCTCGATCAGATCCCCGCCGATCGCTGGGGCCAGTTGCGCCAGATCGACTGCATCGGCCGCCTGCCCCGTTCCCCGGCCCTGGCCCAGGCGATCCGCCGTTTCCCCGCCTTCGAGGGGATGGTGTCCCCTCTGGTGGGCAACGGCGCCTTCGGCCCGATGCAGTTGCGCAGCCTCACCGCGATCGACCTGGCCTACGCCCCCCCCACGCCCGAGCGCACCGAGCGGGCCCTGGCCGGCCAGCTCCCCACCCTGTTCCAGTCCCGCCGTTTCCACGCCATGCAGGATGGCCCGGTGCTGGTGGTGGTGACGCGCTGATGCATCCAGCTCCCGCCGGCCGGCTGGCGTTCAGAGCGGATCCTCCTCCCACTGAAACCGCGGCAGCTTGCTGAGGGTTTCCTGCATGCCGCGGGACCAGATCTCCATGGAGCGGATCACCTGACGGTTGTCCTTCTCGAGCTTGAGGCGGCGGGAGACCCGCAGCTCATCGGCCGGCACCAGGGCGATCTCGAACGGCGGGCCCACGGTGAGGTTGGAGCGGCGGGTCACGATCTGGGACACCAGGCAGAGGCGGGCCGCATCCTCGAGCGAGAGGCGGTGGTGGCCCACATAATCGAGCGGTGGTTTGCCGTATTTGCTCTCGCCGATCTGCAGAAACGGCGTTTCCGGGGTGGCCATGATCGCGTTGCCCTGCGGATAGATCAGGTAGAGGCCGTGGGGCTGGCCGGCGATCTGGCCCCCCAGGATGAAGCTGGCCTCGCCGCTGGCGCCGGCCTGCTGCAGCGGGGTTGAGAAGGCCCGTTGCACCGCCACGCTGAGCCGGCCCACGTAATCGGCCGCCTCGAACAGGTAACGGGCCGTGAGCAGATCGTGGCCCTCATCGGCGGTGCCGAGCGGTCGCGGGGCCGCCGGCTGGGGGGCCACCGGCCCATCGTTGACGGCGCTCAGCATCGCCGCGGTGGCGGCCGCATCATCGAGGGCCAGGTCGCGGCGGATGCGGTTCAGCACCGCCTGGGTGGTGCCGAGGTTGCCGGCCGCCATCAGCACGAACAGCCGGTCCGGGGCGGGTTGAAAGACATGCAGCTTGCTGTAGCTGGAGATGTAATCCACCCCCGCGTTGGTGCGGGAATCGGACACGAACACCAGGCCGCTCTCCAGCAGGAAGCCGACGCAATAGGTCATGGTCTGATCGCTGTTTCCGTCATGGGCTGCGCCGTGTTGATGCCTCAGCTCAGCAGCCGCTGCAGGATGGTGGCCACGGACTGCACGGCGGCGCGGGCGGTGGCGTAGGCCATCCGCATCGGCCCCACCAGGGCCACCTGGCCGCAGGCCCCGTCGGCGGTGCGGTAGGGAGCCTGCACCACGGCGCAGGCCTCCAGCGCCAGGTTGGGGTGTTCCCTGCCGATCCAGATGCCGCCGCCGCAGTCCTGGGGCGTTTCGCCATCGGGACCGAGCAGCTGCCCGGGACCTTTGTCCACGAGTTGCACCAGGGGCAGCAAGGTGCCGCTGTTGCGGAACTCCGGTTGGCCCAGCAGGCCCCCGAGCCCCGCGGCCACCATCGCCTCCCCGTCGCCCGGGCGGCCCATGCGGGCGTGGCTTTCGAGCGCCTGGCGCAGCAGGCTGCCGCTGCTGCCCAGCTGGGCCGGCAGCCGTTCCCACGCAATCCGGCCGGAGGGATGGAGGCGCAGCTGTTCATTCGCCCAGCGCTCGAGCAGGGGCAGCTGGTCGGCGCTGCCGCTGGGCAGGCGCAGATTGAGGCTGGTGGTGAAGGAGGCGCCCTGCACCAGGAACACCAGCAGGCGGTCGCTGCTGGCCACAAGCCGCACGGTCTGCAGCTGGGGCAGCGGCCGCTGGGGCCGGCTGATCAGGCTGAGCAGGCCGGTGAGGTCCGCCAGGCGTCGGGCCAGGTGCAGCAGCAGGTCGTCGAGCGCGGCCCACTGGAAGCTGAGGCCCGCCAGCTCCCGGTCCAGCTGCAGGGCGGCGGCCCCGGGGGAGGGCAGCAGCTGGTCCACATACAGGCGGTAGCCGAGCTGGCTGGGGATGCGACCGGCGGAGGTGTGGGGCTGGGTGAGCAGTCCGCGCTGCTCCAGGGCCCCCATCGCCGAGCGCACCGTGGCCGGGCTGGCGGGCAGGCCGAAACGCCGCACCAGGGTGTGGCTGCCCACCGGCTCGACCGTATCGACGTAGTGGCGCACCGTGGCCCGCAGCACCTCCTGTTGTCGGCGGGGGAGGCTCTCCAAGTGGCGGGCGGTTCGCAGATGCACTGGATCGTAGGCAGCGGCGCGGTCCGGGCGGCGGCGTTGTGACGGGCCGATTGCCGTCCGGGATGCCGTTCGCCGCTCAGTACCGCGGCACGGTGCCATCCACCTCGCGGCTCCAGGCATCGATGCCCCCCTCCACGTTCCAGACCTCGCCGTAGCCGTGCTCCTGCAGCAGCCAGCAGCCGAACTGGCGGCTGCGGATGCCGGAATGACACAGCACCGCCACGGGCCGGTCGCGGTTCAGCAGCTCCGTGATCCGGGGCGCCCAGTCGCTGGCGCGGCTGAGGGGCAGGTGCAGAACCGGCTGGGGCAGGCGGGCCAGCTCCAGTTCGTGGTCTTCGCGCACATCCACCAATTGAATGGAAATGGGGTCGGCCAACCGCTCGGCGAGGGTGGTGGCGGCCAGGGAACGGGGCTGGGGGGCGGTGGAATCGGGGGCCATGGTGGGCGCTGGGGCAGGCGAGCGTCAGGATGGACCCATCCTGCAGAAGGGGAATGAAGGCCAGGCCTTTCCTGGCGGCCGTGCTGGCGCTGTTGCTGCTGGCCCTCACCCTCGGGGCCGCGGGCTGGTGGCTGGTGTGGCAGCGCAGTCCCCTCCAGTTGCAGCATCGCGCCCTGGTGCTGCCCCGGGCGGCCCGCTTCGTGCCGCGCGACGCGCCCCTCACCCTCTATCTGCTCACCGACGGCAGCGAGCCCGTGGCCTATGCCCGTGCCGTGGCTCCGGCCCGGGCCCGCCGCCAGGCGGCCGATGGTATCGAGCGGCTGCGCGATGGCGCCTTCGCCGCCGCCGGTCTCGATTACCGCAATGAGCTGGCCGGCTGGCTCGCCCCGGAGATCAGCCTGTCGTTGTTCGACCTGGCCCCCACCACCCCGGGCACCGCTGCGGGTATGACGCCGGCAGCCGGCGGCGACTGGCTTCTGGCCCTGCGCAGCCGCGATTCCGATGGGGCCCGGCGGTTCGTGCAGCGCTTCTGGCAGACCCGCAGCCTGGCGGGCACCGATCTGCAGGTGAGCCAGTACCGCGGCATGGGCCTGATCAGCGGCCGTGGCGCCCTGGTGGGCCGCCAGGCGGTGCCCCTGGCCACGGCCCTGATCGACGACGACCTGCTGCTGATCGCCTCCGGTCGCGGGGTGCTGGAGCAGGCCCTGGATGTCTCCCAGATCGAGGAGCTCAACCAGGCTTCCGATCCGCTGCTGCAGGCCAGGCTGGCGCAGCTCGGCCGGGGCACCGCCCTGCTCGTGGCCCGTGGCGGCGGGCCGGGCTCCTCCCTGGGCCTGCCCGAAGCCGACCCCGCGGCCCCGGCCGCCCGGCTGCTGGCCAGCCTGCGGCCCGAGGGCACCAGCCTGCAGCTCGAGGCCCTGCTCGAGCGTCCGGGGGCAGCCCAGGCCCCGGCGGCGGGGGTGGAGGGCGCCCAGCGCCGCCTGCTGCTGGCGGCCGCCCCCCCCCGTTCCGAGGCCCTGGCCCTGCTCCAGGACCCGCCGGCCCTGCGCCGCGATCCCCTGCTGCGCCCCCTGGTGGAGCGGGCCACGACCCTGCAGCCCCTGGCCGGTCCGCTGCCACCGCTGCTGCTCGGTGCCGCCGACGGGCCCCTGCTGGCGGCTGAGGCGCCGGCGGGCTGGCTGATCGCCACCCCCGCCGAGCGGCCGCCGGCCGAGGCGCTGGAGGCCCCCCTGGCCGCCGCCGGTCTGATTCCAGCGCCGCTGGAGGTGGAGGGGCGTTCGGTCACGGTCTGGACCCGCCTGGAGGCCGCGGCCGGGCGCGCCGGCCGCCCCGACCGTGAGGGGTTCGACCGGCTGCAGGCCCCCCTTGAGGGCTGGCGCGGCGACCGCGACGGCCTGGCCCTGTGGGGCCGCAGCCTGGCCCTGCTGGAGCGGGACCCCGACGGCCGGGGCGCCCGGGCCCGCGAACGGCAGCTGGAGGCGCTGGAGCGGCCGGCCGCCCCGTTCCAGTGGGCTCTGGCGGCCGGACCGGCCCGCCAGCTCCTGGCCGACTGGATCCCCTGGCGCCGGCTCTCCGCCCTGGCCGGCGGGTCCTTCGAGGACAGCGTCCAGGGCTTGGCCCTGGCCCTGGAACCCGGTGTGGACGCCCTTCAGCTGCGGGGCCGGCTCGAGCTCGGCCCGCCCTCCTAGCCCCCGCACCCACCCGCCATGGCCCCCGCCCAAGCCTCCCTGCTGCTGCTGCGCCACGGCATCGCCGAGGACCGCCGGCCCGGCCGGCCCGATCACGGCCGTGCCCTCACCGCCGCGGGCCGCCGCCGCACCGAGGCGGTGCTGGAGAAGCTGGTGGGCCTGGGGCTGGGGGTGGAGCGGCTGATCGCTTCGCCGCTGCTGCGGGCCCGTCAGACCGCCGAGATCGCCGTGGCCGCCGGCCTGGCCCCCGCCCTGGAGCTCGCCACGGCCCTCGAGCCCGGTGGCGACGCCCTGCCCCTGTTGACAGCCTGGCTAGCCCCGGCCCCCGCTGCCAGCCCCGACCCCCGGCCCCTGCGGCTCGCCCTGGTGGGCCACGAACCGGACCTGGGGGACCTGGCGGCCCGCCTGATCGGGGCCCCCGCCGGTTCGATCCCCCTGCGCAAGGCCGGCCTGGCCCTGCTGGAGCCTGAGGGTCGCGGCGATGCCGACATCCCGGCAGGCCAGGATCCCGCCGCCTTCCCGCCGGCACCGGGCATCTGGCGGTTGCGCCTGCTGCTCTCCCCCCGGGTTCTGCTCACCTGAGGCGGCAGCCTGCGCTACGGCAGGGGGGCTGGGCTGGCGCGTAGGTTCGCCAGATTCGGTACCCCGCATCCGGCATGGCGGCGAAGAGCACCCCCGAGGCAGCCCTGATCGCGGCGGCCACCCCGGCACCCCCTGCCCCGGCGGCGGCCCCCCCGCCGGTGTTCCGGCCGGGCCTTGAGGGCGTGCCGGCCACCCAGTCGGCCGTTTGCGACATCGACGGCCATCGGGGCGTGCTCACCTACCGGGGGGTGCCGGTGGACCAGCTCGTCCGCAACAGCAGCTTCCTGGAAACGGCCTACCTGCTGATCTGGGGTGAACTGCCCACCATCTTTCAGCTCAACGATTTCCAGCACGAGGTGCAGATGCACCGGCGGGTGAGCTTCCGCATCCGCGACATGATGAAGTGCTTCCCGGCCTCGGGGCACCCGATGGATGCCCTCCAGGCCAGTGCCGCCTCGCTCGGGCTCTTTTATTCCCGCCGCGCCCTCTACGACCCGCAGTACATCACCGAGGCGGTGGTGCGGCTGATCGCCAAGATCCCCACGATGGTGGCGGCGTTTCAGCTGATCCGCAAAGGCCAGGATCCGATCCAGCCCCGCGACGACCTCGCCTACTCGGCCAACTTCCTCTACATGCTCACCGAGCGGGAGCCCGATCCCCTGGCGGCCCGCATTTTCGATTCCTGCCTGATCCTCCACGCCGAGCACAGCCTCAACGCCAGCACCTTCAGCGCTCGCGTCACCGCCAGCACCCTCACCGACCCCTACGCCGTGGTGGCCTCGGCGGTCGGCACCTTGGCCGGTCCGCTCCATGGCGGCGCCAACGAAGACGTGCTCGACATGCTGGATCAGATCGGCACCGTCGACCAGGTGGAACCCTGGCTCGACCAGGCGATCGCCTCCAAGCAGAAGATCATGGGCTTCGGCCACCGCGAATACCGGGTCAAGGACCCGCGGGCCGTGATCCTCCAGGGCTTGGCTGAGGATCTGTTCGTGCGCTTCGGCCACGACAGCATGTACGACGTGGCGCGCCGGCTCGAGGAGGTGGCGGCCGACCGGCTCGGCCCGAAGGGCATCTACCCCAACGTGGACTTCTATTCCGGGCTGGTGTACCGCAAGCTCGGCATCCCGCGAGACCTGTTCACGCCGATCTTCGCCATCGCCCGCACCGCCGGCTGGCTGGCCCACTGGCGCGAGCAGCTCGGCGCCAACCGCATCTACCGCCCGACCCAGATCTACACCGGCTCGGCCGAGCGCTCCTGGCTGCCGCTCGAGAGCCGGCCCGCGTCCGGCTGATCGGGTCCGGCCTCCCGCTTTCGCGCACCCATCCCCCCCAGCTGAGCTGGGGGGGGCTTAACGTCCCCCCACCTGCCCACCCCGCCATGCAGACCCTCGTGGTCGTGACACCGGGCCTCGACCTGCAGTCCAGCTTCCTCGACCTGCTTGAGGGGTTTGGCCTGAGCCAGGGGCTCGCCCACCTGCTCTGGCTGCCCCTGCCCATGCTCACCGTGCTGGTGGCGGCTGTGGTGGGGGTGCTGGTGAACGTGTGGCTGGAGCGCAAGATCTCCGCCGCCGTGCAGCAGCGGATCGGCCCCGAGTACGCCGGCGCTCTCGGCATCCTGCAGCCCATGGCCGATGGCCTCAAGCTGCTGTTCAAGGAGGACATCATCCCGGCCAAGGCCGACGGCCTCCTGTTCACCCTCGGCCCGGTGCTGGTGCTGGTGCCGGTGATCCTCAGCTGGCTGGTGGTGCCCTTCGGCCAGAACCTGCTGATCAGCAACGTGGGCGTGGGGGTGTTCCTCTGGATCGCCCTGAGCAGCATCCAGCCGATCGGTCTGCTGATGAGTGGCTACTCGAGCAACAACAAGTATTCGCTGCTCGGCGGACTGCGGGCGGCGGCCCAGTCGATCAGTTACGAGATCCCCCTGGCCCTGAGCGTGCTGGCGATCGTGATGATGAGCAATTCGCTCAGCACCGTCGATATCGTCAACCAGCAGAACGGCTCCGGCATCTTCAGCTGGAACATCTGGCGCCAGCCGGTGGGCTTCCTGATCTTTTGGATCTGCGCCCTGGCCGAGTGTGAGCGCCTCCCCTTCGACCTTCCGGAAGCGGAGGAGGAGCTGGTGGCCGGCTACCAGACCGAGTACGCCGGCATGAAGTTTGCCCTCTTCTACCTGGGCAGCTACATCAATCTGGTGCTCTCGGCCCTGCTCGTGTCCGTCTTGTACCTCGGCGGCTGGGGTTTCCCGATCCCGGTCGAATGGCTGGCCGGCCTGCTGGGCCAGTCGGTGGATGCGCCATTGGTGCAGGTGATCACCGGCAGCCTCGGCATCGTGATGACCGTGCTCAAGGCCTACCTGCTGGTGTTTTTCGCGATCCTGCTGCGCTGGACCGTGCCCCGCGTGCGGATCGACCAGCTGCTGGATCTGGGCTGGAAGTTCCTGCTGCCCGTGGCCCTGGTCAACCTGCTGGTCACCGCGGCCCTGAAGCTGGCCTTCCCCGCCGCCTTCGGCGGTTAACCAGCCGGCAGCCAGGCCATCGGGCTGTGATCAACGCCTCTCCTTCGAGTCAACTCAACCCCAAGGCCGCCATCATGGTGGCCACTTCCGTTCCCTGAGCTCCCCTCCTCCCATGTTCGGGTTCCTCAAGAAAGTCGGCGACTACACCCAGGATGCGGTGGGGGCGGCGAAGTACATCACCCAGGGTCTGGGGGTCACCTTCGACCACCTGCGCCGCCGGCCGATCACGGTTCAGTACCCCTACGAAAAGCTGATCCCCTCGGAGCGCTACCGCGGCCGCATCCACTACGAGTTCGACAAGTGCATCGCCTGTGAGGTGTGTGTGCGGGTCTGCCCGATCAACCTGCCGGTGGTGGATTGGGTGATGAACAAGTCTACCAAGAAGAAGGAGCTGCGCAATTACTCGATCGATTTCGGGGTGTGCATCTTCTGCGGTAACTGCGTGGAGTACTGCCCCACCAACTGCCTCTCGATGACCGAGGAATACGAGCTGGCCGCCTTCGATCGCCACAGCCTCAACTACGACAACGTTGCCCTCGGCCGCCTCCCCACCAGCGTGACCAGCGATCCTGCCGTGGTGCCCCTGAGGGAGCTGGTTTATCTGCCCAAGGGGGCGATCGATCCCCATGGTGTCCCCGACACCGCTCCCCGGGCCGGCAGACTGCCCGAACAGGTGCTCGCCACCCTCCCCAAGGCCGCCTCCGCCTCCAGCGTGGACACCGCTGCCCCCGCCGCCACCGAATCCACCGGTTCCGACGCATGACGATTGCCTCCACCACCCAGCTGATCTGCTTCCTGGTGCTGGCCGCCACCTTGGTGGGGGGCTCGCTCGGGGTGGTTCTGCTGCCCAACATCGTGTATTCCGCCTTCCTGCTGTGCGGTGTGTTCCTCTCGATGGCGGGGCTCTACCTGCTGCTCAATGCCAGCTTCGTGGCCGCCGCCCAGATCCTCGTCTATGTGGGCGCGGTGAACGTGTTGATCCTGTTCGCGATCATGCTCGTGAACAAGAAGGAAACCCTCTCCGAGATCCCTGGTCTTGCGGTTCGCAAGGTGCTCTCCGGGCTGGTCTGTGCCGGACTGTTCGGCCTGATCCTGCGGGTGGCCTTCACCACCCCCTGGGCCCTGCCTGGCCCGGTGCCGGTGGGCGAAGACGCCACGATCCGGATCGGCGAACACCTGTTCAGCGACTACCTGCTGCCCTTTGAACTGGCCTCGGTGCTGCTGCTGATGGCGATGATCGGTGCCATCGTGCTGGCCCGCCGTGACGTGTTCAGCAGCGATGTGATCACCGGCGAACCGGCTGATCAGGGGCTGCTGGAGAAGACCCGCACCCCGCTGCTGCTTGAGAAGCCCGCCCTGGAGAAGACCCCATGACCTTCGCCATTCTCTCCGCGCCTGTTGGCGAGACGATTCCGCTCCAGGCCTACCTAGCCCTGGCCGCCGTGCTCTTCTGCACCGGCGTGTGGGGCCTGATCAACAGCCGCAATGCCGTGCGGGTGCTGATGAGCATCGAGCTGATGCTCAATGCGGTGAACCTCAACCTGATGGCCTTCTCCAATTACATCGATGGCCAGTTGATCCGCGGCCAGGTTTTCGCCATCTTTGTGATCACCGTGGCGGCGGCCGAGGCGGCGGTGGGGTTGGCGATCCTGCTCTCCTTGTATCGAAACCGCGAAACGGTCGACATGGAGCGTTTCAACCTGCTGCGCTGGTAGCCAGGCTGGGGCCTGTTCCCTACCCCCTGCATGCGGCTTGATCGGGTCTGGCTCATCGTTCGCGCCGGCAGCCTGGCCGCCCAGCGCCAGGCGCGCCGCTGTGCCGAGGAGCTGCGGGCCGCGGGCTCCCATGTGACCGTGGCCGCCAGCGGCCTGGCGGCCAATCCTTTCCCGGGCCTGCTGGCCACCGAAGCGGCGCCGCCGGATCTGGCCCTGGTGCTGGGCGGTGATGGCACTGTCCTGGGGGCGGCCCGTCACCTGGCCTGCCTCGGGGTGCCGATCCTCAGCTTCAACGTGGGCGGCCACCTGGGCTTCCTCACCCACGAACGCAGCCTGTTGCGGCCGGCCGCCGATGACCCGGAAGGGGGACTGTGGCGCCGCCTCCGCGACGACCACTTCGCCCTGGAGCGGCGCATGATGCTCGAGGCGCGCATCGCCCGCGCCGATGCCCCCGATCCTCCCGCCGCCCCTGCCGGCCCCACCGGCGAACTGCCCCTGCCGCCCGGCACCGACGCCGACGGTCCCCATGCCGCCCTCAACGACTTCTATTTCCGCCCCTGCCTCGATGAGGTGTCCCCCACCTGCCTGCTGGAGCTGGAGATCGACGGCGAGGTGGTCGACCAGTACCGCGGTGATGGCCTGATCATCGCCACCCCCACCGGATCCACCGGCTACGCGATGGCGGCTGGCGGGCCGATCCTCCATCCCGGCATCGAGGCGATCGTGGTGAACCCGATCTGTCCGATGAGCCTCTCCAGCCGGGCCGTGGTGGTGCCACCACGCTCCCGGCTGAGCGTGTGGCCGCTGGGGGAGAGCAGCCGGCGGGTGCGGCTCTGGAAGGACGGCGCCCATGCCACCCTGCTCGATCCGGGCGATCGCTGCGTGGTGCAGCAGGGACCTCATCCGGCCCTGCTGCTGCAGCTGGAGCAGCGCCCCTCCTACTACCGCACCCTCACCCACAAGCTCCACTGGGCCGGCAGCCTCACCAATGGCGAATCGTCGCCCAACTGAGGCTGCGGAGGGGGGCCGGCCACAATGGCCTCCTGCCGCTGCATGTCCGTGGCCCTCGAGATCGAGCGGCGTTTTCTGGTGGAGGGCCAGGCCTGGCGCCGCCACAGCCGCTGGCAACGGGCCCTGCGCCAGGGCTATCTGGTGTGCGCCGCCGATGGGCTCACCCTGCGGGTCCGCACCAGCGCGCTCCTGGGCGAACCCGGAGCTGCTGGAGCTGTCCAGCAGGGCCAGGAGGAGGCCTGGCTCACCCTCAAGGCCCCGCCCCCCTCGGCTGGCGGCGATGCTTTCGCCGGTCCGGCGGACTCTGCCCCCGGTTCTTCCCCGCCCCAGGCCCTGAGCCGGCTGGAGTTCGAGTACGCGATCCCCGTGGCCGATGGCGAGGCCCTGCTGGCCCTGAGCACGGCCCGGCTGGTGAAATGCCGCCATGGCCTCGATCTGCCCGGCGGCGACTGGGTGCTGGATGTGTTCGAGGCCGACAATGCGCCCCTGGTGGTGGCAGAGGTGGAGCTCAGCAGCCCGGATCAGGTGGTTGCGGTTCCCCCCTGGTGCGTGCGAGAGCTCACGGGTCGCCACGACCTGAGCAATGCCGCCCTGGCGGCCCGGCCCCTGGCCCGCTGGGATGCGGTCGAGCTGCGGGAGCTGTTCGGCTGAGGCCCTTCGGGTCTGGCCCGGCACTCAGGGGTTGGGGGGCAGCACGCAGCAGTTGAAGCCGTCGCGGCAGATCTTGCCGTTGTCCATGGCCCAGTTGAGCAGGGCCACCCGGTTCTTGGCGCCGGTTTTGGTGAAGATGTTGCTCACGTGGTTGTCCACGGTGCGCTTGCTGATCGTGAGCTTCTGGGCGATCTCCTGGTTGGTGAGGCCCGTGGCCACCAGCTCGATGATCTCCACCTCCCGCTCCGAGAGGTCGTTGCGGGCCGGGCTGAAGCTCGATGCCCCGGCACCCTCGGCCGGGCTAACGCGCTCGGGCATCCGCTGCTCCGCCTCTGAGCTTTCACTCTAGGCAAGCCGTTGCAGCATGATGGCAGCCAGATCGGGTGGGGGTCGGTGCTGCTTCAGGAGGCCCTCGCTGCCGGCCGGTTCGCCATCACCGCCGAGGTCACCCCGCCGCGGGGTGGCGATGCCGGCCGGGCCCTGGCGGCGGCCTCTGCCCTGCGGGGCCTGGTTCATGCCGTGAACGTGACCGACGGCAGCCGGGCGGTGATGCGGATGAGCAGCCTGGCCCTTTGCCGGCTGCTGCTGGATGCGGGGATCGAGCCGGTGCTGCAGATGACCTGCCGCGATCGCAACCGCATCGCCCTCCAGGCCGACCTGCTCGGGGCCCATGCCCTCGGCATCCGCAACCTGCTCTGCCTCACCGGTGATCCGGTGCGGGCCGGCGACCAGCCCGCCGCCCGTCCGGTGAATGAGCTTGAGGCCGTGCGTCTGCTGCAGCTGGTGGGCCGCTGCAATGCGGGCCTCGACCCGGTGCAGGGCGAGCTCCCCGATGGCCCCACCCTGCTTTTCGCCGGCGCGGCGGCCGATCCCCAGTCGCCCAGCTGGAGCGGCCTGGTGGCTCGGGTGCGGCGCAAGCAGGCCGCCGGAGCCCGCTTCCTGCAAACCCAGATGGTGATGGACGCCCAGGCCCTGCGGCGCTTCGTCGAGGAGGTCACAGCTCCGCTGGATCTGCCGGTGCTGGCCGGCGTGTTTCTGCTCAAATCGGCCCGCAATGCCCGCTTCATCAACCGCGTCGTGCCCGGGGCCTGCATCCCGGAGACCCTGATCACGCGCCTCGAGGGCGCCGCCGATCCGGCGGCCGAAGGGGTGGCGATCGCTGCCGAACAGGTGGACGCCTACCGCGCCATCGCCCAAGGGGTGCACCTGATGGCGATCAAGGCCGAGGAGCGCATCCCCACCATCCTCAGGCAGGCGGGGGTGGCGCCGGTGGTGGCCGCGCCGGTGCTCAGCCGGCCTTGAGGGCCAGATCGGTTCCCAGCAGCTCGGCCATGGCCTTTTGCTGGGGCGACGGGGCGAGCACGTCCTGGCGGCGGGCGTCGGTGATCAGCCAGTCGAGGGCGGCCTCCTGAAGGTCGAAGTGGTCGCCGTTGCGGTCGACGCAGTAGCGGCCGTACACCAGTTTCTCCACCAGCCGCACGCCGGCGCCGATGCGCGAGTAGTCAAAGATGATCGAGTTGTCGATCGTGGCGCCCTCGCAGATGTGGCAGCTCGGGCCGATCATCGCTGGCCCGATGATCGTGGCCCCATCTTCGATGCGGCTCATGCCGCCCACATACACGGGACCCTCGACGTGGATCTTGTCCCAGTCGGCCGCCACATTCAGGCCGGTGTAGATGCCCGGACGCACCTCGACGCCCGGCACCTGCACCTGGCGCACGTGGCCCAGCAGCACGCTGCGGATCGCCTGCCAGTAATCGGGCACCTTGCCGATATCCACCCATTCGAATTCCATCGGCAGGGCATAGAAGGGCGCCCCGGCTTTCACCAGCTTGGGAAACAGATCGGAGCCGATGTCGAAGGTTTCGCCGCTGGGGATGAAATCCAGCACCGCCGGCTCGAAGATGTAGATGCCGGTGTTGATCATGTCGCTGGCGGCCTCCTCCACTGGAGGCTTCTCCTGGAAGGAGAGCACGCGGCCGTCGTCGTCGGTCACGACCACGCCGTAGCTGCTCACCTCATCGCGGGGCACCCGCTTGGTGATCAGGCTGGCCATCGCCCCCTTTTCTCGGTGACGCCGCACCGCTTCGGTGAGATCCAGATCGATCAGGGCATCACCGCAGAGCACCACGAAGGTGTCGTCGAAGAAGGGCTGAAAATCCTGGATACGCTTGAGGCCACCGGCGGATCCGAGGGCTTCACCGATCAGTTCACCATCCTCAATCCGGCCCTCGAAGCTGTAAGCAATCTGCACGCCAAACCGCTGGCCATCGCGGAAATAGTTCTCGATTTCCTCGGCCAGGTGCGACACATTCACCATGATTTCGTTGAAGCCGTGCTGGCGAAGCAGCTCCAGCAGAAACTCCATCACCGGCTTCTGCAGGATCGGGATCATCGGTTTGGGCGTGGTGTGGGTGATCGGCCGCACCCGTGTTCCCTTGCCCGCCGCCAGGATCATCGCCTTCATCGGCGTTCGGCTTCTTCGATTGGTCGGGCCAGCTTAGGGACCTGCTTCAGGCCGCCTGGCTATCCAGAGCCGGCACCCCATCTGACCCCTGGCCCGCCGCCAGGCCCACGGCGGCGATCCGGCCCTCCTCCACCAGCAGGCGCAGCTGAAGTGCGCCGAACAAGCCGCCCTCCTGATGCAGCTCCACCCGCCCCTGGGCCGAGAGGAAGAGCAGCGCCCAGAACACCCCCACCCGGTCCCGGTCCAGGTCATCGGGATCGAGGGTGGCGCCGGCCGCCCAGGCCTCCACCAGCTGGTCGAAGCCCACCCAGTGGCGCTGGCTGCTGCCGGGCCACTCGCCCAGAAAGAGGTTGAGGGCCGCGGTGGTTTCGGGCAGTTTCTCGCGGTGGGCCAGCGCCGCCACCTGGGCGATGGCGGCGCTCTCGCTGTAGCCCCGGCTGCGGGGGCGGTGGCGGCTCCGGGGCGTCTCCTGCTCCAGCCGTTCGGCGATGTCCTCCAGCTGGCGGATCAGTTCGCCCAGGGTCACCGGTCGCTGCAGCGGCGGCGGCGCCACCGGCCGTCGCAGCAGATGGCGCTCCGGCCTGCGCGGCAGGGCCAGGCCTCTCAGGAAAGGCGCATCATCCTGGAGCTCACTGTCGAAGGCGTCGTCGAAGCTGGGCACAGGGGGGAACGTGGCCGCCTCCAGGAGTTCCGCCTTCAACCCCACCAGCACCGAGGCGGCCAGGAACGCTTCGCTGCTCTCGGCCAGGTCGGCTTCGAAGCTGCCGCCGTTGGCAGCCGCCAGCCGGGGCAGGCCGATGCGCTGGCGCAGCTGGTCGAGGAAGCCATCCACCACGCCGATCACATCCACATCCCATGGATCGATCTCGCCGCGTTCGGCGGCGTCCTGGAGCAACCGGATGGCCAGCCTGGCGCCTGCTTCTGCCACTCGCTCCGCCGTGCTCCGAAGCCCAGATGGGTCTCACGGTATCGGCTTGAGGCGGTCCCGTCACGCCCGCCGGCTCAGCTGGGTCAGCGGAGCGTCTGGGCCTCAGTCCACCGCCACCGAGATCGTTTCGGCCGGCGGCACCGGCGCGCTGCTGCCGCCGGCCGCGGGCAGCAGGCCCAGCTGGGCGTCCACGGTGGCTCGGTAGCGCTGCAGATCGTTTTCCAGTTCCTGGATGCGCACCTGCTGGGCCTCCCGTTCACCCACCTCCTGCAGCGTTTCCACCTTCTTCACCACACCGCTCCAGACCGCGAAGATCCAGGCCGCTGTGGCGCCGATGCCCCCCACCACCAGGATCAGCACCGCCAGGGGCAGGGTGCTGGCCAGGCCGGGGAGGAAATGCACGGTGGTGGGCGTGGTGTTCTCCAGGGTGAACATCACCGCCGCCAGGCCGAAACTGAAGATCAGCAGAAAGTTCAGCTGACGCATCGGGAGCAGTGCGTGCGGGCCCCTCGAGGGTATCGAGCCTGGAGCGGCTTCCCGACGCCGGGGCCGGCCGCGCAGAACTTTGTTACCGCTCAGGTCAGCGCCGGCGCCCGCAGGAGCCCTCCTGGGGCCGGCACGGTCCAGCCCACCTGCTGCATCACCGCCGCAGCAGGTGGGTGGCCGATCAGGCTGCGGGCGGCCTCTTCGCGCTGCACCAAGGCTTCGATCGAGGCGCGGTAGGTGTCGGTGAGCAGGCGGGGGTAGAGGCCGATGCCGATGATCGGCACCAGCAGACAGGAGATCACGTAGATCTCACGCGGCTCGGCATCCACCAAGTTGGCGTGGGAGACCAGCTCGGCATTCTCCTTGCCGAAGAAGATCTCTCGCAGCATCGACAGCAGGTAGACCGGGGTGAGGATCACGCCGATCGCCGCCAGCACGCAGATCACCACCCGGAACACCAGGGTGTAGGCCTCGCTGGTGGCGAAGCCCACGAACACCATCAGCTCGCTCACGAAGCCGCTCATCCCGGGCAGGGCCAGCGAGGCCAGCGAGCAGACGGTCCAGAGGGCGAACATCTTGCGCATCTTCTGGCCCACGCCGCCCATCTCATCGAGCTGCAGGGTGTGGGTGCGGTCGTAGGTGGCACCCACCAAGAAGAAGAGGCTGGCACCGATCAGGCCATGGCTCACCATCTGCAGCATCGCGCCGCTGGTGCCCAAGGCACTGAAGCTGCCGATCCCGATCAGCACGAAGCCCATGTGGCTGATCGAGCTGTAGGCGATTTTGCGCTTCAGGTTGCGCTGCGCGAAGGAGGTGAGGGCTGCGTAGATGATGTTCACCACCCCCAGCACCACCAGCAGCGGGGCGAACTGGGCGTGGGCCGCCGGCAGGAGCTGCACGTTGAAGCGCAACAGGGCGTAGCCGCCCATCTTCAGCAGGATCCCCGCCAGCAGCATGTGCACCGGCGCCGTGGCCTCGCCGTGGGCATCGGGCAGCCAGGTGTGCAGCGGCACGATCGGCAGCTTCACCCCGAAGGCGATCAGCAGGGCGGCGTAACAGAGCACCTGGAAGCCCACCGGGAAGCCCTTGGCGGCCAGCACGGTGTACTCGAAGCTGGGGCTGCCGCCGCCGAAGAAGGCCATCGCCAGCGCGGCCAGCAGGATGAACAGGGAGCTGCCGGCGGTGTAGAGGATGAACTTGGTGGCGGCGTATTGCCGCTTCTTGCCGCCCCAGATCGCCAGCAGCAGGTACACCGGCAAGAGCTCGAGCTCCCAGGCCAGGAAGAACAGGAGCATGTCCTGCACGGCAAACACCGCGATCTGGCCGCCATCCATGGCCAGCAGCAGGAAGTAGAAGAGCTTCGGCTTGAAGGTCACCGGCCAGGCCGCCAGGGCCGCCAGGGCGGTGATGAAGCTGGTGAGCAGGATCAGCGGCATCGAGATGCCATCGGCCCCCACCGACCAGGCCAGGCCCAGATCCGGCAGCCAGGCGTAGCGCTCGGCCAGCTGCAAACCCTCCACCGCGGGGTCGTAGCCATTCAGATAGGCCCCCACCGTGATCAGGAAGGTCACCAGCGCCACGCCGAGGGCATACCAGCGCACCGTCTTGCCGTCGCCCTTGTCGGGAATGAAGGGGATCAGCAGGGAAGCCGCGATCGGAAAGAGGATCGCGGCGCTCAGCCAGGGGAAAGGCACCGACTACTCACACCGTTTGGCCGGAGTGTAGAAATGGCGCCCGGTTTGGCCTGGAGCCGATGGGGGTTGTCACACAGTCTTGGGGGGCAGCCGGCGCCCTGCCGCGGGGCGGCTGCGCTCGCGTTGCTCGCTGATGCCGCCCCGCGGCAGGGCGCCGGCTGCTGGGGGGGCGGGGGTTGGGTTGTAGGGGTGGGGTGGCGGCAACGCTTGCGGGCTCGCTGACGCCGCCCTGCTGCAGGCAGTCAGCGGCTTGGGGTTGGGGGTTGGGGCTGTTGGGGTGAGGTGGCGGCAACGCTCGCGGAGCTCGCTGACGCCGCCCTGCTGCAGGCAGTCAGCGGCTTGGGGTTGGGGGTTGGGGCGCTTGGGGGGGCGGGGTAGCGGTGGCCGTCGTGGGATTGATCGATCTTTCCTGCGGCAGGATCTGATCGTTGCCGGAGACGCCGGCCCGCCTCGGCAGGTTGCTCAGGGGATGAGCTCGTAGTCTTTCAACCGCTGGCCTGATCCTTCCAACTCGGCCGTTGTCGGCCTCCGGAGCGAGGGGCTCAGGAAGCCTGAGAGGAAGGCGAAGCCGGCCGCATAGAACAACGCCGAGAGGGCGATGCGAGTGGATTCCTTGATCAGCCCGTTGGGGTTGAAGGAGGATTGAGCATCGATGCGCTGTTGGAGGCCATTGGAGGCCTGATCCAGGCCAATCAAAAGCTCTTGGCGCAGCTGATTGACTGGGCTGCGCAGCTGGGTTGGCGTGAGGCGTACTTTGTTGGCCAGCAGTTTCTGCATCTTCACCTGGATCTCCTGGGTGCTGGTGGCGGTGGTGATGGCTTGGCGGAGTGCGGTGAGCTGCTTGGCCGATTGGCTGATCTGCTGCTGGGAATTGCCGTCGACTGTGCGATAGAGCTTCCAGCCGGCGGACACCTGCAGGGGGATCAGCATGAGGAAGCCGAGGGCGGCAGCCAGGGCCCAGCGGCGGAAGGCGATGTGGCGAGCCCGGAGGCGATCACTGCCTGGATGGAAGGCAATCGCCAGGTGGGTGAGTAGGGCACCCATCAAGGCCAGCGATCCGTTGTTGATCAGGTTTTGGATGAGGCCCAATTGCCAGTTGGGATCACGGAGTTTTGGGGGCCAAGCGGACACCAGCACTGACGCCAGAAAGATCCCCAAGAGCGCCAGCGAAAGGGCCTCCAAAACAGCGGCAAGATCTGGATCGATGCTTCTGGCGGCTGGACGTGGCCGACGTAAGAGGCGGGGGGGCAATTTTCCAGCTGCGCGCTGCGGTGATAGTGGCGATTGCACTGATAGAGATCGGCTCAGCCGAAAAAATAAATCCGATCTGTTGAGAGTGGTAGATCCCCAACTGTTCAAGTGCTTTTCGTGATCAAGACGCGCCACGATGGCCGCAAACTGGGGTCATTGAGGGGGGGCATGAGCTGCGGAGAAAGCCAGCAAAACTTGTCGAAACTTGCCCTGCTAAGAAATACCTGGCCGCACCTAGTGCCGAGGACCCCACGGCCGGGTCGTCGCTGGGGCGGAGAGGGGAACCCAAAAACCTCTGCGCCAATCAGGGGAACAGGTTTTGGCCTAGAGCCATGGTGGAAAGGCCATGGAATCAGCTATCGAAGCAAGCCCAAAAAGGCTAAGAAACGAAGCTCAGGGCCAATGAATGCGGCTGCCCTCAGCCAGCAGTGATAGAAGCACCAACTGATTTGTTAACTTTGATGCGTTGCCTCAGCTTGCGGCTGAAGCCGAAGGCTGCTGCAGCGCCAAGGGCAGGAAGGGGGCCGGGGACGGGAAGGGCTACATAAGCCCATCTTCCAATGGAAGCTTGAGGTTCTGTATCCAGCTCTAGGGCTCCTACCGGGATCGGCGTGATCGTGCCCAAGGTGTTGATCACAATGAATTGGCCCGTACGCAAACAATCGTAGCTAGTACACGGAGTCCCTTCTACACCAGGGCCAACAGAATTACTTGTCATACCTGAAAAAGCGAAACGTAGCCTCAGCGGGAGTTCCCCATTCAATGAAGTTCCCACGGCCCTTGCGAACTGGGCAGCAAGACACGCACTTAAGCTTGCATTAATATTCGTCCCACAACTCTCAGCATCGTCAGTAAACCAAGGCATCGCTCCCCCTTGTGCCGGAGTTCGAAAAAGCGCGGCGTTGGAGCCGCCCTGCGTGCCATCAAAGAAGGTCACGTTCCAGTTTTGACCATTCACGTTCACCACCAAGGCTTGGGCTTCTCCAGCACCCAGTACCCCGATCGCCACAGCAGCACCAAGGACTGCCTTGCCTAGCGCCGCATTAAGCCGGGCTCGGGAATAAGGGGGAGTGTCAGTGAAAATCATTTCACTCAAAGCCATGTCACTCATAAGCACTGATACAAATATACACCTTAACAGCAGCTTAGCACGTCGTGCGCAGCACATTGGTGAACTCCAGCTGCAGCAGCCAGGGGGGGTGGGCATCGACCACCGGCAGCAGGCCGGCCACCGCGTCGCTGTAGGGCGTGGCTTGGTTGGCGAGAAACCAGCCGCAGAGCACGGAGTTGTCGAGCACAAAGGCGGTGGTTGCGATCGCCGGGTTCAATCCAGGCCCTCCCGGGCGATCAGCCTTAGGTCGCCCTCCAGGACGACGCCAATCCGAAGCTGCTGCAGCCGCTCCAGCGCCAGGGCCACCCGCTCACGACGCCCAGCCCCCCGATTGATATCGCCGGGATCGGGCACGAGCCGCACCACCGGCACCCCCCGACGGGCGATGGCGATCTCCTCCCCTCGTTCCACCCGAGCCACTAGGGCCGAGTGTTGGTTCTTGGCTGCCGCCAAGGGCACCGCCAGTGCACCGCCAGGGCGGGTTGGTGCCGGGAGTCGGCAGGACAGCTGTCGGTCAATGGTGCTAGCTAACCTGAGAGTTATCCAAGCCAGCCTGAATGCCTTGAGGGCGATCCCCAGTTCTCCGGTCTTGTGGTGGAGTTGGAGGAGATCTGGGCGGGCTGATCCTTACCAGCTTTCAGAGCTGATAAGGATGCAGCACACCGCCCATCGCCAGCGAAAAATCGCGGCTGTTGCGGGTGGCCAGGGTCAGATCGGCGCAGCGGGCGGTGGCCAGGATGATCGCGTCTGGAATCTTCAGGCCATGGCGTTGCCGGAGCCGCACCGTTTCCAGGGCGATCGCGTCGTCGATCGGCAGGCGGGGAAAGGATCCCAGCCAGACCTCCACGGGTGCGTTTTCACCCTCGCGGCAGCCCACCAGCACCTCGATCCAACTGATCACACTGATGTGCGCACGCTGTTGCTGCTCCAGCCAGGCCAGGGCAGGTGCTTCGCCGCGCAGCACGTCGATCAGGATGTTGGTGTCGAGAAGCAGCATCAGGGCGCCCCCCACTCCTGCCGCAGCGCCTCCTGCAGCTCCAGAGACCCCTCTGGTCGATCTCGCCACAGGCCGAAAACCTCGCCGTGGCTGGGTTTCTGCTGCTCCAGCCACAGTCGCAGCGCCTGCCGCAGCGCCTCCGCCCGCGACAGCCCTTGCTGGCGGCAAAGGGCATCGAGCTGGGCACGCTCCACGTCCGGCAGATCCACGATCGTGCGCATGCTGATGCAGTTATCTGATAATGGCATCGTAGGGAGACTGGCCGCCTATGGGTGCAACGGCGCCCGCGGCGCGTCGAAGCGGCCACCAGCCCGAAAGGCGATCCTCACGTCCCGGGTCTGGCAGTGGATCTGGAGGAGATCTGGGCGGGCTGAGCCGGAGCGGACAGCTGACCCATCGGCAGGCTTCCGGCGGCGTCAAAACTGAGAATCGGGCCGCTGGCAGAACGGCCTTCTCCTCGATCGTTCACCCTTCCACAACACTCCCGTGCAGCCCATAGGGAATAGCCAGCGGCAGCTCCACCACCGCCAGCTCCTCCATCGAGGCGGCATCGAGGATAACCAGAAGGACCGAAGGCCCCAAGGCCTTGTTGCTGCTGGGCTGAGCAGGGAACTCAAGAATCCAAAAAACCTCTCCCCCAATCAGGGGAAGAGGTTTTGGACATAGGGCACTGGTGGAGAGGCCACGGAAACAGCTATCGAAACCAGCCCTAAAAGGCCAGGGAACGAAACTCAGGCACTACTGAAGCGGCTGCACTCAGTCAACAGTGATAGAACCACCAACTGCTTTGCTGTCTTTGATGCGCTTCCTCAGCTTGCGGCTAAGCCCAAAGGCTGCCGCGGCGCCAAGTGCAGGAAGGGGGCCGGGGACAGGTGGGACAAGATCTGCTTGGGCCCAAGTAAACGTTTCTGATCCATTAGTAGAGTAAAAGGTGCCATCACCGATACTGCCGTCTTGGCGTATGGCCGCTACATTGTAACTTGTGATAAGGGAGGGGTTGGAGTTATTTCCCCTAAATGCAAAAAATGGACCGCGACCCGGCGGACCGCAGACATCCCCGACGCAGTTAGGCAAACCGAATTGAAAGCCAATCGCACTGGCGAATTGGCTTGCCAAGCTTAGGTTGCCAAACCAAGGCATCGTGCCTCCGTTGGCAGATGTGTTGAATTTGGTGCTGGTTGCGGAGCCAGCGATAAATTTTTCCCTAAATGTGGTCACATTCCATTGTTGACCACCCACATTCACCAACAAGGCTTGGGCTTGGCCGGCACCCAGCACCCCGATCGCCACAGCAGCACCAAAGGCTGCTTTGAGGGCTGCTGTGCCTAGCGCTGTCCTAGGCCGGGCTGGGGAATGGGGGGGTAGAGAGAAACCAGTAAGACTTATGATGCTGTAAGGCATATAAACCTATAGAAATCCATTTTTACTTACAGCATAGCACTAACGCACGAGTCCGGCCTCATTGGGGTGCGAATTCCCCCACAGGCTTCTCGGCAATAGGCCCTGAGCAGCCCCACCGCACTTCAAGCCAGCGGCTACCCCGCCGCCGCACGGGACTTTAGGGCTTTGATCTAAGCGGGGCCGGCGGCGGGCGCGGCCCGGCGCTGTGGCCGGTGGCAGCTCCACCACCGCCAGCTCCTCCATGGAGGCGGCATCAAGGATCACCAGATTGCTGGCGCAGCGGTTGCGGGCGACTAGGCGGTGAGTACCCCCACCCCAGCAGCCCAGGCAGCATCAGCCAGGGCGTCATCGCGGGTGGCGATCGGCAGCTGCAGCCGCAGGGCGAGCTCCAGGTAGGCCGCGTCGTAGCTGGTGAGCTGAAAACGCAAAGCCAGGCTCAGCAGGGCGGCCGGCTCGGGAGGGGCGGCGTCGATGCGGATCGGCAGCAGGGCCACCTGATCAATAATCTCTCGGGCCGCAGCGATCTCGATCGTGCCGCGACGACAAGCGGTGCGCAGCACATTGGTGAACTCGAGCTGCAGCAACCAGGGGGCGTGGGCATCGACCACCGGCAGCAGGCCGGCCACCGCGTCGCTGTAGGGCGTGGCTTGGTTGGCGAGAAACCAGCCGCAGAGCACGGAGTTGTCGAGCACAAAGGCGGTGGTTGCGATCGCCGGGTTCAATCCAGGCCCTCCCGGGCGATCAGCCTTAGGTCGCCCTCCAGGACGACGCCAATCCGAAGCTGCTGCAGCCGCTCCAGCGCCAGGGCCACCCGCTCACGACGCCCAGCCCCCCGATTGATATCGCCGGGATCGGGCACGAGCCGCACCACCGGCACCCCCCGACGGGCGATGGCGATCTCCTCCCCTCGTTCCACCCGAGCCACTAGGGCCGAGTGTTGGTTCTTGGCTGCCGCCAAGGGCACCGCCAGTGCACCGCCAGGGCGGGTTGGTGCCGGGAGTCGGCAGGACAGCTGTCGGTCAATGGTGCTAGCTAACCTGAGAGTTATCCAAGCCAGCCTGAATGCCTTGAGGGCGATCCCCAGTTCTCCGGTCTTGTGGTGGAGTTGGAGGAGATCTGGGCGGGCTGATCCTTACCAGCTTTCAGAGCTGATAAGGATGCAGCACACCGCCCATCGCCAGCGAAAAATCGCGGCTGTTGCGGGTGGCCAGGGTCAGATCGGCGCAGCGGGCGGTGGCCAGGATGATCGCGTCTGGAATCTTCAGGCCATGGCGTTGCCGGAGCCGCACCGTTTCCAGGGCGATGGCGTCGTCGAGGGGAAGGCGGGGAAAGCTCTCCAGCCAGGCCTGCACGGGGCCGCTTTCGTCCTCACGGCAGCCCACCAGCACCTCGATCCAGCTGATCACGCTGATCTTGGGCCGCTCCTGCAGTTCCAGCCAGGCCAGGGCCCTGGCTTCGCCGCGCAGCACGTCGATCAGGATGTTGGTGTCGAGCAGCAGCATCAGGGCGCGTCCCACTCCTGCCGCAGCGCCTCCTGCAACTCCAGGGACCCTTCCGGGCGATCACGCCACAGGCCGAAGACCTCACCGTGGCTGGGTTTCTGCTGCTCCAGCCAGAGCCGCAGCGCCTGCCGCAGCGCCTCCGCCCGCGACAGCCCCCGCTGGCGGCAAAGGGCATCGAGCTGGGCGCGCTCCGCTTCCGGAAGGTCCACGATCGTGCGCATCCTGATGCCGTTATCAGATGACGGCATCGTAGGGGCATGATCAGGTTGATTCACGCGGCACAGCTGCCAGCGTCGGCTGCCGGCCCTGCCTTGGCGCGAGCGGCTCACCCCGCCACAACACTCCCGTGCAGCCCATGGGGGATCACCAGATCGCTGGCGCAGCGTGCCCGTCAGCCAGGCCCGCGCAGCTGCTGCCAGCAGGCCCGAGGATTGAGAAGGGGCAAGGGGCAGGTGGTGCAGGCCAGGAGGCCTTGATCGCCGGTCACAACCAGGTCGGCCTCGGCAAGGACGGCGCTGGCGAGCACCCATTCAGCGTCGGCATCGACCAGGCCGAGCCGCAGGGTTTGGCCTGGCCAGGGTGCGATGGGTTGATCGCGCAGGAAGGTTTCCAGCGCTTCAATCTGGGCGGGCGGCAGCCTGCCCTTGCGGCTGAGCACGTCGCGCAGCTCGGTCAATACCACCTTGCTGCTCACCAGGGTGTCTTCGCGCAGCACCAGCCGCAGGAGATCGGCGCAAAGGCCCCGGGCCAGAAAAGCACTCACCAGCACGTTGGTGTCGAAGACAATCCGCACGCCGCTCAGCCGTTGGGATGTGTTCAGGAGATGGCCGTGAACACGTCGTCATCGGTGAGCCAGCCAGCGGCTTCGCCGAAGGGCAGGGCCTGGCGCCGCAACCGCTCAAAGCGCATCAGCTGCAGCTCCTGCTCCAGGTCGTCTTCGAGGCGGATCGTGAGCGAGCAGCTTTTCATGCACAACCTTGTAGTGCGCTGCAAGAGTCGGCAGTGAGCCGCATCAGGGGCTGGACCCAGGAGCCGGCCATGGCGGCCGTTGATTTGACTTAGTCTCATGACTATGGTCATTTTGGAGTTGCGATGGATCTCGTGTCCGGGCCGCTGCCGCCGGGATCGCCTCGGCAGGTCTCGAAATCCCGCTTCAAGGCCCAGGCCCTGGAGCTGTTCCGCCAGGTGGAGGCCAGCGGTGAACCGCTGGTGATTACCGATCACGGCAGACCCACCCTGGAGGTGCGCCCCTATCGCCCGGCCCGGCCGGCCGCCGACCCCCTGGCGGAGTTGCGCGGCTCGGTGCTGCGCTTCGACGACCCGTTCGTGCCCGTCGGCGAGAACGACTGGGAAGCCCTGGCGTGATCCTGCTCGACACCCATGTGCTGATCTGGTGGGCGAACGGGGATCGCCAGCGGCTTTCAGCGACTGCCCTGGCCGCCATCGATGCAGCGATCGAGAGCGCCGGCCAGCCGGGCGGTTCACCAGGGCTGCTGGTGTCCGCCATCAGCTGCTGGGAAGTGGCGATGCTGGTGAACCGTGGACGGCTCGCCCTCAGCCTGGATGTGGAGCGCTGGTTGGCGCTGCTGGCCTCCCATCCGGCGGTGCGGTTGCTGGCCCTGGATCCCGCCGTGGCCGTGGCAGCCACCCGCCTGCCGGAGCCGTTCCATGCCGATCCCGCCGATCGCTTGCTGGTGGCCCAGGCCCGCGAGTTGGGGATTCCGCTGCTCAGCGCTGACAGCAAGATCCGCTCCTATGGACCCGTTCGCAGCCTGTGGTGACGGTGCTGCCGTGAGGTGGCGGGCCGGAGCTTCCACTGCAACTGCTGGGTTCATAAAAAAAACCAGCGGTGGCTTAAGGCCCACGCTGGTGAGGAATTCAAAAAGACTCAGCCGCCCAAGCTACTGAGAATGCCAAATCAAGCCTTGTCGACCACAAAAGGTACCAAGGATCGGATCAGAGGCTGTAGTTGCTGGAAGCAGAGTTGGTGCCAGCTTTAATGCGCTGCCTCAGCTTGCGGCTGAAGCCGAAGGCAGCGGCGGCGCCAAAGAGAGGGAGAGGGCCAGGGACGGGTGGGACAAGATCAGCTTGGGCCCAGGTATAATTAAGGAATAATGGAACATTTGTGCCGCAGATGCTCCGCTGAAAGGATGAATCGTATCCGCATGTCGAAACCGTAGTGTTGCTTTGAAAGAGTCTATAGCCAAAAAGTGGACCTACTTCTCCGTTTGGATATCCTAGGCTACCCATTAAGGCATTTCCGAATTGAGTAGCTAGGGAAGCGCTACCCCACCAAGGCATCCGTCCCGGGGCGGGCGGAGTGGCAAACTTAGCCGAATTGGCATTGTAACTTCCCTGAAAAGTGGTCACATTCCAGTTTTGACCACCAACGTTCACAACCACGGCTTGCGCTTGACCGGCACCCAGCATGCCCACCACCACAGCAGCACCAAAGGCTGACTTGAGGGCTATTTTGCCTAGGGCCGCCCTAAGCTCGCCCCGGGATAAGGTCTCAACGAGTCTCATGGTTGCGAAAGCAATGGATGGCTAAGCAGCCATGTTTATGGAGATTTTAGCACAAGCGAGCGAGCTCTGTAGCTGTGGGGTAGGGATCTCCTACAGGCTTCTCGGCCGTAGGCCCTGAGCAGCGCCAGCTCCCTTCAAGCCAGCGGCTACCCCGCCGCCAAACAGGACTTCAGGGCATCGCTCTAGGCGGGGCCGGCGGCGGGCGCGGCCCGGCGCTGTGGCTGCTGGCAGGGATCGCCAGCGGCAGCTCCACCACCGCCAGCTCCTGCATCGAGGCGGCATCGAGGATAACCAGAAGGACCGAAGGCCCCAAGGCCTAGTTGCCGCTGGGCTGAGCAGGGAACTCAAAAACCCAAAAAAACCTCTCCCCCAATCAGGGGAATAGGTTTTGGCCTAGGGCCATGGTGGAAAGGCCACGGAATCAGCTATCGAAGCAAGCCCAAAAAGGCTAAGAAACGAAGCTCAGGGCCTATCAATGCGGCTGCCCTCAAGCGGTAGTCATGGAAGCACCAACAGGTTTGCTGACTTTGAGGCGTTTCCTCAGCTTGCGGCTGGCGGCAGATCGAGGCAGGAACGCCCGCGACCGTGGCTCCACCCCTGCTGGCCATGGCGGAGGTGCAAACCCTTCAGCCTCGAAGCCATGGGACCTCACCAGAGGATCTGACAGGGAAAGCTGGAGAGCTGGGGATCGGCGCTGAGCAGCACCAGGCGATCGAGCTCCGCTTGGGCGGCCAGCATCCGATCAAAGGGATCCCGGTGGGGCTGGGGGTAGGCCCCGGCCCTGAGGCCATGGGCCGCTGTGATCGGTAGCTCCTGGAAGCCATCGGCCTGCAGCAGCCCCGGCAGGTCGGCGATGACGCGCTCTAGTTCAGGCAGCTTGCCGCGATGGACCTTGAGGCTCAGCTCCCAGATCGAAGCAGCGCTCACCAGGATCGGATTGGTGGGTTCTACAAGCAGCGCATGGGCGGCTGGGGAGAGCCTCTGTGGATCAAACCACCACCAGAGCAGCACATGGCTATCGAGCAGATAGTCCGAGCGGTTCATCATTGTTGGGCTGGGCCGCTCAGCAGAGCGCCCTCTTCCCAGGCCGCGAGATCACCAGCCTCCAAGGGCTCAAACAGGGCGTTGGGCTGGCTCAGGGGCCCCTGGCTGCGCAGCCGGCCGGGGAGACGCTGGGGGGGGGACGATGCCAGAGGAACCAGTCGGGCCCAGGGTTTGCCCGCCTTGGCCAGCACGATCGTCTCGCCGGCATGGGCGGCGTCAATCAGCCGCGACAACTGGGTTTTGGCCTGGTGCACGTTCACCATCCGCAACGCGTCGCGCCGATCGGGGGCAGTCGGTTGCATGGCGACAGAGAAGGCGATCTAGTTAGTTTAGTCCTGGACTAAGGCGACCTGTTAGCGCGGACCAGCAGCAAGGGGAAGGGGCTGTGGGAGGGGCGCCCTTGCTCCAGCCCGATCGAACCCGGTGATCCGCAGCGGCGGCTGGCGACGCTGCGCTCCATCCACGCCAACCCCCAAAGGCAGCTTATGAGCCGCGATCGGATGGAGAGCTGATCGAAAGTCCGCTGCTTTGCTGGACAGTCTCTGCGCGGCCTTAGCCGAAGGCGCTGAACAGCACCACCATGGCGATCACCCCGCCAAACACGATCAGGGCATAGAACTGGGCGCGGCCGGTTTCGAAGTACTTGAGGCCTTCGCCGCTGCCGAGGGTGAGCAGGCCGGTGAGGTTCACCACGCCGTCCACCACCTTGGAATCCACCTCCAGCACCTGGCGGGCCAGCTTGCGGCTGCCCTGCACAAAGATCTTGTCGTTGATGGCATCGAGGTACCACTTGTTGGCGAAGAAGGCATTCACGGCCGGGAAGCGGGCCGCCACGGCCTGGCCTAGGTCGATGCGGTGGAGGTAATAGGCGAGCACCGCCAGGCTGATCCCGGCCACCGAGATCGCCACCGAGGCACCGGCCAAGGGGAGAAACTCGCTCCAGGAGAAGTGTTCGGCCATCTCGGCCGCCTCGTGAGGATCAAGCAGCTGGGCGAAACGGCTGTGCCAGGGGGTGCCCAGCAGGCCGATCAGCACCGAGGGCACCGCCAGCACCGCCAGCGGCATCGCCATCTGCCAGCCCGATTCGTGGGGGTGCTCGGCGTGGTGGCCGTGGCCCTCCTCGTGGGCCTCAGCACCGCCCTTGCCGGCGGCGGTGAGCAGCTGGGCCTGCAGGGCCTTGTCGTTGCCGCGGAAGCTGCCCTCAAACGTCAGGAAGTAGAGGCGGAACATGTAGAAGGCGGTCATGCCGGCGGTGATGAAGCCCGCCGCCCACAGCACCGGGAAGGTGTTGAAGGCCTGGCCCAGGATCTCGTCCTTGCTCCAGAAGCCCGCCAGGGGGGGGATGCCGGCGATCGCCACGCAGCCGATCAGGAAGGTGATCGCGGTGATCGGCATGTAACGGCGCAGGCCGCCCATCAGGCGCATGTCCTGGGCGAGCACCGGCTCGTGGCCCACCACCTCCTCCATGGCGTGGATCACCGACCCCGATCCGAGGAACAACATCGCCTTGAAGAAGGCGTGGGTCACCAGGTGGAACATGCCCGCCACCGGGGCGCCGCAGCCCATGGCCAGCATCATGTAACCGAGCTGGCTCACGGTGCTGTAGGCCAGGCCCTTCTTGAGGTCCTGCTGGGTGAGGGCGATCGAGGCCCCCAGGAACAGGGTGATGGTGCCCACCACCGCGATCACCAGCTGCACCGCCGGGAAGGCCTCATACACGGGCTGCAGCCGGGCCACCAGGAACACCCCGGCGGCCACCATCGTGGCGGCGTGGATCAGGGCGGAGATCGGCGTCGGGCCCTCCATGGCGTCGGGCAGCCACACGTGCAGCGGGAACTGGGCCGACTTGGCCATCGGTCCCATGAACACCAGCAGGCAGAGCAGCACGGCGATGCCGGCCGAGAGCCCACCGCCGGCCACCGCGGCCTGCAGGCGGCTGCCGATCTCCTCGAAGCCGAAGCTGCCCGTGGCCCAGAACAGGCCGAGGATCCCCAGCAGCAGGCCGAAGTCGCCCACCCGGTTCACCACAAAGGCCTTCTGGGCGGCGTTGGCGGCGCCATCGCGGTCGTACCAGAAGCCCACCAGCAGGTAGGAGCACATCCCCACCAGCTCCCAAAAGACGTAGATCTCGAGCAGGTTGGGGCTGATCACCAGGCCGAGCATCGAGCTGCTGAACAGGGCCAGGTAGGTGAAGAAGCGCACGTAGCCCTTGTCGTGGGCCATGTAGCCATCGGAATAGACCATCACCAGCAGGGCGATGGTGGTGACCAACGCGAGCATCACCGCCCCCAGGGCATCCACCCGGTAGCCCATCTGGAGGTTGAAGCTGCCGGCGCTGGCCCAGTTGAACAGCACCTCGCGAGCCCCGGCCCCGGCCAGCTGCTCGGCCAGCACCGCGTAGCTGAGCACCGCCGCGATGCCAACGCAGGTGAGCAGCAGCAGGGCCACCGGCTTGCGGAGGCGATTGATGGTGCGGTTGAAGCTGATGAGACCCAGCCCCGTGATCGCGGCCCCGATCAGGGGCAGCAGCGGGATCAACCAGGCGAGCTCTGAAGCGGAGGGCATCCTGGCGGGGGCGGTCTGGGCCGAGTGTAGGCAGGGTGGTCCGGTTGTTCATGGCCCTGTCAGGCTCTGCCGCCAGAGCGAGCCCGTGGGATCGGGGGCCTGTGATGCAGGCCTCACGGCTGCCCGGGCGTCCAGACAGGCCCCTCCCCGGCAAGGCTGGGCCAGCGCTATTAGCGTTCGCCCCGCCGGCGCTGGCTCCCGGACCCTTGCATGGCCGATTCCACAGTTCCCGAGCCGGTGGCCTGGGAGGGCCCGCTGATCCAGGTGGTGCGGAGCCGTTCCCTCCAGACCACCCTGACCTGGGTTCCCTTGCTGGTGCTGGCCGATCCCCTGGTCCGCGCTGCCGCTCAGCCGCCGCCGCCCCTGGAGCCGCGTTCGCCGCCATCCAGCCAACCAGCACCGGAGGGCCTGCCCGGTCCCAGAGCGCGCAGCGAAGCCCCGGCGTTGTCAGGGCAGAGCGCGGTGAACACGGCCAACAACCCGCTAACGGATGTTCCGGCTCTGCAGATCCAAAATTACCTGCAACCCGTTCTCACCGGCGGGCTGAACGCCAAGGCGAACATTCCCTACATCCGTTTCCTTCTGCCCTACACGGCCCTGGGGCGGCGAAATTTGATGCGGCTTTCGCTGCCGGTTGCCTCCTCCACCTGGAGCCCAACGGCAACGGCGCTGGGGCTTGGTGATCTCACGATCTTCAGCATTCCGATTGTTGAGGTCGATGGCGCCCGGGCGGGGATCGGTCCTTTGCTCGTGATGCCAACCGCCACTTCGCCCGCACTCGGCCTGCAGCGTTGGCAGGTCGGCGGCCAAGGCATCTTCAGCAAGCCCTACCCATCGGGGCTCCTGGCCGCG
>JBILUS010000043.1:0-15609 GCA_044370835.1 Cyanobium sp. | reverse complement strand
CGAGGCCGGGGTGCGCCGCGACGGCGGCTACGAACTGCCGCTGGGTCAACGGGTGCTGCGGCTGGGCCACAGCCTGGGCTGCAAGCTCCACCTGCTCGCCCCCGATGGCGGGCGCCGCTGTGAGGCCCTGCTGGCGCTGAGCTTCAACAATTTCTCGGCGGAGCGGTCGGTGCCACTGCTGGCGGAGATGGGGCAGCAGTTCGGCTTCCGCAGCGAATTCAGCCCCTCCCCCCAGGAAACCCTCCAGCTGGTGAGCCGCAGCTACCGCCAGAGCCGCAACCTGCTGGTGCGTTTCCGCCGCGATGAGCTCGACCAGAGCCCGCGGCTGCTGGAGGCCCTGCGCCAGCGCAGCGACGACCACAGCGAGTTGCTCGAGCTGCCCGGCGACCATCTCACCCCCGCCAGCGCCGGGCTGCGCCGCAACCTGCTGGGCGACTGGGCCGACGATCCAGGCCGCCAGCGGCGCTTCGAACGGCTGGCCGACACCCTGCTGGCCTGGTCGGAGGCGGCCGGCCCCGGCAGCGCGGTGCAGCCCCGGTGAAGGTTCACCGACACAACGATTGACAGGAGCAGCGGAATCGGCAAGGTGTAACAGTTCTTACCGTTCCACACCAGCGTGGAAACCCTGATGCAATCTCCCCTGGTCAAGGCTTACGTGACGGCCTGGGAACGCAGCTTCGAGTATGCCGGCCGTTCCAATCGTGGTGATTACTGGTGGTTCGTGCTGGCGAACTTCATCGTGTTGTTCGTGCTCAACCTCCTGGGCACCTTCGTTGGCTTCTTCGCCCTGCTCGCCAATCTCTACCTGATCGCCCAGTTCGTTCCCCATCTCCCCCTGGCGATCCGTCGCCTGCGCGATGCCGGCAAGGACTGGCAGTGGATCTTCGTCTGCGTCACCGGCATCGGTGCCCTTTGGGTGCTCTACCTCCACAGCCTCCCCTCCGCCGGCCTGTTGGCGGGCTGATCCTCCGTCAGGGCTGACGTCGGGGCGGGGGGGTTGCGAGGATGCATGGACCGTCCCTTGCTTCGGCAAGGCCAATCCCCGGGAAGGCCACGATGAACGAACCCCAGAGCTGGGTGTCGGTGGGGGCCTCAACCCTGGAGGACACCACGGCGGCCGTTGAGGAGGCCCTGGGCCAGCTCACCATCTCCGGTCCCGCCGCGCTGGTGGTGTTGATGGCCGCTCCCCGCTACGACCTCCACACGGCGGCGGCGCTGATCGAGCCCCGCCTTCCCGAAGCCCGGCTGATCGGCTGTTCCAGTTCTGGGGAGATCGCTCCGGCCGGAGCGCTCACGCAGGCCTTGGTGATCTGGGCTCTGGGCGGCAGCGGTGTGAGGGTGAGCACCGGCTGGGGCGAGAGCACCGGCCAGGGCCTGCGCCAGGCGGCCAGCGATGCGGCCCAGTGCCTCAATCAGCTCGAGCGCCGTGCCCACACGGTGTTGATGCTGCTCTCCGATGGCCTCGGTGGCGACCAGATGGAGGTGGTGCGCGGTGCCTACGACGTGGCCAACGTGGATGTGCCACTGGTGGGCGGCTGCGCGGGGGACTACCTGGCGATGCAGCGAACCCAGCAACTGCATGGCCAGCGGGTGATGCAGGCGGCGGTGGTGGCGGCGGCCGTGAGTTCGGATCGCCCCCTGGGGGTGGGCGTCAGCCACGGCTGGACCCCGGTGAGCGAACCGATGGTGGTGACCGGCAGCAAGGAAACGCTGCTCAGCGCCCTCGACGACCGGCCCGCCCTCGATGTGTACTTCGACTTTTTCAAGCCCTCCGAGGCGGTGCAGCGCGATCCCAAAGCCTTCGCCGACTTCGCCGCCACCCACCCGATCGGCATCCGCCGGCGGGACAAGATCGAGATGCGGCACATCACCGGCTTCGATCTCAGCCGGCGGGCCCTGATCACTGTGGCGGAGGTGCCCCAGGGTGCCCTGGCCTTCCTCACCGAAGGGGATTTCAATTCGGTGCTGGGGGCGGCGGCCCAGTCCTGTGAAGCGGCGATCGGGGCCTTGGGAGGAACCCCGCCGGTCGGTCTGCTGCTGTTCGACTGCGTGTCGCGCCGATCGGTGTTCAGTGAAGCCAGAGTTCAAGAGGAAACGGACCTGATCAACCGCACCACTGGGGCCGTGCCGATGGGGGGCTTCTACACCTATGGCGAGATCGCCCGCACCAAGGGGTCCGGCGGCTTCCACAATCAGACCCTGGTCACCCTGGCGATCGGGTAATGGAACCCTCCTGGTCGTTGCATCTTCTCTCGGAGATCCTGGCCGCCTTCTCCACCGACGACCCGGAAAACCTGCGCACGGTGCTCAACCGCGTGGCCGAAGCGGTGGACGCCGAGGTGGCGGCCATCCTCTGCGATGGCCAGCTCACCTGGTGCATCGGCCTGGCACCAGCGGAACGGGAGCTGCTGCTGCGGCAGGCCCCCAGCCAACCGACCTCGCTGGCGATCCAGGCCGGCCTTCTCGACACCTTCTGGGCCTCCCTGGGCCCCGGCGAACAGCTGGTGGTGGGGCGGCTCGGTGAGCCCTACGACATCGAGGAGCGCTCCCTGCTGCGGGCCATGGGCCGCAGCATCCAGCTCAGCCTGCGGCTGCTGGCCGCCATCTCCTCGGAACGGCAGGCCCGGCTCGATGCTTCCTACCAGGCCTGCCACGACCCCCTCACCAACCTGCCCAACCGCACCCTGGTGCTGGAGCGGCTCTCCAGCTGGATCGACGATCCCCCCCAGGACGGCGGCCGCTCCACGGCCGTGCTGTTCATCGACATCGACCGGTTCAAGTGGGTCAACGACGCCCACGGCCATGCCGCCGGTGATGAGCTGCTGGTGCAGGTGAGCCGGATCCTGCAGCGTGCGGTGGGCCCCAACGACCTGGTGGGCCGCCTCTCGGGGGATGAGTTCATCGTGATCACCCGCACCAGCAGCAACGAGGCCACCGCCGAACTGGCCCAGCGGATCATCACGGCCATCCGAGTGCCGATCCGGGTGGCGGGCACCGAGCTGATCCATTCGGCCTCGGTGGGCATCGGCATCGCCGAACCCCACGACACCCCCTCCACGCTGATCGAAAACGCCGACATGGCGATGTACGAGGCCAAAGCCCAAGGTCGGGGCCGCTACGCGCTGTTCGAGCCCCGTCTGCGCCGCAAGGCCCAGGAGCGGCTGAGCATGGAGGAATCCCTGCGGCAGGCCGTGGAGAGCGGTGAGATCGAGGCCTGGCTCCAGCCGATCGTGCTGCTGCGCGATGGGTCGCTGGTGGGCTTCGAGGCCCTGGCCCGCTGGCGCCATCCCCAGCGGGGGGTGCTCAGCCCGGCCAGCTTCATGGCGGCGGCGGAGGAGAGCGGCCTGATCGAGCGGATCGATCTCAGCGTGCTGGAGTCGGCCTGCCGGGCCCTGGGGCGCTGGCAACGGGATCCCCGGCTGATCCACCTGCGGCTCTCCTCCAACGTGTCGGCCCGCACGCTCGGCTCCGCCGACCTGGTGGCCCAGATCGAACCGATCCTTCGCTCCAGCGGCATCCGCTCCAGCCAGCTGTTCCTGGAGATCACCGAAACCTCGCTGGTGGCGGACATTCCTTCCACCGCCTCCACCATTGCCCGGATCCGCCAACTGGGGGTGCAGCTGGCGATCGATGATTTCGGGACGGGCTACTCCTCCCTCCTTTATCTCAAGCGCTTCCCGGTGGGATTGCTCAAGATCGATCGCTCCTTCGTGGCCGACCTCGGCAGCGATCCTGAGGATGAGGCCATCGCTCGAGCCATCCTCTCGCTGGCCAGTGCCTTGGGGGTGGGGGTGGTGGCCGAAGGTGTGGAAACCACCACCCAGCAGCGCTGGCTCACCAATCTCGACTGCGCCTACGGCCAGGGCTACCTCTATGGCCGTCCCCAGCCGATCCCGGTGCTGGAGGAGCAGCTGGAGGAACACCTGGCCCGCTGCGCGGAAGCCGCCGAAGACCAGCGACCGCCGGCCGATTCGATCCAGCTCTGAAGGGGCCCGCCCTCAGACCCGCAGGGCATCGAGCACCGAGCGGTCCTCCAGGGTGGAGGTGTCGCCGCTCACCTCCTGGCCAGCGGCCAGGGCCCGCAGGATGCGGCGCATGATCTTGCCGCTGCGGGTCTTGGGCAGGGCATCGGTGAAGCGGATCAGATCCGGCCGCGCGATCGGGCCGATCTCGGTGCCCACATGCTTCTTCAGCTCCGCCACCAGGGCGTCATCGCCGCTGCGGCCGGCCTCAAGGGTCACGAAGGCCACGATCCCCTCGCCCTTGAGCTCGTCGGGCACCCCCACCACGGCGGCCTCGGCCACGGCCGGATGGCTCACCAGGGCACTCTCGATCTCCATGGTGCCCAGCCGGTGGCCGCTCACGTTGATCACGTCATCGACGCGGCCCATCACCCAGAAGTAGCCGTCGCCATCGCGGCGGGCACCATCACCGGCGAAGTAAAGCCAGCTGCCATCGGCGGGGCGGATCTCCTCCCAGTAACTCTTTCTGAACCGCTCGGGATCGCCGTGCACCGTGCGCAACATCCCGGGCCAGGGCCGCCGGATCGCCAGATAGCCGCCCTGGTCAGCCGCCTGGGACACGCCATCGTGATCGACGATGTCGGCGCTGATGCCGGGCAGAGGCAGGGTGGCTGATCCGGGTTTGGTGGGGGTGGCGCCGGGCAGGGGGCTGATCATCACGCCGCCGGTCTCGGTCTGCCACCAGGTGTCCACCACCGGGCAGCGATTGCCGCCGATCACATCGCGATACCACATCCAGGCTTCGGGATTGATCGGCTCCCCCACGGTGCCGAGGATGCGTAAGGAACTCATGTCGTACTGATCAGGCACGGCGCGGCCGCTCTTCATGAAGGCCCGGATCGCCGTGGGGGCGGTGTAGAAAATCGTGCAGCGGTGCTTCTGGATCACCTCCCAGAAGGCGCCGGGCTTGGAGGGACGGGGCGCTCCCTCGTACATCACCGTGGTGGCGCCATTGGAGAGCGGGCCGTACACGATGTAGCTGTGGCCGGTGATCCAGCCCACATCCGCGGTGCACCAATGAATGTCGTCGTCGCGGATGTCGAAGATCCACTGGAAGGTGAGATGGGCCCAGAGGTTGTAGCCGGCGGTGGTGTGCACCACCCCCTTGGGCTTGCCGGTGGAACCGGAGGTGTAAAGCACGAACAGGCGGTCTTCGCTGGCCATCGGCTCAGCCGGGCAATCAGGGGCCTGGGCCTCCACCAGCTCGTGCCACCAGACATCGCGGCCTGCCTCGAAGCCCACCTCCTGCTCGGTGCGGCGCACCACCAGCACATGCTCCACGGTGGGGCAGGCACCATCGGCCAGGGCCGCATCCACGGCCGGCTTGAGGGCCACGGCCTTGTCCTTGCGGAAGCCGCCGTCGGCGGTGATCACCAGCTTCGCTTCACCATCGATCAGACGGTCCCGCAGGGCCTCGGCCGAGAAGCCGCCGAACACCACCGAATGGGGGGCGCCGATGCGGGCGCAGGCCAGCATGGCGATGGCCGCCTCCGGCACCATGGGCATGTACAGGGCCACCAGATCCCCCTTGCCGATTCCCAGGGCCTTGAGGGCGTTGGCCGCCTGGCACACCTCGGCGTGGAGCTGGCGGTAGGTGAAGGTGCGGGTATTGCCCGGTTCCCCCTCCCAGATCAGGGCCGTCTTGTCGGCCCGGGGACCGACCAGGTGGCGATCGAGGCAGTTGTACGAGAGGTTGGTGGTGCCACCCTCGAACCAACGGGCGAAGGGGGCGTTGCTCCAATCGAGCACGGTGTGGAAGGGCTCGAACCAGTGCAGCTCGCTGCGGGCAAGCTCGGCCCAGAAGGCATCGGGATCGGCCTCGGCGCGGGCCGCCAGCTCCCGATAGGCCGCCATCGAACCGATCCGAGCCCGGGCCGCCAGCTCGGCTGGAGGCTCGAAGCTGCGGCCTTCCTGCAGCACCGATTCGATCGTGGGGCCGGATTCGGGCGTGCCGAGGGGCCCGGCGGCGCTGGCGGAGGGGGTCGTGGCGGGAACGGAGCCGGGGACCTGGGACATGGGCGGCAGCTGGGGGTCCGGGGAGAAGGGGGCACGGCACTGGGCCGTGGTGGCATTCAAACCCCGGAACGGCTTCGCAGCCAGCCAGCACTGCGGGGGCCGTGCACTGTGGCCTGAGGCCGAACGGGGGCCCCAGGGGCGTGCGCTCGGGGCTGGACCTGAAGGGTGGCCGAGGCGCCAGCGCTGTACCCAGGGACCATGCCGAGGACCTTGGGGCGAAGGGGGCCATGGCCATGGGATGGCCAACCAGCCCACGCTCGCATCGGGCTTGCGGCAACGGTGGCCGCGGGGCGGCAGGCTGGAGGGATCCGCACCCCCGCCGATGCCTGCCTGGCTGGTGATCGCCGCCGTGATTCTTCTGGTGGCGATCGGTCTCAACCCCTCCCGCGAGGACTGGGCCTGGTTCCTGAGGCTGCAGCGTCCCCGCTGGCTGAGCTTCGAGCGCTGGATCCCCCTGATCTGGACCGCCATCTACGCCTGCTTCTACGCCGCTGCCCTGCTCACCTGGCAGGCGGGAGGGCGCTGGCTGCCAATGGCCGGCTACCTGGTGCTGCTGGTGCTGGTGCAGAGCTACACCCTGGTGATCTGCCGCACCCGCCGCCTTGCCAGCGGCACCGCCATCGGCTTTGCCGGTTGGGTGTGGGGCGTGGCCCTAGCCGCGGTGGTGGCCCCGCTCTCCGGCCGGGCCTCACTGCTGCTGCTGCCATACCTGCTCTGGAGCCCGGTGGGCACCTTCGTGACCTGGACGATGGATCGGCTGAACCGCTGAGCCTTCCGCCGCGGTGATCAGTGCGGCTGATCCGTGGCTGACATCGGCGCCGGGCGGCGTTAGCTCTTGGTCGCTGGGATGATGGTCCGGATCCATGGCGGACGAGCTGCCGATCACGCCCCATGCCGCCCCCACCCGGAATGGGGACGGCCAGCTCACCTACGTCGGTGACGATGGTCGTCGCTACGTGGTGGGCCTGCCGCCCGACAGCGACGAGGCCAGTCTGGAGCGGGTGATGGGCACCCTCCGGGATGGCAACGCCCTGTTCAACCGGATCGAGGAGCTTTGCCACCACTGGATCGAGGCGGTGCAAAACGACGACCTCGATCGCCCGGCCGCCCTGGTGCTGCTGCTCACCACCCTGGAAACCACCCTGGAAGAGGCCTATCCCGAACCGTCCGAAGGGGATCTCAGCTGAAGGCTGGGAAGCGATCCGGCAGGCTGGAACCATGACCCCACCCGCCGCCTGCCTGTTCGACCTCGACGGTCTGCTGCTCGACACCGAACCGCTCCATGCCCGGGCCTGGCAGGAGGCGGCGGCTCACTTCGGCACCAACCTGGGGCCAACCCAGCTCCGCCAGCTGCGGGGAAGGCGGCGGCTCGATTGCGCTGAGCAGGTGTTGCGGTGGATCGAAGCCGACGGTGGCCGCTGCGATGGCCCTGGGGCCCTGCTGGCGGTGCGGCAACCGATCGCCGAGCAGCTGCTGCCCCTGGCCCGTCCCCTGCCCGGGGCCGAGCAGCTGGTGCGCCGCTGCCACGACCTGGGGGTCCCCATGGCCCTGGCCACCAGCAGCGCCAAGGCTGCGGTGGAGCGCAAGGCGGCCCCCCATCCCTGGTTGGCCCTGATCAGCACCCGTGTGCACGGTGATGACCCAGCCCTGGGTGCAGGCAAACCCGCTCCGGATGTCTTCCTGGTGGCCGCCGAGCGGCTCAGGGTGGATCCCAGGCGCTGCTGGGCCTTTGAGGACTCACCGGCGGGGGCCCAAGCCGCTTCGGCGGCAGGCTGCCTGGTGCATGTTCTGCGCAGCGAGGAAGCCGGTGTGGAGGGCTTCCCTGCCGGTGCCCTCTGGATCGATTCACTGCATGAGGTGCGGATCGGGAAGGGAGAGCACGAGCCCGAAGCTCCTGATCTTCGATCAACGCAAAAGCGTGCAGATCAGTAGAGACGGCTGAGCACGAATTCCGGCAGGGCGCGCAGAGCGCTGCGGGGATCGGAGGGGGGCAACCAGTCGATGGCGGTGTGGGCTTCGCGGGCAAAACCTTCGGCCAGGGCCCTGGAGCGGGAAATGGCGTCACAGCCCCGGACCAGCTCAAGGGCCTGCTCCAGGTCGCCCTCCTCGCTGAATTCCCGCTCGATCAGGCGGGCCAGCTGGGGACGCTCCTCAAGGGCGTAGAGCGCCGGGGCGGTGAGATATCCGGAAGCCAGATCGCTGGCGGCCGGTTTACCGAGCTGCTGGTCACTGCCGGTGAAATCGAGGATGTCGTCCACCACCTGAAAGGCCAGACCGAGCTGACGTCCGAAGCGGTAGAGCCCATCGAGATGGGCGGCGGGGAGTCCGGAAAGGACGCCAGCAGCCCGCGCGCTGTTGGCGATCAGAGAGGCGGTCTTGCAGTAGCTCTTTTCGAGGTAGGTCTCGAAGCTCTGGCCCGTGTCGTAGCGGTAGAGGCCCTGGCGCACCTCGCCGTCGGCCAGGTCCATGATCACGCGGGAGAGGAGCTTCACCACCTCCAGGTCGTCGAGGTTGGCCAGGTGCCAGCTGGCCTGAGCGAAGAGGAAATCCCCCGCCAGCACCGCCACGCGGTGGTTGAAGCGGCTGTGCACGGTGGCCACGCCGCGGCGGGTGGCGGCCTCATCGACCACGTCGTCGTGGACGAGGGAGGCGGTGTGAATCATCTCAGTGATCTCCGCCAGGCGGCGGTGGCGGGGGCTCAAGCCCCCATCCGGCGCGATCGCTCGGGAGATCAGCAGCACGATGCCGGGGCGGATCCGCTTGCCGCCGGCGGCGAACAGATGTTCGGCGGCCGCTTGGAGGATCGGGTGGCCGGCGCCGATCAGGGCGCGCAGATCGGCCAGCAGGACGTCGAGATCGTCCTCGACCGGCTGGAGCAGCTCTGCAACGGTGGCCACGACTCCTCCCGGGTGGCGCGATCCTAGGCGGCGCGACTCAGCCGATGCGGGCCGGGGACTGCAAACTCACCCCATGCACCGTGGGGCTCAGGCCCAGCCAGGCCCGGGCGGAAGCGGCAAAGGCCTCCGCCGATCCGGTCACGCAGTAGGTCACCGGCTCGCCATCTCCCTCCCCAGCGGCTTCCGGATCGGCCGGAGCCTCGAGGCCCGCGATCAGGGGGCCGAGGCGCCGGGCGGCCGCCAGGGCCGGATCCACCAGCTCCACCTCGGGCGGCAGCAGGGAGCGCAGCAAGGGGGTGAGCAGGGGGTAGTGGGTGCAGCCCAGCACGATCGTGTCGACGCCGGCCTCCAGCAGGGGCTGCAGGTAGCCCTCGGCGGCCTGGCGCAGGGCGGGCGTCTCGAGATCCCCCGTCTGGATCAGGGGCACGAAGGCCGGACAACCCACCTCCAGCACGGTGCTGGCGGGACTGGTGGCCTCGATGGCGCGGCGGTAGGCGCCGCTGGCGGCCGTGGCGGGGGTGGCAAGGATGCCGATCCGTCCGCTGCGCAGCTCGGCGGCCACGCTGTCGATCAGGCCGAGCACCGGCACCCCCGCCTCCGCTTCGGCCACATCCAGGGCCAGGGCATTGGAGGTGTTGCAGGCCATCACCAGCACCCCCACCCCCTGATGCCGCAGCCAGTGGACCACCTCGGCGGCGATGGCGCGGATCTCCTGGGTGGAGCGTTGGCCGTAGGGCACCCGGGCCGTGTCGCCCAGGTAAAGGCAGGGGACCCGCGGATACAGGGCCCTCACCTGCCGCAGCACGGTGAGGCCGCCGAGGCCACTGTCAAACAGACCAACACGCACACTCAAGAGGCTTGCTGCAGATAGGAGAGGATTGCACCGGCCACCGCTTCGGCGAGCCGCCGCCGGAAGCTTGGATCAGCGAGGCGGGGTGCGTCGATTTCCCCCGTGACGAATCCCATTTCGGCCAGCACCGAGGGCATCACCGTGCGGCGGATCACGAAGAAGCGGCCGGGCCGGGCGCCGCGGTCCGGCGTGCCGGGGGAGACCGCCAGCAGACGGTCCTGCATGATCCGGGCCAGCTCGGAGGAGCGGCCGCCTTGGAAGAAGAAGGTTTCGATACCGTTCACATCAGGCCGCTCCATGGTGAGCGCGTTGGCGTGCAGGCTCACGAACAGGTCAGCGCCGCTGCCGTTGGCCAGGGCCACCCGTGGCGGCAGGTCCACATCCACCTCCGTGGTGCGGGTGAGCAGGACCACCACGCCCCGGGCCTGGAGCAGCTTGGCCACCTGGAGCCCCACATCCAGCACCACATCGGTCTCCCGCAGACCGTCGATGCCGATCGCACCCGGGTCCGGGCCGCCATGGCCGGGGTCGATCACCACCTTGAAACGGCCACGCGGCACGACCGGCAGCCCCTCCACGGACAGCGGCTTGCGGGAGTGGGGCCGCAGCATCCAGGCCGGCGGGCCGGCCGCCACCGGGCGGGCGGCCACCACGGTGGGGGCATTGAAATCCCCTTCACCGCCCGCCACCGGTACCCGCAGGGCCCCGCCGGGCAGCTCCATCCGCCAGCGGTCCCGGGCGGTGCCGACCAGCCTCAGTTGGCGGGGATCGAGGCGGGTGCCGGGTTGAAACTCCAGCACCAGTCGGGTGGTGCCCCCATCGGGTCGGCCAATCCGCACCTCCTGCAGGGTGCCCCCGAGCCACAGCGAGCGGGTGCGCGATGGTGCACCGGGCAGGTCGAACCAGACGCGGGGCCCGCGCCCGGCCGCCCCCTCCTCGAAGAAGGCACGCACGTTGATCCCCGGAGCGGTACGCAGCTCCAGCAGGCCCTCGCGGCTGACCCGCCAGGCCGAGAGGGTGCTGGCCGCCTGGGCCGGCAGGGCGGCCAGGGCGAGCAGCACGCCCACCATCCAGCCACGCCAGGGACACCGCCCGACGGGAGGGGCGACGGGGTGCAACGACCGATACCCCATCGGTGCGCTCAGAACAGGGCCGGCTGGCGGTGCTGGAGGCTGGGCATCTGGGCGCGCACCCGCTGGCCATGGCCGGGGTCCACCGGCGCCATCGCCAGCCCCGGGGCCAGACCGGCATCGGACAGCACCGTGCCCCAGGGGTCGATCACCAGGGCATGGCCATGGGTCTGGCGGCGTCCGTAGTGGAGACCGGTCTGGGCCGGGGCCAGCACGTAGGCGGTGTTCTCGATCGCCCGGGCTTGGAGCAGCACCTGCCAGTGATCCTTGCCGGTGTAGGCCGTGAAGGCGGCGGGCACCATCAACAGCTCGGCCCCGGCGGCGGCCAGATGGCGGTAGAGCTCGGGGAAGCGAACGTCGTAGCAGATCGACAGGCCGATCCGGCAGAGCCCCGGCGCGTCCACCACCGGCGGCACCTGCTGACCGGGCTGCACCGTGGCCGATTCGCGGTAAGTGATGCCGTCGGGGATGTCCACGTCGAAGAGGTGGATCTTGTCGTAGCGGCCCAGCAGCTGGCCCTCGGTTCCCACCAGCTCGGAGCGGTTGTAGGTGAGGTTCTCACCGGCCGGCACCGGGAAACCGCCCCCCAGCAGCGTCACTTGGTACCGGCGGGCCATGGTGACCAGGAAGCGGCTGCAGCGCTCCGCCAAGGCCGGGGCCAGCTCGAGGCGGCGCTGGTCATCGCCCATGAAGGCGAAATTCTCCGGCAGACCCACCAGCTCGGCACCGCGGCGGGCAGCCAACTCGATCTGCTCCTCGGCGGCGGCGAGGTTGGCATCCGGATCGGAGGTGCTGGTGAGTTGCAGCGCTGCTGCCAGGAAACTGCCCACCGGCCCCCTCCGACATGACCGGCGAACTGTAGGGGGCGGCACCCGGACAGGCCAGGGGCGGCTCGGGCCTGCGGCGGCTCAGCTGGCCCGCAGCACGCCCGGCTCCGCCTGGATCGGCACGATTGCCAGGCTGTCCACGGCGGCGCAGCAGGCGAAATCGGCGTCGTGGTTGCCGATGCCGATCAGGCGCTGGCCGTGGCTGGCGGCCCGCAGGCAGGTCTCGGTGTCGTGGCGCCACTGCTGCCAGAGGGCCAGGGCGGCGAGCATCTCGTCGTTGGCGCAGGTGATGCCCCGGTGGGGGGCCACCGCCAGCTCGATCGCGGCCGAGGCCACCGCACCGGCGGCCAGGCTGTCCTCCAGGGAGTAATCGCCCTCCCAACCGCTGCCCACGATCCACACCTGCTGGACATCCCGCTCGATCAGGCGGCGGGCCACGGCGGTGCGGTTGGGCAGGCAGGCGGTGAGCAGCAGCGGCACCTCCCGCACGGCCGCCAGAGAGCGGGTGCCGTTGGTGGTGCTCATGAAGATGCGCTTGCCGCCCACCAGTTCCGGCGTGACCGCCAGGGGCGAATTGCCGAGGTCGTAGCCCTCCACCCGCTTGCCGCCCCGCTCGCCGGCCCGCAGCCGCTGCTCGGCCGGCCAGGCGGCGGCGGCGGCCTCCAGCTCGCCGAGATCGGCGAAGGCCTGGATCGCCTCGGCGCCGTTGTCCAGCGACCAGGCGATGGTGGTGGTGGCCCGCAGCACGTCGATCACCACGGCGGCATCGGGGCCACCCTCGGCGGGCCGGCTCACCGGGGGCACCGATTCGGAGGTGTGGAAATAGGAGATTTGCATGGGGATGGCCGACGTGGCGGCCAGTGTGTCACCGCCGCGGCAACCAGGTGCCAGGGAAGGCGGCCTGGGCGAAAGCGGGAGTGGAGCCTTGCTCATCGCGGCCGCTCCGGCCCTGCTGAGCGTGCCGATCGGCCCGGCCCCCGTGGCGACGGCGGCGCAGCATCTGGGAGAGCCTGATCTCCACGACCACCATCGAGCCGCTTACGGATCCGCCAGAGTGATGGCCCTCGTCCTGAGCTCTTGAGTGGCGTGATAGCCCAGCAGGGCCGCGATCTGCGCGGCTTTCTCCAGCTCCTGGAGAGCCGGGGCCAGCTGCGCCGCATCACAGCGCCGGTGGACCCCGACCTGGAGCTGGCCGCCATCGCCGACCGGGTGCTGGCCCTGGGCGGCCCGGCCCTGCTCTTTGAAAATGTGATCGGCTCGTCGATGCCGGTGGCCGTGAACCTGCTCGGCACCGTGGAGCGGGTGGTGTGGAGCATGGGGATGGAGCGGGCTGATGAGCTCGAGGCCCTCGGCGCCAAGCTGGCCTTGCTGCAGCAGCCCAGGCCGCCCAAAGGACTGGCGGAGCTGAAGAGCTATGGCGGCCTGGCCTGGGACCTGCTGCGCTCCTTTCCCGATCTCGACCTCACTCCCCCCTGCCACCAGCAGGTGTTCCGCGGTGAGGCGGTGAACCTCGATGCTCTGCCGCTGCTGCGCCCTTGGCCCGGTGACGCCGGGCGGATCATCACCCTGGGTCTGGTGATCACCAAGGATCCCGAAACCGGCACCCCGAACGTGGGCGTGTACCGCCTGCAGCAGCAGAGCATTAACACGATGACCGTGCACTGGCTGAGCGTGCGCGGCGGCGCGCGCCACCTGCGCAAGGCGGCGGCGCTGGGCAAACCGCTCGAAATCGCCATCGCCATCGGCGTCCATCCGCTGCTGGTGATGGCGGCGGCCACCCCGATCCCGGTTCAGCTGAGCGAGTGGCTGTTCGCCGGCCTCTACGGCGGCGAGGGGGTGCGGCTGGCGACATGCAAGAGCGTGGACCTGAAGGTGCCCAGTCACAGCGAGGTGGTGCTCGAAGGCACGATCACCCCCGGCGAGGAATTGGCCGATGGCCGCTTCGGCGACCACATGGGCTTCTACGGCGGTGTGGAGGATTCACCCCTGGTGCGAATCCAATGCATCACCCAACGCCGCAATCCGATCTACTTCACCACCTTCAGTGGCCGCCCCCCGAAGGAGGACGCGATGCTCGCGATCGCCCTGAACCGGATCTACACGCCGATCCTGCGCCAGCAGATCCCGGAGATCGTGGATTTCTTCCTGCCGATGGAGGGCCTGAGCTACAAGCTGGCCGTGATCGCCATCGACAAGGCCTATCCGGGTCAGGCCAAACGGGCGGCGATGGCCTTCTGGACGGCGCTGCCGCAGTTCACGTACACCAAGTTCGTGGTGGTGGTGGACAAGAGCATCAACATCCGCGATCCTCGCCAGGTGATCTGGGCGATCAGTGCCCTGGTGGATCCGCAGCGCGATCTGTTCGTGCTGGAGAACACCCCCTTCGACACCCTCGATTTCGCCAGCGAGCGGTTGGGTCTGGGTGGCCGCCTGGCGATCGATGCCACCACCAAGATCGGTCCGGAGAAACGCCACGCCTGGGGGGAACCCCTGAGCCGTGGCGCTGAGCTGGAGGCCCGCGTGGATGGGCGCATGGCCGAACTGGGGCTGGCGGATCTGGGCGGATCCGACCCTGATCCCGCCTTGTTCGGCTACAGCTTCGAGCGGGTGCTGGAGAGGCTGGCCGCCGGGACCGGACGCGCCCGCTGACCCCCCGCCATGCTCGGTCGCCAGGCGATCCATGCGATCAAAGCCCTGCTGGAGCTGGCGGCGGAGCCGCAGCAGTGGCGCTCGGTCAACGACCTGGCCGCGGCCCAGGATCTGCCGGCGCCGATGCTGGAGCAGCTGCTGCTGAAGCTCCGCCGCGCCCAGCTCCTGGAGGCGCGCCGGGGCCGGCTCGGCGGCTACCGCCTGGCCCGGCCCGCCGCCGCCATCCCCCTGGTGGAGGTGCAAGCTGCCCTGGGCCAGGGCCTGGGCAGCGAGGCAGCCGTCACGGCTCAAGCGGTGGCCGGCGGAGCCTCAGACCGGGTGGCGGCCTTGATGGAGCAGCGGCTGCGCGACGCCCTCGAGCGGGAGCTGGCCCGTTGCACCCTGGCCGAGCTGCTCTACGACCTGCAAAGCGTCCGCGCCGAACTGAGCGAGGAGGGGGGGTTGCTGCTCGGTTGAGAGGCTGGGCTGGGCGGCGGTGGGATACCGCCAGGTTCGGGTCGTCCCGGCGGTGGTGTCGAAACCCCTAGGGTTCGTTCATGGTCGCTGAGCCGTTCCCATCCGAGTCCGCCGGCGACCTGCTGGAGCAGGTGCTGGCCCCCCTGCTGGACGACTTCCAGCAGAGCTTCGAGCGGGGTCTGGTGCTGCTGGAGCACTGTCCGGATCGGGTCCTGCCGGAGCCCGAACGCGCTGAGCTCAAGCGGCGGCTGGATCGGGCCCAGGCGGAACTGGCGGCGGCACGCGCCCTGCGGCAGGCCACACCGACGCCGATGGCCCTGGAGATGGCCACGATCGCCCCCTGGCATCAGCTGGTGCTGGAGGTGTGGTCGCTCTCGGCGGCGCTGCGGGCAGCGGGGATTCGCCCCGCCTGAGGCTCCATAGGATTCGGTGCCTTCCGCCCCGCCGGTGTGACCCACGCCCCCTCCGACCTTCAGGCCCCGCTGCTGCTGCCGGGTGCGCCGGGGAGCCTGGCGGGGCAGGTGCGGGTGCCGGGCGACAAATCGATCTCCCACCGGGCCCTGCTGTTCGGCGCCATCGCTGAGGGGGAAACCCGCATCGAGGGCCTGCTGCCGGCCGAAGACCCCCTCAGCACTGCCGCCTGCCTGCGGGCGATGGGGGTGGCGGTGAGCCCGATCGAGGCGGGCGGCGCGGTGATCGTGCAGGGCGTGGGCCTCGATGGCTTCCGCGAACCGGAGAACGTGCTGGATTGCGGCAACTCCG
>JBILUS010000042.1:0-15628 GCA_044370835.1 Cyanobium sp. | reverse complement strand
TCCATAACCAGTCCCAGGAGGCTGGGAATGAGCCCATAAAGCCAACATCGGTCAACATCGGAGGCAAATCAGGGACCAAACAGAATTACTTGAGCTCTGCGGCGGCTCAGACCCCGATTGCCCAGAGTCTCCTTAACCGTCTTTCCGCTCGTGCGGCCAACGGCGAAGTCCGAGGAGTGGGTGTCCCTCGGGCGGCTCAGGACGCTGATCAGGCTCCAGCGCCCCTGCCACTGGCCTCGGCTTCGGTGGCCCTGGCTTAGTCACGCCGCATCCGCCGCCCCAGGTCGTCTGCGCCGCACCCTGCAGACCGCCGCCAAGGCGCTCGGAGGCTTCCGACACCAGCCTCCCTCCCGCTCTCGATGCCTGCCAACAAGCTGCCAGCCAAGGGGTTGACCAAGGCCCTACATAAGGTGTAGCATGTGCCTACATAGAACATTGTCCCTAGCGCCATGTCCTCAGCCGTTGGTCCCTGCCGATCCCGGAACCAGCGCCGTCGCCCCTCACGGCGGAAGCGCCAAGCCCTGATGGCCGCTCTTCTGGTGCCCCTTGCTCTCGCCGGCACCATCAATCCAGCGGCGGCCGCGGTGATGCGCTACAGCTTCAGTGGCGATTTCTCCAAGACGCCCAAGACGGGATTCGATTGGCTGGTTGGAGCACGCCTGCAAGGCACCATGGACTGGGATACAGAAAAACGCGTTTTCACAAGCTGGAACGTCAAGAGTGATCGCTCGGAATGGCAGCAGCAGCAGGAGAACATCGGTAAACAGACCAACCCAGAGATCGTGTCACAGATCCGGGACCTTCAGACCAGAATGAACTACATCGATAACTCCTATTCACTCGGAAAAGCAATAGACCAAGCTAGGATTGATTTGGCAAAGGCTGATCCAGAGCTTAAGCCGCAGATCGAAATCAAAATCCAAGATCTTGAAACACTCAAAAATGACGTAGATAAGGGATCTGAAGAGAAACGCCAACAGCTCAAGAGCGAATTGCAGGGTCAAATCATTCAACTAAACGATTCGCAGATTAGTTTCCTGGAGACCAAGCTTAGTTATATCAAAAATCCCGAATTGCTGGAGGAAGTGCTAGAGAAAGCAAGCAAAGATGCTGAAGATGCTGAAGTTCAGATAACTGCACTGCAGGACGAGCTTAAAGGCGCCCTTTCAAATGGTGCAGCGATTGTAAGACCGCGAAAAGATCTTGAACAGGAGCTTAATTCTGTTCTGCAGACCCGGGCTCAAGCGGAAACGAGTAAAGCGGAGTTTAGCAAGCTCAATGACGTGACCGTTGTGGAACGCGATAGCCTAAAAAAGGCTCTGGAAGAGGACCTGAATCTCCTGCGTCTTCAGGCCAAGATCAACTACCTCAATAACCCTGAACTGCTGGAGGCAGCACTGAGCGTAGCTGAGCAGGACAAGAAAAGTGACCCGGACAACCTAACGTTTAACAATCGTTTCAATCATCTTGATGAAATAAAGAATGAGATTTCTGCAAACGATAAAGATCCCCAAGAATTGAAGTCCGAACTGCAGCTACAGCTGAATGACCTACGCGCTAATCAGGGATTAAGTGGATTAGGTACCAACCCTCCACGGCCAGAGAAATCGCCATTGTTTGAGGTGAGCAGTGCTTCTGCGAATTCTTTCTGTTTTGCTTCTCCAGTCGGTGCAGGTGCTGCCATGGGCGGAGGTTCTTTCATGCAGGGCGCGGCTGGAAGCTCGCTATGTGATGGGACGAATGGCGGCATGATGGATGCCAGTTTCACAGAAGAGCAGCAGACAAAAAAGCCAGTATATTTCTCTGTTATCCAGTATTTTGAAGTTCCTGAAAACTATAAGAACGTCTCTTTCGGTTTCCGGCTAGCTTTTGTGCCTGGTGAAGAGGCCGGCAAAGATTTGGAATTGCTCGGAATGGATGAGTTTGAATCTCAGCCTGGCTATGGCACCACCTTCCGCTATGGCGTTCAACAAGGATTGGAAGAGGGTAGGGCAGCATGCCGAGGAAGTGCCGATGGGCCTGAGGTTGTTGCCAGCAATGGTGGGGTTACCACCGCTTGTCCCTTCGCACCCGATGAAGCAGGCGAAGTGGCGGGCCAACCCTTCCTCTCCAATCTGCAACTCAGTTACGAGATTGTGCCTGCCCAAATTCAACCTCCGTATGTCCCTTCGGTTCCATCCACGAATGGAACGCCGCAACCTCCGGGTGAAGTTCCTGCTGGACCTCAGCCTCAGCCTTTGGCCCAGACCCCTGCCCCCCTGCCGATCGCCGGTGCCGGGGCGGCCTTCGCCTGGTCCCGCCGGGTGCGCCGCCGCTACACGCTTGTGCCCGCCAAGGCGCAGATCCAGGCCTGAGCTGCGCTTCGTGGTGTCGCCGATCCTGCGGCTACGCCCTGTTGCCTGCCACCACAAGAAAGTTTGTTCCCACCCCTGGTCAATCCCAGGGAGCCGCCCTTCGCCCACGGCTTCAGCCCCCTGCCAGGGTGGCATCGGCGTTCTGCAGGCTGTTGCCAAGACGCCCTGTGTTCTCCGGCACCGGGCGTCGCCACGCCCGAATGCCCGCAGCCTTGCGACGACCCAGGAGGTGACAGATCTGTAGAGGGCATGTAGGATCTTGATACAAGCATGTTCTGTCCTGAGGCGATGACCTCTGCGGCCACCCCCTCGCTCCCTCGACTCCTGAGCAGCCTGGCGTCCCGGCGGAAGCGCAAGGGCCTGATGCCGGCCCTGCTCGCGCCGCTGGTTCTCGCTGGCCCCATCAACCCGGCGGCGGCCGCGCTGATCCGCTACAGCTTCGCAGGTGATTACTCCAAGACCCCCAAGACGGGTTTCGACTGGCTGCGGGGGGCCAAGCTGAATGGCTCGATGGATTGGGATACCAAGAAGAAGGTTTGGACCAATTGGGAGGTGACCAGTTCCAAATCGGAATGGCAAAGCAAGATGGAAGAAGAGAATCAATTGGGAATGGACCCGGATGGAATAGGTCGCCCGGATACTCTGTTCACCATCTCCAGTAAAAGCGAAAGCTCGTTTTGCTTTGCTTCGCCTGTTGGCGCCGGTGCTGCCTTCAAAGGTGGCAGCTACTATGAGGGGCTTGCTGGTAGTTCCATCTGCGACGGCAGCAATCGGGGCATGAGCGATGCGGGTTTTTCTGTAGAACAGTTGGCGGGCAAGCCCATGTTCTTCTCCGTCATCCAATACCTGGGTGATGACAACACTGGTTTTAAGGCAAGCGTAGGCTTCCGGCTGGCTTTCTTGCCAGGCATTGATACTAGTGCGCCAATCTTGCTTGGCTTGAATGATCAGTCCGATAAAGAGGCTGCGGGTGGCATTGAGTCCCAGGACTGGTATGGCAGTACGTTTCGATTCGGTTGGAACAAGTTTGAACAAGACCGAATCCTTCAATGTAGCGGCTATGCCAGTGAGATCGGCTTTAATGAATGGGTTACCGATGCCTGCCCGTTTGCACCTGAGGCAAAGCTGGCAGACGGTGAGTACGAGCCCGGTGAAGTCACGGGTCAGACCTTCCTCGCAAGCCTGGTTCTGAGATCGGAGCTTGTTCAAAGCGATTCAGATTCCGGTGAGGACGATGACGACGATGACGATGACGACGATGACGATGACGATGACGATGATGACGACGATCAGTGTGATGAAGGTGGAGAAGGCGGAGAAGGCGGTGAAAACGGTGACAACGACAACAAGTCTGGTAGTGGCGGCGAAGGGGGCGAAGGCGGTGAAGGTGGCGAGGGTGGTGAAGGCGGTGAAGGTGGCGAAGGAAGTGGCAACTGCAAAGCCCAGGCCCCTGCCCCCCTGCCGATCGCCGGTGCCGGGGCGGCCTTTGCCTGGTCACGTCGGGTGCGGCGCCGTTACACCCTCGTGCCCGCCAAAGCGCCGATTGTGTCCTGAGCGGAGCCTGGCATTCACCCCAATCCAGCTTCCTTGCCCGAGCTCCAGGGTTTAGGTTCAGTGCCGCTGAAGCTGGCTGATGGTCGCCGCTCCCGTTAGAGCGTTGGACCGGTTGCAAGCCAACGGCTCCAATGCCTCGCAGATGCGCTTTCCCCGATCCAGGAGCGCACAGTGGGGTCTTTTGATGTGGGGCTTGATGCAGCAAATCCACGGCTTCTTGTCAGTCTGTAGCACAGGGCTACACAGCATGTAGACGGCTGTGCTACAACAGCAGTAGATCCCGGTTCGGGCATCCATGACGGTCCTTCCTCTTCGTGATCCTGCTGTGATTCAGGCGGCCCCCGTTGCCCTCAATTCGCTCCCTCTCACCCACGGCTTCCTCCCCCCCGTCATGGCGATGCTGGCCTGGGGGCTCGGCTTGGCCGGCAGCCCCCTGGCGCCCCGCATCGCTCCCCGCACGGCGCCGGCTCGTCCCCTGCGCTTTTGCGCCGACCCTTCCGCTCCGGTGATCACCGCCCCCCCGGGGCCTCCCGGCGTACCGGTGGTGGCGATCGGCGATGTGCACGGCTGCTCCTCCCTGCTCGAGCAGGCCATTGCCCCCCACCTGGGCAGCGGTTGTGAACTGCTCTTCGTGGGTGATCTGGTCGACCGTTCGCCCGAACCCCAGGGCGATCGCCGCGTGCTTGAGCGGATCTGGGCCCTGCAGGCCGATCCCGCTGCCTTTGGTCTCGCCGCGGTCACCGTGCTGCGCGGCAACCACGAACAGATGCTGCTCGATGCCATCGCGGAGGCCGCCCACGACAGCAGCGGACCGGCCCGGGCCCTGTGGATCCGCAACGGCGGTGATGCCGCCCTGCTCCCTTTCGCCATCCCCCACCGCGACTGGTTCGCATCCCTGCCCCATCTGGCGATCCGCGGCGAACACCTCTTCGTGCATGCGGGGGTGCGGCCCGGCATTCCCCTCGAACACCAGAACGCCCACGACCTGATCTGGATTCGCCAGCCCTTCCTCAAGGCCGCCGACCACGGCCTGCCTTGGATCGTGGTGCATGGCCACACCCCGGCCAGCACCGGTGAGATCACCCGCCTCCCTCACCGCATCGGTATCGACACCGCCGCCTTCGCCACCGGCCGCCTCACGCCCCTGCGCCTCGAGGCCACGGCTCCGCTGCGCTGAGCGCCCTTCCCCCTAGCCTCGGGTTGCGTTTTTTGCCGTTTCCATGCCGGGTTCGCTACGGGCCACGGGTTCGGCAAGACCGCGGTCGGGTTTTCACTGGCCTTGGCAGCGCGCCGCGTCGCCGGTGAATGAGTCCCGTGATCCGGCCCTGCCGTTGCAGGCGCCTCTGGGGCCTCGGGCCTCGGCCGTCGTGGCGATTGGCGATGTGCACGGTTGCGTCACCCTGCTGGAGCAGGTGCTCAGCGAGCACAGCGGCAGTGGTGCGGAACTCATCTTTCGGGGGATCTGATCGACCGCGCCCCCGAGCCGGAGGGCGATCGGCGGGTTTTGCGGCGGGTGTGGCAGCTCCAGGCCGATCCCCGCGCCTACGGTTTCGCGGCGGTGACCGTGTTGCGCGGCAACCACGAGCAGGTGGTGCTCGATGTGCTCACCGAACTGGGCCAGGGCCAGGCCAATGGCCCCGCCCGCCAGTTCTGGCTCGAGCACGGCGGCGAAGCCGCCCTGTTGCCGCTGCTGCGGGAGAACAGGGCCTGGTTGGATGATCTGCCCCATTTCGCCTTGCGTGGCGACCCCCTGTTTGTGCATGCCGGCCTGGCGCCGGGGGTGCCGCTTGAACTGCAGCATTCCCAGGATCTGCTGTGGATCCGCGAACCCTTTCTCAGCTGCGACGACCACGGCCTGCCCTGGACCGTGGTGCATGGCCATTCCGCCAGCCCCGACCACACCCCCCAGCGCTTTCCCCACCGCATCGGCATCGACACCGGCGCCTGCTACGGCGGCCCTCTCACCGCCCTGCGCTTCGACCTGGTGAGCGACGACGGCGCCTCCTGAATCGCCACCCCCACCCCGTGGCGCCGCCCCGTGCAGCTTCTGCATCGAAATGCGACTGGTGGTTCTCAACCTGCAGCACATGGGCCATTCTGTGGCCAAGTTGGAAATAGGCACCGCCGCGCCGTTTCCGCCATGCCGTTTTCCGATCCCCCCGGCCTGCCCCGCATCCGGCCGGCCGGCCTAGGCCGCAACCTGGTCGCCGCCCTGCTGCTGGCCTGCCTCGGATCGCTCACCGCCGGGCGCCCGGCCCGGGCCGCCAGCCTCGAGGACATTCGCCAGCTCGAGAACCTGATCCTGGCCGCCGGCGTGGTGACCCAGGTGTCGGATCAGTGCCCCCCTCGCCATGCCGGCTACTACGAGCGGGATACGCGCGGCGTCCACCGTTTGGTGCTCTGCCGCAACAGCGTCAACCTGGCTGACGTGGAGGCGGTGTGGGAAGTGATGGCCCACGAATCCACCCACATCATGCAGGCCTGCACCGGCAGCACCGCCATCGCCGATGAACTGATGCCGCGCACCTTCCGCGAGCTGCGCACCATGGCCCCCCACTACGCCAAGCTCATCGACGGCAGCTATCCCGTCAACGACCAGCGCCTTGAGGCCGAGGCCTTCTGGATGGAACTGCAGACTCCCCCGTCGGTGATCGGCCTCTTCCGCAACCTCTGCGCCGCCGGTCTGCCGAAGCGCTGATCGGCCTGCCCGCGCTGTGGAGTGCGGCCCGCCCTCAGGCCCAGTGCAGCACCATCGCCACCGCCCCCTCCAGTGAGACCTTCACCGGGCAGCTTTCGCCGGCCCGCTGCAGCAGGCGTCGCTGCTCCGGCGCCAGACCCGTCGGCAGCACCACCCAGACCTCCAGCCGTTCCATGCGTCGCGGCGGCTGGTGGGTCATGGTTTTCTCCACCCGCGCCGTGGTGCCCACCAGGTCGATGCCGTGCCGATCGGCCGTGATGCCCAGGATCGTGAGGATGCAGGTGGAGAGCGCTGTGGCCACCAGGTCGGTGGGCGAGAAGGCCTCACCGCGGCCCTGGTTGTCCAGAGGGGCATCGGTGGGGAGCACCGCGCCCGAAGGGCCGTGCACGGAGCGGCAGTGCAGCTCTCCTTCGTAGGTGGAGAGGATCGTGGTCATGGCCGGCTGGCGGGGGCGGTCTCCCATGCTGACCGGCCGCCCCCCAGCAGCCCCAGCTCCTGCAGCAGGCGCCGCTGGGCAGCGGCCGGCACAAAACGGTGGGCGGCCTGGGCGCCGCTGATCGCCACCGGCGGCACCCCGATCCCCGGAAACACCCCCGCCCCGCAGAGCACCAGCCCCTCGATCGGCGTGCCGCCGCCCGGGAACGGCCCCCGGTCCGCCGGCCAGGCCGGGCCGTAGCTGCCCTGGTGCACCCGCAGCCAGTGGCGGTGGCTGAGGGGCGTGCCCTGCAGCTCCAGCACCAGCCGCTCCCGCCAGCCCGGCAGCAGCTGCTCGAGCACCGGGTGGAACACCGCGCAGCGTTCGCGTTTCAGGGCTTCATAGGCCGCTGTGCCCCGCTCCAAGTGCTGCCACAGCTCCCAGGGTTCGTTGGCCGGGGTGTAGCCGTGCAGCACTTGGTGGCCGGGCGGCGCCAGGGAGGGATCCAGTTTCGAGGGCATCGACAGCACCACCATGTTGCGTTCGGCCCCGATGCCCCGCTGCCAGTCGCCCACCCAGACGGTGTGCACCGGCAGGTCGGCCAGCTCCTCGCCGCCCCGCAGGGCCAGATGCCAGTGCAGGAAGCTGCGGCAGGCCGGGGTGGCCTGCTGCCGCGCCCGCCAGCGCCCCGGCACCGCCTCCGGCGGCAGCAGCGCCAGGGTGTCCCAGGGGCTGGCGTTGCTGATCACCCCCAGCCGGCAGCGCAGCTGCGCCGATCCGGCCTCCTCCTTCAGACGCACCCCTACCGCCTTTCCCCCCTCCACCAGGATCTGCGCCACCACCGCGCCGGTGCGCACCGTGCCGCCGTGGCGTTCGATGCCCCGCACCAGGGCCTCGGCCACCGCCGCGCTGCCGCCGAGGGGGTAATCGAGGCAGGCCTCGGGCTCGAACCATTCCCCGAACAGGGTGGCCATCGCCGCTGCGCTGGTCTGCTCCATCCCCAGCCCCGAGATCAGGAAGCAGAGCAGCTCCACCCAGTGCAGCAGGAAGGGATCCTGGAGGTGACGGCGGGCGAGCGGCCCGAAGGCGCCCCCCAGCGCCGCCAGCTGTGGAGCGCGGCCCAGCAGCTCCAGGCCGGCGCCGCCCCCGAGGGTCAGGGCACTGCCCAAGCCAGGCCGCAGGGCCAGCAACGGCAGGGCCCGCACCGCCCGGCAGAGCGGCTCGAGCTGGCGGAGAAAGCGCCGCCATTCCTCAGCCGCGGCGGGCCCGCGTAGCTCCCGCAGCACCGCCAGGAAGGGCTCCATCCCCACCCCCACCCGCAGCCGCCCCTCCGGCAGCAGCAGGTCCCAGTGGTGGTAAGGCACCACCGGCATCGTTTCCCCCACTGCTCTCAGCACCTGGGCGAGGGGATTGGTGGAGGGCCAGCGGCCCAGGCCGCTCCACAGGGACGGCCCCGATTCGAACCGAAAGGCGCCGCGCCGAAAGCCATGGGCCGCACCGCCGGGCACCGTGTGGGCTTCCAGCACCAGCACCGCCAGCCCGTGGCGGGCGGCGATCGCCGCGGCGCAGAGGCCCCCCAGCCCGGCGCCCACCACGATCAGGTCTGGCTCGCCTTCGCGGGTTCCGTTCGGAGTGGCGGGGGCCGGCATGGAGAGCGGCGGGAACGACAGGGGGAAAGGTCGTGGTGCCGATCCGCTTCAGCGGGGCTCCGCCGGCGGATCGGGTGGACCGCTCAAGCGGGCGCGTCGCTGGCGGTGGCGCGCCCTGGCTGGGGCGGCGCTGCGGTGGCCGCTTCTCGGGCAGTAAGCACGAGCTGCGTCGCCGAGGCCCTGGCCTCGACGCCTGGTTCAGGGGCCTGGTCGCTGGCCCCGCTGCAGCGTCCGCCGCGCAGGGCGCAGAGCTGCTCGATGCCGGGCCGGCCCGTGAGCTTCAGCCGTGCTGCGGCCCAGAGGCGGTAGGCGAGGTTCACCAGGGGCGCCAGCAGGGGCCAGCCGGTGGGGGCGTAGAGCCAGCCCAGGCCCACCAGGGCGTAGGCCCGCCGGAACACGGCCACATCGCGCAGCACCGTGCCATCGGCCGCGATCGCATGGATCCGGCCCATGGCCTCTCGGTAGCCGATGCCGCCCTGGGCGGCCGGGTCGTAGTCGGCCGCATCGATGTCCACAAACGCCAGCCGCGGCGCCTCCCCATGCAGCCGACGATCCCGCTGCTCCAGGAACCGCACCTCCCGCAGGCAGAGGGGGCAACCGCCGTCATACAGGAGGGTGAGCTGAGCCATGGCGGCGACCCTAGGCACGGCTCCCGGCCGGTTGCAGGCTTCCGGGGGCCTTGGCCGCGCACCGCTGGGGCTTGCCACCCTGGACCTGGTTGTGCCGTTTCCCGCCGATGCTGCGCCAGAGCCTCCATGCCCTCACCATCGCCACCGCGGGTGAAGGGTTCACCGACCTCACGGCCGCACTGAACCACGAGATCGCCACCAGTGGGCTTGTGCTGGGACTCGCCTCGCTTACCTGTTTGCACACCAGCTGCAGCCTCACGATCAACGAAAACGCTGATCCGCGGGTGCTGGAGGATCTTGCGGCCTTTCTGCGGGCCCTGGTGCCGCCGGAAGGGGTGGCGCCCCTGAGCGGCCGGGGATCCTTGCGCCCCTGGCGCCACGACGACGAAGGGCCCGACGACATGCCCGCCCACATCCGTGCCGCCCTCACCACCACCTGCCTCAGCCTCCCCATCCAGGCCGGCCGCCTGCAGCTGGGCACCTGGCAGGCCGTGTACCTGTGGGAGCACCGGGCCCGGCCCCACCGCCGCCAGCTCAGCCTCCATCTGCTCGGTTCCTAGGCTCGGCGTTAGCCGCCCAGCGGGAGGGGCCGTTGATCGAGCTGCATTGCCGAACCTCCGAGCCGCGCTATGCTTTCATCGGTCTCCATGGGGCCTTGATGGAGGTTTCGAGCCTGTTGGCCCTTGGGGGGGTGCTGGCTGAGGCTGGCGACGGGTTGCTGCTCGATCTCGGTGGCCATGGCAGCGCCCTGGATCAGGCCCTCGCCGGTCTTGCTTACGATCCGGAATCGCTTGGTCGTGAGATCTGCAGCCGTCCCAGCGTCACCGACTGGCTGGCGGCGTTGCCCGAGCACCGCCCCCTGGTGGTGATGGGCCATTCCCTGGGGGCTCTGGTCACGATCTGGCTGGCCCTGTTTGGTCCGCTAAGCGGGCGGATTGCCCATGTGATCCTGCTCGATCCCCCCCTGGTGCTGGATCTCTCGGTGCCTGGCCAGGGAGAACTGCTCTTTGATCTGGGCCTCAATCTGGGCGCCCAGATCCCCGCGGCAATGCAGGGGCGACCGACGTCGGAGCAGCTGCGGGCCCAAGGCCTTGCCTCCTTCTTCCTGGGGTTGTTTCGGGATTCCCAGGCCACCTCAGCCGGCCGTTCGATGTCGGTTTGGCTGGAGCAGCTGGCCCGCACCACACCCTGTGAGCTGTTTGTTGGTCTTCGCCATCAGGTGGTGCTCTCCGCTGAGGGCTTCCGCCTTGATCTGGGCACGCTCGTGGGTCCGGGCCATGTGCCCAGCCAGCTCCCGTTGCTCCGGATCCATGGCGTGGCCGATGCCGGCCACCGCCTCGACACCAGTGCCGCCACCCGCCGGCTGATCGCCGAGCTGGTGCCGGATCTCGGCACGTCGCCCTCAGCGCCGCCTGCGCCCTGAGGGCGCGGCCTTCAGAGAATCACCGCCCCGGTGATCGGATCACGGTTGTCCGCCAGGGTGCGAGGCGTCAGTCCGCCGTGGCTGGCACTGGCGCTGATCAGCCGCTCCACCTCGGTGTTGGTGAGATCGGGATCGATGCCCAGCAGCAGGGCCGCCAGGCCCGCCACCTGGGGGGCGGCCATCGAGGTGCCACTCCACACCTTGAAGCTGTTGTCCTTGAAGGCGGAGTTGATGTCCACCCCGGGGGCGCTCACGTAGGTGAGGGGGGCTGAGCCCGCCCGGTTCGACCAGCTCGCCATCGTGCCGGCGCTGTTCACCGCCCCCACCGCGATGCCGTAGCTGCTGGCGAAACGGCCCGGATAGGCGGGCTGGGCGGCGCCGTCATTGCCGGCGGCCATCACCAGCACCGCACCCTTGCCGTGGGCGTAGCGCACCGCATCGAACACCTCCTGGTTGAAGCCGCCCCCCAGCGAGAGGTTGATCACATCGGCACCCTGGTCGGCGGCCCAGCGGATGCCGGCGGCCACGTTGGCATTGCTGCCTGAGCCGTTGTTGTCGAGCACCCGCACCGGCAGGATCCAGGCCTCCGGCGCGATGCCCCACACCGCGGCGCCATCGTCGGCGGCGGCCAGGATGCCCGCCACGTGGGTGCCGTGGCCGAAGCCATCCTCGGGGGTGCGGTCCAGGTCCACGAAATCAAAGCCCTCCAGCAGCCGGCCGGAAAACTCCGGGTGGTCGAGGTCCACGCCGCTGTCCACCACCGCGATCGTGACCCCCTGACCCCGCGAGCCGCGGAAGCTGCCGCGGCCGGCCCACACCTCGGGGGCACCGAGCAGATCGTTGCTCCAGAGGGTGCCCTCCAGGGCTGGCCGGTTGGGAAGGTTGATGCCCACCAGGTATTCCGCCGCCCGCTCGGCACTGGCCAGGCCGTAGCCGTCGCCGCTGCTGAAGCCGCTGGCGGTGGGGAAGGCGCTGGCCAGCGAAACGGTCGCCAGCAGCGGCGCTGGGCCGGTTTCCACCAGCCGGCTGCTGAGGCTGTAGCCGCCGGTATAGCGGTTCTCCCAGGCCCGGGCCTCGAGGATGTAGGTGCCGCTGGTTTCGGCCCGGAAGCGAAGGTTGGCGTTGCGCACCACCCCGAGCTGGATGTCGTCGTTCTGGCTGAGCAGGCGGCCGTCGTCGCCGCGCAGGTAGAGGTAGGGGTCGGCCAGGCCCGTGCCGCTGAGGCTGAAGTCGTAGAGGTTGCCCGCCTCAAGGGTGGTGCGGAACCAGTCGGAATCCCCCAGCCACTCGATGCTGCCGCTGAGGCTGCTGCCCACCGCCAGCGCTCTGGCGCCGCTGAGGCTCTGACCGGCGTCGTCGTCCACCGCGCTCACCCCGAGCCGGTAGCCGCCGGTGTAGGCGTCCTCAAAGCTGCGGGCCTCAAGGAAATAGGTGCCACCGCCGGTGATCGCGAAGCTGAAGCGGGAGTTCCGCAGCACCCCGTTCTGGATGTCGTCATTGCTGGCCAGGAAGCGGCCGGCCCCATCGCGCAGGTAGAGGTAGGGATCCTCCAGACCCGTTCCCTCCATCCAGAACTGGTAGGTGCGGTCGCCCTGGAGGGCCACCCGGAACCAGTCGCTGTCTCCTGCGAAGTCGAGCGTGCCGGTGGCCACGTCGCCCAGGCTCACGCTCGCGGTGGTGATGGCGCTGTCGGCCAGGTCGTCGACCAGGCTTTCGCTGCTCACCCGGTAGCTGCCGGTGTAGGTGTCCTCAAAGGAGCGGGCGGCGAGGTAGTGGATGCCGCTGCTGCGGGCGGTGTAGGTGAAACGCGAGTTGCGCAGCACGCCGGCCTTGATGTCGTCGTTGCTGGTGAGCATCTCGCCGCTGCCATCGAGCAGGAAGAGGTGGGGATCCTCCAGGCCTGTGCCCACCGGGCCGGTGCCCTCCATGTTGAAGCGATAGCTGCGGCCGGCCTCCAGCCCCACGGCGAACCAGTCGCTGTCGCCGGCCCAGTTGAGCGTGCCGGTGGCGCTGGCGCCGATCGCGAGGCTGGCGGCGCGGGCCGGATCGGCGCCGATGTCGTCCGGGATGGCGATGGCGCTGATCGTGTAGCTGCCGCTGTAGGCATCGTCGAAGCCGCGGGCCTCAAGGACGTGGGTTCCCGTGCGGCTGGCGGTGAAATGCAAGCGTGAATTGCGCAGCACGCCGTCCTGAATGTCGTCGTTGCTGGCCAGCACCGCACCGCTGCCGTCCAGCAGGGTGAGCAGGGGATCCTCGAGGTTGATGCCCACCAGGTCGAAGCGGTAGGTCTGGCCGGCCACGAGATCCACCCGGAACCAGTCGCTGTCGCCCTTGCGCTCCAGGCTGCCGTTGAAGCTGCTCCCCACGGCCAGGGGGGTGGCATCGCCGATGCTCTGGCCCACGTCGTCGCCGGCGGCCCGCACGCCGAGGCTGAGCCTGTAGGCGGTGGCGGCCCCGGCGATCGCCGTGCTCAGGGCCAGGGCGTAGGTTCCGGCCGCGAGGGTGCGGGTCAGGGGGAGCCCTGAGCCATCCACCGGAGCGGTGAGGGTGGATCCGATGGCCGTGCCGCTGCTGGTGGTGAGCTCCAGGGCCAAGGCGGCGGTGTGGTCGGCCACGCCGATGCTCAGGGTGCTGGCCTCTCGGAGCACGAAGCGGTACACGTCGCGGCGGTCGCCGTCGTCGAGCCAGTCCTCCGTGCTGAAGGCGGTGTCGAGGTTGCCCAGATCACGGGCCTGGTCGATGCTGTTGCCGGCCTGATCGGGATGGAGCGGGTTCCAGCTCTCGCTGCCATCGGCAAACTGCACTTGCTCGATGCCCCTCAGGCTGAGGGTGCGGTTGCTGCGGATCTCCACCAGGGTCTGGTCATCGCGCCGCTGGTAATCGCTGCGGTTGCCCTCCAGCACCAGCAGGTCATTGCCGGCCCCACCATCGACCACATCACCGGCCCGGGCCTCGAGGCGGTCGTCGCCCGCACCGCCGATCAGGGTGCTGTTGCCCGTGCCGATCAGGGTGTCGGCGCCGCCGCCGCCGCTGCCCCGCCGGAAGCCCTCCAGCAGCAGGTTGGCCCGGGCCGTGGTGTCCTTGTCGATCACGGTGAGGGCACCGCGGCGCAGATCGAGGTTGATCGTCTGGTCGTTCGAGCTGCTCCAGTCCACGCTGTTGACCAGGCTGGTGTTGGCCTGCAGGGTTTCGATGCTGGTGTCGATCCGATCGCTGCTGCTGCCCTTCTGGATCGTCCAGCCGGCGAGCAGGGTGATCGCCTGTCCCCAGCTGGCGTAGTCCACTCTGTCGTTGCCGCTGAGGCCGCTGTAGGTGTCGCTGCCGTCGCTGGCGACAAACACATCGTCCCAGCGGCTGCCCGGGAAGGTGTCGTTGCCGCTGGTGCCGCGGCTCACCACCCGGATCACGCCGTCGCCGTTGAAATCCTGGCCGAAGCGGCCCTCTTCTTCGCTGATGCGGCCGGCATCGAGGTTGCGTTCCACGCTCACAGCCTGGCCGGCGCTGTTGAGCTGAAGCAGCTCGTAGCTGCCGGCGCCGTTGGTCCAGAGCATGGCGTAGCCCTGGCCGTTGGCCTCGGCGCCGATCGCGCTCCAGCCGGGATAGGTGCGGCTGGTCATCTGCTGGCCGCTGTTGATCAGGGGCAGGGCCACCGAGCCGAGGTAGTAGCCGCCCGCCCCCTCCAGCAGGGTGCTGCTACCCATGTTCTCCACCACGGCCGGGGCGGGGCTGATGCGGCCGTCGAGGTTGAGATCCTGCTGGAAGATTGATTCCACATCAGCGATCTGGGCGGTGTTGAGCACGCCGGCGTTGCTGATCTGGTTGCCGAGCCCATCGAGCCCCCAGAGGCTGTAGGCCCCGGTGGTGTGGATCCAGGCCAGCCAGTAGCCCCCCTCGCTGCGCCGTTCCACGCCAATTGGCGACCAGTCGGCGTGGGTGCTGCGGCCCACCACCGCATTGTTCATGCGGATGCCGAGGCTCTGGTTGATGCGGAAGGCCCCGTCCGCGGCTTGGCTGAGGGTGGTGGCGCCGTTGGCTTCGATCAGGCTGCCGTTGATCGTCAGCTCCACCCAGGCGCTGCTGGTTCCGTCAGCGGAGCGCACCGCGAAGCTCTCGCGCAGGCTCTGGCCGAGGCGCAGGTCGCTCAGGCTGTCGAAACTGCTGTAAGTCCAGGCTCCGTAGGCGGCCAGGGCGAATGTGCCGTAGCTGCCGGCGGTGCCGGCCTGGGCGGCGAAGCCGGCGGCGGGATCGTCCGCGTCGCTGAGGCTGAGTTGGCCTGTGGTGCTCAGGCGGCTGCCGTTCTGGGTGAGGGCCGCGCTGAGGGTGCCGGCAATCAGGGGGCTGTCGTCGGTGCCGGTGATGGAGATGGAGAGAGAGGAGGCGGCGACACCATCGGCGGAGCGCACCGAGAAGACATCGGTGACGACCTGTCCGGCGCGAAGGGCATCGAGGGCGGAGCTGGTGGCGTAGGACCAGCTGCCGTCGGCGGCGAGGCTGAGGTCGCCGTAGGTGCCGGTGGCGGCCAGGGGTGTGAAGGCGGCGCTGGGGTTGTCGGCATCGGCGATGCTGAGGCGCCCGGAGGTCTGAAGGGCGGCGTTGGTTTCGAGCAGGGCCGCGCTGAGGGTGCCGGTAATCAGGGGGCTGTCGTCGGTGCCGGTGATGGAGATGGAGAGAGAGGAGGCGGCGACACCATCGGCGGAGCGCACCGAGAAGACATCGGTGACGACCTGTCCGGCGCGAAGGGCATCGAGGGCGGAGCTGGTGGCGTAGGACCAGCTGCCGTCGGCGGCGAGGCTGAGGTCGCCGTAGGAGCCGGTGGCGGCCAGGGGTGTGAAGGCGGCGCTGGGGTTGTCGGCATCGGCGATGCTGAGCGTCCCGGAGCTGCGCAGGACGGCGTTGGTTTCGAGCA
>JBILUS010000041.1:0-15740 GCA_044370835.1 Cyanobium sp. | reverse complement strand
CCCCGGTTCAGCCGCCGCTGGGCCCGCAGCGCATCCACCAGCACCGTGTCCTTCTCGGGGGCGAGGGCCTGCTGGATCGTGCCGAAGCTGCGGCTCTGGCCCAGCCACACCAGGCCGCCGCCGATCAGCAGCACCAGCGGTCCCGTGATGCCCCTGGGCATCACCTGGGTGACCTGGGCCAGCAGCCACTTGATCGATTCGAGCGTCCAGTAGATCGGCTGCAGGTCGGCCCACACCGCCGCCCCCAGCAACGCCATCAGCAGGCCGATGCCGGAGGTGAGCATCCAGCGCTTCACCACCAGCCCCGGCTGCAGCCACAGCACCGCCCGCCGGGAACGGGCCATCAGGTCCCGGTGGCGGGGGTCGCCGCTGTCGGGCCAGCCCTTCCAGCCCGGCTTGGCCGGCCTGCGGGGGTCCTGGGTGGGGGGGCCTCGGCGGGGCAAGGGCCTGGCGCCGGGGCGCCGCGGGAGTGGCAGAACTTTAAGGACGGTGAGAAGGCGGCGAAACCGCCAGGATGGGCGAGGATTCAAGCCGCTGTTCCTCGGTGGCTGTGGTCGTTGTTCCCCCATCACCCGATTCCGGGGCGGCGGTGGGGCCTGGCACGCGCAGCAGCCCGCAGGCCGGGGCACCCTCCGCCTCCGCCTCGGCGGTTCCCGTGGCCCAGATGCGGGATCTCTCGGTGCGCTGGGCGGCGCGGCCCGTGCTCGACCGTGTGAACCTCACCCTCGAGGCCGGCGAGCGGGTGGTGGTGGTGGGCCCCTCCGGCGCCGGCAAATCCACGATCCTGCGCTTGCTGGCCGGCCTGCAGCTGCCCAGCGGCGGTGAGCTACGCATCCATGGCGAACCCCAGACCTACCTGCGCCTCGACCAGCGCCACCCCCCCGACGTGCGGCTGGTGTTCCAGAACCCCGCCCTGCTGGCCTCCCTCACCGTGCGGGAGAACGTGGGCTTCCTGCTGTATCGCTTCAGCCGCCTCGGCGAGGCGGAGATCCGCGAGCGGGTGAGCCGCGCCCTGGAGGCGGTGGGGCTTTACGGCATCGAAGACCGTCTGCCCGGCGAGCTCAGCGGCGGCATGCAGAAGCGGGTGAGCTTCGCCCGCGCCCTGATCGATGATCCTGCTGCGGTGGATGGACGCGCCCCCCTGCTGCTGTTCGACGAACCCACCGCCGGCCTCGATCCGGTGGCCTGCACCCGGGTGGAAGACCTGATCGTGCGCAGCACCGAACTCACCAATGCCGCCGGCGTGGTGGTGAGCCATGTGATGAGCACGATTGAACGCTGCGCCGAGCGGGTGATTCTCCTCTACGACGGCCATTTCCGCTGGGACGGCAGCCTCGACGACTTCCGCCTGACCGACGACCCTTACGTCCGTCAGTTCCGCAGCGGTAGTCTGCGCGGACCGATGCAGCCGGCAGAGCTCTGAGCCCATGCGTCGCAGTGTTCGTGAGGCTTTGGTCGGGTTTTCGTTGCTGGCGGCCGTGGGCAGCGGGCTGGGCCTCTGGATGTGGCTCAAGGGCATCTCGCTGGCGCGCGGCAACTGGATCATCCAGGCGAGCTTTCCGGATGCGGGCGGCCTGGCCAACCGTTCCCCGGTCTCCTACCGCGGCGTGCTGGTCGGCCGGGTCAAGAACATCCAAGTGAACGACCGGGAGGTGCTCGCCGATCTGGAGATCACCAACCCGGGCCTGCGCCTGGCCAGGCCCGTGCTGGCCCGGGTGGGGGCCGCCTCCCTGCTGGGCGGTGACGCGGTGGTGTCACTGGTCGCGAGCGGGAAGTCCCTGCCCCCGGGGGGCGCCGGACCCCACGACAAAGCCTGCGACAACAATCTGATGGTCTGCGATCGGGGCCGGATCAAGGGGCTTCAAGCCCCCAACCTGGAAACCGTGACCGCCACCGTGCAAAAGCTGCTGGATCAGGCCGACGACGACCAGATCATGCAGCGGATCGTGGAGAGCACCAACAGCTTCAGCCGCACCGCCAAGGAGGCGGAGAAGCTCTCCACCAAGGGGCAGGCCTTCGTGGGCGATGCCCAGAGCCTGGTGCGCAACCTCAACACCGTGGTGGGCAAGACCGATCCGATCGTGCGCAACATCACCGCCGCCTCCCAGGATGCGCGCCAGGCCAGCCAGTCGGTGAAGAAGCTGGCGACCCGCCTCGACAATCCGCGCACCACGGCCGATCTCGAGGCCACCCTCGCCAATGCCCGCCAGCTCACCGACCGCTGGGCGGCCGTGGGCGGCGATGTGCGCAAGCTCACCGACGATCCCCGCTTCATGGACGGCCTGCGCAGTGTGTCCGCCGGGCTGGGCCGCTTCTTCGAGGATCTCTATCCCGCCAGCGCTGAGGGCGGCGGCCGATCCCGCAGCGGTGCCGGTCGCCCCGCCCGTGCCGCGGCGCCCCGCTCCGCCCCCGCGGTGCAGGGGGCGGTGACCCCTTCGGGCGTGCTCCACAACACCCCCGACAGCCTGATGGCACCCCGCAGCAAGGCCCCCGCTACGCCGGTGCCCGCCTACGGCTACGGCACTCCGGCGGCGCCCTGAGCCCGTGGCCCCGGGCCGCCAGCCAAGGCCCCCGGAGGGTTCAGAGGCCCGCCACCGCCTCCAGGGCGATCGCCGCGATCGCCTGGTCGCTGGCCTTGGGCAGCTGCACGTAGCGGCCGCCGGCGGCCTCGGCCAGATCCTTGCCCATGCCGCTGCCGATGAACTTGCGCTCGGTGTCGATCACCAGCAGCTTGATGCCCAGGGCCCGGTAGCGGCTGGCCACCTGCTTCACCTCCTCCTTGAGGTCCACCGGCTCCTCCCCCTCCAGCTCCGGTTGGCCGAGGGAGCGCGAAAGGGCCACGTTGCCGCGCCCATCGGTGATCGCCACCACCACCACCTGGCCCAGGTCCCCGGTGGCCAGGGCATTGGCCCCCACCCGAGCGGCCTGGGTGAGGCCGTGGGCCAGGGGTGAGCCGCCGCCGCACGGCATCGCCTCGAGCCGCCGGCGGGCGGCGGTGATCGAGCGGGTGGGGGGCAGCAGCACCTCAGCCTGCTCGCCCCGGAAGGGAATCAGGGCCACTTCATCGCGGTTCTCGTAGGCCTCGGTGAGCAGCCGGATCACGGCGCCCTTGGCGCTCTGCATGCGGTTCAGGGCCATCGAGCCGCTGGCATCGACCAGGAAGATCACCAGGGCACCGGCCTTGCGCTGCAACTGCTTGGCCCGCAGGTCGCCGTCCTCCACGATCACGCGGCGGTGGGGTTCCCGCTGCCGGCGCGCCTTCTGGTAGGGCGCGGCGGCCCGCAGGGTGGCATCCACGGCGATCCGCTTCACCGGGCCCCGGGGCAGCATCGGCTTCACGTAGCGACCGCGGGAATCGCTCAGCACCACGGCGCGGCTGCCGCTGCCGCCGCTCTTGGCCTTGGCGGCGCCGAACAGCAGCAGGTCGGGGTCGATGGCGGTGGCCTCCGGATCCAGCAGGAACTCCTCGGGAATCGCCGGGGGCGCCTGGTCTTCGGGGGTGTCCTCCTCCGGCTCCTCCGGTTCGTCGTCGTCGTTGTTGTCGTCCGGGTTCTGATCCTCGGGAGGTTCTGGCTCCTCCGGGGGCTGGTCTCCCTGGGGCGGTGGTGGCGGCGGTTCCAGGGGCTGGTCCGGATCCGGCGGCGGCAGCTGCAGGGCTCGCGGCGCGATCACCAGCCGCACCGCCACCTGGAGGTCCTCGGCCTCCACCTGGTCGCGGCCGCTGAGGGCCGCATGGGCCCGGGCCACTCGTACGGCGTAGAGCTCGCTGCGGTGGCCCTCCACGCCGCCGCGGATCGCCTCGGTCACGAGGTAGGCGATCTGATCGCGGCTGATCCGCACATCCGGCAGCCACTGACGGGCCAGCAGCAGCTGGGTGGCCAGGGCGTCGGTGTCCTCCTGGAACCGGCTGCGGAAGGCATCACTGGATTCGCCGTGATCGAGGGCGGAGCGGGTGATCGCCACCCGCTGGTCGGTGTCGAGCAGCTGGTTGGCCGAGAGGCAGATCGCGAAGCGGTCGAGCAGGTGGTCGCGCACCGCCCCCTCCTCGGGGTTGTAGGTGGCGATCAGCAGGCAGCGGCAGGGGTGGGAGAGGCTCAGCCCCTCCCGCTCGATCCGGTTTTCACCCGAACCCACCGCCGCCAGCAGCAGGTTGGTGATCTGGTCGTCGAGCAGGTTGAGCTCGTCGATGTAGAGCACGCCCCGGTGCGCTTCGGCCAGCAGGCCCGGCTGGAACACCGGCGTCCCGGCGGCCAGGGAGGCGGCCACATCCACCGAGCCCACCAGCCGGTCTTCGGTGATGCCCAGCGGCACCTGCACGAATGGGGCCGGCTCCACCCGGGTGGGCAGCAGGGCGGTGGGGTCGGCGCCGCTGGCATCGCCCCCGAGCTCGCTGATGCGGCGGCGGGTGGCGGCGTCCCAGTCGTCCGGGCGGCGGGGGTCGATGTGCAGGGCCGTGGCGGCGCTGCCCAGATCCAGGCTGTCGATCGGCGGCAGCAGGGCGTGCAGCCCCCGGGCCAGCACCGACTTGCCGGTACCTCGCCCGCCGGCGATCACCACGCCTCCCAGGCCGGGATCGACGGCCGCCAGCAGCAGGGCCAGCTTGAGGGTGCCGTGGCCGGTGATCGCTGCCAGGGGGAAGGCGCGGGCCGCCTGATCCGCCGACCCGGTGGCGGGCCCGGCGGCGGCGGGATGGGGAGCGGGGCCGCTGGCAACCATGGGCGGGGGGAAGGCGTGCGGGGCGGAGGTCCGGAGCCGTGCCAAGGCAGGGCGGGGGCCAGTCTCGCCGATGGATCGGCCCTGCGCTGGCGGCCCTACGCTGGACCCTGCGCGCCCAGGCCTTCGATGACGCCCCCGAGTCCGCCGGCCCTCCAGAGCGGGTCCCGTGCTCCGGCGAGCGATTCCGCCCCGAGGAGCATCCCGGAGCGATCCTCTGGCCCCACCCCGAGCGCAACCACCATCTGGATCCTTGAGGACGATGCGGCCCTGTGTGCGTTGCTCAGCCAGCGTTTCGAGGCGCTGGGCCTGAGCCTGAGGGTCTTCCCGGAGCCCCGGGGCCTGGAGCGGGCCCTCGCGTGGGACCGCCCCGACCTGCTGGTGCTGGATGGGATGCTGCCGGGGCGTTCCGGCACCGAGCTGCTCGCCGGCCTGCGCCAGCAGGGCCATCGCTTTCCCGTGCTGATGCTCTCGGCCCTGCGGTCGGCGGGGGATCGGATCGCCGGGCTCGAGGCCGGCGCCGACGACTACATGGGCAAACCGTTCGAATTCCGCGAGCTGCAGCTGCGGATCGAGCGCCTGCTCAGCCTCAGCATCGAACCGGTGGCCTTCCCGCCTCCTCCCCACGACACCTTTCTGATCGGCAGCCTCCGCTTCGAGGCCGCTCAGGCCGAACTCCGGACCCCCGAAGGCAGCGTGAGCCGCATCAGCCGCGGTGATGCCGCCCTGCTCCAGGCCCTCTGCCGCCGCCCCGGCGAGGTGGTCGGCCGCCAGAGCCTGGCGAGGGTGAGCGGCAGCCTGGTGGATCCAAGCCTCAGCCGCAGTATCGATGTGCGCCTCGGCCGCCTGCGGCGCCTGCTGTGCACCCTGCTGCCCGAGGCCGGGGAGGTGATCGAGACCTGCCGCGGGGAGGGCTACCGGCTGCTTCTGCCCGTGACGCGGCCAGCGGATTGCTGAGGATGGCCGGCTCGTTCCGGCTGGATCGCCGCGACTGGCTGGGCCTGGTGACCGCTGCCCTGGCCGGGGCGGGCAGCGGCTTTGTGGTGCTGCTGGTGCTGCTGCGCACCGTGCTCGAACCCCAGCTGGTGGAGGAGAGCGTGCTGCGGATCTCCCGCAACGTGCAGCTGGTGGAGCAGGTGCTTCGCTCCACATCGGAGCGGGCCCTGCCCGATGGGGTGATCACCCGCCACTGGCTGTCCGAGGAGGATGGCCGATTCCGGCCACAGAGCCGTTTCGATCGCCGGGTGACCGGCGAGCTCAAGCGGAGCCAGGGCCTGGAACGGGAGGTCCGCCGCGACCAGTCCCCTCTGCAGGATCCCCTCGGTGGCTACTGGATCGCGCTTCGCACCAAGCCACCGCAGCGGAGCCTCTGGCTCTACCAACCCGAGCGCCTCACCAGCCTCAGCGTCTGGTATCTGCCTTTTCTGCGCACCGCCGCGATCGTGCTGGGGATGCTCCTGGGCATCGGCCTGTTCCTGCGGCTGCGGGTGGAGTTCCCCTTCCGCCGCGTGATGGCCGCTATTCCCGATACCGCTCTTGCTCCCCTCGCCCTGTTGCCGGAGCGGGGCATCGCCCCCCTGCGGCTGCTCACCATTCGCATCAACCGGCTGCTGGAGCGTCTCAACACCACCGCCAGCGAACGCCGCCTGCTGCTGCGGGGGCTGGCTCACGATTTCGGTGCTCCCCAGACCCGGCTCATGCTTCAGGCGGAGCTGCTGCGGGATTCCCTTGAGGGTCATCCCCGCGCCATGGCCGAAGTCCTCCTGGCGGACCTGCGGCGCCTGGCCGTGGTGACCGATCAGCTCAGCGTGTTGGCGGATGGGGAGCGGCCCTCCTCCCCCTTCGCCATGGTGGCCCTCGATGAGTTCTGCGGCCGTTTGGCCGCCAGCTACGGCAGCGGCGCCGACCTGGAACTGCGGGTACCGCGGCTGCTGGTGCAGGTCGATCCGGTGGGGCTGGAGCGCAGCCTCTGCAACCTGATCGACAACGCCCTGGAGTACGGCCGGCCGCCGCTGCTGCTGGCCGCCGGCCGCCGGCAGCAGCAGCTCTGGATCCGGCTGGATGACCACGGCCCCGGACTGGCGACGCCCACCCTGCTCACCATGCCCTCCCCCCCCCGCTCCGATGACCGCGAGCGCAGCCGCCACCAGGGCCTGGGTCTGCAGCTGGTGGACCGCTTCTGCCGCAGCCAGGGCGGACGCCTGCTGCTGCAGCCGTCCCCCGGCGGCGGCCTGCGGGCCGAACTGCAGCTCGAGCCCACCGCCGCCAATCCCCTCTTCCTGCCGTCCTGAGCGCCGCTGCCCTGCCGGCGCGATGGCGGCAATCCCCCTGGCGGGCGGGCCCCGGCCCATCGAGGCTGGGAGCTGATCGAGATTTCATCGCCATGGCCCCGCTCCGAAGCTGGTCGGCAACCAGAAGCCTTCAACGGGCTCTGCCGGTGGTGCTGGCGGTTCTGCCCCTGGCGGCGGTTCCCGTGTCCGCTGCTGAGGTTCAGCTCCGCTGCGACGGCACCCTGCTGGAGGCCCGCGGCAGCGCCGAACAGCAGCGGCCCCTGGCCCGGATCAGCTTCAACCTCAACCTTGAGGCCGAGGCGGCCAGCGCCGATCGGGCCTTGGGCCTGCTGCAGGCGCGGCTGGCGGCGGTGCGCACGGCCCTGCAGCAGCTGGGGGTGGAGGAGCTGCGGGTGGGATCACCCTCCACCTGGCAGCGGTCCGCCGAGCTGGGCCGGCCGGCCCAGGTGCAGGCCAACCTGCCGGTGAGCGGTCGGCTGCCGGCGGCACGGCTGCAGGGCCTGGTGCGGGGGGTGGGCGCCCTCCCCGGGGTGCGCCTGGCGCCGGTCACCCCCGAGGCCGATCCGGCCGGGGCGGAGGCCTCCCGCCAGGCCCTGCTGGCCGCCGCCTACCGCGACGCTGAAGCCCAGGTGCGGCCCCTGGCTCAGCTGATCGGCCGGCCCCGGTTGGTGCCGCTCCAGATCCAGGTGGAGGGCGGCGGCGGTCCGGTGCTGATGCGCGCCGCGGCCGCCGAAGCGTCGCCCCCACCCTTCAACCCGGCCGAATTGCCCCTGCCCACCGAACGCCTGGGGCTGCAGGTCCAGTTCTGCGCCGTTCAGAACCGGAACTGAACCTTGGCGTAAAGCCCCTGGCCCAGCAGCCAGTCGGTCCAGGGGCCGGGGTTGTCGTCGGTCTGGAAGGGGTGCACCCAGCCGAGCTCCGTGCTCCAGTGTCTTCCCTGCAACCAGCGCACCAACACCCCACCGGCCCCCACGGTGTCGCTGAAGCTGAGGCCCGCCGCCGCTGTGGTCACCCCCCCGGCGCCGAAGAAGGGCACCAGCTGCAGCGCGGTGTTGCGGGTCTGCCAGAAGCTCCAGGCCACCTCCCCGGTGCCGAGCCAGCCGCTGTCGCCGCTGATCAGCTGACCCGGCAGGCCCCGGATGCCCACATCGGAGCCCAGGGTGAACTGCATCGCCGAGCTCAGCGGGCGGAAGGCCACCTGTCCGCCGCCCCGCAGCTGCAGCTGCCAGCCCGGAGCCAGGCCCCACACCCCGGAGAGGAGGGCGCCGATGGCCGTGGCCTGGCCCGGCACGATGTCCACGGCGGCGAGTTCTTCCCGTTGGTTGGCGGGGGTGGCGAAGTTGAGCCCCTGCAACAGGTAGGCATTCCCTCCCCAGCCCAGGCGGGAGGCCTGGCCACTGCCCGAAACGCCCAGCCGCAGGTAGCCCGAACGCGGTTCCCGCACGCTGGCGGGCACGATCGACGGCAGGCTGGCGCCATCGAGGCTGGTGGTGCTGCCGTTGGCGCTGAGGCCGGCGAACAGGCTCCAGCGCTGGCTCAGGCTGTCCTGGAACACCCACTCCAGCTGGCCCAGCCCCTGGATCTGGTTGGTGGAGAGGCCGTCGGCGGGATCGGGCAGCTCGATCAGGTTGCGCCGGCTGCTGCCGAAGGCGCCGGTGAGGTTGAGCTGGTCGTTCAGGGGGAGGGTGTAGCTGATCGAGCCGATCGCGGCCCCCAGGGCCGGGGCGTCGCTGCCGTCGAGTTCGCCGTAGAGCAGCAGCGTGTCGCCCCGGGTGAGCAGGTCGCCCTTCACCAGGGTGCCCACGGCCCGGGCTTCGCCGGAGCCGTTGGTGCCGTCATTGCGAAGGGAGAGGTCGCCGTGCCAGGGCTGGCTGCCGGGCTGCACCCGCAGCGTGAACACCGCCTGGGCGACATCGCTGCCCAGCCGGGAGAGGGACCCCCGCACACTGCCGATCGCCGGCAGGTTGCGCAAACGCTGCAGGTTCAACTCGACGCTGGGCACATGCAGCACCTGGCCTACCAGGGGTTGGATCAGCCGCCGCACCTGGCGGTTGAGGCGCCCATCGGGTCCTTCCACCCGGATCTCCACCAGCCGCCCCTCCACCACCTGCAGCACGCCCGGGGCAGGGGTGGGCTGCACGTAGACCCGGCTGTTCACGTAGCCGTCGCTCACCAGCCGGGCGGTGAGGGCGGCGGCGCAGGCCTGAAGCCGCTGGGCCGGATCGGCGATGCGCAGACAGGGCGCCAGGATCCGCTGGCGTTCCGCGGCGCCGTAGCGGCTTAGGCCTTCGATCCGCGGCGGCTCGGCTGGCTGGAGCGGCAGGGGCCCCGGGGTTGGAGCCCCGGGGGACGGCGCCGCTTCGCCGGGCGGGCCGGCGGGGGGGAGCTCCAGCGCCGGGGGGGCGCCGCTCTCAGGCGGGGGCCTGCGGTCCAGTGGCGCTGTTTCGGGCAGCCGCACCGGTCCGTTCTGCACGGGCGGCGCCACGAACTGGGCCAGCAGAGGAACCATGGGGAGCAGGCACTGGGCGCGATTGTGCGGCAGCCTGGCCCTTTGGTCTGCAGCGGGGGGTAACTTCCCACACCGGGTGGCCGGTTCGCGGCGGCCGCGGCCCGTGGTTTTTTCGGGGCCGATCCGCCAGGCTGGAACAGCGTGCTTTTGCCCCGATGGCTTCTTTGCATCGCCAACGTGTGGTTGCGGTCCCCGCGGCCCCCAGCCGCCGCCGTTCGTTCCAGCCACGGCTCATCCGCCGCCGCCTGGTCCTGGCAGGGGGCCTGGCGGGGCTCCTGCTGGCCCTCGCGGCCACCAGCCCGGCTGTGCTGGCCCAGCAGAACCTGCGCAGCACCTTCCCCGGCCGGCGCATCGGCGGGGCCACCCGGGGCGAGTGCGCCGCCCGGCTGATCGTGAACCTGGTGCCCCCCAGCAGCGTTCTTGCTCCGGGCAGCGCCGGCATCGGCCTGCTTCTGGGCCCTTCCCCCAGCCCGCGGCCCCTGGCCGTGGAGCTGCGCCCCCTGGGCCGTGGGGGGGCTCCGGACCGTTCGGTGACGCCGCTGCTGCAGCGCACCCTGCCCGCCAGCCCCGCCGGCATCACCCTGCTGCCGCTCGCCGGGGTCCAGGCCCCCACGGTGTGGGAGTCGTCTTATGTGTGCAGCGATCCCGCCGCCGCCGGCGCCGCGGCCGCGGCCGACCCGCTCAGCTTCGTGGAATCCGCCGCACCGCCCGCCCTCAGCCTGCTGGTGCCTGGCGGCACCGCGGAGGATGAGAAGGTGCAGGCCGCCCTGCAGAGCCTGCGCCAGGCCTGCGGCGGCACCGTGGCCACGGCTGAGCTGGCCCGCCGTTTCGCTCTGGAGGATCTGGTGCGCACCGACTGGCCCGAGCGGCTGCCCGTGCGCTGCCCCTGAGTCAGGCGAGCACCGTCCAGAGGCCCTTGCAGCCGATGTGCAGGGCCTGATCGGTGGCGAGGTTGAAGACGCCCCGGCATTTGCACCAGTCGATCAGGGCATGGGCACCGAATTCCGCCAGGCCCAGCCAGGCGTTGCCGCTGATCAAGGCCACGGCCAAGGCGTGGGTGCCGGCATGGCCCGCCAACCAGTAGGGCCAGGCCATGCCTTCAACGGCGGAGCCGGGACACTTGCCGATGGCCAGCTTGTCGGTCTGGAGCGGGTAGTCGCAGAGACAGTGGCCGAAGCAGAGCACCAGAAACAGCGAGAACCCGGCGAATCCCAACAGGGCCATCGATTGCACTCCCTTGTTTCGATCGCTGTCCCGGTGCGCACTGTACCGAGGGTGCCGGCTGCCGCCACGGGCCCCGGCCCTGTTGACCAAACCGTTGCAGGCCGTCAGCGTGGAGGCCAGGCGATGGATGGCGCTGCAGTGGATCGGTCTGGTGGTGGTGTCCTGCCCTGTGGGACGGAACCGGCGTGATGGCGAAAGCCTCCAGCCCGCCGCAGCGCCCCGGCCGCCCCGGCCTCCGTGCCCTGCGCCGCCGGGCCCAGGCTCTGGTGCCCTACGCCGCTGCGGCCCTGTTGCTGCTGGGGGTGCGCCAGAGCCTGGTGGCCGAGGCGGTGGACCTGCAGCTCTACGACCTGGCCACCTGGTTGCGGCCCTGGCCCACGCCGCGGCCGGCGCCGGTTGGCCTGATCGGCATCGGCGAGCTCGACATCGCCGCCTACGGCTGGCCCCTCGATGACCAGCTGATCTGCCGGGCGATCGAACGCCTCAGCGCCGATGGGGCGGCGGCGATCGGTCTGGACCTCTACCGCGACCGGGGCGTGGGCCCCAGGCAGAACTGCCTCCGCGAGGCTGCCCGCAGCAATCCGCGGCTGGTCTCGATCTTCAACGTGGCCGAGGCGATCCAGCCGATTCCCGGCACCCCCACCGCCCGGCGTGCCTTCAACGACCTGGTGGTGGATGCCGATGGGGTGCTCCGCCGTGATCTGGTCCATGTGGGGGGGCAGGATGCAGCCACCGTGGCCCTGCCGCTGCGGCTGGTGCAGCTAGCCCGCGGCCTTCCCGGGCTGCCCAGGGCCGTGGAGCAGGGCCGCCTGCCGGGGTTCTGGCTGCAGCCCTACTCCGGCGGTTACGACCGGGTCGATGCCGCTGGTTACCAGCAGATGCTGCCCTTCCGCCAGCCCGGCAGCCTGCCCACCTGGTCGCTCTCCCAGCTGCTCAACGGCAGCGTGCCTCCCGAGGGGATCAACGGCCGCATCGTGCTGATCGGCAGCACGGCCGCGAGCCTGCGCGATCTCTTCCCGGTGCCCCAGAGCCGCTTCCGGCAGGGGGCCAGCCAGTACCAGATGCCCGGGGTGGAGGTGCATGGCCATCGGGTGTTGGCCCTGCTGGATCGCCTCGACCACGGCGATCGGAGCATCCGGGTGCTGCCGGGCTGGGCCGAGCTGCTGTTGCTTCCGCTCGCCCTGCTGCTCGGCCTGGCGCTCGGGGAGGGGCGCGGCTCCCTGCGCCGTTCGCTGGTGGCGGTGCTGCTCACGTTGCTCACGTTGGGGGGCCTGAGCTTTGCGCTGCTGCTGTTGGGCCGGGTGTGGATCGGCACCTCCCTGCCGCTGGCGGGCCTCACCCTGATGGCGGTGGCCGCCTGGCTGCGGCGGGGAGCCGCCAGCTCGGAGCAGCGCCAGCAGATCGAGAAGCTGCTGGGCCAGTCCACCTCACCGGCCGTGGCCCGTCAGCTGTGGGAGCAGCGGGACACCCTCCTGGCCGATGGCCGCTTCGAAGGCCGCCAATTGCCGGTCACGGTGGTCTTCACCGACCTGCGCAACTTCACCACCGTGTCCGAAAGCCTCACGCCTGCGGCCCTGCTGGCCTGGATCAACCGGGGCATGGCCTGTTGCGTGCCGGCGATCACCCGCCGCAACGGCATGGTCAACAAGTTCACCGGCGACGGGATGATGGCGGTGTTCGGGGCTCCGGTGAGCGCGGGGGCCGGGCCCGATGCCCGCGACGCCCTTGCCAGCCTGCTGGAGATCCGCGCCGGTATGGAGTCGCTCAACCTGCAACTGGCCGCCGAGGGGGCGCCCGCCATGCGGATGCGGCTGGGGGTGCACTCCGGCCTGGTGCTGGCCGGTTCGATGGGCAGCAGCGAGCGGCTGGAGTACGCAATCATCGGCGATACGGTGAACTGCGCCTCGCGGATCGAGAGCCTCGAGAAGGACCGCCATGAAGGCACCTGCCGGATCCTGGTGTCGGGTCACACTTTTGCGCTGCTCTACCCGGATGGCCGTGTGGATGACGGTCTGAATTGGCGCTGCTGGGGCGATGTCCAGGTGAAGGGCCGCCTGGAGCCGCTGGAAATCTGGGAGCTGCGGGAGGGGCCGGCACCCGGGGGTGGTGACCCTGCCCCGTGTGGGGACTGAGGCCCTGCAGCCTGGGCACTCTGGCGCTTCGGCTCCGGCGCCTTGCTTCAGCCCTGCAGGTAGGTGGTCTGGCGCAGGCTGCCTTCGAGGTGGTCCATCAGGCGGCGGGCGTCGCCAATGGCGAGGTCGCCCCGGTCGATGGCGGCTTCGCTGGCCACCCGCAGCCGCTCCAGCAGATCCACCGGGTCGTGCTCCATGGCCTGCAGCACCTCGGCGTTGGTGTCACCCCGCACCACATGGTCCACGCTGTAGCGCCCGCCGGCCGTAAGCCGGATGTTCACGGCATTGGTGCTGCCGAAGAGGTTGTGGAGGTTGCCCATCACCTCCTGGTAGGCACCGGCCAGGAACAGGCCGATCCAGTAGGGCTGGCCCGGCTTGAGCTCGTGGAGTTCGAGCAGGGGTTTGCTCTGGCCGCGGTCGATGAAGCGGGCCAGCTTGCCATCGGAATCGCAGGTGAGGTCCGCCAGGGTGCCCAGCCGCGTGGGCCGTTCATCGAGACGGTGCAGGGGCAGCACCGGGAAGAGCTGGTCGATCGCCCAGGTGTCCGGTGCGGAGCGGAACACCGAGAGATTGGCGTAGTAGGTGCCGGATTGGGAGGCCCGCAGCCGCTCCAGTTCCTCCGGGATCGGCGTGCCGGGCGGCAGTTGTTCGAGCCTTGCGGCGATGGTGGCGCTGCAGGCCGAGGTGAGCTGTTCGGCCATCGCCCGCTCAGGCAGGCTCATGTAGCCCAGCCGGAAGGCGGCCAGGGCGTCGGTGCGGAACTTGAGGGCATCGTTCCAGGCTTCCTGCAGCCGCTCCGGCGGCAGGCCCTCGGCGCCGCTGATGCCGGCCAGGGTGTCGCGCAGGTTGCGCACGATCAGCGGCTCGTCGTCGCCGGGCTCCGGCACCGCCAGCGGCGCTCGGCTGGCGCCGAGCACATCGAACACCAGCACCGAGAAATGGCTGGCGATGGCGCGGCCGCTCTCGCTCACCAGGGTGGGCAGGGTCACGCCGTGGGGCTCGCAGCATTCCCGCACGGTGGCCACCACGTCGTTGGCGTAGTTCTGCAGGGAGTAGTTGGTGGAGGCGGCGGTGGCGGTGCGGCTGCCGTCGTAATCGATGCCGAGGCCGCCGCCCACATCGAGGAAGCCCATCGGCGCCCCCAGCCGGGTGAGCTCCACGTAGAGCTGGCCGGCCTCCTGCAGGGCGTCCTTGAGCACGGCGATGTCGTTGATCTGGCTGCCGATGTGGAAGTGCAGCAGCCGCAGGTCGGCCAACAGGCCGGCGCCGCGCAGGGCCTCCACCGTGGCGAGCAGATCGGGGATCGAGAGGCCGAACTTGGCTCCTTCGCCCACCGAGCTGCCCCAGCGGCCGGTGCTGCGGGTGGAGAGCTTGGCGCGGATGCCGATGAAGGGAGCGGCCCCCAGCTCGCGGCTGGCGGCGATGATCCGCTCCACCTCATCGGCCTGCTCGATCACCACCACCGGCTGGCGGCCGAGGCGGCGGGCCAGGATCGCGGTTTCGATGTAGCGGCGGTCCTTGTAGCCGTTGCAGATCAGCAGGGCCTCGGGGTCGTCGAGCAACGAGAGGGCGATCAGCAGCTCGGCCTTGCTGCCGGCCTCCAGGCCGAAGTGCCAGCGGCGGCCGCTCTCCACCAGCTGCTCCACCACGTGGCGTTGCTGGTTGCACTTCACCGGGAACACGCCCTGATAGCGGCCGCGGTAGGCGTACTGGGCGATGGCGCGCTCGAAGGCTGCGTGGAGCCGCTCGAGCCGGTCTTCGAGGATGTCGTCGAAGCGGATCAGCAGCGGCAGGCCCAGGTTGCGGCCCTGCAGCTCGCCCACCAGCTCCACCAGATCGAGCGAGCCGCCGCGCTCGCCGCGGGGCTGCACCATCACGTGGCCGCGTTCGCTGACGCTGAAGTAGGGCTCGCCCCAGCGGTCGATGCCGTAGAGGGCGGCGCCGTCGGCGGCGGTCCAGGTGCCGGTCGGATTGGCGAGCACCATCGGGCCCCGGGTTGTGGTGGATTGCGTGGCTGGAATCTAGTCAGCGGCGGCGGTTGTGCCTTGCACTGGTGGCGCACCATGAGGTTGAACAGGGTGTTTAAACTTGTGGATCAACAAGAGGGTTCCATGGTGGCTTCTCCGCGGCCCCGTCAGTCGCTTCGGCGCTGGGGAAACTCCCTTGGTGTGCGGCTGCCGGCCGCGATCGCCCGCGAAGCGGGCCTCCAGGACAACCAGACCGTGGAGCTGAGGGTTGTGGCTGAGGGGGTGCTGATCCGGCCGGTGGAGCCGCGCCTGACCCTGGCGGAGCGCTTGGCAGTCTTCGCACCCATGGAGGGCGAAGCCACCGAGGCGATGGCCTGGGATCCCGTCGGGGCCGAAGCCATCGAATGACACCGGAGCGCTCCCTAGTGGCCTGGCTTCCCGATCGGGGCGATGTGATCTGGATCGACCACAACCCCCAGGCCGGCAGGGAGATGAAGGATCACCATCCCTTTGTGGTGCTCTCCACCGCAGCTTTCCACAGGACGGTGGGCCTGGTTGTGGGCTGCGCGATGACCTCAGCCGCCTACAACCGCGGCTCGAGCCTGGCGGTCGATCTGGGGCCGATTCCTCAGCGGCCGGATGCCCACAGTTATGTCCTCTGTCATCAGATCAAGTCGTTCGACTGGAAAGCCCGCGGCGCCCGACCCCATCCCCTCGGTCGCCTCGAGGCCGACAAGCTGGAGCAGGTGATCGAGATCGTGGGGCAGATCCTGGGCTTTTTGCCGTAGTCGCTGGGCGGCTGGCCCACCGGCCCCCGCAGAGTTCTGGGCAGAACATGGCGGCGGCGCGATTCGACACCTTGGGCCAACCTTCGGAAGCTGCTCCTACCCTGGATCCATCGCGG
>JBILUS010000006.1:0-119758 GCA_044370835.1 Cyanobium sp. | reverse complement strand
CCCTGGGCGATCAGCTGCTCGGCGGTTTTGAGCTTGCGGATGATCTGCTCCGCAGTGTGCCTGGTGCGTTTCATGGTGAAGTCCCCGGCCCAGTCTGGCCGGCTGAGGACTCTCATTCACCCTGGACTCGTTTCCGGGGTCCACGTCACTGGGGCTCTGAGGCTTACTCGTGCTCAGAGCCTTCTCCTGAAGGCTTACGGTGCGGGTGGTGGCCTCGCCCTTGGCTTCCTCGCAGAGCCTCAGGTGGTCAAGCGGGCGAGGCGGGCGCATGACCAATCGGGATGGAATGGGTGTCCATGGCGTTCGGATCGGCGGAGCCCCGGTTGGTGGTGGCAGATCGCAACCGCTGGGGCAGGCCAGGTGGATGTGGAGCCGGAGTAGCGGCTCGGATGATCTCCATCGACCTCGCATACCGAGAGGTCACTCAATCTCTTCACCGCTGGTTCCGGCAGCTTTGCACAGGCATCACACGAGCCGCACACAAAGCAAGGACCAACCTGGGTTGAGAACCAAAATGCTCTCACACTTTTCAGTGACTGGTGGCGTCCAGTGAGCATTGCTTGCCCGCTTAATCCTTAACCTGAACGTCCTAAACTGATTTCGAATGAGCAATGGTCATCATGCGTGCAGGAATCTGGCTGACCACCTTATTGGTGATGCCAACCTCGGTTCTGCTTGGGCCGCAGACGCTGGCGCAGCCCAATGATCCTGCTGCAGGGCTGGACCTCAGTCCCGCCACCTACCGATCGTTGATCGGCAACCCGCCGACTCCAGGGAGTCGCCAAGCCCTCGACGACCTGGCCATCCTGCGCTGGAACCAACGTACCCGAACCCCTGAGGGAGTTCTGCACAGCTGGCGTTTCCTGAACAGGAATCTGAGTGTCTTTGATGCCGCCATGGGAACCGACCTGGCCAAGACCTCGCCCACCTTGTTCAAAGGATTACCTGCATTCCTTTTGCGGGTGGATACCCTCAAGGATCAAATCAAAGATGCCGTGGCCCGGCCTCGACCGTTCGTGAGCTATGGGGATATTCAAGCCTGCCTGCCCCTGGAGACGACCTGGTCCTATCCCAGTGGCCACGCCACTTGGTTTGCCACCGCTGCCTTGCTGCTGGCCGATGTCGTGCCGGAACGTCGTGACCGGCTTGTGTCGGTCGGCCTTCAGGGGGGCTATGCCCGTGCCTACTGCGGTGTGCACTACCCCAGTGATGTCGAGGCGAGTCAGCGCCTAGGTCTGGCCCTTAGCAAGGAGCTGATCGCTTCCCCCCAGTGGCGCAAGTTCAAAGAGCAACTGGCCGAAGAGCGCGCCAAGCTGTTGGTGGCGCCTCCAGCAGGGATACCACTGCTGACGGATTGATGGTGGGTGGAGTGGCCTCAACGGCATACGGCTGACAGGCCTTGTTCGGGAAAATAGACGCCGTCAATGCCTGCCACCCGCTGGGCCAACACGGCGTTGCTGCGGTCTGGTGGAAGGTGACCCATGAGTGGCAGCACCGTTGACGGCCGTGATGGTGTCCGCCCGCCCGCCCCGGCCCCGGCTGGCGGCTGCAGCGAACGGAATCCCACCTGCCGGCAGATCGGCAGCTTTGCCCGCGCCCAGGAGCTGCTGAGGCAAAGGCAAATCGACCTGAACAAGAACGGCGATGGGGTGGCCTGCGAATCGCTGCGGTCAACAACGCGTGACTATGACTGCTACTGCTTTTACTCTTCGATGCCACAATAGTTGGCCATGCGATTAAGCCACTCTGGGGATCCCTCGCGATTCCTTAGCTTGTGAAGGATTAGTCCGGCAACTGAATCACGTATGCCAATGCAAAACATGAGCTTGTATGGAGGGTCGTTGAGGGCCTCCGGTATTGCCAACACCTTTAAAGCCTGGATTGATCTGTCGGCTTCAGCGTCGATGCTTTTCTGGCAACCTGTTGCCAAAAGAATCAGAAGAGATGCCCATAGAAAAGCTGTGCGTGGGAGACGACATGCCATCACAAGCTGCACCCTTAAGAACGGGAGGTTACCAGCGGAACCATCGTGGCGTCTTGAATCGGGAATTGCTGCTGCTAAGTGGACCTTTCCGCCCGTCGGAACCCTCTGTGGAACCCCACTGACGCCCATGCCCGACCCATCACCCGCCTGGCCCTGGCCCCTTCTGTGTTCAGCGCCGCCCATCCCTCGCGACCCTGGCGGCTGCGCCCGCTGCTGGCTGGGCGCCCGCATCCCCGGCTGCGGCTGGGGAAGTGGGGGGTGGGGCGGGTCGTGAAAAGGCCTTCCTCTTGCAGCCTCTGAAGCCAATCCCTGAAAAGTCAATCGGGGCGACAGGATTCGAACCTGCGACCTAGTGCTCCCAAAGCACCCGCGCTACCAAGCTGCGCCACGCCCCGTCAGACGGACTGTAGCGGCCGGCTTCACTCCCGGTAGACGGCCAGTGCAGCCACCAGGCCGGCCACGAAGCCGCTGGCGTGGCCGATCCAGCTCACCCCCGGCGGGCTGAGGAAGGGCAGCAGGGCGGGCAGCAGGCCGCCGTAGGCGAGCAGGCAGCCAGCTGAGAGCAGGAGCGAGAGGGGGCGTTTCTCCAGCCAGCCCACCAGCAGCAGGTAGCCGAGCAGGCCGTAGTTCACGCCGGAGAGGCCGTGGCTGGCGGACGGCCAGAGCAGCCACACGGGGATCTCCAGGGCGAGCACCGCCACCCACACCGCCAGGTAGCCGCGGCGGCCCTGGATCAGCACCAGCCAGGAGAGCGGCAGGAACCAGAGCGAGTTGTTGATCAGGTGGCCGAAGCCGGCGTGGCTGAAGGGCGCCGTGAGCAGGCCCCAGGCCGGACCGCCGTGCACCAGGGGGAGGTTCCAGCGGCCGCCGAAGGCCAGCTGGTCCACCAGTTCCTGGGTCCAGGCCAGTGCCAGCAGCAGCACCGGCAGCAGGGCGCGCCGGCGCAGGCGGACCACCGCCCGGTCCAGGCGGAGAGGGAGGGCCTCGGCCATCCGCGATTCACCAACAGGAGGCGGGATTCTGGCCGGGATTCAGGCCGCGGCGGTTTCGGGTTCCCGATCCCGCTGGATCGTGACCAGGGAGGGGGCGAACAGAAACACCGCCTCCCCGAGCCGCTCCGATTGGCCATCCATGGCGTAGACACCGCCGGAGACAAAATCGATCGTGCGCTGGGCCTCCTGGGTGTCCATGGCGCCGAGGTGGAGCACCACCGTGCGCTGTTGCTGCACGGCCAGCACCGCCTCGGTGCCTTCCGCGAAGCGGTAAGGCGTCATCACCACCACCTCGGGAAGTCGGTGGCCGAATGGGGTGTTCATGGCACCGGGGGGGACTGACCGCTGGCTGCAGTGCCCCCAGGTTGGCGCAGGTTGGCCTGCCAGCCAAGCCGGCTGGCATCACCTTGCGGAACCCTTGGCCCCGAGACCCTGCCGCGCTAGTGTTGAAATCAACACATGAGGCCCCCGCCGTGGACGTCTCCTCCTCCTTCCCCCTGCCCCCGGATCCCTTTCGTCCCTCCTGCGATGCCGGCGTCGATTCCCCCGGCAGCACCAGCCTGAAGTGGGGTGCCGACGGGGAACTCACGGCTCTCGATCTGCATCACGTGCTGGCCCGGCTGCTCGTGCACGACCTTGAGGCCCTCCGCATGATCGAGGCCGAGCCCGGCGCCTGACGGGCTGTGGGCGAAGGTAGCGATGCTGGAGGGCCGCTCCCGTTCGGTTCCTCGATGCCCGCCTCGCCGCCCGATCCCTCTGCGGAGCTTCCCGCGGCCACGGCCATCGCCGCTGCCACGGGTATCAACGGCGCCATGGCCATCCGCAGACCGGGCCTGGCCCTGCTCCACGGGCCCCGGTGGCTGGGGGACGATGAGCGCCAGGCCCTGCAGCGGCATCTGGAGACGGCGATCCCCTGGGAGCAGCCCGAGGTGAGGGTCTTCGGACGGGTCCACCCTGTGCCCCGCCTGGTGGCCTGGTATGCCGATCCCGGCTGCTCCTACCGCTACAGCGGCCTCTGCCATGGGGCCGCTCCCTGGACCCCTTCCCTGGCGGCCCTGCGGGAGCAACTGCGGCGGCGCCTCGGACTCGACTTCAACAGCCTGCTGCTCAACCGCTACCGCAGCGGCGTCGACCGGATGGGCTGGCACGCCGACGACGAACCGGAGCTGGAGGCCGACCACCCGATCGCCTCCCTCAGCCTCGGAGCTTCCCGCACCCTGCGCTTTCGGCCCCGGCCGCCGCGGCGCGGTCAGCCGGCCGACCCGGCGCTCGAACCCTTCGGCCTGGAGCTGGCCGATGGCGATCTGCTGCTGATGGAGGCTCCCACCCAGATGCACTGGCATCACGCCCTGCCGCAGCGGCTGCGGCTGCAGCAGGAGCGCTTCAATCTCACCTTCCGCCGCATTCGGACCGAATGAACGGCCACGGTGGCAACCCGGCTCAGGGGAGCAGGGCCACGGCATCGATCTCCACCCGGGCACCCTTCGGCAGGGCCGCCACCTGCACGCAGGCCCGGGCCGGGGCGATGCCCCCATCGAAGGTGGCGGCATAGAGCGTGTTGACCCGCACGAAATCGGCCAGGTCCACCAGATACACCGTGGTGCGCACCACCTGGGCGGGCCCCACCCCGGCGGCCCTGAGCACTGCCGTGAGGTTGGCGAGCACCTGGCGGGTCTCCGCCTCCACATCGCCTTCGCCCACCAGCACTCCTGTGGCGGGATCAAGCGCGATCTGGCCGGAGCACCAGAGCAGCCCGCCGGCCGCCACCGCCTGGTTGTAGGGACCCACCGGGGCGGGAGCCGCGCTGGTGTTGATGGCCTGCTGCACGGCGGGGGCCTTGTGGAGAATGGGACCTGAGCTTATGGCGTCCGCCGATCATCCCTGCCGATTCCCATGCCTGGCCCGAGGGTGTTCCAGCCAGCCAGGCCCCGGCGGCCGGAGCGTCTGCGGCGGTGAGGCCGAACGCTCCTGGGGAGGACATCGACCGCCCCGGCGATCTGGAGTCCGGGCCCTCTGGCACTCCGAAGGTGGCGCTAGAAGGCGTTTGGCATCGCTTCTCCGATGGCGCCGCCTGGACCCTGCAGGGGGTTGATCTCAACCTGGCGGCCGGCGAACTGGTGGGTCTGCTGGGGCCTTCCGGCTGTGGCAAGACCACCTTGCTGCGTTTGATCGCCGGCTTCGAGCGGCCTGCCCGCGGTGTGATCCGCATCGATGGCCACACCGTGGCTGATCCCCACCGCTGTCTGGCCCCGGAGCGGCGCGGGGTGGGGATGGTGTTCCAGGACTACGCCCTCTTTCCTCACCTCGACGCCTGGGCCAACACCTGTTTCGGGCTGCGGCCAGGCCAGGACCGGGCCCGGGCTGCCTGGCTGCTCGAGCTGCTCGGCCTCCAGGGCCTGGAGCGCCGTTACCCCCATGAGCTCTCCGGTGGCCAGCGGCAGCGGCTGGCCCTGGCTCGCGCCCTGGCCCCCGGTCCAGCGGTGGTGCTGCTCGATGAACCCTTCTCCAACCTCGATGTGGAGGTGCGGCTGCGGCTGCGCAGCGAGCTCCCCGAGCTGCTGGAGCGCTGCGGCACCGGGGGACTGCTGGTGACCCACGATCCCGAGGAGGCCCTGGCGGTGTGCGATCGGGTGGCGGTGCTCCACCAGGGCGTCCTGCAGCAGTGCGCCCCACCCCTGGAGCTGGTGCGGCGGCCCGCCACCGCCTTCGTGGCCCGCTTCGTGCTGCAGGCCCATGCCTTGCCGGTCCGCTGGCGGGAGGGGCGTTGGCAGAGCCCTGTGGGGGATCTGGTGGCCTGCTCCGGCGACGTCCCGCTCCCGCCAGGGTCTGTCGCGGACCTTCCTCCGGCAGCGCCGGGCGGGGGCCTGCCCGGCGAGGCGGAGGTGCTGCTGCGCCCCACGGACCTCACGGTTGTGCCCACCTCTGCTGGCTCACGGCCTGGGGCCGATCCCGCCGCCGAGGAGGCCGATGGGCAGGTGCTGGGCCGCGAGTTCCTTGGCCGCGACTGGCTCTACCTGGTGGATCTGGGCGGCCGGCGCCTGCGGGTGCGTCTGCCCCTGGCCGTCGATCTGACCCGGGGACAGTGCGCCAGGCTGGCGCTGGCCCCCGATGCCGAGCCGATCCTGTTTCCCCAGGCCCTGCCCCTGCGGCCCGCCGGACCCGCCCCAGGAAGCCCGCCGATCCCGCGTTCGCCCCGATGACCCGTTCCGGAGTTGCTCGATCCAGTGCGGCGGGAGCCGGCGGCCCCGCCGCCGACCTGGCCGAGCGGGTGGCCCTGCAGGCCGGTACGGCGGCGGCCCTGGTGGCCCTGGCCGATGGCGCCGGGGGCTGGCAGTGCACCCTCCACGGGCTCGAAGGGTCCGAGGGGGCCGGCGCGGTGAAGGCCCTGGCCCTCCAGACCCTGCTCCTGGAGCAGCCCTGGATCGTGGCCGATGCCCTCGAGGATCCGACCCTCCGCCACCATCCCGCCGTGGTGCGGAGCCCCTGGATCCGGCGGCTGCTCGGCGTCCCGATCCGGGCGGTCTCGGGCCGGGTGCTGGGCTGCCTGTGCGCCATCGATTTCGAGCCCGGCGCCCCCTCCACCACCACGCTCGTGGCGCTGCGGGACCTGGCCGACGTCGAGGCGCTGGGCCAGGAGCGACAGGAGCTGGCCCGGGAGCTGCGCCGGCAGCGGCGGCAGCGCCTGCGGGGACAGGCCGGGCCGGATCCCGCCAGGGTGGCGGAGGAAGCGGGGCTGCTGCAGGGCGCGGTAGGCCCTCGCCTGCTGGAATCCTCGGTGTGTCTGCAGGGTCTTGAGGCCCTCTTCAGCCTGCGGGCCGCCGAAGGCTTCGCCCTGCTTCGCCTCGATTGCCGCGATGTGGACCGGTTCGCCGCCACCGTGGGCATGGAGGGGCTGGCTGCCTTGATGGCGGCCGTGGCCGACCGGATCACCGCCATCCTTCCCCGCCAAGGCAGCTTCTGCCGCTACGGCGAAGAGGAGTTTCTGCTGCTGGTGCCCCGGCTCGCCGATGCCAACGCCCTGGTGGCCCTTGCCGCTGAGCTGGTGAAGGCCGTGTCGGCGCCGTACCGGATCGCCTCCCACTCCCTGCCGCTGGCGGTGGCCGTGGGGGCTGCCCAGGTGGATGGCAGCTTCTCCAGTGCCGCCGCCCTGCTCTCGGAGGTGGGGGTGGCCCGGCGGTTGGCCGCCTCGGGGGGTGGCGCCGGTTTCCGGCTGGTCGACGCGTCGATGCGCCGCCAGGTGCGGGAGGACTTCGCCCGCCAGAGCCGCTTCCGCGAGGCGCTGCAGCAGGGGGGACTGGTTCCCTTCTTCCAGCCGATTGTGGACCTGATCAACGGCCGGCCCCTCGGGTTCGAGGCCCTGGCCCGCTGGCGTGACCAGGACGGGCAGTATCACGCCCCGTCAGAGTTCCTGCCGGTGGCGCGCCAGATCGGCCTCACCGGCGAACTGGATCTGGTGGTGATCACCCAGGTGCTGGCGGCCCTGCCCGCCCTGGTCGCTGCCGCCGGCGCCGCCGTGGTGGGCCCCCTGCTGATGAGTGTGAACCTCTCGGCCCAGCTGCTGGACAGCGCCGAGCTGCGCCAGCGGTTGCTGGATCTGATCGAAGCCCATCCTCTGCCGCCGTTCTGGCAGCTGCAGGTGGAACTCCTCGAGGAGGCGCTGCAGGAGAGCAACCAGGGCCTCGATGCCTTCCTCGCCCGGCTGGCGGTGCTCAAGGTGGGCATCGCCATCGACGACTTCGGCACCGGCTATTCCTCCTTGGCCCGGCTCGACAGCCTGCCGATCCAGGCCTTCAAGATCGACCGCAGCTTCGTGGAGCGGCTCAACGATGGTCTGGCGCCGAGCAACCAGTTGCTGCGCACGATGAACACCCTCGCCACCGACATGGGCCTGGCCGCCACCGCCGAGGGGGTGGAGACCGTGATGCAGCGCGACTGGCTGCGCCATTCCGGCTTCCTGAGCGGCCAGGGCTATTACTTCGCCCGGCCCCTCAGCCTGGAGCAGGCCGAGGCCTACCTGCGGGCGCAATGCAGCAGCGACGATCCCCTGCCGCCGCCCGATCCTTCCCCCCAGACCCTCCCAGAGCCCGGGTTCTGGGGGCGTCTGGGCTGGCGGTCCCGCAGCAGCGGCGGCATGCCGCCCGGCTGAGCCCCCATCCGCCGGGGCTCAGCTCCGCCAGCCATTGCGGCTCAGCCGCAGGGCCGCCAGGCCTTCGGCATCGGCCGCCCGCACAAAGAGGTTGGTGGCCTTCTCCAGCCCGATGCGGCTCGGGATGGTGGGTTCACCGGCGGCCCGGGCGGCCCGCACGGCCTCCAGCCGCGCCGCGATCGCCGCATCGGCCGGTGCCATGGCGTGGGCCCAGGCCAGGTTGGTGGCGGTGTACTCGTGGGCGCACCACACCCGGGTGGCCTCCGGCAGGGCGGCCAGCCGCCGCAGGGACTCGTGCATCTGAGCGGGGCTGCCCTCGAACAACCGGCCGCAGCCACCGGCGAAGAGGGTGTCGCCGCAGAACAGGTCACCGCCTTCGCTGCCGTCCTGGGGCGGCCGGTGGAAGGCGATGTGATGGGCGGTGTGGCCCGGCACCCCGATCACCTCCAGGGGGCGTCCCAGCACGGTGATCCGCTCGCCATGGCGCACGCCCTTGGTCTGGAAGGGGATGCGGGCCCGGTCATCGGCGGCGGCGATCACCGCGGCGCCGGGCCAGGTTCGCAGCAGATCCGGGGTGCCGCCGATGTGGTCGCTGTGGTGGTGGGTCTGGAGCACGGCCTCCAGCTCCAGCCCCCGCTGCAGCAACCAGTCCCGCACCGGCGGCGCCACGGCCGGGTCCACCACCGCCGCCCGCCGGCCCCGCACCAGCACGAACACGTAGTTGTCGTCCAGCACCGGAATCAGCGCCACCGTTTCCGGCTCCGTTGCCCCTGCCGCCACCTCCCCATTCCCCTTCGCCGCGATCTCGGCTCCAGGTCCAGCCTTGGTGCCCGCGGCATCGGGCTGGGCGTCCCGTGCTTCAGCCGATGCCGAGCTGGGCGGGCTCGCCAGGGGAGGGGTGGTCGGGTCCGGTCGCTGTGGCGCTGGCTGCATCGTTAAAGTCCATCCTGCGGCTTACCCCCATGATCCCCGCTGCCGGGCAGCCCATGACCCAAGCCGCCGCACCGCTCCCTGAACCCTTCGGACCGGCCGGATCCCTCCCCGCACAACCCCTCACCGTGGCCCTGGCCAAGGGGGCGCTGCTGAAGGATTCGGTGGCCAGCTTCGCCGCCGCCGGCCTCGATTTCAGCGCGATCCTCGATCCGGCCAACCGCCAGCTGATGGTGCCCAGCGCCTGCGGCAGCGCCCGCGCCCTGCTGGTCCGCAACGCCGACGTGCCGGTCTATGTGGCCTACGGCCAGGCCCAGCTTGGGGTGGTGGGTCTCGATGTGCTGCTGGAGCACCAGCTGCCGGTGGCTCAGTTGGTGGACCTGGGCTTCGGCGGCTGCCGCATGAGCGTGGCGGTGAAGGCCAGCAGCCCCTACCGCCGGGCTGCCGACCTGCCGGCCCACTGCCGCATCGCCAGCAAGTTCACCCGCTGCGCCGAGGCCCATTTCGAGGCGCTGGATCTGCCGGTGGAGGTGATCCACCTGGCCGGCTCGGTGGAACTCGGTCCGATCACCGGCATGAGCGAGGCGATCGTGGATCTGGTGGCCACCGGCCGCACCCTGCAGGAGAACGGCCTGATCGCCATCGAGGATCTGTTCCACAGCACCGCCCGGCTTGTGGGCCATCCCCTTTCGCTGCGGCTCGATCACGGGCCCCTCCAGGCGATCGTGGAGCGGATCCGCGCCATCTCGGGCGCGGCGGTTCCCGCCTGATGCCCTCCCTCGACCGTCAACGGCTGCGGCGGCTGCTCCCCTATCTGGGCCGCGATCGGCGCCGCCTCGTGCTGTCGTTGCTGATGCTCATCCCCCTGGCCCTGGCCGGGGCGATCCAGCCCCTGCTGGTGGGCCAGGCGATCGCGGTGCTGCGCCATGAGGCCCGCCTGCCCGTGCTGGCCTCCCTGCCGGTGCCCGTGGCCCTGCGGCTGCTGGTGGGGCTGCTGCTGGTGGCGGTGCTGCTGCGGCTGGCCCTGCAGGGCACCCAGAGCTTCAACGTGCAGGTGGTGGGCCAGCGGCTCACCGCCCGGATCCGGGCCGACCTGTTCCGCCATGCCCTCGGCCTCTCGCTGCGCTTCCACGACCGCACGCCGGTGGGCAAGCTGCTCACCCGCCTCACCAGTGACGTCGATGCCCTGGCCGAGGTGTTCGGCAGCGGCGCGGTGGGGGTGCTCGCCGACCTGGTGAGCCTGGTGGTGATCGCGGTCACGATGCTGATGATCGAATGGCGCCTCGGCCTGCTCCTGCTGCTGGTTCAAGTGCCGGTCACCGCGGTGATCCTCTGGCTCCAGGCCCGCTACCGCCGCGCCAACTACCGGGTGCGGGAAGAGTTGGGCCAGCTCAACGCGGACCTTCAGGAAAACCTCCAGGGGCTGGAGGTGGTCCAGATGTTCCGCCGCGAGGCCGTGAACAGTGAACGCTTCGCCGCCACGACGGCGTTGTACCGCCAAGCGGTGACCGGCACGATCATCTACGACAGTGCCATCTCCGCCTGGATCGAATGGGTGGCTGTGGCGGCCGTGGCCGTGGTGCTGGCCCTCGGCGGTGCCATGGTCGACGGCGGCGCCATGGGCCTGGGCACCCTCACCACCTTCATCCTCTTCTCCCAACGCCTCTTCGATCCGCTGCGCCAGCTGGCTGAGCGCTTCACCCAGATCCAGGGGGGCCTGACGGCGGTGGAGCGGATCGGTGAGCTGCTCGAGCAGCCGATCGAGATCGCCGACCTCCCTGTGGCCCAGCGGGGCCAGGCCGCCCAGCGCGCCATCGCCAGCCGTGAGGGGCCGGGCGAGGTGGTGTTTGAGCAGGTGAGCTTCGCCTACCGCCCCGATGATCCGATCCTCGAGGACCTCTCCTTCCGCATTGCGCCGGGGGAGCACGTGGCGATCGTGGGGCCCACCGGCTCGGGCAAGACCACGATCATTCGCCTGCTCTGCCGTCTCTACGAACCCCAGCAGGGCCGGATCCTGCTGGATGGGGTCGATATTCGGGAGCTGCCCCAGGCCCTGCTGCGGCGCCGCCTCGGGGTGGTCCTGCAGGACACCTTCCTGTTCAGTGGCAATGTGGCCGACAACCTTCGCCTCGACGCCGACCTCAGCGATCGGGAGCTCGAGGCCCTCTGCCGCGACCTGGGTCTCCAGCCCTTGCTCGGCCGGCTCGAGGCGGGCCTGGCCACCGAACTGCGGGAACGGGGCGCCAACCTCTCCTCCGGCGAGCGCCAGTTGCTGGCGGTGGCCCGGGTGGCGATCCGCGATCCCGCCGTGCTGGTGATGGATGAGGCCACCGCCTTCCTCGACCCCTCCACCGAGGCCACCCTCCAGCGTGATCTCCAGTCTCTGCTGCAGGGCCGCACCGCGATCGTGATCGCCCACCGCCTCGCCACGGTGGAGGCCTCCGACCGGATTCTGGTGCTGCGCCGGGGCCGGCTGGTGGAGCAGGGCACCCATCGCCAGCTCCGGGCCGCCGGCGGCCTCTACGCCCAGCTGGCGGAGCTTCAGGAGAAGGGGCTGGCCACCCTCTAGCTCGTGCCCCGCAGGCTGATCAGTTGCTGGTCGCTGCGGTTGGCTCGGGCGGGCCTGCTGGGGCGTCAGCAGCGCACTCCAGGATTCCCTCCTCCTGCAGCCAGCTGCCGATCAGAGCGGCCAGCCGCTGCGGCGTGGTGCGCATCGGCAGATGGCCTGCCCCCTCCAGCAGTTCGAAGCGGTGGCCGTGGCAGTAGCCGGCCAGGTGGCGCACGTAGCGGGGTTCCATCACCGTGTCGCGGCTGCCGGCGATCCACAGGCTCGGCACCGTGAGCTCCGCCGCCAGCCGGGGCAGCTGGGCCACTGCACCGCGGTTGGTGCTGCAGGCCAGCAGCCCCCGGGCGGCCCGGGGGTCCGCCAGCAGTGGGCTGCGCCAGGGAGCCAGGGCCGGCAGGGATCCCAGCCAGGTGGGCCGGAACCGCACGAAGGCGGCGCCCCCCTGCCGCACCCGGGCGAAGGGCCGCGGCTGGTACACGCCTCCTCCCGCGGCCACCTGCACCAGACCCCGCAGCCGCTCCCCCAGCAGGGGGGCGGCGTGGATCGCCACGCTGCCGCCGAGGGAATGGCCCATCAGCACCACGCCGCGGCCGGCCGCTCGCTGCTCCACCGCCGCGGCGAGCCAGCGGCCGTAGCTGGCCAGGCTGGGGGCCAGCCCCCGGGGGCGCGGTTCGTGGCCGAACCCCGGCAGGTCCGGGCACCACAGCTCCAGGCTGGGGGGAAGAAGCGGCTGCAGCGGCTCCCACAGCCGGCCCGAGAGCAGCCAGCCGTGCAGGGCCACCACCAGCAGATCACCGCCAGGTGGCTGGGCTGGCTCCTGATCCACGACCTGATTCACGGGCCGACGCGGCGAACCTCCACCCTGCCCCAGATCGGCCCCGCTCCGGCAGGATCGTCAGACTGCGTTGCCCACCCTGTGCCGGACCTGGTGCCCCACCCCAGCCCCGAGCAGCTGCTGAGCCTCTATGGGGAGCGCCATCGCCTCTGTCCCACCCCCAATCCCCAGCTGGCGCTGGTGCTCAGCTTCGATCGCGCCATCGATCTCATCGAACTGGAGCAGCTCTGCGATGCCGTCGGCTGGAGCCGCCGGCCCTTGCGGCGGGTGCGCAAGGCGCTGCAGCACAGCCTGCTCTGCGTGGGGCTGTGGCGGCACGACAGCCGCCTGCCGCGGCTGGTGGGCTTCGCCCGCTGCACCGGCGACGGGGTGGTGGATGCCACGGTGTGGGATGTGGCGGTGCACCCCCTGTATCAGGGGGCCGGCCTGGGCAAGCAGCTGATGGACTTCGTGATCGCTGAACTCGAGGCCATGGGGGTCGACCGGGTGAGCCTGTTCGCCGATCCCCACGTGGTGGGGTTCTACGAGGCCCAGGGCTGGGAACTGGAGCCCCTGCAGCGCCGCTGCGCCTTCTGGTACGCCCCCTGAGCCTGCTGAGCTCGCCGGTTTCCGGTGTTGCCCCTGCCCTGGCTCAGGCCCCTGGTCCGCGGCTGTAACGGGCAGCCAGTCGCACGGGACTCTCCCCACGCCGCCAGGCCCGCCGTAGCCGCAGGTTGGCCAGAGCCGTGCCGATCACCCCCCGTTCCCGCCAGCGCCGGCCGCTCACCACCAGCCTGGCCGGCAGCACCTCCACCGGTCCGCGGCGCCGCAGCCGCAGCACCAGATCGAGGTCCTCCATCAGCGGGATCGGCCGGATGCCACCTGCCGCGGCCAGCCAGCTGCGGGCGATCAGCAGGCCCTGGTCGCCGTAGGGCAGCTGGCGCCAGCGGCTGCGCAGCTCCACCAGGGCCTCCACCAGCCGCAGGGCCGCTCCGCCGCCCTCGATCCCCAGCCGGAAGGCCCAGGCCCGCCTCTCGCTTCCGGCCATGGCCCGCTCCACCATCGCCCGCCAGCCCAGCGGCAGCCGGGTATCGGCATGGAGAAGCAGCAGCCAGGTCCCTTCGGTGGCGGCCACGCCGGCGGCCAGCTGACCGCCGCGGCCCCCCTGGCCGTGGATCACCCGGGCACCCGCCAGCTGGGCCAGGACCGGGGTGCCATCGCTGCTGCTGCCATCCACCACCACCAGCTCGTGCAGGCCGTCCGCCGCCCCGGCCAGGTCGGCCAGCAGCGAGGGCAGCCGGGCCGCCTCGTTGCGGGCCACGATCACCACGCTCAGGCAGGGTTTCATCGCCAGCGCCGCAGGTCGGCCGGCCGGTCCAGATCGGAGCGCTGCGCCAGCAGGGTGGCGGTGAGGCCCTCCTGGGCCGCCGCCGCCAGGGTCTGCTCCGCCACCCGGGCACTGCCCCAGGCGATGGCCCCGCCGGATCCGGCGAACAGCCGCGGGGCCGATGGCGCCACCCGCCGGCCGGGAGCTTCGCTCTGGCGGTGGGACCCCGGCCAGCCCAGCCCCAGCAACCAGTAGCCGCCGTCGCTGGCCGGTCCCAGTACGAGGGGACTGCGCGACTCCAGGGCGTTGAAGGCCGCCTCCAGATCCGCCGCAGCCAGCTCCGGCAGGTCGCTGCCGATCAACACCAGCTGGCGGATGCCCTCCCGCCGGGCGCGCACCACCTGGCGCTGCAGCCGCAACCCGAGCGACCCCTCCCCCTGGAGGGTCACCCGGTCGGCCCCCAGCCCCCTCCCCCAGCGGGCTGCCGCGGCCGGCCCCAGGCCACTGGTGGCCAGCAGGAGTTCGGCCCGCCCAGCGCAGACGTGCCGGGCGGTGCCCAGCACATGGGCGGTGAGGTGGGCCTGGACGGCCGCGGCTCGGCCATCGCCCAGGACCGCGGCCAGGCGGCGTTTGCAGCGCCCCGGGGCCGGCCAGCGGGCCAGGATCACCAGCCTGCTGCGGCTCGGGGCCGGGCTCACCGGGGCTTGGGCAGCTCGGCGGGGCGCACGCTGATCTCGAGCCGCTGATCGCGGCGCCGCACCCCCAGGCTGAGCGCTTCGCCCACCCGTCCCCGGTCGACCGCCAGCTGCACCTCCGAGGCATTGTCGACCGCCTCGCGGCCGACACGTTCGATCAGGTCGCAGGCCTTGAGGCCCCCCTGGGCAGCCGGGCTCCCCTCCATCACCTCCACCACCACCACGCCGTTCACCTCCGGCAGCTGGCAGGCATCGGTGGCGCCGTTGATCTCGCGGGCCAGCTGGGGGGTGAGCGCCTGCAGTCGCACGCCGATGTAAGGGTGGCTGGCGTAGCCCCGGTCGAGGATCTGGGCCGCGATCTGGCGGGCCGTGTTGATCGGGATCGCGAAGCTCAGGCCGGCGCCGGGGGCCTGGCGGATGGCGGTGTTGATGCCGATCACCTCGCCGCGGTCGTTGATCAGTGGGCCGCCGCTGTTGCCGGGGTTCACCGCCGCATCGGTCTGGAGGTAGGGCACCCGCTGGCCCTCCCCGAGGGCATTGGTCCGTTGGATGGCGCTGATGATCCCGGCGGTCACGGTGTTGTCGAGGCCGAGGGGGTTGCCGATGGCGATCGCCCATTCGCCCGGTTTCACCTTGGCCGAATCCCCCAGCGGCGCCACCGGCAGCTTCGAGGCCACCAGCTTCACCACCGCCACATCGGTGAGGGGGTCGCCGCCCAGCACCTTGCCACTGAAGCTGCGGCCATCCGGCAGGGTCACGGTTACATCGGTGGAGCCCTCCACCACGTGGGCATTGGTGAGCACCACGCCGTCGGAGCGGGTGATGAAGCCCGAACCCTGGCCCTGCTGCTGCTGGATCGCCGGACCACCCCCCAGAACGCCGCCGAGGGGGTTGACCATGCGCTTCACGGTGTCGATCCGCACCACTGACGGTCCCACCTTCTCGACCGCCTCCACGATCACGTTGCCGGCGGGCTTGAACGGCACCGCCTGGGGGGCATCGCTGATCCGGGCCCGCTCGGCGGGCGGGCGGCTGCCGGGGAATCGCAGGGGGCCGCTGCAGCCCGCCAGCAGCAGGGTTGAGGCGCCGAAGCTGCCGATCAGCCGGAGGGGACGCGAGGCGGCCATCAGGGGCGTGGGGCGGGCGAAGCTCTGGATCATTAAAGGCGGACCTGAGCCCAGACGCTGCCTATATTCGGCAACCGAGGGGAGGTCGAAAGGGTGCAGCAGGGCGAGCAGCTTTGGCACCAGGTGCAGCAGGCCTTGCAGCCCAACCTCAGCAAGCCCACGTTCGAGACCTGGATCCGTCCCGCCCGGTTCCTGGCCTACGCCGATGGGGCCCTGCGGCTGGAAGCTCCCAATGCCTTCACCTGCGGCTGGCTGCGCAAGAACTACCAGAGCCAGATCGCCGCAGTGGCCAGCGAGATCGCCGGCCGCAGCGTGGCGGTGGAGGTGGTGGCCGCCACCGGAACCCCGCTGGAGCCGCTCCCGGCCGCGGTGATCGGGGGCCGCAACGGCCTGGCTGCCGAGACGGGAGCGACAGGCGGCCGGGCATCCCCGTCGGTCCCGGCCAGTCGCGACACCCCCGGCTCCGCTGTGGGTCTTGTGGAGCCCGGCGGCCGACCGATGGCAGGCCTCAATCACCGCTACAGCTTCAGCCGCTTCGTGGTGGGCCCCAACAGCCGCATGGCCCATGCGGCGGCCCTGGCGGTGGCGGAGGCGCCGGGCCGGGAGTTCAATCCCCTGTTCATCTGCGGCGGGGTGGGACTCGGCAAGACCCACCTGATGCAGGCCATCGGCCACTACCGCCTGGAGATCGATCCCGAGGCGCGGGTGTTTTACGTGAGCACCGAGACCTTCACCAACGACCTGATCCAGGCGATCCGCAAGGACGGCATGCAGACCTTCCGCGACCGCTACCGCGCCGCGGACCTGATCCTGGTGGACGACATCCAGTTCATCGAGGGCAAGGAGTACACCCAGGAGGAGTTCTTCCACACCTTTAATGCCTTGCACGAGGCGGGCCGCCAGATCGTGATCGCCTCGGATCGCCCCCCTGCCCAGATCCCTAGGTTGCAGGAGCGTCTGATCTCCCGCTTCTCGATGGGCCTGATCGCCGACATCCAGGTGCCGGACCTGGAGACCCGCATGGCGATCCTGCACAAGAAGGCTGAAACCGAGCAGATGAGCCTGCCGCGGGAGCTGATCCAGTACATCGCCGGCCGTTTCACCTCCAACATCCGCGAACTCGAGGGAGCGCTCACCCGCGCCGTGGCCTTCGCCTCGATCACCGGCCTGCCGATGACGGTTGAATCGGTGGCGCCCATGCTGGATCCGGTGGGCAATGATGTGGAGGTGACCCCCAAGCAGGTGCTGGAGAAGGTGTCAGAGGTGTTCGGCGTGAGCGTGGAGGAGATGAAGAGCCCCAGTCGGCGTCGGGCCGTGAGCCAGGCCCGCCAGGTGGGAATGTTCCTGATGCGCCAGAGCACCAACCTCTCCTTGCCCCGCATCGGCGAAGCCTTCGGGGGCAAGGACCACTCAACCGTGATGTACGCCGTGGAGCAGGTCGAGAAGAAGCTCAGTGCCGATCCCGCCACGGCCCGCCAGGTTCAGCAGGTCAGGGATCTGCTGCAGATCGATTCGAGGAAACGGCGATAAGGTGCTATCGATGCAAGCTGTGACTGGCAAGCGCAAGAAATGAATTCTGCTACTGACAATTCAGCCACCTGGTGGCGATGATGTTCAGAGTTTGATTTTCACCAAACTCTGCCCCTTCTTGGTTGCTAGTGACTGGGAGTTTCATTTTGCGGGCCCATCGCCTGAGCTTACGTCGCTGATTTGTTCTCCTGCCGGCTATCCGAGCCGTTGCATCCATTGCACAGACTCGATTTCTCGGTCAAAGCTTTATTCGGTTTTCAAGAACCGTCGATCAATTCGTGATCCGGCTCGCTTCGTGTACGGCTTCTTGCAATTATTTTATATAATGGTTGAGCGATTGACTCGACATGATGCCCAAGCGTTTTTGCTGCTTGGTATCAAGCGCGTCGCCAGGCGTGCTCAAGCCGAGGTTGATTTTGATATCATTGCCGGCAAAAGCCCGGATTTCAGAATTTTAGAGGCTGCCGCTGAATTGGCTTTGATTGCTGGAAAGCCCTTCCTCGCCGTTTTTGACGATCCCCACGGGAAGAGGGATGACCACGGCTTTTATCCATCAGATCGTGCTCGTCAGATTGCTGTGCTTGATCAGGCCGTGGCAGTTCTCTTTATGTCGCCAACGACAAGAGATCGGTATGTGGAGAGTGGCTTGGTTGATGTAGGTAAATGTCTGACGATTACGGATAGTTTTTCTCAGGATCCTGGTCTTTACGTTGATCAGCGCCAACCTGCCAAAGCTTTCCGTGGTGAGGGGACGTCAGGAGATGTCAGCCTAGTCCATTTGGGCAACCTTCCTGAGTGGCGTCCGATTGATACCCTCCTGGATGCGATTCTTCTCTGGCATGAAGAGTGTGGCAGTAGGAAATTGTGCATCCATCAATATGGATACGTCGCCAGCCCTGCTCGCGATCAGATTCGCGGCAGTACGACCCTGAGCGATCTATTCCATCTTCATTCGGCGATCAGCTATCAACAATCGCATCATGTGGCTGGGCGGTCGGATGCGCTTCTTGTTGTTATTGGTGCTCGTCATCTGGATAATCAGCCCTCTAAATTCTTTGATTATCTCGGGCATGGCAAGCCTTTGCTTGTGATCGGGCCAATCGGTAATCCTGTTCAGGCTATAGTCGAAAATCTTGGCATCGGTGTCTTTTGTGACGTTCGCGATCCCACTTCGATCTTGACGGGAATTCGTAATCTGGTGAGCAATTTCTCTGGCTATCTGCTGGCCCATGAGAGGCATCGAGTTGAGATTGAGACCTACTCGGCCAAGTCCGTTGCCGACGATTGGATCAAGATTCTCGATAGCCTAGTTTGATCCTGTCTTGATCGTGTGCAAGTTCCGTCTCGTTGTCAGCGCGTTCACCCCGTAATCGGCTCACTCCGATCCAGCCCTTCCACCTCTCCCTGGAACACACGACTGGCGGTGATGTCTTCCGCTTCGATCGTCATCAGATCGAGTTTGCTCAGGCGGCTGGCAATGCCGTTGAACAGGCGATTCGCCTGACGCATGCGGGCCCGGTCGATGGCGTTGCGGATCGAGCGGGCGTTGGCAAAGAAGGGCAGCTGCATGCGGCGCACGATGTAGTCGGCGAACACCGTGCTCGCCTCCTCGCTGAAGCGGTAGTTTTCGCTGGCCAGGATCAGCTTGGCGATCGCCAGCAGTTCGGCGGCGCTGTAGTCCGGGAAGTCGATGTGGTTGGCCACCCGGGAGGAGAGGCCGGGATTGGATTGATAAAACACATCCATTCTCTCCTTGTAGCCCGCGAAGATCACCACCAGGTCGTCGCGGTTGTTCTCCATCACCTGCAGCAGGATCTCGATCGCCTCGGCGCCGTAATCGCGTTCGTTCTCGGGGCGGTAGAGGTAGTAGGCCTCATCGATGAACAGCACTCCACCCATCGCCTTCTTCAGCATCTCGCGGGTCTTCGGCGCGGTGTGGCCGATGTACTGCCCCACCAGGTCATCGCGGGTGGCGGTCACCACGTGACCTTTGCGCACATAGCCAAGGCCATGCAGGATCTTCGACATCCTTTCCGCCACCGTGGTCTTGCCGGTTCCCGGCCGGCCGGTGAAGGACATGTGCAGGCTCGGCGGCCCCGATTCGAGCCCCATCTCCCGCCGCGCCCGGTTCACCACCAGCAGGGCGGCGATCTCGCGGATCCTCGCCTTCACGGGCCGCAGACCCACCAGCTCCCGGTCGAGCTGATCCAGCACCGCCTGGATTCCGGCCGCCTCGTAGGCACCCCGTAGATCCACGGTGGGCTCCGCGCCGCCCGGCTCGATCGGGCCGGGTCCCGGCTCAGAGGAGGGCATCGATCGCCGCCGCGAAGGCCTGCTCGCAGTCACCAACCGGTTGCTCGTCCTCCGGCCGCAGGGTGAGGTTCACGTAGGTGCGACCGAAGCTGATGTCCGGAAAGCGACCCTCCTGTTCAGCCAGGCTGTTGAGGCGCTCCAGAAAGGTGCGGGTGCTCTCGTAGTCGTCGAATTCGATGCGGCGTTCCAGCCGGTCGGGGCGGGTCCGCTGGGTCCAAGGCTGGTTCATGAATCGAACCTAGATCAGGGGTCGAGGCAGTCGGTGCGGGCCACGGCGAGCCGCTCCGACCAGGCCCGGGCATAGGCCTGGTTGGCGGCCTGCTCGGCCGGATCGGTGCTGGTCAGGCTGTGGGGGAAGGTGCCGTCGATGGCGGCGTTGGTGACGCAGAACATCGACTTCTGGAAGCTCATGCAGATCTTCACCCGCACATCCCCCTCCCCCCGGGTGCGGTGGCGGTAGAGATCGTGAAGACGTTCCGGCAGGTGGCGGTACATGTCCTGCATCAGCAGGCTGGGGGGAATGCCGGCGCCCATCGTGGGCAGCGGATCGGCGTAGAGGGCGCCGTAGGCGAACTGGGCCTGGTCCGGTGAGATCTGCTGGGCCTGGGCGTTGAACGACACGGTGCCCAGGAACGGCGTGCCGCGCAGGAACACCGCCTCCACGTAAGGCACCGCCACATCCACCAGGAAGGTGAGCCCCGCCTCGGGCGGCAGCACCCAGAAACGTTCGCCCCCCAGCTCCACGCCATAGCTGATCGGATTGGCAGCGGCCTTCACCAGCCCGGCCTTGATGAAAGCCACCACCTCGGCGATCGTGCCCACCTTGCCGGCCGCTTCGGTCCGGGCCAGATCCAGGAACAGATCACTCATCACCCGCCAGAACTGGCCGAGAGCATGGGTGGTGGCGGCGGCCCGGATCGCCTCGGGCAGGAAGTTCGGGAAGAGTGGATGCAGCAGCGCCAGCAGGGGGTCGCGGCGGGTCTTGTGGCGGATGATCGCTTCGCAGTTCTGGGCAAACGGCTCCGAATCGAGGTAGGCATCCAGGCCGCCGGTGCCATGCCAGAGCATGGCCCTCATGCAGTACTCGGCGTACTCGAAATTGATGCGGTCGTGGTTGAGATGGCGCCAGATCTTCGCTGGGCTGAGGTCGCCATCGAGGAAGCGGAACACCGGGAAGGGATTGAGGAACTGCTGTTCGGCCTGGAAGATCAGGTTGATGCTGTAGGCATCGAGCACCACGCCATAGCTGTTCAGCACATCCACCACCTCCACCACGTGCTCGGAGGTGTCCGCCAGCAGGGTCTGCCCCGCCAGCAGCCTGGCTTCCAGCGTTTCGACGCCGGGTCGGCCGCCGGCATGGGTAAGCAGCGCAGGGATGACCGGCATCAGCCCAGACCTCCGCCGCTGGCGGCCAGCAGGGCGGGCAGCTCCGCCATGGCGGTGGCGGTGGTCTCACTCAGCCAGCCGAGACCCGACGGCACCAGGCCCAGCCCCACCACGGCCAGGGTGAGCCCAAGGGCTGGCAGGGTTTCCCGCAGCGCCACCCCGGCCAGGCGGATATCGAGCCGCGCATCAGCACTGGGATCAGCGCTGGGAGGGGTGATCGCCAACCGGCCGAAATAGGCCCGGTTCACCAGCAGCAGGAAATACACGGCCGTGAGGCCCGAACCGACCATGCAGAGGAGCGTGGCCAGGGGGAAGACGCCGATGCTGCCACGGAAGACCAGGAATTCCGAGATGAATCCCGCCATGCCGGGGAGTCCGGCGCTGGCCATCACGCCGAGGATCATCAACGTGCCGGTGAACGGCAGGCCCCGCTCCGGATTGAGCAGCCCTCGCAGCACCTCCAGGTCACGGGTGCCGGTCTTGCGGTACACGATCCCCACCAGCAGGAAGAGCAGGGCGGAGATCAGGCCATGGCTCACCATCTGGAACACCGCCCCCAGCAGGCTCACAGGAGTGGCGGCAGCCGCCGCCAGCAGGATCATGCCCATGTGGCCCACCGAGCTGTAGGCGACCATCCGCTTCATGTCCCGCTGGGCGATGGCGGCCAGGGAGCCGTAGAGCACCGAAACGGCGGCCCAGATGGCCAGCCATGGTGCAACCAGGGCCCAGGCCTCGGGAAAAAGCCCAAGACAGAAGCGCAGCAGGCCGTAGGTGCCCAGCTTCAGCAGCACCCCAGCCAGCAACACCGAGACCGGCGTGGAGGCTTGGGTGTGGGCGTCAGGCAACCAGGTGTGGAAGGGCACCAGGGGGATCTTGATGCCGAAGCCGATCAGCAGGGCCCCCAGCAGGGCCAGCTGGCTGCCCATGGCCAGCCGCTCGCTGAGGATCGGGGTGAGGCTGAAATCCACCGTGCCGGTGAACAGGGCCAGCCCGAGGAAGGCCCCGAGGATCAGCACACCGGAGATGGCGGTGAAGATCAGAAACTTGGTGGCGGCGTAGGTCCGCCCTGCCCCACCCCAGATCGAGATCAGCAGCCAGAGGGGAATCAGCTCCAGCTCATAGAAGAGGACGAACAGCAGCAGGTTCTCGGCCAGGAAGGCGCCGTTGACGGCAGCGCTGATCAGCAGGAGCAGGGCGAAGTAGATCCGCGGCCGCTGGCTGATGTCGCGGGTGCACACGGCCGACACCAGGGTGAGGGCCCCGTTCATCAGCACCAGGGGCAGGGAGAGCCCGTCGATGCCGAGCCGGTAATCCAGCCCGATCATCGGCACCCAGCTAAAGGACTCTTGCAGCTGCATGCCGCCCAGGTGGGGATCGAAGGCGAGCAGCACCCGCAGGCTCCAGAGCAGCTGCAGGGCGAGGGTGGTGATCGCGATCGCCCGCATCCTTCCGGGGGGCGGATTGCTCGGCCAGAGCAGCAGGGCAACGGCGCCGAGGAAGGGGATCAGCAGCAGCAGGCTCAGCATGGTGGCGTCCTCATCCCTTCAGCCAGACCAGGCTGGCCAGCAGCACGATGATGCCTGCCACCAGGGTGAGCACATAGCTCTGCAGCTGGCCGCTCACCCCAAGCTTGAGACCTTCGGCACTGGCTAAGGACGCACTGCCGATGCGGTTCACCAGACCATTCACCAGCACCCGGTCCACGGTGTTGACCAGGCTTGCCAGACCCGCCACGAAGGCCACGATCGTGGACTTGTAGATGCGCTCGGTGTAGAAGTCGTAGGCCAGCAGGTCTTGCAGCATCCGCACCGGACGGAACAGCGAGCGCGACCAGAAGGCATCAATCTGAACCAGGCTGCCGGCCACCAGGCCCACCAGGCCACTGGCCACCACTAGCACCGTGCTGGAGGTGGAGAAGGAGGTGATCGCCGAGAGCGAATCGATCCGTTCGATCACCAGGGGTGTGAGCAGCACCAGCACCGCCAGGCTCACCATCGGCAGCGCCATCAGCCAGTTGACCTCCGGGCTGCGGCGTGTTTTCGGATGGGGCTTGTCGAGGAACACCTGGCGAAACACCCGCACCAGGTTGAAGGTGGTGAGCGCGTTGGTGAGCAGCACCACCCCCGCCAGCAGGGGATGGTCGGCCCGGAAGGTGTCGACCATTAAGCCAAAGCACCAGAAGCCGCCCAGCGGCAGCACCCCGGTGAGCCCGGCGGCGGCCACCACGAAGCCGGTGGTGGTGGCGGGCATGCGGCTTCCCAGGCCCCCGAGTTCGGTCAGGTCCTGGCAGTTGGTGGTCGCGATCACGCTGCCCACGCTCATGAACAGCAGGGCTTTGGCCAGGCCGTGGGCAAAGAGCAGCAGCAGGGCCAGCAGGGGCTTCTGCAGGGCGATCGCCAGAAACACCAGGCCCAGATAGGAGGTGGTGCCGTAGGAGAAGGTGCGCTTGAGGTCCACCTGGGCGATCGCCACCAGGGCGCCGCCGATGGCGCTGATCGTGCCCACCACCAGCAGCACGTCGATCGCCACCGGCGAGAGGCCCAGCAGTGGCATCAGCTTGAGCAACACCAGGGCGCCGCACGTCACCACGGCGGAGTTGCGCAGGATTGAGGCCGGATTCGGGCCCTCCATCGCCTCATCGAGCCACAGGTGCATCGGAAACTGGGCGCACTTGCCCATCGGGCCGGCGATCAGGCCCAGGCCCAGCAACGTGGCCGGCAGGGGGGCGAGCTGGGCCGTGTCGATCCAGCGGTAGAGATCGGAGAATTCGAGCGAGCCGGCCCAGCAGGAGAGCGCCACCAGGGCCATCAGCAGCAGCACATCCCCCACCCGTTTGGTGAGGAACGCATCACGGGCGGCGGTGACCACCAGTGGCTGGGCATACCAGAAGCCCACCAGCAGGTAGGTGGAGAGGGTGAGCATCTCCAGCAGGAAATAACTCATGAACAGGTTGCTGCTCAGCACCACCCCGGCCATGGCGCCCTCAAAGAAACCCACCAGGGCATAGAAGCGGGCCAGGGACCATTCCTTATCGAGGTAGCCCAGGGCGAACACCTGGCAGACCAGGCTCATGGCGGTCACCAGCTGCAAAGCCGCCAGGTTGGTGATCGATAGGTCGAAGCCGATGCGCAGATCCAGATCCCCCGCCTGGAACCAGGGAAACTCCAGCTGCTGGGGCCCGAGGGCCAGCACCTCCTGGAGGATCAAGGTGCCATGCACCACCGCCACCAGGGTGACCAGCAGGTTGAGGTAGGCGGCGGGCCGGGGGCCGTTGCGCTTGATCCAGCCCATGGCCCAGGGCAGCGACAGCACCATGCCGCTGAACCCGTAGAGGGGAATCAGCCAGACCAGCTGAATCGGCAGGGGCAGGGTTTCGCTCAAGGGGGCGGCACTGGGCGGAGGGGGATGCGGATAGCCGTTGGGACCGGACTTTAGGCACCCATCTCCGTTGCCAACCGGGCCGCTGATCGGCGGAGATGGAAGCTCCTGCCCCGCTCAGAAGGTGGCGCGGCTCGGAAGGGCCCGGGCACCCAGCTGGTCGAGCCAGGCCGCCAGGTCGTGGCCGTGGTGCACTTCGTCCTGCCAGAGGCTCTCAAAGAAGGCGTGGTTGCCGCCATCGCCGATCAGCCGGCAGAAGCGCATGGCCTCGTCGTAATGGGCGATCAGATCCTGTTCGAGCACCGCATTGCGGCGCAGCAAGGTGATCAGATCGGGGCCGTGGGTCACCGGGCGCAGCTGGGAGGCCGCCGGAGCGACCCCCAGGCCCAGCATGCGCTGCACCAGTTTCTCGGCGTGTTGCAGTTCCTCCACCGTGTCCCGGCGAAAGCGGTCTGCGGCGTCGGGGTCGCCCCAGGCCTCCACAAGGGAGGCCTGGGTCATGTACTGCTGAACGGCGGAGAACTCGAGGCTCAGGGCGCGCCCCAGGTAGCCGAGGACGCGCGGATGGACGGCGCCCATGGGCATCAGAGGCGACGGCCGACGCCGCTGGCCGCGATGGCGGGTTCCACTTCACCGTGGGGGCGAGCAATGATGTGGGCCGCCACCAGGCCGTCGCCGACCCGCTCACAGGCATCGGCGCCGGCCCGCACCGCCGCGTTCACGGCACCGGTTTCACCGCGCACCATCACGGTCACGTAGCCGCCACCAACGAATTCGCGGGCCACCAGGGTGACCTCGGCCGCCTTGGTCATGGCGTCGGCCGCTTCAATCGCGGGAACCAGGCCGCGGGTTTCGATCATGCCGAGGGCGATGCCCTGAACCGTGTCAGCCATGGGAAAGGTGCGAAGGGATGGGTTGGAGGGGGGTGTGAGGCCGCCCCCACGGCGACCGGAGGCCGCGGTGGGGGCGGAACGGGCCGGGGTGCGGGCCGCCCGGCCGGAGCCGGAGGGCTTGCTGGCCGTCGCTTTGGCGGCCGTGCGGGCCGCCGGACGGCCGGCGGCCTTGGCCGGCGTGGGTGCCGCCACCGCCGGGGCGGCGGTGGGGCTGGAGCTGGCGGCCGGCAGCGCCTTGGGCACCGGCGCCGCCGGAGGGGGAACCGGTGCGGCTGCGGTCGGGCTGGCCGGGCTGGCCGGGGGAGCCGCCGGGCTGGTCGCCGCTGCCGGGCTGCCCGCTGGGGCGTTCACGGCGGGGGTGGCGCCGGCGCGGCTGGTTTGGGAGCGGGGGGAGCGGGAGGCCATGGCGGGATGGGAAGGAGGGGGCGAAAGCTGGTGGGGTGGCGACCGCTGGCGGCGGACCAGGCTTCAGGAGGGGCGGGCGCTCAGCCGTCCGGTTCCCAGAAGTCGATGATCCCGCCGATGGTGAGGTCGGTATGCACCTCGGGGTTGCCGCAGGCGAAGCGGGCGGCCGAGCCGCTCGCCGTGAACACCCAGTTGCCCACGTTGGCGCCAACCGGGTCCACCGCCACGCTGAGCTTGCCCTTGGCGGTGCGCAGCACCCGCAGGTTCCAGTGCTCCAGACCCGGCACGCGCTGCGAGCAGACGAGCGATCCGATCACCTGCATGATGTCCATCAGGCGTTGCCTCCCGGGGACGCCGCCGGGGGCGGAGCCGCCGGGGATGGGGCTGCCGGTTTGCCCGCATCGGGATCCCAGTGGTCGATGATCCCCACGATCGTCAGATCGCTCGGGTACGACTTGCTGCCGGCCGCCTCGCGGGCCGCCGAACTGCCCACGCAGATCACCCAGTCGCCGGGGATGCAGCCCACCGCGTCCACCGCCACCTTCTGGGTGCTGCCATCGAGCACAACCTGCAGATGCTTGTGCTCGAAATCCGGGATGCGATTGGTCGAGACCAGAGGTTTGACAACCTTGCAGATCAGCATCTCAGTGCCCTCCTCCTGTCTCGAAGCTGATCGTGGACCCTACCGCCTCGGCCGGGGCATGCCGGTCCTTGTCGTGGACGGTGATCAGGGCATGGAGCAGGCCCTGGGCGTGGAGGTCGGCGTAGCGGCTCTTGATCGCCTCGAGCACCCGCTGGCCGTGGCGCACGGCCCGGTCCCGAGCGCCGGGCACCTTGCCGCTGTAGTCGAAGCGAACCACCACGGGCACCGGCAGGCCGCGCGAGACATTCAGCCCCTTGAAGATCTTCACCCCCACATCCAGGTCCGCGGCGCCCTCCTCCACGGTGTCCATGTAGGCGAAGTAGGTGAGATTGCGCAGATGCACCTCCTTGAAGCCGATCCCCACCCCGATGAACCGCTCGCTGTGGCCGGCATCGGCGTAGTGGCCGCCGTGGTACTGGCGCACGTAATCGATCTGGGAGAGGTTGTTCTCCAGCAACCGGGCGATCAGCCGCACCATGCCGGGATCGGGGGTGGCGGCGGCGGCCTGGTCCACCAGGGCGGTAATCCGCTGCCGACCTTCGGCCGGCGCGAGGTGGCGAGTGGTTTCGTACACCTCCCGGGCATCAAGCCAGCGCTCCAGGTTGGTGCTGCCATCCATGCCCGGCACATGCACCCGGATCGCATCGGTGTCGGTGTCGATGCCCACCAGCAGCAGATCCACCGAGGCGCCGCAGCAGAAGCTGTTTTCCACGGCCTGCTGGAAATCCTGCAGCCGGCGGCGGCCGCAGGAGGCCGCCAGGGCATCGTCGCTGCCGTGGGCGGCGCAACCTTCGTGGGCAGGGTCGAGGGAACTGAAGTGGTACAGCACCACCTTCAGGTAGCGGGTGTCGGCGTGGGCCGGGTTGGGCACGCTCTCGCGGTAGCGGCGGTGCTCCGTCTTCACCCAGCGGTTCACCGTGTTCTCCACGTCGAACAGGGCACCGGCGTGGGGCCGGCGTCGGACGGCGCTGTAGGGAATGCGCAGGGCGAAGGCGATGGCGTGGGCCAGCCGGCCGTCGGCGCAGGGGGTGATGTCGAGCAGGTGGAAGCCGCACTCCAGCAGCAACTGCTCGAAGCCCTGAGCCGCCGCCGACTCCCGCTGTCCGTCGAGGGGGTCCTGCTGGAAGAAGGCAGCACTGGTCTGTTCATGGGTCTCGAACACGCACCAGGCGAACAGGGTGCGCATGTCCAGCTGATCGACCCAGGCGCGCTCAAGGATCGGCAGCGGCAACGCATAGCCCAGTTCGGCTCGGCTGAGCTGCTGGGCCCGCTCAACGAAGTCGTCCTCGTGCTGCAGGGCCGAGAGCTGCTTCAGCACCGGCACGATCCGGTCGAAGGCGTCCTTCACGCGGTTGTCGTAGGCGTGAAGCCTGGCATTGGCGCTGCCATCGCTGAGGGGATGGAGACCGGTGCTGGCCGGGCGGGCGCCGCGGGCATCGAAGCGCCGGGCCGGGGGCGCCACCGAAGGGCGCTGGGGCGTGGAGGGCCCACTGGGTTCCCCCTGGCGGAGGGCCCCCAGCCGCTCCACCAGGCTGGCGCCATCCCGGTCTGGACGTCGCCGTGGGGCGCTCGGGGCCAAGGGCCGGGTGGTGGTGGCCGGGCGGCGGGGCATCAGCGGATCAGCCCCGGGCGCCGCCGGAGACCGTGATCAGCGAGCCGGCGCTGGTGTTTCCGCTGGCTCCGGTGATGCGGCTCACGGGCTGGGGCAATTCTTCATTGCGTTTGGCCTGGAAGGCGGGCATGGCACCCAGGCCACCGCCCCGGCTGGGGTTGCGGCGTCGGGCCGAAACCCCCTCGGTGCCGGTCACCCGGTCGCCGCGGTCCCAGTCATCGCCGGTGATGCGCTTGCCGGAGCCCTCGCCCGTCACCCGCGACTCGGGACGGCCGCTTGGGTCGGCCTGGGGAGCGGCGGACAGAACCGGTTGGCCGCCGCGGCGGTCGAAGCGGAACTGTTCGGTGCCGGTGACCTTGTCACCGGCCATGTCGAAAGGGCCGGTGATGCGCCCTCCGAATTCGTAGCTGCTGCCGGTCACGGCACCGCTCCGTTCCCGCTGGCCCTGGGCGGCCCGGGCGGGGGACTGCACGCTGAACTGCTGCCAGGGGGCCGCTTCCAGGGCCTGGGGGAAATCGGCTTCGGCCGGACCCGCGGCACAACTGGAGGCCATCTGGTCGGCGCCCACGTAGGGGGTGCCGGTGACATCCTCACAGGCTCCCCGTTCAGCGCCGGTCATCACCCCGCCGATGCCGGGCTGGATGCCGGTCATCACGGTTCCCATCCGCACCGGCGTGCGCTGACGCACCGCCGCCGCCTGGTTGGTGGAGCACCAGGCGCCGGCCTCGTCCAGGCCGGCGTAGGGGGTGCCGGTCACCACCTTGCAGGTGCCGGGCTCATCGCCGGTCACCTTCTCGGAGCGGCCGGTGCGGGTGCCGCTCACCACCTGCTGGCGGTTGGTGACGCTGAAGCCCACCTTGGCGGCCTCGGGGGCGGGGCGAGCTTCGCAGAAGCGGTCGTACTGCTGGCTGCCGACGTATTCGTCGCCCGTGACCATGCGGCAGCTGCCGGGTTCATCGCCGGTCACCTGGTCGCTGCGGCCCACGTGGGTGCCGGTGATGCCGGTGCCGCGCAGGGTGTGGAGGCTGGCCACCTTCACCGGCGTGCGGCCGGGCAGATCGGCGTGATCGTTCACGTATTGGTCGCCGGTGAGGTGGCGTCCGGAGCCGGCCTCGTTGCCGGTGACCTTCTCGGAGCGACCCACCATCACACCCGAAACCGGTCGGCCGGCGGTGGTGATGGTCTGACCCACCTTGCGGGGGCTGGGGGAACTGATGCCGCAGTAGGCCGCATCCTGGTTGGCCGAGACGTACTCGGTGCCGGTCACGAGCTTGCAGGTGCCGGGTTCGTCGCCGGTGACCTTCTCGGAACGACCCACTTCATTGCCGGTCACCCGGTTGCCATGGGTGGTGGCGGTCACCCGCACCTTGGCGGGCTGACGAGTGGGGGCCTCGCTCTGGCAGAAGGTCTGGAACACCTCGGATCCGAGGTATTCCGTGCCGGTGATGGTGCGGCAGGTGGCCGCCTCGTTGCCGGTGGTCTTCACCGAGCGGTTGGCCTGGGTGCCGGTCACGATCTGGCCGGAGAGGGTTTCACTCACGCCCACCTTCAGGCTGGCCTCCGCGGCGGCGGCCAGCTTGGCGCCGTTGCGGTTGGGACCTGTGGGACGGCTGCTGCTACCGCGGGAGCTGCCGGCCGAACCCGACTTGCACTTCAACTCCCGCACCTTCTGGGCCAGCTCCCGGCTGGTGAGGTCCGGATTGCCCTGCCGGGCCACGCTGGCGGCGCTGGTGCTGGTGGGGGTGCTGGAGGATTTGCCCCGCTTGGAGAGGGCTTCGCGGCGGGCCAGCACCAGGGCGCGGCTGGGGTTGTGGATGGCGGTGCGCTTGGCGGTCGGGCGGCGTTCGCTGCTGCTTCGGGCCGGAGCGGAGAGGGAGAGGCCGGTGGTTGGGGCCGGGGCACTCACGGGTGCTGGGGCAGCCGGGGCAGGCGGTGCGCCGGCGCCCGTTGCGGTGGGATGGGGCGCTTCGGTGCGGGTGCGGTCCCGGGAGGTGTCGGCTCGCTTGCCGCGGCGGGAGAGGGCCTCGCGGCGGGCGAGCACCAGATCGCGGCTGGGGTTGGCCACCGGCCGGCCGGCGCTGCGGGTGGGGCCAGCGCTGCGGGCCGGGGCGGCGGCCGCGGGGCGCGATACGGGGGCGGGCACGCTCAGCACGGTGGCGGCGGCGGGAGCAGACGCCGGCTCGGCCACCGTGCGGGTGGGCCGGGCATCCTCGGCGGTGCGCACCCGGCCGGGGGTGGAGCCGTAACGGCCAGCGGATTTCTTGCCGCCGTTGGTGAGGGCCTTGCGGCGCTCGAGGGCTGCTTCACGACTTGATGTGCTGGCCATATCCGCCCGGAAAAAAAGGTTGACGGTTTGATCCACGCGGCCGGGCGCCTGGATCGGAGCCGGGCAGCCGGTGCCCGGGACAAGTTCTGGTGGGTTGACGCTGGTGCGATCAACCCGGGGCCAGGGAATCGGGAACGGTTCCCCCTGGATTCAGGGGGAACCGATCGAACCGATCAGCGGCCTTCGAACACCACGAAGCAGGCACCCTGGCTCTGGGTGTAAGCGTCGTAGCCGACGAGGCGGACGTGGTGATCGGGGTAGGCACGATGGCAGGCCTCGAGCTCGTTCACGATCACGCCCAGATCCTTCTCACCGAAGAAGGGCAGCTTCCAGTACGACCAGTAGGTCGCCATGGAGCGGCTGGGGTGGACGTGCTCGACCAGGGGGCTCCAGCCCTGGGCAATGATGTAGGCAATTTGGTCGTAGATCTCGTCCTGGGTGAAGGGCGGCAGGAAGCCGAACGTCTCCAGGGTGGCGACTGTTTGGTAGTCACCCACGGTGCTCTTGAAGGGCATGGGGATCCTTGGGATGAAGGGTGGATAGGCGTCATTGCGTCGTGCCCGACCGAGGGATGAGAACCCGAACGGCTCCCGTCCCAACGGTCAAGACAGACGATCAGTGGACGTCGAGCTTGTCGACGGTGTCGAACTCGAACTTGATCTCCTTCCAGGTCTCGAGGGCGATCGCCAGCTCGGGGCTGTGACGGGCGGCTTCGGTGAGGATGTCGCGCCCTTCCTTCTCGATTTCCCGGCCGGCATTGCGGGCCTTCACGCAGGCTTCCAGGGCCACGCGGTTGGCGGCGGCGCCAGCGGCCGAACCCCAGGGGTGGCCGTGGGTGCCACCACCGAACTGGAGCACCGAGTCGTCACCGAAGATGGCGACCAGGGCAGGCATGTGCCACACGTGGATACCGCCGGAGGCCACAGCGAACACGCCGCCCATGGAACCCCAGTCCTGATCGAAGAAGTTGCCGCGGGTGCGGTCTTCGGGAACGAAGGATTCGCGCAGCTGGTCGATGTAACCGAGCGTGGTCTGGCGGTCGCCTTCCAGCTTGCCCACCACGGTGCCGGTGTGCAGCTGGTCACCACCGGAGAGGCGGAGGCACTTGGCCAGCACCCGGAAGTGGATGCCGTGCTTGGGATGGCGGTCGATCACCGCGTGCATGGCGCGGTGGATGTGGAGCAGCATGCCGTTCTTGCGGCACCACTTGGCCAGACCGGTGTTGGCGGTGAAGCCACCGGTGATGTAGTCGTGCATGATGATCGGCTGACCCAGTTCCTTGGCGAACTCGGCCCGCTCGTACATCTCTTCAGGGGTGTTGGCGGTGCAGTTGAGGTAGTGCCCCTTCTTCTCGCCGGTTTCCTCCTGGGCCGAACGGACGGCCTCAGCCACGAACTCGAAACGGTTCTGCCAGCGCTGGAAGGGCTGGGAGTTGATGTTTTCGTCGTCCTTGGTGAAGTCCAGACCGCCGCGCAGGCATTCGTAAACCACCCGGCCGTAGTTCTTGCCGGAGAGGCCCAGCTTCGGCTTGATGGTGCAACCGAGCAGGGGACGGCCGTACTTGTTCATCCGGTCGCGCTCGACCACGATGCCGTTCGGCGGACCCATGCAGGTCTTGATGAAGGCGATCGGGAAGCGGATGTCTTCCAGACGGAGGTGGCGCAGGGCCTTGAAGCCGAACACGTTGCCGACCAGGGAGGTCAGCACGTTGGTGATCGAGCCTTCCTCGAACAGATCGAGGGGATAGGCGATGAAGGCATAGAAGGATTCCTTGTCGCCAGGAACGTCTTCGATGCGGTAGCAGCGGCCCTTGTAGAAGTCGAGGTCGGTGAGGAGCTCGGACCACACGGTGGACCAGGTGCCGGTTGAGGATTCGGCGGCCACGGCGGCAGCCACCTCTTCCTTGGGTACACCTTCCTGGCCGGTGCACTTGAAGCAGGCCAGCAGGTCGGTGTCGAGGGGGACGTAATCAGGAGTCCAGTAGGTGTCGCGGTACTCCTTGACCCCGGCGTCGTACTTCTTGCTCATGGGAAATCTCGGGTTGGGTCGTTAGGGATAGGGGAGAGGAAGCGCGTCAGACGCGGTTCGCTCAGTCCTTCGAACCCAGGCCGAAGCTGCTGTTCAGCGCCGGTTCCACTTCGCGGTGGGGGCGGGCGATGATGTGGGCAGCCACGAGGCCGTCGCCCACGCGCTCACAGGCATCGGCACCGGCGCGCACGGCAGCGTTCACAGCACCGGTTTCGCCGCGGACCAGCACGGTGACGTAACCGCCGCCGACGAACTCACGACCGATCAGGCGCACTTCAGCGGCCTTGGTCATGGCGTCAGCCGCCTCGATCGCGGGCACCAGGCCGCGGGTTTCGATCATGCCGAGGGCGATGCCCATGGTTTCGTTTGCCATTACCTGCTCCTGAAGGAGGGGGGTGGAATGTTCGTGTGCAACCCTGCTCCGCCGCCCAACCTTCCGTCAACCCATTCAGCCCCGCGCCGCCATCACAGATCCCGCGCTGTCAGATAAGCGGTTCTGATCGGAACTTCTTAACATGTAAGCGCCGCTGGGGGCCTGGCTCAGAAAGGCTCGGCGTCCGACAGGAAACCCACGCCGCCGAACCGCTGCAGCAGGGGTTTCACGCTCTCCTGGATGGCTGCCACCAGCTCCGGCTGGCAAAACACGATCAGGTGGGCATTCGCCCCGAAGCTGCTGAAGTCCATCGCCTCGGAGATCTCGCCCGCCAGCCCCATGCCGGTGACATGGCGCATCACCGAGTACCCCGGCGCCCCCGCCTTGCGCAGGGCCTTGCACACCTTGTCGATCTCCCTCTCGCTGAGAAACAGATCAATGCGCTTCATGGCTCGTGGGGGTGGGGAACTGGAACGACGGCCGCACCCGGGAGCGGCCTTGGCTGCGGGGTGGGCCTCAGCCGGCGGGAATGAAGCGCTGCACCAGGGCCATGTAGATCGGAATGCCCACCACCACATTGAAGGGAAAGGTGACCCCTAGGGCGGTGGAGATGTAGAGGCTCGGGTTGGCCTGGGGCACGGTCATCCGCATCGCCGCCGGCACGGCGATGTAGGAGGCGCTGGCGCACAGCACCATGAACAGGAGAGAATCCCCCTGGTTGATGCCGAGCAGCCGGGCGATGCCCAGCCCCACCAGCGCGTGCACAAGGGGGGCCAGCACGGCGAAGCCGATCAGGAAGGGACCGGCTTTGCGCAGATCCTGGAGTCGCTGGGCGGCGATCAGGCCCATGTCGAGCAGGAAGAAGCAGAGGGCGCCGTAGAAGAGCTTTTCGGTGAAGGGTTCCATCTTCTCCACCCCCGCCGGGCTGAAGGCCGCCACCAGATAGCCGATCACCAGCGAACCGATCAGCAGGAAAATCGAGCCGTTGAGAAAGGCCTCCTGCAGGATCTCGCGCCAGCGCAGGCCCTGGGCCTCCTCGGGGTCGATGCTGGCGGCCGTCCCGCCGGCCAGCTTGGCCATCACCACCCCCACCACGATGGCGGGCGATTCCATCAGGGCCAGGGCGGCCACCATGAAGCCGTCAAAGGGCACCTTCAACACGTTCAGAAAGCTCTGGGCCGTGATGAACGTGACCGCGCTGATTGAGCCGTAGGACGCGGCCACCGCGGCGGCGTTGTAGGGGTCGAGTTGGGTGCGCAGCAGCAGGAAGCTCGAGATCGGCACCAGCACCGACATCAGCACCGCCGCTCCGATGGTGAGGAGCACCAGTGAGCCCAGACCGCTGTGCACCAGTTCCACCCCGCCCCGGAAGCCGATCGCCAGCAGCAGATAGAGGGAGAAGAGCTTTGGCAGGGGGGAGGGAATCTCCAGATCGGAGCCCAACACCACCGCCAGGATGCCGAGGAAGAAAAAGAGAACCGGTGCCGACACCAGGTTCTGGAGGACCAGGCTCGACTGCATCGTGGAGATCCGGCGGGCGGGCTGTTGGCAACCTAAGGGCGTGGCGGCGGCAGGAGCGTCAGCGCTCCCTCAAACTTGACCCCCCCGCTGACCCTGAAATCAGCCGATCTCCCTAATCTCTGCGCGAGGCAGGTCCCTCAGGCGTTTGCCCGGGGGTGGAATGTTCAACCCGTCCTGCCTCACCCCTATCCCGCCGCTTTCCTGCCACCGCACCATCACCGCCACCGCACGATCCCTACCAACCGCTGTTGGCCGCCCCCACAAAGGCGATCCCTCACAATGGCAGTCCATCCGCAGATGGTTGGTTTGGTACTGCCGTCGTCGCCCGATCTCAGTGGTGACCACCGCCCCCGACTGGTGATTGCCAGCGGCAACCCCCACAAGGTGGCCGAGATCACGTCCATGCTCGAAACGGTGGAGATCGCGGTGCTGCAGCAGCCCCGGGGGCTGGAGATCGAGGAAACCGGCCACACCTACGCCGCCAACGCCCGCCTCAAGGCGTCCTCCGTGGCCACCATCACCGCGGCGTGGGCCCTCGCTGACGACTCCGGACTGGAGGTGGATGCCCTCGATGGCAGGCCCGGCGTTCTCTCGGCTCGCTATGCGCCCTCGGATCCGGAGCGGATCCACCGGCTGCTGCGCGAACTCGATGACAGCCTCTACCGCGGCGGACGGTTCGTGAGCGCCATGGCCCTGGCGGACCCCACCGGCACCATCCGGCTCGAGGGCTGCGGCATCTGCCACGGCACGATCCTGCGGGAACCCCTGGGACACGGCGGCGGCTACGACCCGATCTTCTGGGTGCGGGAGGCCGGCTGCAGCTACGCCCAGATGCCCGAGCACCTCAAGGCCAAGCTCGGCAGCCGCGGCAAGGCCGCCCGCCAGTTGGCACCAGGCCTGCGCCAGTTGCTGGGGATCAGCCGTTGATCTGGGCCACGGCCCGCATGGCGGCGGCGGCGGCCTCCTCCACATCCCCCTCCTTGCCGGCCAGGGTGAGACGACCGAAGGCCCCCACAGCTTTCACATCCACCACCGTGATGCTGGACGACTTCTCGGCCTCGTTGGCGGCGATCAACACGTAGCCGGCTGGCTCGGTTTCGAGGATGAACATGCTCATGCCGGCCTGGATCATCGAGCCGCGGCGGTTCAGGCGGTTGATCAACACCGCGTGGTCGGGGGTGATGGCGCGGATGATCTCGGTCCAGGTCACCTCGCAGCGGCTGCGCCGCTCGATGCTGCTGCCGATCGCCTCCAGCACCACCTCGCCGGAGTGGAGCACATTGCTCTGGTCGCGGTGGTACATCGCGATCGAGCCGAAGGCCCGCTCCACCACCATCTGACCGAGCCGCACCGTGCTGGCCTTGAGGGCGATATCGGTGACACGGTGCACGGCCATGCCGGGTGACACCTCCAACCAGAGGCAAGCATCGCCGGGGATCGGCAAAAAGCCTTGGCTCACCGTGCCCATGTAGGCGGCCAGCTGGGGCTGCAGGGAATCGAGGAACACATAGGTGCGCAGCTCGATCGACTGCACGTGGCTGTTCTGGCGTGCCAGCCGCCGCCCTTCGCTGTCGGTGGTGATCACGCAGCTGGCGCCCGAGGCCTCGCTGCTCAGGGGGCCTCCCACCTCGGTGCCGGTCACCACGGGTCGGCTGCCCTGCAGGGCGGACCGGCGGCGGCTGATGGCCCGGTCTTCGGCGGTGAGGGAGCGGAAGTTCGAATCCATCAGGCGCCGGGGCGTCACCTCCAGGGGCGGAACGGGGTGGGATGGCCGCGGGGGCCACGCTGGGCTGGCCGGTGCTGGCGCTCGCGATCGAAGACCTGGGGGGGTCCGGCAGGGGGCTCCGCAGGCCGGGATCCTACGCCGTGAAGGTCGTCGCCTCCTGACAGCAAGACGGTTTTGGTGGCATCGGCCACGACCGGTTGATGAGGGCTCGCTATCACGGCCATCACCGCCGCCGATGCTTCGATGCTCACCCCCGCCACCCGCCTGCGGTTGCAGGCCATCCTCGCGCGCATCGGCAACGACGAGCCGGTGAGCCTGCAGGAGCGGATTTATGTGCAGAAGTTCGCCGACCACGATCAGGGGGTCGCCCTCTGGCTGCGTCAGGCGCGGCGGCGGCGCAGCGAGGCTGCCCCGGGCGATGGCATCGACCGCTTCCTCGACGCCCTTCAGCTCGGCCCCAGCGAGCCCGAGGCCCCCTACCGCCCCGGCGAGGACGACATCGAGGACTGGTTCGGCAGCGCGCCGGGCTGGCTGCGCCGCAGCTGACGTCACGGCTCCGGGCCCACACGGCCGGCCGGCGGGGCCTTGCGGCGCCGCCCAGTGCCGGTACCTTCCGGCCAGTCCCGCCGGCACCCCGCGATGGCCTCGAAATCCCCCTCAGCCCCCACGGAAGCCAGCGCGGCCGAGCCCATGACCGCTGACACCTCCCACCCCTCCCTGCCGGACTGGATGGCCCGGGCTGTCGAGCAGGGGGTGAAGCCGGAGCAGGCCCTCGCCTTCATCGGTCTCGGGCTGATGGGCAAGCTCGCCGATGGCGGCACCGAGCGCCCCTGGATCTGGAACGAGGAGGAGGACGGCGGCAGTGTGGATCTGGCGGCCTTGCGCCAGCGGCTCGAACTGATCCAGCTCGCTCTCCAGACCGGCGCCCCCCTCTCCACCGCCGAGGTGACCCAGTTGATGGGCGCCCGCCCCGGGTCCCCCACCGTGCAGCGCGGCGGGCTGACGGCCCGGCGCCTCAGCCGCAACGTGTGGAAGCTCAGCCGCAACGCCGAGGAGTCGGAGCGCTCCGGCGGCACGTTCAGCGAGGGCTTCCGCCGCCGCCTCTGATCGCCTCGCCCCGCTGATCCCGAAATCTTGTAACGCATGCGCCCAGCGGCCCCCCGGCCCTGGCTAGCCCTGATGGGTTCGGCTGGGTGTGCTTCCTGCCATGGTTCTGTCCCCGGCCTCCGCGCCCCCCTCGTCCCCGCCGCCTGAGGCCGCCCCCTCCTTCGAGGTGGTGCGGGAGAACGGCCAGCGCGAGGTGTTCTGCGGCCTCACCTCGATCGTGTGGCTGCACCGGCGCATGCCGGATGCCTTCTTTCTGGTGGTGGGCTCCCGCACCTGCGCCCACCTGGTGCAAAGCGCCGCCGGCGTGATGATTTTCGCCGAACCCCGCTTCGGCACCGCGATCCTGGGGGAGCGGGATCTGGCCGGTCTGGCCGATGCCAATGAGGAACTCGACCGCCTCGTGGGCGATCTGCTCGAGCGCCGTCCCGAGATTCGCACCCTTTTCCTGGTGGGATCCTGCCCCAGCGAGGTGATCAAGCTCGACCTGGCCAAGGCGGCCGAGCGGCTCACCCACAGCCACCGCGGCCGGGTGCGGGTGCTCAACTATTCCGGCAGCGGCATCGAAACCACCTTCACCCAGGGGGAGGACCAGGCCCTGCTGGCGCTGCTGCCCCTGATGCCCTCCAGCGACGAGGAGCAGCTTCTGATCGTTGGCACCCTCGCCGATGCGGTGGAGGACCGCTTCATGGCCCTGTTCGCTCGGATGGGGCTGCCGGTGGTGCGCAGCCTGCCGCCGCGCCGTTCCACCGACCTGCCGCCGGTGGGCAAGGGCACGCGGGTGTTGCTGGCCCAGCCCTTCCTGAGCGACACCGCCCGGGCCCTGGTCCACCGCGGCGCCACCCTCGTGCCGGCCCCCTATCCCTTCGGGGTGGAGGGCAGCGCCGCCTGGATGACGGCGGCTGCCGCGGCCTTCGGCATCGGCGCTGAGGCGGTGAATGCCGTGCTCGACCCCCTGGTGGAGCGGGGCCGCCGCGCCCTGGCGCCCCACCGGGAGCGGCTGGCGGGCAAGCGGTTGTTCCTGCTGCCCGATTCCCAGATGGAGATTCCCCTGGCGCGCTTCCTGGCCAACGAATGCGGCATGGAGCTGGTGGAGGTGGGGGTGCCCTATCTGGACCGCCAGCTGATGGCGGCCGACCTGGCCCTGCTGCCGGCGGGCACCCGCATCTGTGAAGGGCAGGACGTGGAGCGCCAGCTCGAGCGGGTGCGCGCCGCGCAACCCGACCTGGTGGTCTGCGGCCTGGGGCTCGCCAATCCCCTGGAGGCGGAGGGAATCGCCACCAAGTGGTCGATCGAACTGGTGTTCAGCCCCATCCACGGCTGCGACCAGGCCGGCGATCTGGCCGAGCTGTTTGCCCGCTCGCTGCGGCGCCGCGAGCTGCTCAGCTTCGCCTGAAGTGTCGTGCCGTCGGCGGGCCGGTGGTCCACGCCGGAACGGCGGCACCGGGCTCCGCTGCTGAGCCCGCCCGGTTCGTCCCAGGTCGCTTGTCTCCACCGTTCTCGTTCTCCCTCTCCTCCTGCCATGGAACTCACCCTCTGGACCTACGAAGGCCCGCCCCACGTGGGCGCCATGCGGATCGCCACCTCGATGGAGGGGGTGCACTACGTGCTCCACGCCCCCCAGGGCGACACCTACGCTGATCTGCTGTTCACGATGATCGAGCGCCGCGACCGGCGCCCCCCCGTCACCTACACCACCTTTCAGGCCAGGGATCTGGGGGGAGACACGGCTGAACTGGTGAAGCGCTCGATCGCCGCCGCCGTGGAGCGCTTCCGGCCCGAGGCGCTGCTGGTGGGGGAGAGCTGCACCGCCGAACTCATCCAGGATCAGCCCGGGGCCCTGGCGGCCGGCATGGATCTCGGCGGCATCCCGATGGTGAGCCTGGAGCTGCCCGCCTACTCCAAGAAGGAGAACTGGGGCGCGGCCGAGACCTTCTACCAACTCGTGCGCGGCATGCTCAAGGAGCGGATGCCGGCGCCGGGCAGCCCGAAGCCGGATCCCGGCCGCTGGCGCGCCGAGGGCCGTCGGCCGCGGGTCAACCTGCTGGGTCCCTCCCTGCTGGGTTTCCGCTGCCGCGACGATGTGCGTGAGATCACCCGCCTGCTCGGGGAGCACGGGGTGGATGTGAGCGTGGTGGCGCCGCTGGGAGCGCGGCCCGCCGATCTGCAGCGCCTCCCCACGGCCGATGCCAACGTGTGCCTTTACCCGGAAGTGGCCGGCAGCCTCTGCAGCTGGCTGGAGCGCAACTTCGGCATGCCCACCGTGAAGACGGTGCCGATCGGGATCGCCGCCACGGCCGCGTTCCTGCGGGAACTGCATGGGGTGCTGGGCATGGACCTGCCGGCCGCTCTGCAGCCGGGGCCGGATGGTCTCTGCGCTGCTGAGCGCGCCTCACGGCTGCCCTGGTACTCGCGTTCGGTGGATTCCACCTACCTCACCGGCAAGCGGGTGTTCATCTTCGGCGATGCCACCCATGCGATCGCCGCCGCCCGGATCGCCAGCCGCGAGCTGGGCTTCGAGGTGGTGGGACTGGGCACCTACAGCCGCGAGCTGGCCCGGGAGGTGCGCGCTGCGGCGAAGGAGCTGGGCCTCGAAGCGCTGATCAGCGACGACTACCTGGCGGTGGAGAAGGCGATGGCCGAGGCGGCGCCGGAGCTGGTGCTCGGCACCCAGATGGAGCGCCACAGCGCCAAACGGCTCGGCATTCCCTGCGCGGTGATCAGCACGCCGCTGCATGTGCAGGATGTGCCGGCCCGCTACGCGCCCCAGATGGGCTGGGAGGGGGCGAATGTGATCTTCGACAGCTGGGTGCACCCGCTGATGATGGGGCTGGAGGAACACCTGATCGGCATGTTCCGCCACGATTTTGAGTTCGTCGATGGGCACCGCAGCCACCTCGGCGATGGGGCTCCGGCCGCGGGTGCCGAGGCCGCGGTGGCAGGGGGCGAGCCAGTCCGCGCGGGGGGCTCGGCGGCCGTGGTCGCCCCGTCGGCAACGGCAACCCTGGAGCGGCTGGCACCGCCCGGGGGGCAGCCCCTGTCCGCAGTCGCGGCCAGCCCCATCGCCGGCTCAGCAGCTGCCACCACCGCACCAGGAGCTGGGGCGGTGGTTTCGGCCGAGCCAGGCGCCGCGACCGGTGCGCTGCGCTGGAGCCCGGATGGCGAGGCGGAGCTGGGCAAGATCCCCTTCTTCGTGCGCGGCAAGGTCAGGCGCAACACCGAGCGCTTCGCCAGCGAACGGGGCATCGCCCTGATCGATGCCGAAACCCTCTACGACGCCAAGGCCCACTTCAGCAGCTGATGCGCTCCATCGGCGCTCAGGCTCCATGATGGGCGTCGTTGCAAGGCCCCCATGCAGGCGAGCTGGAATGGTGCTGTGATCGCCAGCAGCGAGGACATCGTGACCGTGGAGGGCAACGCCTATTTCCCGCCGGAGGCCCTCGATCCGGCCTGTTTCCAGCCCTCCGACCATCGCAGTGTCTGCGGCTGGAAGGGCGAGGCCCGCTACTACAACGTGGTGGTGAACGGTGCCGTGAACGCCAATGCGGCCTGGTTTTACCCCGAACCGAAGCAGGCCGCCGAGCAGATCAAGGGTCGGGTGGCCTTCTGGAAGGGGGTGCGGGTGGCGTGAGGTCGGCGAGATCAGGGGGGGCGCTCCCTGCCATCAGGCGATCCCCCCGTTCCCCAAACGCCGTTGCCGCAGCCTTGATGGGGCTGTCGCTCACCGTGGCGGCTGCCGCTTCGGCTGCTCCCGCCCCGCAGCTGCCCGGGCCTGGGCCTGCGGGATCTCCGGATCGGGGCATCAGCGCTCTGGAGCGCTCTTGGGCCCGTCTCGACCGGGAGCTGCGGCTGCTCGATCAGTTGCTGCCGGCCGATCCGCGCCTGCTCCCCGCTGCCTCCCAGGCCGGAGCGGAGGGGGGTGGGGCTGTGGCGACCCCCACCCTGCTGCGGGCCAACCGGCCGGCCAGCGGTCCGATCGCTGCCGATGCACCGGACCTGGCGCCCCTCCCCCTGGCCCTGCCCAGCGCCACCAGCCTCGCTCAGGGAACCGTGCAGTCCCTGAGCCTCAGCCAGGCGCTGGCCCTGGCCGATTCCCAGAGCCCTGAACTGCAGGAGCAGCGGCTGGCGGTGGCCCAGGCCCTGGCCGATCTGCAGGCCCGCCTCGGGCGCTACTGGCCCCAGTTGCTGGCGCTGGCCGGCCTGGGCTACGACCAGAGCGGCACCAGTTTTTCCACGCCGGAGGGGAATCCCGTGCTGGGTTTGGGCGGCCCCTTTGCCCCGGGCGGGGCCTTCTATGTGCCCACCGGCGCCTCGGCGTACCTCAACCAGGGCATCCGCAGCCAGGGCGCTGGCCTGGAGCTGCGCTACGCCGTGCTCGATTTCGCCCGCACCCCGGCGGTGCAGGCCGCCCGGGCCCGCCTCCAGGAGGCTCGAAACCGCTACGGCAACGGGCTGCGGCGGCTGCAGCTGGCGGTGAGCGAGGCCTACTACAACCTCCAGCGCAACGACCAGTTGGTTCGCATCCGCCAGGCCGATCTGAGCAACGATCTGGTGATCCTCCAGGACGTGCTCGCCCTCAAGCAGGCCGGCCTGGTGCCGCGCCTGGATCTGTTGCGTCGCCAGGCCATCGAGGCGGAGAGCCAGGAACTGCTCACCCAGGCCCTGGCCGATCGGGCCGTGGCCCGGCGGCGGCTGGCCGCCCTGCTCAACCTCACGCCGGCGATCACCCCCAGCGCCAGTGACCCCATCCGCCTCCAGCCCGCCTGGCCCCTCGGCCTCGAGGCCAGCCTGCTGGCCGCGTACCAGGGCAACCCCGAACTGGAGGCGGTGCTGGCCACCCGGGAGGCCCTGGCGCGGGATCGGGATGCCGTGGCCGCCCAGCTGCTGCCGAAGCTCAGCTTCGTGGGCCAGGCCGGCGCGGGCGGGGCGCAGACCAGCCAGTGGTCGATCACGGGGGATTGCTGCGGCACCACCGTGATCCCCATCCTCAACAGCAGCGGCTACGACTGGGCCGTGGGCCTCACCGTTCGCTGGCTGCTGTTCGATGCCGGCAGCACGGCGGCCGAGGTGCGCTCCCTGGCCCGCCAGGCGGAGGCCCAGGCGCAGCGGTATGCGGCCCAGCGCAACGACATCCGCCTGCGGTTGGAGCAGGCCTTCTTCGAACACGAGGCGAGCCTGGCCAAGCTGGCCTCAGCCCGCCGCGGTGTGGCGGCCAGCCTGGAGGGCTTCCGCGATGCCCGGCTTCGCTACCAGAGCGGCCTCTCCGATGAAACCACCCTCTCCCTCACCCAGGACCGGCTGGTGCAGAGCCTGGTGCGACGGCTCAACGCCACCATCGATGTGAACATCACCTATGCCCGCCTGCTGCGGGAGCTGCTGCCGGTGCCGCGGGATCCGGGCGTGCCGCTGCAGCCGCGGTTGGATTTGCCCCAGAGCTACGGCTCGGCCCTCCCCCAGGCAGCGGGCGCAGCGGCTCCGGCTTCTCCCTGACAGCCGCCCAGCCGCCCAGCCGCTTCGCCCATGCTCACCCCTTCTGTCCTGCGGACCGCGTTCAAGTTCGGGCTTGCGGCGGCCATCGCCGGCACCCTCGCGATGAACAGGCAAGACGTGCAGTTCGCCTGGTACCCGATGGCGGCGGTGGTGATGTGCATGGATGAGACCGACACCCGCGTGCTCGCCGCCTCCCGCACCCGGGTGCTCGGCACGTTCACCGGCGGGCTGGTGGGCGGCCTGGTGCACATGGTGCTGAGCGGCTGGATCGGCCTCACGGTGAGCCTGGTGCTGGTGGTGCCCCTGTTGCGGCTGTTGGGTTGGCAGTCGAGCCGCTCCCTGGGGATGCTGGTGTGCTCGATGTTGTTTCTGATCGAGCGTTACACCGAGATGAACTGGCTGTATGTGGGCGGCCGCATCCTCGACACCCTGATCGGCATCGGGGCGGTGCTGGTGGTGAGTTTCCTGTTCTGGCCCGTGGATCGGCTGGCGGAGATTCACTCCATCGATGCCCAGCTGCGTCGCGCCATCGCCCCCAGGCTCGCGGAGATCCGCCGGGGGCTGAAGGAACCGGGCTCAGCCACGGAGCAGCCATCGGCTCCACTGGTCGGCAGCCGCCTCAACCAGCGCCTCGCCCAGCTGGTGGGTGATGAGCTGCGTAGTGCTCCCTATGGCAAAGCTCAGCGCCAGCACTGGCGGCAACGCCAGCTGCTCTGGGAGAGGATCCATCACCACAGCCTCCAGGTCGAACGGCTGGCCCGTCTTGTGCCGACAGGGGCCTTCGCCGGTGCTGAGACCCCGTGGCTGGACGCGCTGCCAGCGATGCTGGCCAGCAACGACAGCGCGGCAGTTCCCCCCCTGCCCAGGCGGCAGAGCCTGATGCGTCTGGCGACCAGTCTTCAGCTGCCGCCGCTGCTTCTTCTGGCCCTCAATGACGAGCTACAGCGCCTGGTGCGCAGTCTCCACAGCCTCGCCCTGGCCGGACGGCGGGATGGGAGCGCATGACCCGATCTCAAGCGCCGCTGCTCATCCGCAATGACCTGCGGCTGGCCCTCACCGCTGGCCTCTCGGCTGGTCTGGCGATCACCCTGGGGCTTCCCGATCCCGTCTACGCGCCTCTGGCCGTGGCGGCGGTGCTGGGCGGCACGATCGGGGCCAGCCGCACCCTTGGGATCCAGCGTCTGCAAGGCACCCTGATGGGGGGAGTGATCCTGCTGGTGCTCTATCCCACCCTCAACCCGATCCTGCCGATGCCACTGGGTGTGGGCATTGCTCTGGTCTGCACCCGCTTGTTCGGCGGTTCCCTCGGCCTCCACAGCGGCTACAAGGTGGCGGGCCTGGTGGTGGCGATCGGTTGGACGGCCCATTCCGGCCAGATCACCACCTGGGTGCCGCTCCGGCTGCTGGTGACCCTGCTCGGTGTGCTGATGGCCTGGGCGGCGATCCGCTGGTTCTGGCCCAGCCGCGCCATCGACCGCAGGCAGGCGCTCTCGCTGCAGCTCTATCGGCACTTTGCCAGCGCCTTCCGAGAGCAGGCCGCCCTGTTGCGCCAGGGCGATGGAGTGCGCGGTGCCCGTGGCCTGGAGCAGCGCAACCATCTGCTCAGCCTGATCCTTGAGCACCAGAACCAGCGTGGCGATGCCGCGGTGGAACTGGGCAATGATCGCGTGGGCAGGCGGCTGGCGCGTCTGTGGGACCGTCAGGAACAGCTGTGGAGTGAGCTGATCGCCAGCTACCGCACCCTGCTGCGGCTGCCGCCACTGCCGCGCTATCACGGCCCCCTGGCCGAGTTGGTGAGGGCCGAAGCGTCTGTGCTGGACACGGTGGCCGATCGATTGGAGCTGTGGGCTGGCTGCTGGCCGAGCCCACCACCCCGCCAGGGCATGACGGCTCAGGGCGGTGGGGATCCCCTGGACAGGGCCGGCCACAATCTTGAGGCTGCTGAACGGGGCCTCTTCGAGGATGCCGAGGCCACAGCCCTGCTGCTCGCCGGCACCGGGGGGCGGCGGGCGGTGGTCTGTTCCCAGCTGCTGCAGGCGGTGCAGGGGTTCGAGGCGGCCTGGCGGGCTACTCCCTAGACCGTGGTGTTGCCTGGACGGTGTGCTCCTGTGGTGCCCCCTCCAGACCTGATCGCCCCGCCGCGTAGATCACGCTCTAGCCCGAGGGCCCTTCGCCACCGGCCAGAAACCGCTCGATTCGGTATCCCAGGACCACCAACAACAGCACCAGCCAGAACCAGAGTTCCGGCGGATTGGCATTCGCGATCACCACCAGCAGCACCACCTCGGCCACCAACCAGGGGAATTCCTGACGGAACAGATCGCGGCTGGTCGGTTTCACCAACTCGCAGCCCCCCCGGGCTCCAGGCCCCGTTTCCAGGTGCGGTCGATGGCGCGGCTGCGGTAGCCGCCGGTGATCGAGCGCAGCCCGGGCAGCACGTAGGAGAGGGGGGTGCGCCATTCCACGTAGGCGTGGCTCTCCACGGTGAGGCCCTCCCGAACGGGAAACACCGAGCTGCCGTCGGAGAGGGTCCAGCGGAAGCCATCGCGACTGCCGGGATCCCGTTCCAGATCGATCACGGCTCGCATCACCGGACCGGCCTCCACCAGGGACTTGGCCAGCTGGGGGTTTCCGATCGTGGTGGAGATGTCCTCTTCCGTGGCGGGGAGGGTGTTCACCTGCCGCACCTTGCCCACGATGCCGCCGAAGCGGCTGCGCTGGTTCCACTGGGGCACCACCTCCACCGGCATGCCAGCCCTGAGTCGGCGGGCATCAGCCGGCGCGAAGTACGACACGGCCTGCAGCGGCACGCCGTTGGCCAGACGGCCGATCGTGCCCAGCCGCTGCCCCACGGCCACGGTCTGGCCGGGGATCACCTGCACATCGAGCACCTGGCCGTCGCGGTCGGCGTGGAGTTTGCCCTCATAGGCCAGCCGGGCCTCGGTGACCCGGATCCGCCGGCGCAGATCGTCGATGGTGTAGCGCCGCTGCAGCGCTTCGGTCTCGATGGCGAGCTTGACCTGCTGATAGGCGGTGAGCACCTTCTTCTCCTCGATCCGCACCTGATCGAGGCTCACGCCAGTGTTGGTGAGGCCCTGCTCCGCATTCACCACCTCGCTGGAGAGGGGGGCGACCACCTCGCGGCGGGCCAGCCATTCGAGGTTGCGGAGCTTGCTGGCATAGGTGCTGCGCAGGGCGCCATAGCGCTCCGCATCGCCGCGGAGCTTGGCCAGCGCAGTTTCAACACTGGTTGTCTCGGTGTCGAGGCGCAGCCGATCGCGTTGATCGAGGGCCTGGTTCTGACGCTCCAGTTCGCGCAGGTTGGCGCGCTGCTGCTCCAGTTCTTTCTCCAGCACCGGCAGGTAGAGCTCCACCAGCACCTGGCCTCGCTGCACCCGGTCGCCCACCTGGATCGCCAGCCGCCGCACCTGCCCGGCGGCCCGGGCATCGAGCAGGCCGGCGTTGTCCGGCAGCAGCAGCACCCCCTTCCCCACCACCTCGGTGGGCACCAGCCAGAACACCGCCCAGGCGCCTAGGGCCCCGCCGACCACCGTCAAAACGGCCCCGAGCTGCTGGCGGGGACTGAGCGAGCGCAGCCGGTGTGCGGATTGATCCAGCCAGCGGCGTGGTGTGCCCAGCTTGGGGCTGGAAGATTCCATGGCAGCCATGCTCGCAGGGTTCCGGTCGATCTGTCAGCCCATCCGGCAACGCCTGGGTCAGCGAGGATGGGGCGACAGGTCTGCGGCTGGTGGGTGCGTGGATGACGGCGTCATGCAGCGCGAGGCCCATGCAGCAATGCGGAGGCCCGTCTTGATCGCGAGGTCGTCGTCTGATGCCCGAGGTCGTCTTCTGATCCGCAACACCATCTTCTGATGCGCGAGGACATCCTGATCGTGGGCGGTGGGCCCTCCGGCCTGTTCGCCGCTGCCGAGCTCCGGCGCCACGGGCTCAGGTCCCGGGTGGTGGAGCGAGAGGCCCTTCCCCATCGCCAGGCACGGGCCACGGCGATCCAGAGCGCCTGCCTCGAGCTGCTCCAGCGGGCCGGCGTGCTGGACGCCTTTCTGGCTCAGGGCATTCCGTTGCGGGAGATGAGGCTCCTGGCCAGGGGGCTGGAGCCGCTCACCACCCTGCGGCTCGATCACATCGAGGCGCCCTGGCCCTTTCAGCTGTCCCTGCCCCAGTGGCGCACCGAGGAGCTGCTCGAGCGCCATCTCGAGGCCCTGGGGGGCCGGCTCGAGCGGGGCACGGCCCTGGCGGCCATCCGGGAGGTGGGCGAGGGCCTGGAGGTGGACCTGGAGCATGCCGATGGCCAGCGGGAAACCCTCGGGGTGCGCTGGTTGATCGGGGCCTCGGGCGCCCACAGCCCGGTGCGGGAGGCGATGGGGGAAAGCCTTGAAGGCGAAACCTATGCCTCCCACCACCTCGCGGTGGACACCGCGCTCACGGTGCCCCCTGCCCCCGACGGGGTGAGCGCCCTGCTGGTGACGCCCGAGGGGAACGTGCTGTTCGTGGCCCTGCCGGAAGGGCGCCGCTTGCTGATCATCGACCTGCCGGCCTCGGCGGAGCCCTTGCCGTCGGCGTTCTCCGCGGAAGCCATCGCGGCCCTGCTGCGGGAGCGCTGCGGCCTCGAACTGGGCCTGCGGGAGATCCGCTGGATCTCCCCCTTCCGCATGCACCGCCGCATGGCGCCCCGGCTCGGGGATGGACGCCGCTTTCTGATCGGTGATTCCGGCCACCTCAGCAGTCCCTTCGGGGGTGAGGGCATGAATGCCGGTCTGATGGATGCCTGCGATCTGGCCTGGAAGCTGGCCCTGGTGGCCCGGGGCCTGGCCCGGCCCGAACTGCTGCAGACCTACGACATCGAGCGGGGCATGGCCGATCGCCATGTGCTGGAGGTCTCAGACCAGCAGCACCGGAGGGTTCAGGCGCTGATCGGCCTGTGTGATGAGCACGGTCGCCTGCAGCTGCCCAGCGGAGGCCTGCCGAGTGATCCGGCGGTGGATCGGAGCCGGGCCATGCTCGATCTCACCTATGCCGGCAGCCCCCTGATCGGGGAGCACCGTCGCCCCGGAATCGAGCTCCCCTCCGGCCCGGGCCCCGGCGAGCGCTGGCCCCAGCGCTGCCTGCTCCCCAGCCTCCCGAGCGCAGCCCCGGGCCACCTGCTGCTGCGCTTCGGGGCAACGCCCGCCGGCTGGGAGACCTTCCTGCAGCGTTGGCGCCTGCTGCTCCAGCCGGTGGAGGCGAGCGCCTGCGGCCTCGACCCCACGCTGGCGGGTGTTCCCCAGGGGGAGGGGGCCTCGGCGCTGGTGCTGGTGCGACCCGATGGGATGCTCGGCTGGCGCAGCCTTCCTGCCGATCGAGAGGGTCTGGCCGCCCTCGATACCCACCTGAGCCGCTGGTTCATCCCGGCCGGACCCGCTGCCTGAGCTGCCCCAGCCCGGGAAAGATTGAGTATTTCTGCTCAATGTTGCCCGGTTCGACGTGCTGTCCGCGGTGCGCATCTCCACACCCCAATAAACAGGGTTGTTTCGGATTGCGCCGATGCCTTAACACCTGCCTGGCCGCCAAACTTAGATGGTTCTGAGCTGTTCGTTGGCGCCGGCCCTTCCCGTACCGGCTGCGACTGTCCTTCTTTCCCATGACTTCCACCCTCCAGCCTCCAGCCAGCTCCGCCCCGTCCCGCGGCCATCAGCGTGAGGATGGTGAGGGCAGCCTCCAGGTCCACCAAGACCCGAGCATGAAGATCGAGGAAGGGGCCCTGGTGATTGCCGTCTATGGCAAGGGTGGCATCGGCAAATCCACCACCTCCTCCAACCTTTCGGCCGCCTTCTCGAAGCTCGGCAAGCGGGTGCTGCAGATCGGCTGCGATCCGAAGCACGATTCCACCTTCACCCTCACCAAGCAGATGGTGCCCACGGTGATCGACATCCTCGAGACCGTCGATTTCCACACCGAAGAGCTGCGCCCCGAGGATTACGTGTTCGAGGGCTTCAACGGCGTCCAGTGCATCGAGGCCGGCGGTCCTCCCGCCGGCACGGGCTGCGGTGGCTATGTCACGGGTCAAACGGTGAAGCTGCTCAAGGAGCACCACCTGCTCGAGGACACCGATGTGGTGATCTTTGATGTGCTCGGCGATGTGGTGTGTGGCGGTTTCGCGGCACCGCTACAGCATGCCCACTACTGCCTGATCGTGACGGCGAACGATTTCGATTCGATCTTCGCGATGAACCGCATCATCGCCGCCATCCAGGCCAAGGCGAAGAACTACAAGGTGCGTCTCGGTGGTGTGGTGGCCAACCGCAGCCGCGATACCGACCAGATCGATAAGTTCAACGATCGGGTGGGCATGAAGACCATGGCCCACTTCCAGGATGTGGATGCGATCCGCCGCTCCCGCCTCAAGAAGTGCACGATCTTCGAGATGGAGCCCAGCCCGGAGGTGGAGCAGGTGCAGCAGGAGTACCTCAACCTCGCCCGCACCATGCTGGAGGATGTGAAGCCCCTGTACGCCGAATCCCTCAAGGACCGCGAGATCTTCGACCTGCTGGGCTTCGACTGATCGCTGCTGATTGCAAGGGTTCGTGATTCGCCTGAAACCGCCCTTCGCCTGAAGCTTCAGGCGAGGAGGCGGTCGTTCACACCTGATTGGTGTTGAAGGTGTCGCACTGGTTCATGTCACCGCTCTGCAGGCCGGTGGCAAACCAGCGCTGCCGCTGGGCCGAACTGCCGTGGGTGAAGCTGTCGGGCCGCACCCGACCCGTGCTCTGGCGCTGCAGGGTGTCATCGCCGATCCGGCCGGCGGCGTTGAGGGCCTCCTCGATGTCACCCTCCTCGAGGGTGCGGCGCTGGGTGGCGGTGCGGTTGGCCCACACCCCGGCCAGGCAGTCGGCCTGGAGTTCGAGCCGCACGGAGAGTTGGTTGGCCTGGGCCTGGGGCAGGCGGCGCTGCATCTTCTGCACCTGCTGGTCGATGCCGAGTTGGTGCTGCACGTGGTGGCCGATCTCGTGGGCGATCACGTAGGCCTGGGCGAAATCCCCTGGGGCCCCCATCTGCTGGCGGAGCTGGCGGTAGAAGGCCAGGTCGATGTACACCTTCTCGTCATTGGGGCAATAGAAGGGCCCCATGGCGCCGGCGGCCTGACCGCAGGCCGAGGCCACCACCCCGTCGAAGATCACCAGCTTGGGAGAGCGGTAGGTGCCGCCGTTCTCGCGGAATTCCTTCTTCCAGGTGTCCTCGGTGTCAGCCAGCACCACCGACACGAAATCGGCGAGCTTGTCGTCGGCCGGAGCCTTCTGCCGTTGCCGGCTCACCTGGGCCGGGGCTGGGCCGAAGGGACTGCCGCCCCCGGAGAACTGCTGCAGCACCACGAAGGGATCACCGCCCAGCAGGGCCACGGCGATGGCCAGCAGGATTCCCACCAAGCCCACGCCACCGGCCACGGCGGGTGCCCCCATGCCGCGGCGGTCCTCCACGTTGTCACTTCGGCGTCCGTCGTCCCAGCGCATGGCGGTTGTCTGTCGCAGCATCAGAGAGTCTGGCTGGCGGCGCGCCATCCCGCATCGCATCCAGCGCGGAGCGACGTCAGATTTCTGCGGCCGCCCGCTCCACCAGCCGCCGCGCCACTGCCTGAACGCCCGTGTGGGAGTAGGTGTCGGTGAAGGCGTCGAGGAAGGTGGCCAGCTGCTCCATGCCGCCATGCCAGGGGCCGATGGTGGTTTCCAGCGCCCGCACCGCCCGCTGGCCGCTGAGGCCGAGGTCGGCCACGAAGCCATCGGCCCAGCCCAGCCACTGATCCACGCCGCGCCGCACGAAGGAGAGGTGGGCCGCATCGCCCCGGCCCGGCAGCAGGGAGGCCATGCCGGCATAGGAGGGCAGCTGGTGCAGCTCGCGGCTGCCCACCTGCCCCAGCAGCCCGTCAAGGCGCCGCAGGGCGTTGTCGCCCAGGGGCAGCAGGGCATCGAAGCAGACCAGGGCCGCCATCCGCACCCGTGCCTCGCCCGCATACTCCCGCAGCGAATCGCCGAAGGCGGCGAAGCTGTCGCCCGGCAGGCCGTTCACCTGGGTGAAGGCGAGCATTTCCGCGGCCACCTTCAGGCTCAGATCCACCGCTTGCAGGGTTTGGCTGGCGGGGGTGAGCACCGCCACGCGCTTCACCAGCGGCAGGGCCCCGGCCACGTTGGCGAGTACCCGCAGACCGCCCGCGGCCTTCTGGGAGCGGTTCACGGCGTCGTAGAGGCTGAGGGCGCGGCGGTAGCCCTCATGGCGGGCCCGGCTGAGTTCATCAGCGCGGGCCCGCACCTGCTGCACCAGCTCGGGGTCATCGCTGCCCAGCACATCGCTGATCAGCGCTTCGGGGCTGGTCTGGTTCTGCCAGCCCCCGGGCACGAGGGTGCTGATGCCCCGCAGGGCCAGCACGGTGAGATTGCGGCGGGGGAGACGCTCGAGGCGTTCCAGGACGGTGGCGCTCATGCGGCGGGCTCCAGGGCGGCGGTGGCGCGTTTGAACAAGGAGGGCTTTGGATTGGCGGCGGGCTGGGGAACCCGGGCCTGGGAATGCTGGGGTCTCTGCCGCTGCAGGCCGGGCAGCGGCAGCCGCAACGGTGCCTGATTGCCAGGAGGCAAAGCCTCACGGCCCGAAGGAATCGCGGGTGCCTGAAGCGCCGCCGGGTTGAGGGCGGCCAGCGCCGAGAGGTCAAACGACCCGAGCAACTCATGGCGCTGCTGCACATCCAGGCCGTTGCCCTGGCCGATCACCTTCACCTGGAAGCGGTCGGCCACCAGCAGGGCGCTGGCCTGGCTGCCCTGGTCCACCAGGGGCCAGGACTGAAGGCGCTCCTCGCTGTGGATGAACTTGTTACGGCTGGCCGGCGAGCTGGCCACATCCGAAATCGAGAGGAGCGCACGCACCTCGGCACCCTGCTTGAGACGGGCCTGGCTGAAGCCCCGCTTCTCCTGGGTGAAGACCAGCTGTTCCCCGGTCTGGGGCTTGGGGAACAGGCGATTGAAGAGGGTGCCGTTCACCACCTCCCGGTTGGGGATGTCCGCCACGGTGCCACCGGGCAGCCAGGAGCGGAATGGCAGGAAGAAGAATGCGCCCAGGAGCAGACCTGCGATCAGCAGCAGGCCGATCCCCCAGCGCAGGGTGCGGGACATCGGTTCGTCGGAACGGCTACCGACTTGTTAGCAGCGCCGGCGGTCAGTGGTCCCGATGCGCCACAGGCTGATAAGCAGTCTTCGCGCTTTCTGAGGACCAAGAACCCGAGCAGCGCCACCAGGCTTGGAGGCGGCTTGCTCCGGAGCTGCTGCCGTCCCAGCGGGAAGCGGATTCAGGCCAGAGCGACCAGCTTCAGGCCAGGCCTACCAGCTGCAGCGAGAGATCCCACATGCGCTGGGCGGTTTCCGGGTTGCTTGCCTTGTCGGAGAGCTCCTGGCTGAATTGCTTGCCCTCCTTGCTCTGGCGGTTGCCCCAGCTCCAGTGCACCCCCGACACGGCGAAGGCCGGATCGGCCACCACTTGCGCCACCCGCTCACCGGCCAGGGCTTGGCTCACGTAGCCGCCGGTGATGTTCTTCTGGAACCAGGGGAAGATCGTGCGGAAGGCCGCCGGGGTATTGCGGAACAGCGGCGTGTCGGCCACGCAGCCCGGATAGAGGGAGGTGAACACGATGCCGGTCTCGCCATGGAGCCGGCGGTGCAGCTCCTGGGTGGTGATCATGTTGCAGAGCTTGCTGTCCTTGTAGGCCTTGCCGGGCTTGAAGCGCTTGGCGTCGGCCATGGCGATCGGCGCCTTGAAGCCGGCGGCGAAACCGGCCAGATCGCCCAGGTCGGCAGGGGCGGGGATGGGGATCTTGCCGCCGAGCTCTTTGGAATTGGCGGTCACCGTGCCGAGGATCACCAGACGGCGGGAGGGATGGCTGGAGCGCTTGAGATCGTCGAGCAGCAGGTGAATCAGCAGGAAATGGCCGAGGTGGTTGGTGGCCATGGAGATCTCGTAGCCCTGGGGCGAGCGCTCCGGGTGCTTCAGCCGCGGCAGGTAGACGGCCGCATTCACCACCAGGGCATCGAGCGGCCGGCCGCTGGCATGGAGGCTCTCCACCAGGTGGCGCACGCTGTCGAGATCGCCCAGGTCCACCTGCAGGTGGGTCACGGCCTGGTCGGGAATCGCCAGGGCGGCCTGGGCCCGGCGGGCCTTGTCGGTGTTGCGGCAGGCCATCACCACGTGCCAGCCCCGATCCACCAGGGCCTTGGTGGCGAACAGGCCCACGCCGGAGGAGGCACCGGTGACCAGCGCGGTCCCGGGGGTGGCGGTGGGCTGGATGGTCGGGGCGTCACCGCTGGCGGAAACCATGACAGCGCAGGTAAGGGGAATCGAAGGTGGGTGGGGGCGCAACCCCTAGGGGCGGGCCTGCGGCCGCAGGGGCACCCCCGCAGATTGCCAGATCACCCGCAGTCGGTTGGGGGCGATCCACTGGCTCTGCTCCCGGATCAGCCGCTGTTCACCTTCCACCATGAACAGGGCATCGAACCGTTCGCGGGCCCGCTCCAGACGGGCCTTCTCCAGATCCAGCACGGCCATGATCTCGCCGTTGCTGTCCATGCGGTGCTGGTAGGCCCCAGCGATCCGCACCAGGCTGAGGCCGGTGACGGCCACCAGGCCGATCTTCACGGCCAAGCCGATCAGGCTGCACACCAGCTCGCGGCGCTCCTGGTTCACCGCCAGGAGGTGGCCATCGGTGCCGAACACCGCCAGCCCCGCCGGTTGCGACCGCTGCGGGGAGGGTGGCGAGGCCGCAGGCCTTGGGCTGCTGGGATCGGGGGCACCGCCGAAGGGTTGCAGCGGTGCGGGTGCAAACGCATCCGGGAAGCTGGTCGCCGGGCGGCGCCGGGCCGCCGCGCTGGAGCCGGCCCGGCGCTCGGCGGGGGTCGGGGCCACACTCAGGTTGCGGGTGGCGGGGGCGGCGGAGCGTGGCGCGGCGCCGGCCCTGGCGGGCGCACCGAAGGCCGGTGTGGGGGCAGCCTGGGCCGATCGGGCTGGGGAGGGATCGGCAGGACCGCGGCCGGCAGCTCCGTTCAAGCCGGTTCGGCGGCGGCCCTGGCCGTCACGGGAGGCATTGCGGCGGGCTGAGCCGGCCTGGCGGGTGTTGCCGTCGTCAGAGGCGTCGGCTCCGGCAACCCCAGGCGTGGAGGAGCGGCGGGGCGGGCGGAAGGAAAGCACCGGCACGGCGTCAACGGAGTCCACTGCTTGTAGCAGTCCGCCCGGGGCTTGCCAAGGCGGAGGGGCGGCTTCAGGCCTTGTAGAGGCTGAAGGCGAGACGGACGGCCAGCACGCCGGCGTGGGCCGCCACCACCAGCGCGATGAGCACTTCGGTCTGGTTGATCATGGTCGGCTGGTCAGAAGCAACCTGCCCATTCTTTGGCCTCGGGTGGCTACGGTCCAGATCCGGCCCCCTGCCTGTCACAGCTCTTGATGGCCCCTTCCCCCGCCGCCCTGCCTCTGAGCCTCAGCATCGGCGCGGACACGATCCGCAACCTCGATCTGGCCCCCCTGGCGGGCTTGGGGCAGCTGGCCGTGGCCGATCTGGTGGCGGCGGCGGGTCAACTCGATCTCCAGCTCGACTGGCCCCGGGACCCGGAGGATCCCCGCGAGCTCTCGGAGGTGCCCGAGGTCCGCCTCTGGTGCCTCCGCGCCGATGCCCTGCTGCCCTGGCTGCCGCTGTTGCTGGAGCGCAGCGGCGGCCAGCTCACCCGCCATGTGGCGATGCTGCTGCCCCACGGCTTCAGCCGCACCGAGGGGATCCGCTTCGCGCCCGAGAGCCTGGAGCTGTGGATCACCCACCGTCTGTTTCTGCTCGATGCCCAGGCCCGTGGCGCCGGGGTGCCGGCCCGCCAGGGCCTGGCCCAGATGGCGGCGGTGCTGGGCTTCGACCTTGACCCCGCCTTCTGGCAGCCGGCCGGCCTGGAGCAGGCCGCCCCTTGAGGCCCCTGATCGTCCCACCTCTGAGCCCTCCCGCCGGCGGGGAGGCTCGCCCCGTGCGCTGGATTCCGCCTCTGCTGGAGCGGGGCTGCCGCCAGATGGCCATCGATGCCTGGCTGCTGCAGGCCTCCCTGGCCGATCCCGCCGGCGCGCCGGCCCTGCGCTTCTACCGCTGGACCCGCCCCACCCTCTCGCTGGGCCACCATCAGCACCAGCTGCCGGCCCACTGGCGGGAGCTGGCCGCCGCCGGCGTCATCGATCTGGTGCGCCGTCCCAGCGGCGGGCGGGCCGTGCTCCATGGCGGTGACCTCACCTATGCCCTGGTCTGGCCGGCGGCGGCGGCCTCGCGGCGCCACGCCTACGGCCTGGCCTGTGCCTGGCTGTGTTGCGCGTTTGCCGCCATGGGGCAGCCCTTGCACTTTGGCCGCCGGGCGCCCAGCCGGGACCGGGCCAGTTGCTTCGCCACCAGCACCAGCGCCGATCTGGTGCACCGCAACGGCGCCAAGCGGATCGGCAGCGCCCAGCTCTGGCGCCGGGGCACCCTGCTGCAGCACGGCAGCATCCAGATCGAGCCGCCGCCCGATCTCTGGCGCGAGATCTTCGCGGAGGAGCCTCCCTGTCTGCCCCCCCTGCCGCTGGCCGGGGCGGGGTTGGAGCGGCAGCTTCGCCGCAGTGCTGAGCGCTATCTCCCCTGCGGCGGGTCCCGCCCCTGGCTGGAGCAGGAGCTGTGCCCCGATGAGCTGGAGGCCCTGGCGGCCGGCGAAGACCGCTACCGCGTTGGCTCGGAGGGCGGCAGGCCCGGCTCAAGGCTGATCTCCGGCAGTGCCTCCACCTCCCCCGCCGCCACCATGGCGCGGGCCATCGGAGCCAGCGCCAGTCCCAGGGGGTAGGTGTTCTGGCGGCGGGCGGCGCTCAGCAGCTGGGCCGGCAGGCGCAGCCCGATGCGCTGCAGCACGGCCTCACCCAGTTCTGGCCGTTCGATGGTGCCGCTGGGCAGGCCGGCGGGTCCGAGCACCAGCAGCCGTCCCATGGGGGCCTGCTCGAGCCGCAGGACCGCCTGCCACAGGGGGGCCGAATCGGCCACGGCCGGCAGGGTGCTGAGCGGTTGGAGGTGGTTGGCCACGGTTTCCGTGTCCCAGCGCTGCACCGGCAGTTGCTGCAGGATCGCCTCATCCACCACGCCGCGCCAGCGCCCCCGATCGCAGACCAGCACCCAGTCGGGCGGGCCCTCGGCGCCGGGGGCCTGGTTGGCCGGGTCCGGGGTCGGAGGCGCCGTGGGGGTGAGCCTGCTGAACTGGCGCAGGGTGGTGTCGGCCTCCACCACCCGGAAGCGGCGGCGGGCTGCCTCCTTAACCGTCACCTCCCGCAGGGCCTGCTGCACCTGCATCACCTGGCGCTGGTTGCGGGCGGCCCCGAGGCCGAACCAGCCGAGCAGCAGCAGCCAGGCCCCACTCAGCCCTCCGCCCCGCAGCAGCAGCACACTGCCCAGGCCCACGGCGAGAAAGGAGAGGAAGCGGCCGCAGCCATTGGCCACCTCCATGCCCCGGCGGCGGCTGCCGGTGACCTGCCACACCAGGGCCTTCACCACCAGGCCTCCGTCGAGGGGGAGGCCGGGCAGGAGGTTGAACAGGGCCAGCACGAGGTTGAGCACCCCGAGCTGGGTGAGCATCTCACCGAGCACGGTGGAGTGATGGCTGACCCCGTGCACCCCGGCGAGCAGGCCGATCCCCAGCACCAGGCTCACGGCCGGCCCGGCCAGGGCCACCAGCAGGGCCCCGATCGCGGTGGGACACTCCCGCTCCACGCTGGCCACACCGCCCAGCAGGAACAGGGTGATGCTGCGCACCTTCACCCCCTGGCCGATGGCCACCAGGGAATGGCCGAGTTCGTGGAGCAGCACCGACACGAACAGCAGCAGCGCGGTGGCGAGGGCCACGGCCCAGATGCCGCCCTCAGGCAGAGCCTCGGCCAGGCTGAGGCGGTATTGCCGTTCGAAGGCCAGGGTGGCCGCGAACAGAATCAGAAACCAGGTCGGATGGATCCGCAGGGGGATGCCGCCGATCCTGAGCAATTGCCAGCCTTCTCCCACGGGCCTCCGGGTTCACCCTGCAGTGGGGCTCCAGGCCGGAACCGGAACCACGTTTGAGGCGATCCTAGAAAGGGTGCCCGCCCTGCGGCCTGGATCGTGTCTGTGCCCTCCCCCGGGGAGCGTCCCCTGCTCAAGGTCTGCGGTCTGCGGGAGCCCGGACAGGCCCGTGCCGTGGCGGCGCTCGGCGCGGATGCGGTGGGGGTGATCGGCGTGCCCGGCACCCCCCGCTGGCTTGAGCCCGCATCCCGGCCGGCCCTGTTTGCTGCCGTCGCGGCCGAACAGCCCGCCTGCCTGCGGGTGCTGGTGGTGGCCGATCCCGCCGATGCGGACCTGTCGCTGCTGGACCCGGCCCAGGGGGGCCATGGGGTGGTGCAGCTGCATGGCGGCGAAAGCGTGGTGCGCTGCGCCGAGCTGCGCCAGCTGGTGAGCGGCGTGCGCTGGTGGAAGGCCCTGCGGATCCGTTCAGCCAGCGATCTGGCGGCAGCGTCGGACTATGCCCAGGTGGTGGATGCCCTGCTGCTCGATGCCTGGGTGCCGGATCAGCTCGGGGGCACCGGACACCGCCTGCCCCTGGAATGGCTGGAGGGGTTCCGGCCGCCTTGCCCCTGGTGGCTGGCCGGTGGCATCACCCCGGAACGGCTGCCTGCGGTGCTGGCGGCGGTGCGGCCCGATGGCCTCGATGCCTCCAGTGGGGTGGAGGATGGGCCGGGCCGCAAGAACCTCGATCGGGTGGCCCAGCTGGTGGCGGCCGTGGCCGCTGCCGGGCCGGAGGGGACGGCCCGCTGAGGGGCTGAACGGGGTGTGGGCCGCGTCGACGGATGGGGAGCGGCCGGGCTCAGTGGCCGAGCAGGGATTGCTGCTGTTTGACGAGCTCGAAGAATTCGGCCTTGAGGCTGGGGTCGTGGCGGAAATCGCCGCGCACCACCGAATTGATCATGCTGGTCTGAGGTTCCTTCACGCCCCGCCACTTCATGCAGTAATGCTGAGCCTTGACCAGGATCGCCAGACCCTGGGGTTTGCAGAGACGCTCGATCTCATCGGCCAGGATCAGCACGGCCTCCTCCTGAATGTGGGGACGGGAGAACACCCAGTCGGCGACGCGGGTGAATTTGGAGAGGCCGATCACCCGCTCACCGGGCTTGATGCCGATCCAGCAGCTGCCCAGAATGGGCACCAAGTGGTGCGAGCAGGCTGAGCGCACGGAGATGGGCCCAACGGTGTAAATCTCGTCGAGTTGCTTGACGTTGGGGAAGGAGGCGATCTTCGGCTGATCGAGATAACGACCCTTGAACACTTCCTGCAGGTACATGCGCGCCACCCGCTCGGCGGTCTCGGCGGTGTTGTGGTCGTTGTCGATATCGATCACCAGGCTGCGCAGCAGGTCGCGCACCTTGTCGGCCACTTCATCCTCAAGCTGATCGAGCTCGCCATCCCGCAGGTAGGCGGAAATGTTGTCGTTGGCGAGGAAGGGCACATCGGCGTCGACCAGCCGCTGGCGGATCTGCTCGCTGATCGGTGCCTTCACGGCCGCACTCACACCAAGCGTGTGCGTGGTGATTGGCGTGGGAAGGGTGGAAGTCATGGGGAGATCAGAAGGCGCCGGCGGCCGGCATGAGGGTGAGATCCTCCACGGACTGGATGGAGGGCTGTTGCGCCAGATACAGCAGGGCAGCGGCCGCCTGCTCAGGGGAAAGCATGGCACGGCGGTCGAAGGTACTGTTGACACCCTCGCTGTCCCAGAGGGGCGTATTCACCGAACCAAGGGTGAGGGTACCCACCCTGATCCCGTGGCCCCTTTCCTCTTCCGCCAAGCAGCGGCTGAACGAGGCGAGTGCCGCCTTGCTGGTGCAGTAGGCACCCCAGTCGGGAAAGGCATGGCGGGCGGCATGGCTGCTCACATTGAGGATCAATCCGCCCCCTTGTCGCCGCAGCAGGGGCACCACGCTGCGGCACACCTGGAACACGCTGGTGAGGTTGAGCTGGAGTAGCCATTGCCAGCGCTCCAGCGGCATCGCGGCCAAAGGGCCGGTCCAGGCCGCCCCGGCATTGTTGATCACCACCTGGGGCACCAGGCCCCGGCCACAGAGCTCTTCCACCCCGGGCTCCACGGCCGCCGGATCGGCCAGGTCGAGGCCGGTGACCTCGACCCGGCGGCCCAGAGCACGCAGTTCATCCCCCAGGGCGGTGAGGGCATCGCTGGGGCGGGCCAGCAGCAGCAGGTCGAATCCCGCTTCGGCAAAGCAGCGGGCGGTGGCGGCACCGATGCCCCGGGAGGCTCCGGTGATGAGGGCGGCGACCAACGGCGGCAGAGGCTGTGGAAGGAAACCTTAAGCAACCAGGGCTGGATCCGCGGCCACGCCCTCGAGATAGCGGCCCATCCGCCGGAACTTCGCGTACCGCCCCTCCACCCGTTCGGCCTCCGTAAGGGCCGTGAGCTCGGCCAGATTGGCCAGCAGGGCCTGTTTCAGGGTGGCTGCGGCCTGCAGCGGCGCCCAATGGTTGCCTCCGGATGGTTCCGGCAGCACCGCATCGATCACCCCCAGCTGCAGGAGGTCCGCTCCAGTGATCTTGAGGGCCTCCGCCGCGGCCGGCGCCTTGGCGGCGTCCCGCCAGAGGATCGAGGCGCAGGCCTCCGGGCTGGCCACGGTGTACACGCTGTGCTCAAACATCAGCAGCCGGTCGGCCACGCCGATGCCCAGGGCCCCGCCGGAGCCCCCTTCGCCGATCACCGTGGCGATGATCGGCACCCGCAGCCGGAACATCTCACGCAGGTTCACAGCGATCGCCTCGCCCTGCCCCTGTTCCTCCGCCAGCACGCCGGCGTAGGCGCCGGGGGTGTCGATGAAGCTAAGAATCGGCAGGCCGAACCGGTCGGCGTGTTCCATCAGCCGCAGGGCCTTGCGGTAGCCCCCCGGCGAGGCCATGCCGAAGTTACGGGCCACGTTCTCCTTGGTGTCCCGGCCCTTCTGGTGCCCCAGCAGCACCACCGGCTGGTTGCCGATCCGCCCCACCCCGCCCACCAGGGCGCGGTCGTCGGAGCCGCGGCGGTCGCCATGCAGCTCGACCCAGGCATCGGTGATCAGCTGGATGTAATCAAGGGTGCTGGGCCGCTGGGGATGGCGGGCCACCTGGATCTTCTGGGCCGGGGTGAGGGAACGGAAGATCTCCTCGCGCCGCCGACTGGCAAGGGTTTCAAGCTGAAGCAGCTGCTGGCTCACATCCACTTCCGAATCACGGGCCAGCTGGCGGATCTGCTCGATCTGCTCCTCAAGCTCCACCAGGGGTTTCTCGAAGTCCAGGAGAGCGCGGCGGGCCATGGGCGGGAGGGGAGAACGGAACCGTGGGGCCGCACCGGGACGGCTGGAGCGGGGGGCTTAGACGGCGGTGAGGGAGCTGCCGAAACGGGCGGGGTCGAGACCGAGGGCCTTGAAGCCGTGTCGGAGGGAGGCCTCACCGATCCGCTCCATGTTGGCCAGGCTGATGTTGTTGCGTCCCCAGCTGAAGTTGGTGTGGATCGCTTCGAACTCGAGCAACATCGCTTCGGCAAAGCAGGCGAACAGCTGGCGGCGGGGGTTATCCATCTCCGCCACCGCCATCATCTGCCAACCGATGTCCTGCCAGAACTCCACGATCCCACCCTTGATCACGTGCACCCCCTCGCCGGCGAAGCGGCTGTCGAGGTTCTTGGGATAACCCCCGTCGATCATCAGGCAGGGCCGGCGCAGGCTGCTCGCGTCGAGGCTCAGACCCTGGGGCAGGCTGGCCACCCACACCACCACGTCGGCTTCGGCGAGGGCCTCTTCCTGGGACAGGATGCGCCCCTCTCCGAGGGCGCTCTGCAGGTCCAGCAGGGGCTGGGGCCGCCGCGCCACCAGCAGCAGCTCCCCGACGCCGCGGCGTTGGAGCCAGCGGCAGACGGCGCTGCCGATGTCCCCGGTGGCCCCCACCACGGCCACCTTGGCGCGGTTCAGGTCGATGCCGAGCCGTGGGGCGTTCTGTTCCACCTGCTGGCAGATCACCCAGGCGGTGTGGGTGTTGCCGGTGGTGAAGAGCTCCCACTCCAGGCGCGTGTTGCGGATCTGCTGCTCGTTGAGCAGGTTGAGGTTCTCGAAGATGATCGAGGTGAAGCCCCCCAAGGCCGTGATCGCGATGCCGTGCTTCTGGGCCAGTTCCATGGCGCTGAGCACCTTGCGCTTGGCGGTCTTGAAGCGGCTCAGCATCTCCGGCACGAACACCGAATCGATGTAAGCCCCTTCGATCACCTGACCGGTGGCGCTGGTGACCTGAACCGTTTCCACCAGCTGGGGCGGAGCCACGCACCACATCTCGAAATCCCCTTCGGCGTATTCGGGGTAGCCCAGCGCCAGAGCCTTGGCGCGGGCCTCATCGAGGCTGGTGGAGTGACCGATCAGGCCGAACATGCGGGTAGGAACTGCTGCAGGGATGGACCGGTCTTCAGCTGCCGGTGGTCCATCCTGCCACGGGTGATGCGCGTCTCAGGCGCCGCTCATCCCAGCAGGGCAGCGGTAGCCAGGCGGGCGATCTCGCGGGAGCTGAAGCCGATCTCGGTGAGCACCTCCTGGTAGGAGGTCATGAAATCGGCCATCAAGTCCTCCTTCTCCATCTGCAGCACGCCGGCATCGTCAGCCACCCGGTCGAGCATGCGGCGCACGTGGGGAAGGTTGGCCCGGTTGGCCTCCTCCAGTTCGGCGCGGCTGGCTTCAAGGTTGGCCTTGAGCCACTCCTGGCCGTAGTTGAGGTGGGTGTATTCGTCCTGCACCACGCCCTCAGTGATCTTGCGGGCGAAGGGATCGGCCACTGGGATATAGATGTGGTAAGCAGCGATCGCGAAGGCTTCGATCAGGATGGCCTGAATCAGCAGGCAGGTCACCACCTTGCCCTCCTGAAGCGCCGCCTGGAAGTTGTTGCGCAGAGGGCTGAAAAATTCGCGGGCGAAAGGCATGTCGGCTTCAACGCCCAGGTTCACGCCGCAGGCGGTGAAGCCCTTCTTGTGCTTCATCTCCATCCGGGCCAGCCGGGCCAGTTCCTCGGCCTGCTCCGGCAGCAGGGTGCCCAGGGCGAGGTAGTTATCGTGGGCTTCCTGCTCGCCTTCGATCACGATCGCGTTGATGCGGCTGTAGGCGTCCTTGTAGGCGGCGGTGGTGAAGTCGGGGAGGTCAGCCGCGACGGCTTCGCCGGCGGCGCTGCCCAGGGAGGTGCTGGTGAGAGTGCCCGCCATGGATGCCTTCAATGCAAGTGGTTCGGACTGTAGTCAACCCTTGACGGATCGCGGCGGCCAGTCGCTGGTGAGCAACCCGTCCAGCCGCCTGCGCCAGCCCTCCACGAGCCGCTCGAACAGCTCCTGTCCCAACGCAGCGCTGGCGCCCCGGGGGTCGCCGATCACCCCGGAGGCGCTGAGCTCGCGGGTGAGCCAGGCGCTCGGGGCCTCCCCTTCGACGCTCCAGCCGGGTGGCGGCGGAGTCGCCGGGCCATCGGGGTTGCGCTCCGGGCCCACCAACTCCGGGGCAAGGTGAAGCATCAAGCTGGTTTCGGCCAGGCCGGCGTGCAGCCCCTCCCGGCGTTCGGGTTCGGGGATCCGCTCGCCGATCCCCTCCGGCCCCCGCCACAGGAAGCAGGGCAGCACCGCCAGCTCGGGATGACGGATCCGCAGGGTGCGGGCGGCCACCTCCAGCAGGCCGATCTGGCCGCCGTGGGCGTTGAGCAGCACCAGCCGCTGGAACCCGGCTGTCGCCAGGTCCTGACCGACGGCCTCCACCAGGGCGATCAGCACCTGCGGCGGCAGGCTCAGGGTGCCGGCGAAGCCCCGGTGCTCGGGAGAAAAGCCGATGCTCTGGGTGGGCAACCGCCAGATCGGCAGCTCCGCCGGCAGCCGCTCCAGCACGGCCTCGCACACCCGCTCGGCGAACAGGGCATCGGTGGCCAGGGGCAGGTGGGGCCCGTGCTGCTCCACCGCCCCCAGCGGCCAGACCACCGTGCTGCCCGGCCGGCTGGCCTGCCGTTGCACCTCCGGCCAGCTCAGGTGGGCGAGCTGGCGGGAGGGAGGGGCTCCGGAGGGCGTCATCGCTGCGGGCACGGGAAGGGAGGCCCGGGGAGCCGGGCTGCGGTCCGTACAGTGTGGGACCGCAGAACACCTGAGGTCATGGCCGGATCCGGCAATGCAGCGCCGCGTCAACCCCGGCCGCCGGCCCAGCGGCCTGGAGCCCAGGCGCCGACCCCGCCGCGCAAGCCTCCCCAGGTGATGCTGATCCGCAAGGAGGGATCGGCAGTTCCCGAGCCGGTGCGGGCAGCCGAGCAGCCCGTGGCGCCCGCCGCAGCGCAGGCCCTGGGTCCCACCCCGGCGTCGGCCCCCCAGACCGCCGCTGCCCCGGCACCCGTTCGCCCCGCCGCCCCCGCCCCCAGCGACGACGAGCGCTTCGACCTCGGTGAGCTCGAGGGCCTCACCATGGCCGACCTGCTCGGTCCGGATCCAGGCCGCAGCCGGGCCGGCGGCTCCCGACCGGCTGCCGCCGCCGCCGCCGCGGCCAGCCCTGCCGCTGCGGCGGCCCGCACGGTGGACGACTTCGACTTCGATGAAGAGGCCTTCCTCGCCGCCCTCGACGAGAACGAACCGGTCGGCACCACCGGCGAGGTGGTAAGCGGCACCGTGGTGGGGGTGGAGAGCGATGGGGTCTACGTCGACATCGGCGGCAAGGCCCCTGGCTTCATGCCCAAGAAAGAGTCGGGCCTGGGGGTGGTGACCAACCTCAAGGAGCGTTTTCCCCGCGGCCTCGCCGTGCAGGTGCTGGTCACCCGGGAGCAGAACGCCGATGGCATGGTGACGATCAGCGCCCGGGCCCTGGCCCTGCGGCAGAGCTGGGAGAAGCTGCGGCAGCTGGAGAAGGACGGCAAGGTGGTGCAGGTGCAGGTCAACGGCTTCAACCGCGGTGGTGTGACCTGTGACCTGGAGGGCCTGCGGGGCTTCATCCCCCGGTCCCAGCTCCAGGACGGGGAGAACCATGAAGCGCTGGTGGGCAAGACCCTCGGCGTCACCTTCCTGGAGGTGAATCCCGAGACCCGCAAGCTGGTGTTGTCCGAGAAGAAGGCTGCCACCGCCGCCCGCTTCGCCGAACTGGAGGTGGGACAGCTCGTGGAGGGCCAGGTGGCGGCGATCAAGCCCTATGGCTTCTTCATCGATCTGGGCGGCATCAGCGGCCTGCTGCACCACAGCGCCATCACCGGCGCCGCCCTGCGGGACCTGCGCGAGGTGTTTGAGCCGGGCGAGCGGGTCAAGGCCCTGATCACCGAGCTCGATCCCGGCCGCGGCCGCATCGCCCTCAACACCGTGCTGCTCGAGGGCCAGCCCGGCGAGCTGCTGGTGGCCAAGCAGACCGTGATGGACGAGGCGGCGGACCGGGCCAATCGGGCCCGCTCGGTGCTGCGTCAGCAGGAGCAGACGGCGGGATGAGCGGCCCTACCTCCCGCCTGGCGGTGGGGGTCTCCCCGGACTGGGAGCTCGACTACTACTCCCGGCCGGTTCTGGAAGGTGACGGCCGCAAGCGCTGGGAGCTGCTGATCTGCGCCACGCCCCCGGTCGCTGCCGCGGGCCGCGATCAGGCAGTGCCGCCGCCGTTCCGTTGGGTGCGGGCCTGTCCGGCCTCCTGCGTCAATTCGATCTGGCTGCGGGAAGCCCTCGAGGCCGCCCTGGCAGATGCCGAGGCCCAGGGCTATGCGCGTCCCCGGCGGGTGCGTTGCTGGCGCGCCTCGATGCGCACCATGGTGCAGCGGGCCGTCGAAACCCTGGGGCTGGAGCTGGTGCCCAGCCGCCGCTGCTACGCCCTGGTGGAGTGGCTCCAGGAGCGCCAGGCCCAGGTGTATCCGGCCGAGGAGGGTTTCATGGCCGGTCCCCTGGCTCCCCCCCCTTCCCCCATCCGTCCGGTGCCGGTGCCCCTCCCCGAGGCGGCCCGCGGCGACCGCTGGGCCTGGGCCACCCTGCCCCTGGGGGCCTTGGCCGAGGCCGCCGACTGGGATCTGGGCTTTGCCGGCCTGGTGCCCCTGCTGCCCGGCCTTGATCCCGGCGCCGCGGTGCCGGGCATCCGGCTGTTCAGCCGCAGTCGGGCCCTGGCGATCGCCGGCTGGCTGGCGGGCCTGGAGCCGGTGCGGCTCGAACTGGAGGGCAACCAGTTGCTGCTGGAGGCGGGCCTGGAGGACCGCTGGCTGCTTACCGAGCTCAAACCCGAGGAGGGAGAGGCGGCTGCCCAGGCTTTCCGCCAGGCACGGGAGGACGCTGCTGGTTTCCAGTTCATCGCGGTTCAGGCCGGCGAGAGCAGCCCCCGGTTGGAGGGCTTCTGGCTGCTGCGGGACCTGCCTGATGCCTGAGTGCTCCCTGGCTGTTGATCCGTTCCAGCTCCGTCGCGGCTGCCCGGCTTTGGTGAAGCATGGAGGTGCCGGCGGCCATGGCTGAAGCGCTGGATCCCCCCTTCGACCGGCCTGATGCCGGTTTCAATGCCCTGCCCGGCTGGACCTGGGTGGGCACCTACGGCGGCCATTACCTCCAGGCCGATCTGCTGGCGGGCTTCGAGCACGGCTTCTTCACCCGCCAGTGGCAGGGCCGGGGACCGGAGGAGCTGGCCGGCCACCTCAGTGCCGGGATCAGTGTGCACCGCCCCCGCCAGATCCACAGCGCCCTGGTACTCCCCGCCGGCGCCGCCACAGGGGAGCCCTGGCCCGAAGCCGATGGTCTGGTGAGTGAGGCCGGCGGCCAGAGCCTGTGGGTGTGTGGTGCCGACTGCACGCCGGTGTTGATCGCCGATCCGACCACCGGGCGGGTGGCGGCCTGCCATGCGGGTTGGCGGGGCGTGGCCGGCCGCATCCTGCCCGCGGCCCTGGCCCTGCTGGAGGCGGCCGGCAGCCGGCGCGAAGGGCTGCGGGTGGCCCTTGGACCGGCGGTCTCCGGCCCGGCCTACCAGGTGGAACGGGCGGTGAGCCTGCAGGTGGCCGCCTCCCTGGCGCCCCATGCCCGCGAAGACGCCGCGGCCCTTGAGGAGTTGATCGCCTGCGGAGCCCTGCTGGCCGATCCCGATCCCCACCGCGACCGCCTCGACATCCGTGCCGCCACGGTGCGGCAACTGGAGCACGAAGGCGTTACAGCCGAGCGGATTGCGGTCTGCCCGTTGTGCACCGTTTCGGAGCCACTGTTGTTCCATTCCTGGCGCCGTGACCAGGTGAAGGCGGTGCAGTGGAGTGCGATCGTGGCCCAGGCCTGAGTTTCATCGACCCTTTCCTGGCCGTGATGCCCGGCAGGGGCGGGAGGGGGATTCCCGATCGGTGCGGGGCCAGGCCCATCCCCACGCCGCAAGCATGGCCAAACCGCAGCTGAACTGCCCTGGGGCAGCCGCGGTTCACTGTGCGGCAGTTCTGCTGTCTGCGCTTTCGATCCACCCGCCGGCCAAGCCATCGTCCGGGACATCGTCCTGCCTGGTTTCACGAAGGATTGGCCAGGCTTGACCCCTTGAAGCAGCCAGGGAAACCAGTGGAAAGTGACGTTAGCCCAGTTGTGGTGTCGCGGCCCGTCTTCCTGGTTCTCTGTGGCCTGCAACGTGGTATGGCCCGCCGCTGCCAGGCTGTACCAATCGCTGCGATTGCGGCCGGACTCCTTTTCCCAGGGTTGTCTTGATGGCCACGGCCCTCGCGATCAGAAGGGGGTAGAGGATCGGCGGTCGATCCTGTTGCTCTCTCGCTAAACTGGGCTACGGGCAAGTACTCGCAGTGTCGTTAGGTCTGGCCAGGTTTTGACGCTTTCAGGGTTGCCTTTGGCCCCCCTCTGTGAGAATATGCGTTTGTTGCAAGTTTTCAATCATGCTCACCGGAGCCGAACTCCTGGCCAAAGTCAAGGAGCTGGGTGATGTCAGCAAGTCCGACCTGGTTCGGGCCTGTGGTTATGTCTCCACCAAGAAGGACGGCACCGAACGGCTGAACTTCACCGCCTTCTACGAATCCCTGCTCAATGCCAAGGGTGTGGATTTCGGCGCCACCCCGAAGGCGGGCAAGGCGGGTCGCAAGCTGAGCTTCAGCACCAAGGTGCAGTTCAACGGCAATCTCATGGTCGGCAAGGCCTACACCGCCCTGCTCGACCTCAAGCCCGGTGATGAATTCGAGATCAAGCTGGGCCGCAAGCAGATTCGTCTGGTTCCCCTGGGTGCCGAGGACGAAGACGTGTGAGCGCCACCGCCTCCGCTACCCGGATGCCATCGATCGCGGCCGAGAGGATTCCGCCGGCAAAGCCGGCCCCCTCACCGGCCGGGTGGAGGCCAGGGGTGTTGGGGCTTTCGAGCCGCTCCCCATCCCTTGGGATGCGCAGCGGCGATGAGGTCCGCGTCTCCACGCCGGTGAGCAGGGCCCCCGCTCCGCAGTAGCCCGGGATCCGTCGCTCGAAGGCGGGCAAGGCTTCCCGGAGGGTGTCGAGAACCCACTCCGGCAGGCAGCCCTCCAGGCTCCCCAGCCGGATGCCCGGCCGGTAGGAACCCTCCACACCGGTGCTTGCTTGCTCCGGTTCGTGGCTGGGCCGGCGGGCGAGGAAATCCTCCACCCACTGAGCCGGTGCCCGGTAGTCGCCGCCACCGGCCCGAAAGGCCTGCCGTTCCCAGTGGCGTTGGAACGCCACGCCGGCCAGCGGGTCCTGGGAGTTGTTCCCCCAGCCCTCGAGGTCCGCGAGCTCCACGTTCACCACCAAGGCACTGTTAGCGTTGCGCTCGTTGCGGGAGTGCTGGCTCATCCCGTTGGTCACCACGGCCTCCGCCTCGGAGGTGGCCCCCACCACCAGGCCGCCTGGGCACATGCAGAAGCTCCAGGCGCTGCGGCCCTCGCGTCCGTGGTGAACCAGCTTGTACTCGGCGGCCCCCAGCCGCGGGTGGCCGGCGGCCTCGCCCCAGCGGGCCCGATCGATCAGGGGCTGGGGATGCTCGATCCGCAGACCCACCGCGAAGGGTTTGCATTCCAGGGTCACCCCCTGCTGCCGCAACATGGCAAAGGTGTCGCGGGCGCTGTGGCCCACCGCCAGCACCACCCGGTCGGTGCCGATCCGGCTGCCATCGGCGAGCACCACGCCCTGCACCGCCCGGCTGCCCTCCTCCAGGTCCAGGGCCACCATCCGGGCGCTAAAGCGCACCTCGCCGCCGAGGGCCTCGATGCGGGCGCGCAATCCCCGCACCACCGTGGCCAGCTTGAAGGTGCCGATGTGGGGCCTGTGGGCAGTGAGGATCTCGGGATGGGCGCCGGCCGCCACCAGTTCCTCCAGCACCTTGCGGATCACCGCTTCGGCTTCGCTCACCTGGCTGTACAGCTTGCCGTCGGAGAAGGTGCCGGCACCGCCCTCACCGAACTGGGCATTGGATTCCGGGTTGAAGGGCCGCTGCCCCTGCCAGAAGCCGAAGGTGTCGGCACTGCGGTCCTTCACGGCCTTGCCGCGCTCCAGCAGCAGCGGCCGCAGCCCCATCTGGGCCAGGAGCAGGGCGGCGAAATAGCCGCAGGGTCCGGCGCCCACCACCACCGGCCGGGGGGCCGCCGGCGGCTGCTCGAACCGCGCCACGAACCGGTAGGTGCTCTCCGGTGCGGGCCGCAGGTGGGGATCGTTGGCGAAGCGGCGCTGCAGCCGGCGCAGACCGGCGGGATCGAGGTCCAGCTCCAGGTCGAGGCTGTACACCAGGGCGATGGCATCCTTGCGGCGGGCATCCACGCTCCGTTTCACCAGGCGGTGGCTGACCAGCGCCGTTGCGGCCACCCCCAGCCGCCGGCAGATCGCCGCCTCCAGGTCCTCGGGGCCATGGTCGAGGGGCAGCTTCAGTTCGCTGAGGCGGAGCACGGAGCAGGTGCGGTCGACATCCGCTCTCTAGGGCAGCGGCCGATCCGGCGCCATGGTGCAGCGACCTTCCCAGCCCCCGGGCGCAGGCCGGTTGGAGGTGCCATGGTGGGACTGGACCTCGTTCGCACGACCCATGGGCCTTACCCACTGTCCAATCTGCGTGGGTCTGGCGGTGCTCTGCACGGTGCGGTTCAGTGCCTATGCCGTTCTGGTCTGGCGCCTGGTCTGATGGGTGGGGATCGCCGCCGCTCGGCACCTGCGGCCACACCTTCTCTGGCGGAGCAGGTGCAGCAGGCCGAACAGCAGGCCTGGCAATCGGCCTATGCCAGCCATCGCAGCCATGTCCATTCCCAGCTCGGGGTGCCCCTTTTCCCCAGCCGGGGCCGGGGCGATTGCCTGGCCCTGGTGTTGCTGCCTTTTGGGCTGATCCTTCTGGTAGTTCATCCGCTGCCGGCCACCCTCGTGCTGGCCGTGGTGGGGTGGCTGGTGCTGAGCGGCAACGACCGGTTCCGCCGAGAACGCGAGGCGATCCGCCAGGCCGATGCCGAGGCCCTGCGCCGCTGGCTGGCGGCCGGAAACCCCCCACCGGCTTCCGGTGCGGTGGAGGGCGATGACCCTTCGCCCCGCGGCTGAGGTGGTGGCGCAAGGTCTGTCTGCTGGGGGACGCCCCGCTTCCGGCGGAGGGCTCATCGCCCGGGGCTGATGCCCAGTTCCCGCTCGATGGCCGCCACCGCCAGGCGGGTGCGCAGCACCGCATCAGGATTGAGGCTGATCGAATCGATCCCCTCCTCCACCAGGAAGCGGGCGAACTCCGGATGGTCGCTGGGGGCCTGGCCGCAGAGGCCGATCTTGCGGCCGCAGCGACGGGCGGTGCGGATCGCCAGGGCCACCATGGCCTTCACGCTGGCGTGGCGTTCATCGAACAGTTCGGCCACGAGGGCCGAATCCCGGTCCAGCCCGAGGGTGAGCTGGGTGAGGTCGTTCGAGCCGATCGAGAAACCATCGAAACGTTCGGCGAAGGCGTCTGCGCTGATCACGTTGCTGGGCAGTTCGCACATCACGTACACCTCCAGCCCGTTCTCGCCCCGCACCAGGCCGTTGCGGGCCATGGCCGCCAGCACCCGGTCCCCCTCCTCAGGCGTGCGGCAGAAGGGCACCATCGGGATCGTGTTGGTGAGTCCCATCGTCTGCCGCACCCGCAGCAGGGCCTGGCACTCCAGGGCGAAGGCGGGGGCGAAGGCGGCCGAGCCGTAGCGGGAGGCGCCGCGCCAGCCCAGCATCGGGTTCTCCTCCTTCGGTTCGAAGCCGCTGCCGCCGAGCAGCTTGGCGTACTCATTGCTCTTGAAATCCGAGAAGCGCAGGATCACCGGTGCCGGATGGAAGGCCGCCGCGATCCGCGCCATGCCCTGGGCGAGGGTTTCGACGTAGTACTCGGCCGGATCCGCATAGGCGGCCGTGAGCCGGGCGATGGCCTCGCGCTCCTCGGCCGCGGCGACGCGCTCCGGCTGCAGCAGGGCCAGGGGATGGACGCGGATGTGGTTGGCGATGATGAACTCCAGCCGCGCCAGGCCCACCCCATCGCAGGGGATGGCGGCCAGATGGAAGGCCTCCTCTGGATTGCCCACGTTCATCAGGATGCGGGTGCGGGTGGGCGGCAGATCGGTGATCGACTGCTCCTCCAGGTGGAAGGGCAGGGCGCCGGGGTACACGTGCCCCTCCTCCCCCTCGCAGCAGCTCAGGGTCACCGTGTCGCCGTCGTGGAGGCGCCGGCTGCCATCAACGCTGCCCACGATGGCGGTGATGCCCATCTCGCGGGCGATGATCGCGGCGTGGCAGGTGCGGCCGCCCTGATCGGTCACCACGCCCTTGGCACGCTTGAGGATCGGCTCCCAGTCGGGATCGGTGCGCTCGGTGACCAGCAGATCCCCCGCCTCGAACCGGTCGATCTCGCCCGGGTGGCGGAGCACCCGCACCACGCCGCTGCTGACCGAAGCCCCGATCGCCCGCCCGCTCACCACCGGCACGACCTGGTGGGGCTCGAGGTGCCAGCTGCGCAGCACGGCGCCGTCGCGGCGTGATTCCACCGTTTCGGGACGGGCCTGGAGGATGAACAGCTCACCGCTGGGACCGTCCTTGGCCCACTCCATGTCCATCGGGGTGGGGATGCCGCGGCGGCTGGAGTAGTGCGCCTCGATCTGGCAGGCCCAACGGGCCAGGGTGAGCACCTCCTCGTCGTTGAGGCAGAAGCGCTGGCGCTCAGCTGGCTCCACCGCCTCGATGCGCACCGGCCGCCCCGCTTCGGGGGGATCGGCCCGCACCATCCGGATGGCCTTGCTGCCGAGGCGCCGGTTGAGGATCGGCCGGAACCCCTGGGCCAGGGTGGGCTTGAACACCAGCCATTCATCCGGGTTCACCGCCCCCTGCACCACGGTCTCTCCCAGGCCATAGGCGCCGGTGAGCAGCACCGCATGGCGGAAGCCGGTCTCGGTGTCGATGCTGAACATCACCCCGGAGCAGGCCCGGTCGGCCAGCACCATGCGCTGCACCCCGATCGAGAGGGATACCTCGAGGTGATCGAAGCCGTTGATCTGGCGGTAGGAGAGGGCGCGGTCGGTAAACAGGGAGGCGTAGCAGCGGCGGCAGGCCTCCAGCAGGGCCGCCTCCCCCTCGATGTGCAGAAAGGTGTCCTGCTGGCCGGCGAAGCTGGCGTCAGGAAGGTCTTCGGCGGTGGCGCTGGAGCGCACCGCCACGGCCGGCGAGCCGATCTGGCGGTAGGCCTGCAGGATCTCCGCCTCCAGCGGGGGCGGAAACGCCGCCGCCAGCAACCAGCCGCGCGCGGTGGCTCCCACCTGCTGCAGGGCCTCCAGGTTGCTGGGATCGAGGTCGGCCAGGAGGGTGGCCAGGCGCTGCTCAAGCCCGTTGTGGCGCAGCAGCAACCGGTAGGCCGCCGCCGTGGTGGCGAAGCCTCCGGGCACCCGCACCCCGGCCGCCCCGAGTTCGCGGATCATCTCGCCCAGGGAGGCGTTCTTGCCACCCACGCTGGCCAGGGATCCCAGATCCACCGCCTTGAGTGGCAAGACCAGCACCGCGGCTTCAGTCGCTCCGCTTTCCAGAGCAGCGGCGGCTGCCGCCCCAGCATCGCTCGGCTGCTCAGGGGGCTGGACAGGCTGAGCGTCCATGGGCGCACCGATCGCTGAGCCAACTCTGCTGAGCTCGCCCTGGACCGGTGCTCTTCATTGCACCCTGTGAAGGGGTCGCCGGGCTGGGGACGGCCTCAGCAACCAGACCTGCGGATCGGCGCTGTCCGCTCCGGGACCTCAGCGCCGCCGCTGCGGTGGCTTGTTCGTCTCCTGGGCCGGCTCTTCCACCGCTTCCTCCACCGCCTCCGGCAACAGCTGGGTGAAGAGCCCCGCCCCGATCAGCACCGCCCCGAGGCCCAGGGCCAGGCCGCGGTTGGCAGCGGCCGGGCCATCCACCCAGGCGCCGGTGGCCAGGAAGGCGGCTCCCAGCAGCAGGGAGGGAACGAGCACGATTCCCTTCGCGGTGCGGTTCAGGCCCATCGGTGGTTCAGCTGCAGGGGATCGCCGTGGCCAGGCCGGCGGCCACCAGGCCCTCGGCCAGATCGCTGGGGACGCCGGCTCCAAGCGGTTCCACCCGGGCCAGCAGGTGGCCGTCCCGTTCCCCCAGCGGCCGCAGCTGCACCTTGCTGTGGCGCGGCAGCCGTTGGCGCAGCCAGGCTTGCGCGTCCGGCCCGGAGCCCTCAACCACCGCCATGCAGCCCAGGATCACGGTGGCAGTGCGGTTGCGATCGCCGATGATCAACCTGTCGGCGCCGCTCACCTGCAGCACTTCCGCCGCCGCGACGACACCAGGCCAGGCGGCCAGGGGCAGCACCAGCAGCAGCACCGCCAGGGCGGTCGCCAGGAGGGAGGTGATCAGAGTTTGGCGCCGCAGCTGGGGCAGTAGAGATGGGCGCTGGCTGTGGTTTCGCCGCAGGCGCCGCACTGGCGGATGGTGTCGATCGCCAGTTCGGGATGGCTGGGAAGGCCCACCATCTGGGCGTTGCTGGCGCCGGGGGGCACCATCGGGTAGCAGTTCTCGTTGCGCCGCACCGTCACATCCACGAAGGCCGGACCCGGATGGGCCAGGGCCTCGTTCAGGAGGCGATGGAGGTCGGCCCGCTCGGTGATCGCCACGCCCTTCACGCCGAAGGCTTCCGCCAGGGCAGGGAAATCGGGCATGCCACCGGTCATCTCGGAGGCGGAGTAGCGCTCTTCGTAGAAGCTCTCCTGCCACTGCCGCACCATGCCCTGCCAGCCGTTGTTGAGCACCACCACCTTCACTGGGAGGTTGTATTGGCTGAGGGTGCCCAGCTCCTGGATGTTCATCAGGATGCTGGCGTCGCCGGCCACGCAGATCACCTGCGAGCCGGGACAGGCCACCTGGGCACCCATCGCGGCGGGCATGCCGAAGCCCATGGTGCCCAGCCCAGCACTGCTGATCCAGCGACGCGGACCGGTGTTGAGGAACTGGGCGGCCCACATCTGGTGCTGACCCACATCGGTGGTGATGATCGCCTCGGGGGCCAGCTCCCGCAGGGCCAGCACCACCTCCTGGGGGGCGATCTCGCCGACGGGTTCGGGCACCACCAGGGGGTAGTGGCGCTTCCAGCTTTCAATCCGCTGCAACCAGGCTTCGGTGCGGCCCTGGGACTGCTCGCCGGCCGAGGCGGCCAGCAGCTGGGTGAGGGCCTCGCCCACATCCGCCACCACCGGCACATCGGGCACGCGGTTCTTGCCCACCTCGGCGGCATCGATGTCGATGTGGATCACGCGGGCCCGGGGCGCGAAGCTGTCGAGCCGGCCGGTGACCCGGTCATCGAAGCGGGCACCGGCGGCGATCAGCAGGTCGCATTCGGTGACGGCGAAATTGGCGTAGGCGGTGCCGTGCATGCCGAGCATGCCCACCGCCAGGGGGTGGCGTTCGTCGAAGGCGCCCTTGCCCATCAGGGTGGTGGTGACCGGCAGCCGGAAGCGCTCGGCCAGCTGGAGCACGCTCTGGTGGGCGCCGGCGCTGATCGCCCCACCTCCCACGTAGAGCAGGGGGCGCTGGGCGTGACGGATCAGCTCGAGGGCCCGTTGGATGGCATCGGCGTCGGCGCGGGGCGGCGCCTGGAAGCCCGCCGGCACGGCGGTGCCAGGCTCCACCGGCGCATAGTCGAACAGTTCGGCGCCCACGTCCTTGGGCACATCGATCAGCACCGGGCCGGGCCGCCCGCTGGCGGCGATGAGGAAGGCCTCAGCCACGATCCGGCCGATGTCGGCCGGGTCACGCACCACCCAGGAGTGCTTCACGATCGGCAGCGTGATGCCGAAGATGTCCGTCTCCTGGAAGGCGTCGGTGCCGATCGCCGCCCGCGGCACCTGGCCGGTGATCACCACCATCGGCACCGAATCCATCTGGGCGGTGGCGATGCCGGTGACGAGATTGGTCGCGCCAGGACCGGAGGTGCCGAAGCACACGCCCACCTTGCCGGTGGCACGGGCGTAGGCATCGGCGGCATGGGTGCCGCCCTGCTCGTGGCGCACCAGGATGTGCTTCAGCCAGCCCCGGGCTTCGGCCTTGTGGAGTTCGTCGTAGATCGGCAGGATCGCCCCGCCGGGGTAGCCAAAGATGTGCTCCACGCCATGGCGGTGGAGGGCATCCATCAAGGCATAGCCCCCGCTGACCCGCTGGCTCCGTTCACCCGGCTGCTGGACGGACGCCACAGGCGATTCGGCCGCGATGTCCGTCGCCGGTGCGGCAGCGGTGGTGGCCTGGGGATTCAGGGGCGTGAGCGTCACTGCGGCAGATGGTGGGCAGAGGGTGCTGATGGAGGGCCTGGCTGCGCGTCAGCCGGGTGGTGCCGGGGCTGGGGCGGTTTAGCGGAACAGGCCAACATTAGGTCGCCGTGTCAGCGCGGGGGGGGCGTTGTTGCGGCTTGCGGCCATGGCCCGCAGCACGCGGGCCGGATCGAGCCAGGAGCCGCGGTAGCGCAGCCCCCAGTGGAGGTGGGGCCCGGTGCTGGTGCCGCTCACCCCCACATGGCCGATCAGCTGGCCCGCGGCCACCCGGCTCCCCAGCCGCAACCGCACGGCACCACTGCTGTAGGTGCCGTTCACCACCGTGCCCCCGAGGTGGCAATAGATGTGCTCGTAGGCCCCCGAGCGGATCACCAGGCCGTTGCCGCAGCCGCCATCGAGCACCACTTCCTGCACCCTGCCCGTCCACCAGCTGCGCACCGGCGAACCGAGCGGAGCCGCGATGTCGATGCCGTCGTGGGAGCGCAGGCTGCCCGAAAGCGGATGGAGGCGCATCCCGAAACCGCTGGTGAAGCCCGCGAAGCTCACCACCGGAAACACCCCCCGGGCCCAGCCCCGCTCCACCGGCGTGAGGGAGGCCGCCAGGGGGGCCGGGGCGGCCAGCAGGGTGATGGCACCGGCCAACAGGGACGCCAGGGCCCGGCAGTGGCCCCTGGTTCGCGGCTGGCGGCCCGAGCCGGGCTCCTCCGCGCGCGGGTGCGGGATCGTGGTCGGGTCAGAGGAGGCCGAGGGCATGCAGCGGGCCGTGACCACTGATCAGCTCCAGCAGAAAAGCGGAGAAACCCACCATCGCCAAGCGGCCGTTCCACACCTCGGAACTGTTGTTCCAGCCCCAGGCCCACTTGTCCTGGGGGTAGAGCTTCACCTTGGTGGGCAGTTCGGCCGCCTGGTCCAGGTTGACCTCGGGCCCGGCCATCGCCTCCTGCACCAGGTCAGCGAGTCCGGCGATGAAGGTGGGATCGATGTCGAGGGCCGGCACCCGCAAAAAGTTGCTCACCCCGGCCTCGGTGGCGATCTCGCGATATTCGATGTCGATCTCCTCGAGGGTCTCGATGTGTTCGCTCACGAAGCTGATCGGCACCACCACCAGATCCTTCACCCCCGCTTCGCCCAGTTCTTGGAGCGCGTCCTCGGTGTAGGGCTTCAGCCACTCCACCGGGCCGACGCGGCTCTGATAGGCGAGGGTGTGGGGATTGGTGTGGCCCAGTTCGCGCTCCAAGCGCTGCATGATCAGGAGGGTGCAGGCCTCGATTTCCCTCTGGTAGGGATCGCCGGCCTCCTCCACGTAGCTTTTCGGCACGCCGTGGGCGCTGAAGAACACGTGGGCCCCGGCCGGATCGCCGGCGGCCCGGATCTGGCGGGCGATCAGGCCGCCCATGGCTTCGATGTAGCCGTGGTGGTCATACCAGCTGCGGATGCAGCGGATCGGCAGCCGGCTGAAGGCTGGATCGCCCTGCCGCAGACGCTGCAGTTCGCGGAAGCTGGAGCCGCTGGTGCTGATCGAAAACTGGGGATAGAGGGGCAGCACCACCACCTCGTCGATGCCGTCAGCCTTGATGTCGGCCACGGCTGATTCGGTGAAGGGGTGCCAGTAGCGCATCGCCACGTAGGTGGTGGCCTCCACGCCCCGTTGGCGCAGGGTGCTCTGCAGTTCGCGGGCCTGCTGTTCGGTGATGCGGCGCAGCGGGGAACCGCCGCCGATCGAGCGGTAGGCGGCCTGGGATTTGCCGCTGCGCAGGGTGCTGATCAGCCAGGCCAGGGGCTTCTGGAAGGCCGGGATCGGCAGCCGGATGATTTCCGGGTCGGCGAAGAGGTTGTAGAGGAACGGCCCCACGTCCTGGATCCGCTCCGGTCCGCCAAGATTCAGCAGCACCACGCCGACCCTGGCCATGTCCACACCCCCCCGGCAGAAAGGGGGAGCGTAATGCCAGGCTCGGGCCATCGCTGTTCGCGCTGGCGGCGGCCGGTCGGGCTCGATAGGGTCCGGCCCAGAGACCTGTCCCGTTCGTTCTGGCCGCCACCGCCCATCCCCTGCAGGAGCGCGTCGACCTCCAGAACGCCGCCCTGGCGGCGGCGGACAGCCGCTGGAGCCTCCAGATCCGGGGCGGGCGTCTTTGCCTGCGGGGTCCTCTGCCGCCGCCGCAGGGCGGGCCGGGGGGCCTGCGGATGCAGCGCCTCAGCCTCGGGCTTCGGGCCGATGCCGCAGGGCTGCAGCAGGCCTTGGAGCGGCTGATGGCCCTGCGCTGGGAGTTGGACCAGGGCTGCTTCGACTGGGCCGCCTGGCGCCGCCGGGCGGCGCCGGGCCATGCGCGGGACGCCGCTGCCCCCCGGACCGTCGAGGGGGACGTGGGGGACGTGCCCCAAGCGCCAATGCCTCTAGCGCCCACGCCAGCCGCTGGCGTGGGCTCTGGCGAGCTGTTCTGCGGTGCCTCCGCCTCGGGCGCGCCGCCCACCGCTGCCTTGGCCGAGCCCGGGGATGGAGCCGCGCCGCAGGGCTCCGTGGCCCCTGGCCGCCGCGTCCGGCGCCGGGCCAGCGATGGCACCGCGGCTCCGCTGCCCTTCGGCGCCCCCAGCCGGGGCCCCGGCACCCCCCTGACGGAGCCCCTGGCCGCCTTTGAGCGGGCCTTCTTCGCCGATCCCCGCCGCCGCAGCCGCCGGGCCGGCAGTCGCACCACCTGGACCGCCGCTTACCTCCCCTACCTGCGCCGCCTCGAGGCCCGCAGCGGCGGCGCTCCCCTCGAACCGGCGCTGCTGGAGGCCGTGCTGGAGAGCTACCCCCTGTCCAGCCGCAGCCGCCAGCAGTGCGCCATCGCCCTGGCGGCCCTGGCCCGCCACCACGGCCTGGTGCTGCCGGACGATTGGAACGCGCGGGGTGGCGGCTACGGGCTCCATGCCGCCCGCTTTCGCCAGCTCCCCAGCGACGCCGAGATCCTGGCGCTGGTGGAGCGGATCCCCAACCCTCGCTGGCGTCTGGCCTACGGGCTGATGGCCACCTACGGCCTGCGCAACCATGAGGTGTTCTTCTGCGACACCTCCCCCCTGGCCCCCGGTGGTGACCGGGTGATCCGGGTGTTGCCCACCAGCAAGACCGGCGAGCACCAGGTGTGGCCGTTTCAGCCCGGCTGGGTGGAACGGTTCGCTCTGGAGCGGCTCGGCACGCAGCCCGCCGCCCTGCCCCAGATTCGCACCGACCTCCCCGGCACCACCCTCCAGCAGGTGGGGCGGCGGGTGGCTGAGCAATTCCGCCGCTACGGCTTGCCCCTCACCCCCTACGACCTGCGCCATGCCTGGGCGGTGCGCACCATCCACATCGGCCTGCCCGACACGGTGGCGGCGCGGATGATGGGCCACTCGGTGGCGATCCACACCCGCACCTACCACCACTGGATCACCCGGCGCGACCAGCAGCAGGCGGTGGATGCGGCCCTGCAGCGGCAGCGGGCGGCCTGAGGCCGTCAGAGTGGGGGGCCCTGGTTCCCTGCCGTGGCCGACCCGACCGCCCCCGACCCCGCAGCGTCGCCTGATCCCGCCGCGCAACCAGCCCGGAGCTGGTCGGACAGCGCTGCTCCCGAGCCCGCTGGCAGCACCGGCCTGGACCGCGCCGCCGCCGACCTGGGACCCGGCGGTGATCTGGCCCCGGAGGTCGATGGCGAGGCTTACCGGCGGCGGATGGCCCGGCGTCAGGAGGTGCAGCGCCAGCGGGTGGGGGAGCGCAACCTGGAGAAGGGCCTGGTGCTGGTCTTCACCGGCGATGGCAAGGGCAAGACCACGGCGGCCCTGGGCCTGGTGCTGCGCAGCCTCGGCCACGGCGAGCGGGTGGCGGTGGTGCAGTTCATCAAGGGCGGCTGGCAGCCTGGCGAAGCCCGTGCCCTGGAGCGCTTCGGCGACGACCTCGCCTGGCATGCCCTGGGGGAGGGCTTCACCTGGGAGACTCAGGACCGCGAGCGCGACCGCGCGCTGGTGCAGCGGGCCTGGGAGCGTTCCTGCGATTACCTCGCCGACGGCGCGCGGAAGCTGGTGGTGCTCGATGAGGTGAATGTGGCGCTGCGGCTGGGCTATCTGGCCCTGGAACAGGTGCTGGAGGGCCTGGCCCTGCGCCCACCCCTCACCCACGTGGCCCTCACCGGCCGGGGCGCACCGGCCGGCCTGCTGGAGCGGGCCGATCTGGTCACCGAGATGCGCCTGGTGCGCCACCCCTTCCGCGAGCAGGGGGTGAAAGCCCAGGCGGGGATCGAGTTCTAGGCGGCCCCGTCGTCGGGTCCGGGCATCACCAGGTCGGCGTTCAGCCGCAGCAGGGCGCCCATCAGCACCGAAAGGCCGCTCACCAGCACGGCGCGGTGCACCGTGGGTTCACGCCAGAGCTGCGGTTCGGCCTGGGCTTTCTCCAGGGCGGAGAGGGTGAGGCGGGCCATGATCTCGCTGTGGCTGGTCGGGCCGGCCGACCCTCCGGACCGGCCGGGGAAGGGGTTGGGGCGCTTGGGCTGCTGGGGCATCACGGCGGCGCGTGTCCCTAGCCAAGCGGTCCGGACCGGCCGGGGCAAGGGTTGCTACTGTTCGCCAGATCGAAGGGCTCGATGGCTTACCGGCGCGTTCTGCTCAAGCTCAGCGGCGAAGCCCTGATGGGCAACCAGGGCTACGGCATCGACCCGGCGATCGTGCAGTCCATCGCCACCGACGTGGCAGCCGTGGTGGCTTCCGGCACCCAGCTGGCGATCGTGGTGGGCGGCGGCAACATCTTCCGCGGTCTCAAGGGGTCGGCTGCGGGGATGGACCGGGCCACCGCGGATTACGTGGGCATGCTGGCCACGGTGATGAATGCCATCACCCTCCAGGACGGCCTCGAGCGCGCCGGTGTGCCGACCCGGGTGCAGAGCGCCATCTCGATGCAGGAGGTGGCCGAGCCCTACATCCGCCGCAAGGCGATCCGCCACATGGAGAAAGGGCGGGTGGTGATCTTCGCCGCCGGCACCGGCAACCCCTTCTTCACCACCGACACCACCGCCGCCCTGCGGGCCGCCGAGATCGGTGCCGATGTGGTGTTCAAGGCCACCAAGGTCGACGGTGTCTACGACCGCGATCCGGCCCGCTATCCCAACGCGGTGCGTTACGAGAGCCTCACCTTCCTCGATGTGCTCAGCGGCGAGCTGGAGGTGATGGATGGGGCGGCCATCGCCCTCTGCAAGGACAACGCCATTCCGATCGTGGTGTTCGATCTTTTCGGCAGCGGCAACATCGGCCGTGCTGTGGCGGGCGAACCGATCGGTACCCGCATCGTGCCGGCCCGCTGATCTCCCGGCGGCGGTGACCCCGCCCGGCGCTTTTGCGGCCCTTCCCTCCTTCCCCTGATCTCGCCCGCGACCCCAGGAGCCCCACCCCCCATGGACCTCGAAGCCAGCATGCGCAAGTCGTTGGAATCCACCCAGCGCACCTTCAACACCATCCGCACCGGCCGGGCCAACCCCTCGCTGCTCGACAAGATCGTGGTCGAGTACTACGGCGCCGAAACCCCGCTGAAGTCTCTGGCCACCCTCACCACCCCCGATTCCCAGACGATCCAGATCCAGCCCTTTGATTCCGGCTCGATCAACCTGATCGAGAAGGCGATCGGCATGAGCGATCTGGGCCTCACCCCCAACAACGACGGCAAGGCGATCCGCATCAACATCCCCCCCCTCACCGAGGACCGCCGCAAGGACCTTTGCAAGCTCGCCTCCCGGTACGGCGAAGAGGGCAAGGTGGCCCTCCGCAACGTGCGGCGCGAGGGCATTGACCGGATCAAGAAACAGGAGAAGGACGGCGATCTTTCCCTTGACCAGAGCCGCGACGAGCAGGACAAGATCCAGAAGCTCACCGACCGCTACATCGCCGAGCTCGAGAAGCTCCTGGCGGCCAAGGAAGCCGACATCCTCAAGGTGTGAGCACCCCTTCGGCCGATGCCATCGTGGTCGGTGCCGGCCCCGCCGGCGCTGCGGCCGCCTTCCACCTCGCCGCGGCCGGCCGCCGGGTGATCCTGCTGGAGCGCCAGGAACGGCCAGGCCTGGCCAATCCCTGCGGCGGCGGCATGGCCGCCTCGGTGCAGCGCTGGTTCCCGTTCGATCTCACGCCCGCGGTGGACCAGGTGATCCGGCGGGTGCGGTTCACCTGGTCCCTCACCGACCCGGTGATGGCCGAGCTGCCGGGCGATGCGCCGTTCTGGATCGTGCGGCGCCGCAACCTCGATGCCTTCCTGGCCGAACAGGCGGTGGAGGCCGGCTGCAGCCTGCACTGCAACGCCAGCGCCGAGGCGATCGGCCGCGAGGCCGGACTCTGGAACGTGCGCCTCCGCGGCGGCGACACGCTGCGGGCCCCGGCCCTGGTGGTGGCGGAGGGTTCCGCATCCAGCCATGCCACCGCCCTGGGCCTGGGGCCGGAGCGGCCCCGCTATGCCGCCACCGTGTCGGTGGAGGTGGAGGGGGCGGTTAGCGACCCGGACACCGCCCGCTTCGATTTCGGCCTGGTGCACCACGGTTTCTGCTGGGCTTTCCCCCGCCGCGGCGGCACCAGCATCGGCGTTGGTACCTTCATCGGCCAGCAGGAGGCCGACAGTCAGGCCGTGCTGGCGGCCCTGCTGCCCAGCCTGGGGCTGGCCGCCGATGCGGGCGAGCGCCGCCATGGCCGTCTGCGCATCTGGAATGGCCACCATCCGCTCCACGGCGACGGCTTGGTGGTAGTGGGCGATGCGGCCTCCCTCTGCGATCCCTTCCTTGCCGAAGGGCTGCGCCCCTCCCTGATGAGCGGCTGCCGGGCAGCCACCGCGGTGGACCGCTGGCTCGGGGGGGATGGGGCTGCCCTGGCCGGCTACACCGCCACCATGCGCGGCGATTGGGGCGATTCGATGGCCTGGGGCAAGCGCATCGCTCAGGTGTTCTACCGGGTGCCGAAGGTGGGCTACCAGCTCGGCATCAAACGGCCCACGGCCCCACAGCGGATCGCCCAGATCCTCTCGGGCGAGATGGGCTACGGCGACATCGCCCAGCGGGTGATCCGGCGGCTGCTGTTCCAGCGGGGCTGAGGGTTGCGGCGAGGCGGGATCAGCCGCGGGTCCAGTCTTTGAGATCGCGAAGGCGCTGGTCGATCGAACCGAGCAGCTCGATGGCGAACATCGGCGATTCCTGCACTGCGAACAGGAACTTCTCGCGGTTCATCACCAGCACGCGGCAGGGGGTGAGGGCCCGGGCGTTGCCGTAGCGCCGGTGGTCGTGGGTGACGAGGGCTCCGGCACCGAACACATCGCCGGCCTGGATCTGTTCATGGCCGCTGTCGCCGTTCCAGCTCAGCTCCACGGTGCCCTCCAGCAGGCCGAACATGCAGTCGCCGGATTCGCCGGCCTTGAAGATCAGCGTGCCCGCGTCCACATCGATCACTTCGCCGGTGCTGGCGAGGGCGCGCATGGTGTCGAGGGCGTGCACGGTGGGGCTGCGGTGGAGGGTGATTCGGATGCAGGCAGAAGGTCGCCCCAGCGGCCAGGCTTCAGCGGCTCAGGGCCAGGGGGGCTCCCAGGCCGCCGCGCACATCCTCCGGCACCAGCCGGCCGTCGTTGTCGGTGTCGAGGGCATCGAACACCGCATCGCTGCCGAGCCACTCCTCGCGCGTGATGCAGCCGTCGCCGTCGAGGTCGTTGAGCAGGAAGATCTCATGCACCGCGTGGGTGAAGGCGGCGCCGCCCTCCAGTTCCGCCAGCCGGTGGGCGAGCTGGGCCTCCAGGGTCTCGATCGCCTTGGAGAAGCCGCGGATGCCCTCATCCAGCTTTTCGGTGGCCATCGCGTCGCCGGCCATCAGGCTGCGGAAGCCTGCTTCGTCGAGGCTGATCCTTTCTTCGGTGGGGCCGGGGGAGGCGGCATCGAGGCGCCGCTCAAGGGTGCCGTCGGTGGAGCGCAGCTGATCCATCAGTGACGGGGCGATGGTGAGCAGATCGCAGCCCGCCAGTTCGATGATCTCGTCGGTGTTGCGGAAGCTGGCCCCCATCACCTCGGTGCGGTAGCCGTAGGTTTTGTAGTAATTGAAGATGCGGCTCACCGAGAGCACGCCGGGATCCTCCGCACCGGGGTAGCTGTCGCGGCCGGTGGTCTTCTTGTACCAGTCGAGGATGCGCCCCACGAACGGGGAGATCAGGGTCACACCGGCCTCGGCGCAGGCCACGGCCTGGGCGAAGCCGAACAGCAAGGTGAGGTTGCAGTGGATGCCTTCGCGCTCCAGCTGTTCGGCGGCCCGGATGCCCTCCCAGGTGGAGGCGATCTTGATCAGCACCCGTTCGCGGCCGATACCGGCCTGGGCGTAGAGGCCGATCAGCTTGCGGGCCTTGGTCACCGTGGCCTCGGTGTTGTAGCTGAGCCGTGCATCCACCTCGGTGGAGACCCGACCCGGCACGATCCGCAGGATCTCCTTGCCGAAGGTCACGCTGATCTCGTCGAGGGCTTCGGCCACCACCGCATCAGCGCCGGCCTCCTCACCCATGGCCTGGCGCGATTCCCGCAGGGAGCGATCGATCAGCTCCTGGTAGGCGGGGATCTGGGCAGCGGCCAGGATCAGGGAGGGGTTGGTGGTCGCATCCCGCGGGGTGAACTGGCGGATGGCGTCGATGTCGCCGGTATCGGCAACCACCACGGTCATGGCGGCCAGTTGATCGAGCAGGTTGGCCATGGAAATCGGCTCCGCCAGGCAGGGGCTGGACGACCTGCAAGCTAGCCAGCGTCGCCGGTGCTGTCGCCGGTGTTCAGCGGGTGGGTGCTGGTTTCGCCATGCCCGCCAGTGGTTGGCTGGGGGGGATCTGCTCCAGCACCAGCAGGGCTTCCACGATCTGGCGTGCCACCGGCACGGCCACGGTGGAGCCGTAGGCATTGCCGCCCTGGGGCTCGTCCACCACCACCAGCACCACGTAGCGGGGATCCTCCACCGGCAGCACGGCCACGAAGCTGCAGATGCGCGCGCCAGGGATGTACACGCCGTTGTGAGCCTTCTGGGCGGTGCCGGTCTTGCCGCCGATGCGGTAGCCGGGGATCTGCAGCCCCTTGCCGCTGCCCTTCTGGACCACCGTTTCCATCCAATCGATCACCGTGCGGGTGATCTTTGGATCCAGCAGCTGCACGCCGGTGGGGCTGCCATGGCTGGCGAGGGCATCGCCGGAGCGCAGGCCGCGGGTGATGTGGGGACTCACCAGCCGGCCGCCGTTGGCGAGCATGGCGTGGAGCTGGATCAGCTTGAGCGGCGTGAGCGAGAAGCCCTGGCCGAAGGCGGCGGTGGCTGGCTCGATCGCGCCGCCGATGAAGTCGGAGCGGCTCTTCAGCTGACCCGCCACGGCCCCGGGCAGGTCGGTGTCGGGCACCTCATCGATGCCGAGCGTATGCAGCCACTGCCAGTAGCGGTTGCGGTTGAGGTGGGCCATGGCATGCACCATCCCCACGTTGCTCGAGACCTGCAGCACGGTGGGGAAATCGATCTGGCCGTGACCGCTGTGGTCGGCGTTGAAGATTGGCCAGCCGCCGATGGTGAGCTGACCACTGTCGTAGACGCTGCCCTTGGCATCGATCGCCTTCTCCTGCAGCGCCAGGGCCAGGTTGATCGGTTTGAAGGTGGAGCCGGGTTCGTAGAGGTCCTGCACGGACCATTCGCGGAACACCCCGGGGTCGTACTTCCAGTAGCGGTTGGGGTCATAGGTGGGGGTGGAGGCCAGGGCCAGCAGTTCGCCGTTGCGGGCATCGATCACCAGGGCCGCCCCCCGCTTGGCGCTCCACTGCTTCACTTGCTTGGCCAGGGCCTGCTGAGCCACCTGCTGGAGGCGGGCGTCGAGGGTGAGCTGGAGCCGCAGATCGTCGCCGTAGAGCGAGCCCGGCATCAGTCCGTCGGGCAGGGGGGTGCCGTCGGCGCCGCGGCGCAGGGTGAAGCGGGATTCCTGGCGTCGCAGGTCCCGGTCGCGGCTCTGCTCGAGGCCCGCCTGGGGCTGGCGTTCCAGGTTGAGAAAGCCCACCACATTGGCGAACAATCCTCCCTGGGGATAGATGCGTTGGGGGTAGGGCTCGAGATCAAGGCCGCTGATGCCCAGCTTCCGCACCTGGGCCGCCGTTTCCGGATCGAGGTTGGTGGCCAGCTTGACGCCGCTGCGCCGGTCGCCGATCGCCTTCAGCAGCAGATCGGCGGGCTGGGCCAGCACCACGGAAAGCTTGGCGGCCACGTCGGCCGGCTTGCGCACCAGCTGCGGCGGATCGCCCGGCAGGTTGAAGTAGCGGGGATGAGCCCAAAGGGTGAAGCGTTCCTCATCGATCGCCACCAAGCGGCCCATGCGGTCCACCACGGTGCGGCGCTCGCCGATCGGATCGACCGAAAGGGTCTGGATGGCGCGGGCCTTGGCCTGCAGCCGGTCGCCATCCACCAGCTGAAGCCAGGCCAGGCGGCCCGCCAGGCCGGCCAGGGCCGTGCAAAGCAGCAGGTAGACCACCATCAGGCGGCGTGGGGAGCAGGGCTGGAACGCCTCCACCACCCGGTGACCCGGCGGTCGGGCTGAGGGTTCGGCGCGCCGCCGTCGGTCGATCGCTGCCGTTCCGCCCGGGGGATGGCGGCGGGTGGAGGATCGTGCCATCAGTAGCCCGCCGGGATCCGCTGCTGCGGCAGACGGGCCAGGAGGGAAAGGGCCGTGGCCGGGGCGGCGGCGGGCCGTTGGATGTGGATCAGCTGTTCGCTGCTGGTCGGCACCAGCTGGCCGGGGCGGCGCACCGCCGCGAGGTGGTGCTGCTCCAGCAGGGCGGCCGATTCCTGCAGCTTCTGCTCGAGGTTGCGGGAGGCCTGGAGCTGGGCGTAATTCGCGGCGAACACGTTCTGCCAGTGCAGGGCCAGGCCGCTCAGGCCCACCACCGTGAGGCCCAGGCCCGCGAGCACGCCGGTGCTGATGCGATGCAGGCTGGCCAACAGCGGCGATTGGCGTTCAACCCGCCGGGCCGAGAGGGATCCCTGAACCAGCTGGAGGGAACGGCGCGGCTTCGGCCGTCCCTGGGGTTCGTGCCGCTGGGTCTCGGTGGAAAGGATGGCGACCAAGGATGCCGATCTGCGTTGCGCAAGTGAACCACCCCACGACCCCGCCAGCAACCCTTGCGGCACAGCCATTCATGCCGCCAGAAGCAGCAGATTCGCGAAGGTGAGGCCATTCCAGAGGGCGTGCATCAGCACCGAGGAGGCCAGCCGGCCACTGCGGAGTCGAAGCAGGCCGAGGCCGCTGCCGAGCACGAACAGCGGCACCAGCTCCGCCAGGCTCAGGTGAGCAGCTGCAAACAGGGCGGCACTGAGCAGCACCGCCAGGCCCGAACCGAGCCAGCGTCCGAGCACCGGCAGCAGCACGCCGCGGAAGAGGGTTTCCTCGAACAGCGGCGCCAGCACCATCGCGGTGAAGGCGAAGCAGGCCAGGGCGAGCGGATCGGTGCCGGTCAGCACCAGATCGAGCATCGGGTTGCTGCCGCCCGGATCGCTCCAGAGGTTGTCGATCAGCCAACCGCTCAGGGCGACCGGCGGCAGCACCAGCAGCAGCATGGTCACGGCCTGGCGCAGGGCCGTGGCGGTGGGACGCCAACGCCACTGCAGCCAGCCCTCGGCCGGTGCCCCCGTGGTGGGCAGCAGCCGCCACAGCAGCAGCAGGGGGGCCGCGGTGAGGCAGAGGTAGAGCAGCAGCACCTGCAGGCCCTGGCCCAGGGCGGGGTTGGGGGTGAGCAGTTGCAGCGCGTTCTGGAGGGGCCGCTGCAGCAGCTCCGGCAGCAGCACTTCACCGATCAGCACGAAGCCTCCGGCGATCAGCAAGGTGGTGTCCACCAGGCTGAGGGGCGGGCCCACCAGGGGCGGCGGGGGCGCCTGTCGGCCGCTGAGCAGCAGCCACAGCTCCCGGATCAGCAGCGCCACGCCCAGCAGCAGCAGCAGCACCGGCACCAGGTTCACCCCGATCAGCCGCAGCAACAGGCCCTGCCGCCGGCGGGCCGCCGGACAGGCTGCCTCCGGTCCCCCGAGCTGTTCACAGCTCAGCTGGGCCAGCAGGGTGGGCGCCTTCCAGGGGGCCAGCAGCCGCTGCTGCGCCTCGGGGGAAAGGCGTTGGCCCTTCAGCAGGGCCTCGAGCAAGGGGCGCCGCGGGGCTTCCACCATCGGGACCAGATCCCGCAGGGCCTGGTCCCCGGGGCCCTGGGGATCGCCGCGCTGCAGCAGCGCCAGTTCCAGCCGTTGCACCAGCGGCGCGGGCGGATCGCTGCCGGCCACCTGCTGCTGAAGCTGGCCGGTGAGCCGTTGGCGCGGGTTCTCCCCCAGCAGTGCTTCGCCGAGGGGGGACGGCAGGCTGCCCTCCAGCAGGGTGGCGAGCTCCAGCTGGTGGAGCTCCAGGTCGGTGCTCACCGATGGTTGCTGCAGGCTTCCCGCCAGCCCCTCGAACCAGAGCAGGGCGCTGAGGGAGAGGCTGAGCAGGGCCAGCAGCACCTTCCAGCCCGGGGCAGCTCCGCCGTTGGAGGGGGGGAGGGGCCCGGTAGGGGACTGGTTCAACCGCGGGCCTCGGGGGGTGGGGTGCGCTGCGGCGCCATTCTCCCTGAGCGGGCCCGGCCGCCGGCGGGGCCGCTCGCGGGACCCGTGACCAGGGCCAGGGTGCTCCCATACGATGGAAACCCCTGCGGCGCATGGCCCGTGCCCCTCCGGATCGTGCTCGTGCGCCATGGCCTGAGCAGCTTCAACCTGGAACGCCGCATCCAGGGCCGCGACGACCTCTCCAGCCTGAGTGAGCAGGGGGCGGTCCAGGCCCGGCGCACCGGCGATGCCCTGGCGGAGGTGCCCCTGGCGGCGGTCTACAGCTCGCCGCTGCAGCGCGCCCGCCAGACGGCGGCCCTGCTGCTGGAGGCTCACGGTTCCCCCCACGATCCGCTCCATGTGGAGGACCTGCTGGAGATCGACCTGGCCCCCTGGAGCGGCTTGCGCCGCGAGGAGGTGGTGGCCTCCCATCCGGAGCAGGAGCGCCGCTGGCGCGAGGCCCCCGAAACCATGGAGCTGGATCACCCCGACGGCCGCCGTTACAACCCGCTTCAGGAGTTGATGGCCCAGGCCGGCCGCTTCGCCGAGCGCCTCCTGGCTGACCACGCCGCCAGCCTCAGCGCCGACCGCAGCGAGACCGTGCTGGTGGTGGCCCACAACGCCATCCTGCGCTGCCTGATGCTGCAGCTGCTGGGCCTGCCCGTGTCCCGCTTCCGCCGGCTCCGTCTCGACAACGCCGCCATCTCGGTGCTCAATGTCAGCCGCGCCGCCGACGGCGGGCTGGATGTGCAGATTGAATCCCACAACGGCATCGCCCACCTTGAGGAGGCCCTGCCGCCGAAGGGGCCCGGGCCGCGGCTGCTGCTGGTGCGCCATGGCGAGACCGACTGGAACCGCCAGGGCCGCTTCCAGGGCCAGATCGACATCCCCCTCAATGCCAATGGCCTCGCCCAGGCCGAGGCGGCCCGGGCTTTTCTGGCCGGCGTGCCGATCCAAAGGGCCTACACCAGCTGCATGGCCCGGCCGCGCCAGACCGCCGAGGTGATCCTCGCCTCCCACCCCGGCGTGCCGCTCACCAGCACCCGCGGCCTGATGGAGATCGGCCATGGCCTCTGGGAGGGCTGCCTGGAGAGCGAGATCGCCGCGGGCTGGCCCCAGCTGCTGCAGGCCTGGAAGCGTTCCCCCGAAACGGTGCAGATGCCGGAAGGGGAAACCATTCAGCAGGTGTGGGATCGCTCCCTGGCCACCTGGAACCGCATCGTGGCGGGGCTCGATTCCCGTGAAACCGCCCTGGTGGTGGCCCACGACGCGGTGAACAAGACGATCCTCTGCGCCCTTCTCGGCCTCACCCCCGCCGACATCTGGGCCGTGAAACAGGGCAACGGCGGGGTCACGGTGATCGATTACCCCGAGGGCCTGGCGGGCGCCCCCGTGGTGGCCTGCCTCAACCTCACCGGCCACCTGGGCGGGGTGCTGGATCGCACCGCCGCCGGGGCCCTCTGACGCCGCCGATGCCGTCCACCGTGCTGCTGCGGCAGGTCAATCTCCTGGAGGGTCCAGGCCTGGCGGAACGGCGGGCCGATGTGCTGCTGGAGGGCACCCGTCTCGCCGCGATCGGCCCCGCCGCCGCTGGCGCGACCGGGGCTGACGCTGCCGGCCCATCAGGGTTTCCTTTGGATCCGGCGGTGATCGAGGCCTCCCACCTCTGGCTCGCTCCGGCCCTGGTGGACCCCCACAGCGTGCTGGAGGATGCCCGCCTCGGCCGGGCTGAAACCCTGGCCTCCCTGGCGGAGGCGGCCCGGGCCGGCGGCTATGGCACCGTGGCGCTGCTGCCCTGGGCCAGCCCCTGGCGGGACCGCCCCGAGGCCCTTGATCTGGCCTGGCCCGACCCCCTGCGGCTGCTGCTCTGGGGCGCCTTCAGCCAGGGCGGTGGCGACCAGGACCTGGCCCCCCATGCCGAGCTGCTGGCCGCCGGGGCCTGCGGCCTGGCCTGCGGCCCGGCCCTGCCGCCCCTGGCCCTGCTGGAGCGGGGCCTGCGGCTGGCGGAGATGGACGAGCGGCCGGTGCTGGTGCCCCCCCGTGATGGCAGCCTCACCGGTCAGGGCTTCGTGCGTGAGCGGGTGGAGGCCCTGCGGGCGGGCCTGCCGCTCGATCCGGTCCTGAGCGAGATCCTGCCCCTGCAGGCCCTGCTCACCCTGGCGGCCGCCCTGCCCGAGGCGCCGCTGCGGCTGATGAACCTCTCCACCGCCGAGGGGGTGGACCTGCTGCGCCGCAGCCCGGCACCGCCGCCGGCGAGCGTGGGCTGGTGGCACCTGGTGGCCGACAGCGGCCGGCTCGATCCCAGCGCCGAAGGCTGGCGTCTGGTGCCGTCCCTCGGCGGACCGGCCGACCGGGAGGCCTTGATCGCCGCCCTGGCCGATGGCACCCTCAGCGCCGTGGCGGTGCAGCACGAGGCCCTCGACCCCGAGGAACGGCTGCTGCCGCTGGATCAGCGCCGGGCCGGCATCGCCGGCCATGGGATGGTGCTACCCCTGCTCTGGGCTGAGCTGGTCAACCGGCGGGGCTGGTCGCCGGCCCAGCTCTGGCAGGTGCTCTGTTGGGGGCCCAGCCGCTTCCTGGGCCTGGAGCCTGCCCGGCTGGCCCCCGGCCGTCAGGACTGGATCCTGTTCGACCCCAGCGTTGAGGCTGTTTGCCTGGAAGGTAAGGATCCCTCCCGGGCCGCCAATCGGCCCGATCGGGACGGCCCCCGCGGCCGCGGCCGGCTGCGGGCCGGCGGGATCATCGCGCCGGAGCGTTGGTCGCTCCCAGGGATCCCATCGCGTTGAAGGGAAAGAAGCGGAAGAAGGCGCGGCCGATGATCTCGTTGCGGGGCAGCAGCGGACCACCCGGCCAGAAGCGCCCATCCCAGGAATTGGCCCGGTTGTCGCCGAGCACCACCACATGGCCGGGCGGGATCAGCACGTTGACGGGTCGGCAGGGGCCCATGCCGCGGTCGTCGACCGGGCAGTAGGTCCTGACGTAGGGCTCGGCGAGGGGCTTGCCGTTGATCGAGGCCCGGCCGCGGGGATCCACCACCAGGCGTTCGCCCGGCAGGCCGACCACCCGCTTGATGAAGGCATCGCAGGCAGGCTGCTGCAGCCCCGGTATGGAGCCGATCAGCGGCAGGTTCACCAGCAGGCACTGGAAGGGGCCGCCCTCATGGCCCTGCGCCTTTAGCACCGGATCGAAGTGGTGGGGAGAGTGGAATACCACGATCTCGCCGCGGCGCGGCAGGCGGTTGCGGTAGCTGAGCTTCTCCACCAGCAGGCGGTCCTGCAGCTGGAGGCCCGGCAACATCGAGCCGGAGGGGATGTAACGCGCCTCGACCAGAAACTGGCGGATGCCCAGGGCGATCGCCAGGGTGATCAGCACACTGCGCCAGAACTCCCAGGGGTTCTCCTCCTCCTCGCCGTTGCGCTCCTGGCGCACCGGAGCGGCTGGGGGGGCGGGGGTATCTCCAGGGGGCTCGGTGGGCGTCAAGGCACTCCTGCTGCGCTGGCCAAGGTTGCAAGGCAGATTAGACACACCCCTGCGGGATCCCTTCGCCCATGGCCCGGCCCCGCTGGCACGAGAGACTTCCCCCCCGCGGCAGCCGCCTGGGGCGCCAGTGGGACCGTTTCGTGGCGCTGTGGGCGGCCCTGAATCTGCTGCTGGTGATTTTCGACAGCACCTACGTGCCGCTGCGCACGTTCTGGCTGCAGCGCAACCTCTACCCGATTCCCTCGGTGCCGCTGGCGGTGCCCCTCACCGTGCTGCCCGACATCACCCCCTGGGTGGATCCGATCAAGGGCATCGAGCCCCACCGCGAGACCAGCGCCTACCTGCGGCAGTTCGCGCAGCTGGATCAGGCCCTCGGTGCGGTCTCCAGCACGACGGCGCCGGCCGGCCTGAGCCCTGCGCAGCGCGCCCTGCTGGCCCGCCAGCTGCAGGCCACGGTGCAGATGATCGATACCAACCCCTTCCAGGCCTCCGGCGCCACCGGCACCCTTGAGAAGATCAAGGCCCGCCTGCGCCGCCGCGCCGACCGCGATTCCGCCAAGCAGGCCGCCGAGATGCTGCTGAGTCCCGATTGGCTGGCCCGCCACGGCTGGGCAGAGGAACGCCGCTTTTGGCAAACCCAGGTGCTTCCCCTGGTGGCCACCAACTACTGGCGCTCGATCGATGAGAACGGCCGGCCCACCGACCATTTCTGGCGCTACGACCTGCTGCTCTTCCAGAGCGTTTTCGCCTTCGACATCCTGCTGCGGGTGCTGCGGATGCGGCGACGGCTGCCGGGGCTGGGCTGGCGCGAGGCCTTCCTGCGCCGCTGGATCGACCTCCCCCTGCTGCTGCCCTTCTGGCGCTGGCTGCGGCTGGCCCCAGTGCTGGAGCGGCTCCAGACCAGCGGCCTGATCAGCATTGAGCCCCTGCGGGCCGTGGTGAGCCGCGGCGTGGTGGCCCTGTTGGCGGTGGAACTGTTTGAGGTGCTGGCCCTGCAGCTGCTCGAGGGGCTCCAGCAGCTGGTGCGTTCCCGCCGCTGGCCGGCGCGGATCCGGGGTCTGCGCAGCCACCAGACCGTGGTGAACCACGAGCAGCGGGAGGTGGTGGAACTGGTGCGGATCTGGGCGCCCCTGCTGCTGGTGCAGGTGGCGCCGCGGCTCGCCCCGGAGCTGGAGGGGGTGTTGGGCCATGCCCTGCAGCAGAGCCTCCAGTCCACCGTGGTGCCGCCGCCCCTGCGCCAGCTCCAGCCCCTGCTCGGGATGGAAAAGGGCCTCAGCCGCCAGCTGGCCGGCGGGGTGGTCGACAGCCTGCTGGACCTCACCCGCAGCACCGGCAACCGGCTGGGCCGCCGCGATGATGAACAGCTCGAACTGCTGCAGCGCTTTGTGGACCGCTTCTGGGAGGAGCTGGCGGCGGCCCTCGAATCGGGTCCGGCCCTGCAGCGGTCCCAGGACCTGATCTGTGCCCTGCTCGAGGAGGTGAAGCGCACCTACGTCGGTCAGATCAACCGAGCCGGTGTGGGCGGCCTGATCGAGCAACTCGACCAGCTGATCGTGGGAACCGAACGGGCGGCTGCGGCCCTCAGATCGCCGGCGCCGGAATCAGCAGGCTCTGCCATTCCTCCGGCTTGAAGCCTGTGGTGATGCGCCCTGCGGCGGTGATCAGCAGGGGGCGCTTGATCAGGCGGCCATCGACGGCCAGGGCCCGAAGCGCCTCGGCGTCGTCCATGGCCTTCACCCGCGCCGCACCGAGGGCGCGGTAGCTCTGGCCGCTGGTGTTGAACAGGCGGTCGCGTCCTCCAAGCTGCAGAAGCGCCTCATGCAACTCAGCCTCAGTGGGAGGGCTGGTGGTGATGTCGATCAGCTCGGGGGTGATCCCCTGCTGCTTCAACCAAGCGAGGGCCTTGCGGCAGGTGCTGCAGCAGGCGTAGCTGTAGACCCGCGGCGGAGCGGTGGTTGCGTCGCGGGCCACGGTGGCAGGAGCCGGGAAGGGTCTACTTGCCGACCAGGGCCTTGAGGGCACCCACCAGGCTGTTCGAGCCCTTGCCCACGCCCTCGGAGGGGCGGGTGCGCACGGTCACGTCGCCGTTGACGGTGGTGCGGCAGCTCAGCCGGTAGTTGGCGGGACGGTCGGCCAGGTAGACCTCCTCGACATCGCTGCGGGGGGAAAGGTTGCGGGCCCCCTCGACCACCTCCATCACACAGGTGCCGCACTGGCCGAGGCCGCCGCAATTGTTGAAGTTGTTGAGCCCCTTGTAGGGGTTGATGCCCGCATCCAGGGCCGCCTTGCGGAGGTTGGCGCCCTCGATGCAGCCCACCTGCTGGCCTTCCTGCTCGAAACGGATGGTGGGCACGGTCGCTCGGGGGGTATGGCGCCGACCAACTTAGGGCACGTGCCGTACCTCACCGCCGCCCCCTGGACCGGATGCAACGGTTGGCCGCAGGTGGGTGAGCCAGGAAGAGCGCGAGCGCTCTCCTTAGGCTGGAGGGCGACCCACCCGCTGCGTGACCCTGGTGAACGGCGAAGCCGACCAATCCGTGCGTCCTGAGCCCGGCCCGGGTACGCCCGCCGCTGCCGATCCAGCCGCTGCCGCAGCAGATCTCGGAGAGGAGAGCTACGACCGCATCGTGCCCTGTCTGATTCCGGGCTACACCAGCCTGGCCCGGCTCGGGGTGGCGCTGCTGGCGGCCTCGCCCCAGGCCTCCGCCGCCGAAGCCGCGGTGCTCGTGGCTGGCTGCGGCAGCGGTGCCGAGTTGCTGGAGGCCCGCGCCCAGCGGCCCGACTGGCGCCTCACCGGCCTGGATCCCTCCGCTGCGATGCTGGCCCTGGCCCGGCAGCGGCTCGGCGACGCTACCGGCGTCGACTGGCACTGCGGCACCGTGGAGAGCCTCGGGGACCAGGCCCGCTTTGATGGCGCCCTGGCGGTGCTGGTGCTCCAGGCTCTGCCGGATGACGGCAGCAAGCTCGCCTTCCTCACCGCCCTGGCCCGCAGCCTGCGACCCGGCGCCCAGCTGGTCCTGGTCGACCTGATGCAGGCCGAGCGATCGCCCTTGCAGGAGCAGCTGCGGCAGGCCCGGCTCGGCTTCCAGCGGGCCAGCGGCCTGCAGCTCCCCGCTGGGGGTGTCAGCGCCGCGGCCCCGACCGTCACCGCCCAGACGGTGACGGCCCTCACCAGCGGCCTCCACCCGATCGGCCTATCGCGGCTCACGTCCCTGGTGGCCGCGGCGGGATTCGGCGATCCCGCGCCGGTGTTCCAGGCCCTGGATGTGGAGGGCTTCCTGCTGCAGCGCCGCGCTTAGGCCGCCTCGGCCGCCGCCTGGCTCCGCTCCAGCAGCGGCGCTACCGCCTCCTGGTCGAGCCAGCCCAGGATCGTGGCTGATCGCCCCTCCAGGCTGCGGTAGGTGCGGAAGAATTCCGCCACCTCGGCCAGCTGGTTCGGGGCGATCTGGCGGATGCTGTGCAGGGCGTCCTTGCGGCCATCCGCAGTGGGAACGCAGAGCAGCTTGCCGTCGCGGAAGCCCGAGTCGACCATGTCGAGCACGCCGATCGGGCGGGCTTCGATCAGGCAGCCGGCGAAGGTGGGTTCCTCCATGATCACCATGGCATCGAGGGGGGCGCCGTCCTCGGCCAGGGTGTTGACCACGAAGCCGTAGTCGAAGGGGTAACGCACCGAGGAATGCAGCACCCGGTCGAGGGCCATCACCCCGGCGCCGGCGTTGTACTGGTATTTGTTACGGCTACCGGCCGGGATCTCCACCAAGAGATTCACCAGCCCGGGGCTCGGGGAAGCGGGCAGGCTGCGGAGATTCATCGCGCACGCTGGCGGTGGGTGGCAGGGTCAGCAGGGAGGCACCGGGAGCATCGGCCCGGTCCACCACCACACTGGCGAGGGGAACGATCAGCGTGAGCAGGGCGATGCCCATGCCGGCCAGCAGGCCGACCCCTTCACCGAGCTCGTCGCCCAAGCCTGGAACCAGGACGTCCGGTCGGCTGTCGGTCAGGCGGGAAGGAACTGCGCTGCCTGAGGGGGGGACCAGGGTCAGCCTGCGGCCTGAACTCGGGGGATCTCCATCACCCTCCACCAGGCCTTCGGCTGTGGGGCTCGCAGGGGTGCCGGACGGCGGGGAAGCGGGGCTTGCGGTGGACTGGGTCAGGGTTGTGGAAACAGAATCCATAAGGGGGTGGTCCAGGGTTGGTGGACCACAAGGGATGGCGTCGCGGACGCCGGATCGGCCAGAACGATGGCTATAAAAATGATTCTGGCACCTAAACACCGAAAACAGTGACCCGAGGCGGCGCGGGGTCAGGCCGCGGGCCGGGACTGGCTGTGGTGCTGGCGGTGGGCCGCCAGGTTGGCCGGGGCGCCTTCGAAGGCATCGAGGCGCAGCCGGATCGCTTTCAACTCTTCCAGAATGGCGCCCAGCAGTTGCTGGGTGGCGGTGGAGGGGGAATTGAGCACCTCCACGGTGACCTCCTTGATCCGCAGCACATCCCTGGCGAAGCGGGCCACCTCATTGGGGTGGAACAGCAGGGGCTCCTTCTGATCGCTGCGGTATTCGGGGTTGAGCTTACGGGGGTTGAAGGGGGGGTTGAGGTTGCGCGGATCGGTGTTGGTGTAGCGGTACACCGAGGCCCGCGATCGATTGAGGGCCTTCTGCACCTCATCGATGGCGATCAGGGCCTCCGCCGTTCCCTCGCCCGCGCCCCCATCCGCCATGCCGAGTGCCGCAGGGCCACCCGCCGGGGTACCGGATGGTCCCTGGGGACCTGCTGGCAGCGGACCAACCTGGGAAAACATGAGACGGCTGTGGGACAGCACGAGGTGCGAGCCGCGAAACTAGCAGAGGTTCCCGGGCCGGGCCGTTCCTTCCGAAACCTTGCCCGGGGCCTGCCGATGGGGCGGTGATAGCGTCCGGCCGCTGCCGTTCCCGCCCCTGCCATGCGCGTCTCCCGCCTGCTGCTGGTGACGTTGCGGGATGACCCGGCCGAGGCCGAGATCCCTTCCCACCGCCTGCTGTTGCGGGCGGGTTACATCCGTCGGGTGGCCTCCGGCATCTACGCCTATCTGCCGCTGCTCTGGCGGGTGTTGCAGAAGATCTCCGCGATCGTGCGGCAGGAGATGGATGGCACCGGCGCCCTCGAAACCCTCCTGCCCCAGCTGCAGCCCGCCGACCTCTGGATCCGCAGCGGCCGCTGGGCCGGCTACACGGCCGGTGAGGGAATCATGTTCCACCTCACCGATCGGCAGGGCCGCGAGCTGGGCCTCGGACCCACCCACGAGGAGGTGATCACCGCCCTCGCCGCCGACCTGCTGCGCTCCTACCGCCAGCTGCCGGTGAATCTGTACCAGATTCAAACCAAGTTCCGCGATGAGATCCGGCCGCGCTTCGGCCTGATGCGAGGCCGCGAATTCATCATGAAAGATGCCTACTCCTTCCATGCCGACGAAGCCTCGCTGCGCGAGACCTACGCAGCCATGGATGGGGCCTACCGCCGCATCTTCCAGCGCTGCGGCCTGCGGGCCGTGGCCGTCGAGGCCGACAGCGGCGCCATCGGCGGCTCGGCCAGCCAGGAGTTCATGGTCACGGCCGACGCCGGCGAGGACCTGATACTGGTCAGTCCCGACGGCAGCTACGCCGCCAACCAGGAGCGGGCCGAGTCCCTGGCTGCTGAGCCCGTGCCCCTCGCCGGCGGCGCCGCCAACGGCGGCAGCGGTGCGGTGCTCGCCACGCCGGGCCAGAGCAGCATCGACCAGTTGACGGCCGCCCATGGCTTCGATCCCAGCCAGTTGGTGAAGGTGCTGCTCCTGCTGGCCCGCTTCGAGGATGGCCACCGCCAGCCGCTGCTGATCAGCCTGCGGGGCGATCAGCAGCTCAACGACGTGAAGCTGGCCAATGCCGTCTCAGCTCGCCTGGGGGCCGCCCATGGCGCCCTGCTGGGGATCGATCCGCTCAGCCGTGAGCTGGCGGCTGATTTGAACTCCCGCGAGGGGCTGGCGATCGATCTCGCCGCGATCCCGCTCGGCTACCTGGGGCCCGATCTGGCCGATGGGTTGCTGGGAGGAGCCGCGCCTGCCTTCCTCCGCCTCACCGATCCCACCGCTGCCGCCCTGCCGGCCTTCGTGTGCGGAGCGAATCAGGTTGATCAGCACCGGGTGGGGGCCAGCTGGAAGGGCTTGGGCCTGGTGCCCGAGCTGGTGGAGCTGCGGGCCGCCCAGAGCGGGGATCGCTGCCGCCATGACCCCGCCCAACAGCTCACGGCGGTGCGGGGCATCGAGGTGGGCCACATCTTTCAGCTGGGCCGCAAGTATTCCGAGGCCCTCGAGGCGCGCTTCACCAACGAGGCGGGCCAGGAAGAAAGCCTCTGGATGGGCTGCTACGGCATCGGCGTGTCGCGGCTGGCCCAGGCCGCGGTGGAGCAGAACCACGATGCCGATGGCCTGCGCTGGCCGGTGGCGATCGCCCCCTTCGAGGTGATCGTGGTGAGCGCCAGCGCCCAGGATTCGCTTCAGGTGAGCCTGGCTGAAACCCTTTACGGCCAGCTCTGCGCCGCGGGCATTGATGCCCTGCTTGATGACCGCGACGAGCGGGCCGGCGTGAAGTTCAAGGACGCCGACCTGATCGGCATCCCCTGGCGGCTGGTGGTGGGTCGGGGGGCGGCCCAGGGCCTGGTGGAGCTGGTCTGCCGCGCCGATGGCAGCCGCCAGGATCTGCCCGTCGAGGAGGCGATGGCCGCCCTGCTGGCCACGATTCCCGCCGCCCGGCAGGGCCTCGAACCCGCTCCAGCCCCGGCCTGAGTCCCACTCCGGGGCGACCCTTAAGATCGAAACCCCCGCCGCATCCGTCCATGGCCAGCCTCCTGCCTCGTGCCATCGGCTCGGTCCGGTGGCTGTCCGGACAGCTCGCTGCCCTCCTGCGCGGCCCGGTGGTGGCCCTGGGGCTCTGCCTCTGCCTGGCCCTCACCGCCTGCTCCGGCTCCGCCGGCAGCCTCAGCGGCAACTACGTGGACGACACCGTGAGTGTGGCCACCAGCCTGCTGGGCACCATCGCCATTCCCCAGGACGACCCGTCCCATGCCGAGGCTGAGGCCCAGGCCCGGACGCTGATCAACGCCTACATGGCCCGCTACCGGCCGCGGCGGGACGTCAATGGTCTGGGCTCGTTCACCACGATGCAGACCGCCCTCAATTCCCTGGCCGGTCACTACACCAACTACGCCAATCGCCCCCTGCCCGATGCCCTGCGCAGCCGTCTCGAGAAAGAGCTGAAGCGGGCTGAGACCAGCGTGGTGCGGGGCGGCTGAGGAGTCCGAGCCCCAGCCCCGCCCACCTAAGGGCGACGGTCCTTGTCAGCTTTTTGACGAAAGGGCCTTCAATCTGAGAGGCTCTCTGATTGTGCTTCCAAGCGGCTTCGGGCCGCTGTGCCCTTGGCCAACGTTGTCGTCATCGGTGCGCAGTGGGGCGACGAGGGGAAGGGCAAGATCACCGATCTGCTGAGCCGTTCCGCCGATGTGGTGGTGCGCTACCAGGGTGGCGTCAACGCCGGCCACACGATCGTCGTCGATGACCGCGTCCTCAAGCTCCACCTGATCCCTTCCGGGATTCTCTATCCCGACACCACCTGCCTGATCGGCTCCGGCACGGTGGTCGATCCCAAGGTGATGCTGGGTGAACTGGACATGCTCGAGAGCTACGGCATCAAGGTGACGGGCCTGAAGCTCGCCGGCACCGCCCACGTCACGATGCCTTACCACCGCCTGCTGGATCAGGCGATGGAGCAGCGCCGTGGCGACCGCCGCATCGGCACCACCGGCCGGGGCATCGGCCCCACCTACGCCGACAAGGCGGAGCGCAATGGCATCCGCGTGATCGATCTGCTCAATGCGGAGCGCCTGCGGGACCGGCTGCTGGGCCCCCTGGCCGAGAAAAACGACCTGCTCCAGAAGGTCTACGGCCTCGAACCCCTCGATCCCGAGGCGGTGATCGCCGAATACGCCGGCTACGGCCAGCGGCTGGCGCCCCACGTGGTGGATTGCACCCGCACCATCCACGAGGCCGCCCGGGCTCGCAAGAACATCCTGTTTGAAGGGGCACAGGGCACCCTCCTCGACCTCGACCACGGCACCTATCCCTACGTCACCTCCTCCAACCCGGTATCGGGCGGGGCCTGCATCGGGGCCGGTGTGGGCCCCACCCTGATCGACCGGGTGATCGGCGTGGCCAAGGCTTACACCACCCGGGTCGGCGAGGGGCCCTTCCCCACCGAGCTGGAAGGCAGCCTCAACGACCACCTCTGCGACCGCGGTGGCGAGTACGGCACCACCACGGGCCGCCGCCGCCGCTGCGGCTGGTTCGACGGCGTGATCGGCCGCTATGCGGTGCAGGTGAACGGCCTCGATTGCCTGGCGATCACCAAGCTCGATGTGCTGGACGAGCTCGATGAGATCCAGGTCTGCGTGGCCTATGAACTCGACGGCCAGCGGATCGAGCACTTTCCCTCCAGCGCTGAGGATTTCGCCCGCTGCCGCCCGATCTTCGAGACCCACCCCGGCTGGATGTGCTCCACCGCCGACTGCCGCAAGCTCGAGGATCTGCCCGCCACCGCCCGCGCTTACCTGCGCTCCCTGGCCGAGCTGATGGAGGTGCCGATCGCCATCGTTTCGCTGGGGGCGCAGCGCGACCAGACGATCGTGGTGGAGGATCCGATCCACGGTCCCAAGCGGGCTCTGCTCGCCATCTGAACCGGAGGGCCGCGGCGCCCCACCGGTCCGATCCGTTGTCCCCCCACACCCTTCTCCCGCTACCCCCGTGACCCCTTCCCCCAAGACCCTTGATGTGGTTGGAATCGGCAACGCCATCGTCGATGTGCTGGTCCAGTCCGACGACACCTTCCTGGCAGACCATGGCCTCACCAAGGGCACCATGGCCCTGGTGGATGAGGAGCAGGCCGAGCGGCTCTACGGCGCGCTGGGTGCGGGTCTGGAAACCTCCGGCGGCTCCGCGGCCAACACCCTGGCCGGCATCGCCCAGCTGGGCGGACGGGCCGCCTTCATCGGCCGGGTGAGGGATGACCAGCTCGGCGCCATCTTTTCCCACGACATCCGTGCGGTGGGAGCCCGTTTCGACACGCCGGCAGCCACCAGCGGCCCGTCCACGGCCCGCTGCCTGATCCTCGTCACCCCCGATGCCCAGCGCACCATGTGCACTTACCTCGGGGCCTCGGTGGGCCTCGACCCCGACGACCTGGACCTCGATCTGGTGGGCCAGGCCAAGGTGCTCTACCTCGAGGGCTACCTCTGGGACAGCGAGGAGGCCAAGCGGGCCTTCCTCGCCGCGGCAGAGGTGATGCGCCAGAACGGCGGCCAAGTGGCCCTCTCCCTCTCCGATGCCTTCTGTGTGGATCGCCACCGCCAGAGCTTCCAGGAGCTGGTGGATGGTCACGTGGATGTGCTGTTCGCCAACGAAACCGAGATCTGCTCCCTCTACGCAAGCGACAGCTTCGAGGCGGCGGCCGATCAGGTGCGGGGCCGTTGCCGGGTCGCCGCCCTCACCCGCAGCGAGAAGGGCTCGGTGGTGCTCAGCGGTGCCGACACCCTGCCGATCGCCCCGTTCCACCTGGGCGATCTGATCGATACCACCGGCGCCGGAGACCTCTACGCCGCCGGCTTCCTGCACGGCTACACCCGCGGCGACGACCTGGAGCGCTGCGGGCGGTTGGGCTCCCTCTGCGCCGGCCAGGTGGTGACCCAGCTCGGCCCACGCCCCCACGGTTCGCTGCGGGAGCTGGTGGCCACCCACCTGGGCTAGTCCGCCGCTAGCGCCCCCACCTCGCCGCGGATCCAGGCGCCGTAGCCGGCGGCGGTGGCGCCGTTGAGCACGATCCACTCGGGGGTGGTGTAGCTGTGCAGGGACAGCAGGACCTCGTGGAGGGCTTCCAGTTGCTCCGGCGTGGTCTTGAGCAGCAGCTTCACCTCCTCGCTGCGCTGCAGCTTTCCCTGCCACTGGTAGAGGGAGCGCACCGGCAGCAGGCTCACGCAGGCCACCAGGCGCCGCTCCAGCAGCTGGCGGGCCAGGGCCTCGGCCCGCTCCTCGTTGGCCTCCGAGCTGAGCACCACCGCGATCGGGCGCTGGCCGGTGGGCGGTGAGCTGTCCATGCGTGGGGTTGCGGGGGCGGGGCCCTCACTCTGGTCAGCTCGGCCCGGGGCGGGAGGGAGCCCCGATCCGCGCCAGCAGCTCCGGCCCGGTCAGGGCCTCCACCGCCGCCGGTTCGGGGGGGCGATCCAGCAGCAGCAGTTGCAGCCGCTCCGCTGCCGCCACCTCCCGCCAGAGCGTTTCGGTGCGGCCGCCGGAGCGGCGGCAGAGCACGGTCTCGATGCCCCAGCGGCGACAGAGCGCCCGCTCCACGGCGGCATCGGCACCGGGCCGCAGGCAGGCGACCCGATCGGGCTGCAGCCCCGCCGCCATCGCCGCCGCCAGGGCTGTGGCCGAGGGCAGGAGGCGGGCGTGGTGGCGGGCCCCCGGGCTGTGGGCCAGGGCCGCGTGCAGCTGCCGGGCGCCGATGGCCAGCAGCAAGGCCCGCCCCTGCAGGGGCACCTCCCCCAGCGACTCGAGGCCGCTCAGCAGGGTGGCCCCATCGGGCGGCAGCAGGGGCCGCAGCAGCCGCAGCAGGGGCTGGTCCCGCGCTCCGCAGGCCGCTGCCAGGGCGGCGCTGATCCGGGTGGCGAAGGGGTGGGTGGCATCCACCACCCAACGCGGTGGATCGCCGGCGGCGCTCGCGGCGGCCAGGTCCTGCGCCAGGTCGAGGGGCCCGCCCAGGGCCCCCACCCGCAGCTCCTGCCGCGGATCGGGCGGGTAGGACAGGGCCGCGCCGCTGCCCACCACACAGACCCGCACCCGCCAGCCCCGCTCCAGCAGGGAACGGGCCAGGCGCGGTCCCTCGCCGGTGCCGCTGATCAGCCACAGCTGATCAGCCCGCTGGTCGGCCGTGCCCGGGTGCATCAGGATGGGCGCTCCAATCCGTGGGTCCGGGCGTGAATCACTGTTTGCTTGAGGTGGAGGTGTTGGAGGCGCCGCAGGTCCGCTACACCCAGGACAACCAGACGCCCGTGGCCGAGATGACGGTGCGCTTCGACGGGCTGCGGCTGGAGGATCCGGCGGGTCAGATCAAGGTGGTGGGCTGGGGCAGCCTGGCCCAGGATCTCCAGAATCGCGTCGAACCCGGCCAGCGGCTGCTGCTGGAGGGCCGGTTGCGCATGAACACCGTGACCCGCCCGGACGGTGTGAAGGAGAAGCGGGCCGAATTCACCCTCTCCCGCCTCCATCCGCTCGGCGCCGGCTCGGCTCTGCCGGATTCCGGTGCCGCTCCATCCCCCTTCGCCGCCGCGGTGCCAACCTCAACCCCTGCCGCCCCCCGCGCCAACTCCGGCGCTGCGCCGGCGCCGGTTCGCCGCCAGGGCGCACCGGCCCCAGCTCCGTCACCAGCGCCGGCCCGCGCCGCTGCAGCGGCTCCCCGGCCCGAGCCCGAGCCGCCGGTGTGGAACGCCTCGCCCCTGGTGGCCGATCCGGAAGGCTTCGCCGACGACGACGACATTCCGTTCTGAACCTGCCTCTCGGAACCAGCTGGTTCAGCCCTGCTCCAGCCGTTCGGCGGCCTGCTCCAGCAGCAGCCCCAGCTCCCGTTCCAGGGCGGCCAGATCCAGCCGCCATTCCGGCCAGCGCCCCCCGTCGATCTGCCGCAGCAGCCAGAGCCGGTCCTCCCGCAGCCGCTGCAGCAGCTCAGCGCTGGTCAGAGCGGTCGCATCGTCCGGCGGCTCGGTCGCTGTGCCGGAGGTGGCTCCGCCGTCGCCCCCGGCAGCCCCGCCGACGCTGTCCCAGCGCTCTGGATTGCTCAGGCTTTCCATGGATGTCCCCGCGGAACCGGCGTGCTCAAGGCTCCCATCCTGGCCCCCGCTGCTGGATCATGGAGCGATGCAAGCTTTCCTTTCCCCCGGCAGCCTGGTCACCGTGGCCGGTGCCGTCCTCACCGTGATCGGCTCGATCGCCTATCTGGGGGACAACGCCAACCTCAGCCTGCCCACGATCTTCTACGGGATTCCGATCCTGCTGGGCGGGCTGGCCCTCAAGTCGTCGGAGCTGCCGCCGCCCCAGCGGCTCACCCCGCCCAACAGCCTGCGGGAGTTGCGCCTGAATCCTGGTAATGCTCCCCTCAGCCGCCTGCTGGCCGACGTGACCCGCTGGCGCTACGGCCAGAAGGCCCACCTGGAGAGCTCCCTGGAGGCGCTCAAGCTCTGGGATGAGGAGGATCCGCCCCAGCTGATCAGCGTTGAGGAAACGTCGAACGACGGGGCCTATGGGCTGCGGCTGCTGTTCGAGTGCCGGGCCGTGGCTCCGGGCCGCTGGCAGGATCGCGAGGAGCGGCTTGGTCGTTTCTTCGGTCCCGGCCTGGCCGCCACCGTGACCCAGCCCGCCCCGAATCAGGTGCTGCTCGTGCTGCAATCGGCAGCCCCGTCGCCGCCCGAGCCCCCCGCCGCTTCGACCCCCGCTTCCCCCCAGCCTTGAGTTCCGATCCCCTGGTCAGCCCCGAGGACAGCCTGAGGGCGTCCGTGCTGAGTGAGGCCCTGCCCTACATCCAGCGCTTCGCCGGCCGGCGGATCGTGGTGAAGTACGGCGGCGCCGCCATGGTGCGGGAGGACCTCCGCGAGGCCGTGTTCCGGGACCTCACCCTGCTGGCCTGCGTTGGCGTTCAGCCGGTGGTGGTCCATGGCGGCGGCCCCGAGATCAACCAGTGGCTGGGCCGGCTGGCGATCGAGCCCCGCTTCAGCAACGGCCTGCGGGTTACCGACGCTCCGACCATGGAGGTGGTCGAGATGGTGCTGGTGGGCCGGGTCAACAAGCAGATCGTGAACGGCATCAACCAACTGGGGGGGCGGGCCGTGGGCTTTTCCGGCAGCGACGGCAATCTGGTTCGGGCCCGCACCTGGGGGGACGGCGCCAACGGGCTGGTGGGGGAGGTGGCCTCCCTCGATCCCAGCGTGCTGATCCCTCTGCTCGATCTCGGCTACATCCCGGTGATCTCCAGCGTGGCCCCCGATGCCGAGGGCCAGGCCCACAACATCAATGCCGACACCGTGGCCGGCGAACTGGCTGCCGCCCTGCAGGCCGAGAAGCTGGTGCTCCTTACCGACACGGCCGGCATCCTGCGGGACCGCCACGATCCCCTCTCCCTGATCCGCCAGCTCACCCTCTCCGAGGCGCGCCAGCTGATCGCTGACGGCGTGGTCGAGGGGGGGATGACACCCAAGACCGAGTGCTGCATCCGCGCCTTGGCCCAGGGGGTGAAGGCGGCCCACATCGTCGATGGCCGCCATCCCCATGCCCTGCTGCTGGAGGTGTTCACCGATGCCGGCATCGGCACCATGGTGGTGGGCAGCAGCAACCCTTGGCGCCCCTGAGCCGGTGGGCCTCACCCCCCGCTCTCCCGATTCCGGTACGCCCGGCGCCCGGCCCGGCGATTCGGACGCCGCCCCGGCTCCTCCCTCCCCGGCACCGGAGGCCGCCCTGGCCCTGGCCCGGCGGCTGATCGAGCGGGGGGAGTACGGCCAGGTGCTCCGCCTGCTGGAGCCCCTCGCCGAACGCCATCCCGCCGCCTCGGTGCTCGGCGCCGAGTTGCGGCTGCTGCAGGCCACGGCCCTGATGGGGCAGGGCCGCAGTGAGGAGGCCGCCGCGTGCTGCCGCGGCCTGCGGGCCTGCCTGGACCCGGAGCTGCGGGCCAGGGCGCGGGACATCCAGGAGGTGCTGGAGGCGCCGGCCCTGGAGCGCCCCCGCGACTGGTCCCTCGAGCTGCCGGAGCTGGGCCGCGGCACCACCCTCGAGAGCTTCGGCGCTGGCCGGGGCCTGCGCCGCTCCCGCCGACCCGGACCTGAGCCGCCCCCACCCCCGCCCGTGGGCCCCACCCGCGCCCCCTACGGCTTCGCGGCCCTGGCGGGGGTGCTGCTGCTGCTGGTCCTGCTGGCCTCCCTGCTCGGCGGCTGCATGGAGGTGAGCACCGACCTGCACTTCGCCGGGCCGGGCCGGCTCCAGCTCAGCCATCACCTGCGCAGCGCCTCCGGCACCCCCGGACCGTGGCAGCGCCGCTTCGGCGAAACGCTGGCCCGGGAGGGCTTCACGGTCCACGCCGCCGGGCCCGACACCGTGCTCAGCACGCGGGTGCTGCCGGTGGAGGGGGCCCTTGCGGCCCTGGAGGCCAGCCTGCGCGAGGCGGCCCTGCTCGGTGGGGTGAGCCTGCCGCCGCCTCGGCTCGAACTGCAGGAGCGCAACTGGCTGGTGGGGGTTCGCCAGCGGGTCCGGCTTGAGCTCGACCTGCGGGAGCTCCCCCCCCTGCCGGGCCTCAGCCTGACGATCGGCCTGGAGCCGCTGAAGCTCCGCGCCGTGCAGCGGGCCGAACCTCTGCCGGTGGGGCGTTCTGGGCCTGATCGGCTGCTCTGGCCCCTGCAGAGCGGGGCCGCCAATGCCCTCTTGCTGCACTGCTGGCGCTGGAGTCCCCTGGGCCTCGGGGCCGTTGCCATTGCCCTGCTGCTGCCCCTGGTGCTGCTGCTGCAGCGGCTGCGGCGCCAGCTCGGTTTCGGGCTGCCTGAGCTGCCGGCCTGAGCTCAGAGCTCGAGGGGATCGGGATCGATCGCCAGGCTCACCCCTTTCGGCAGCGCAGCCCTCAGCTCAGTGCCGGCCGGCAGGGGGATCGGGCTGCCGGCAGGGCCATGGAGCAGCAGCTGCCAGCGGCTGCGGCCCGCCACCCGGGCCACCGGGGCCGGTGCCGGGCCGATCAGCGCCCAGCCCGCCGCCACCACCGCGTCCTGGAGGAGGGTGGCCAGGGTAGCGGCGGCCGTGGCGGTGGCTGCGGCGGAGGGGCCGGCCAGCCGCAGCAGGCAGGCCCTGCTGAAGGGCACCAGGCCGCCGCGTCGGCGCAGCTCGGCCTCCTCCTCCAGGAAGCCGCCGTAGCGCCCATCCACCAGATGGCGGATCACTGGGTGTTCTGGGCTGTAGGTCTGCACCAGCACCTCACCGGGTCGTTCCCCCCGGCCCGCCCGGCCCGCCAGCTGCAGCAAGAGCTGCAGGCAGGTTTCGGCGGCGCGGAGGTCGGGCCGGTGCAGCAGGCCATCGGCGGCGAGCACCGCCGCCAGGGTGACCCGGGGCAGGTCCATTCCCTTGGCCAGCATCTGGGTGCCCACGAGCACGTCGGCCTCCCCGGCGGCGAAGCGCTCCAGCAGTTGGCGGTGACCGTCGCGGCCGCGGGTGGTGTCGGCGTCGAAGCGGAGCAGCCGCAGTCCCTCGAGCTCCGCGGCGAGTTGTTCCATCACCCGCTGGGTGCCGGCCCCGAAGGCCTTGAAGGCACCGGAGCCGCAGTGGCCGCAGTGGCGCTCCGCCTCCTGACGGTGGTCGCACCAGTGGCAGCGGAGCCATTCCTGGCCGCCGTTGCGGCGATGCACGGTGAGGGCCACATCGCAATGGGGACAAAGCACCACCTCGCCGCAGCTGCGGCAGCTCTGGAAGGCCCGGTAGCCGCGCCGCGGCACCAGCACCACCCCCTGCTCCCCCCGCTCCGGCAGCTGCTGCAGCCGCTCCATCAGGGCCCGGCTGATCAGGTGGCGGTTGCCTTCGGCCAGTTCCAGTCGCATGTCCAGCACCCGCACCGGCGGCAGGGGGCGCTGGGCGATCCGCTCCGGAAGCTGCAGCAGCAGGGTGTCGGCGGTGGGGCCCCGGCAGCGCAGCCAGCTCTCCAGGCTCGGGGTGGCGCTGCCCAGCACCAGCCGGGCGCCTTCCTGACGGGCCCGCAGCCGGGCCACATCCCGGGCGTGGTAGCAGGGCATTGGACTGTCCTGCTTGTAGGAGCTGTCGTGCTCCTCATCCAGCACCACCAGGCCGAGCTTGGCGAGCGGCAGGAAGACCGCCGAGCGGGTTCCCACCGCCACCAGGGCCTGCTCGGCCGCCAGGGCCCGCCGCCAGGCCTCCACCCGTTCGGCATCGCCCATGCCGCTGTGGTACTCCAGCACCCCCGCACCGAAGCGGGCCCGGCAGCGGTCGAGCAGCTGGGGGATCAGGCCGATCTCCGGGGCCAGCAGCAGCACGCTGCGGCCCGCCGCCAGCTCGGCCGCCGCCGCCTGCAGGTACACCTCGGTCTTGCCGGCGCCGGTCACCCCCCAGAGCAGCAGGGTGCTGCCGGCCGGAGCGCTGGCGATCGCCGCGATCGCCTGCCGCTGGGCCTCGCTGGGCTGCCGGGCCAGCTCCCGACCCACCGCGCCTAACGGACCCACCGCACCTGGCCCGCCGGCCGGATCGCCGCCGGGAGCGGGGCCTGCCGGGCCGCCGGGGCGGGCCTCGGCAGCCGCCACCGCATGGCGCCGCACCCAGCCGCGGCGCTCGCAGCCCTCCACCACGGCGCGGCTGAAGCCGTCGCCGCCGCAGAGGTCCCGCAGCAACCGGCCGTTGCCGTGGCGCTCCAGGTGCTCCAGCAGCTGCCGCTGGCGCGGCGAGGCCGCCGCCGCCGCTGCTGCGGGTCCAATCGCTTCGATCCGGATCCAGGGGCGCGGCGCGCCGCCGCCGGCCCCGCGGGGGCGCTGGCCCAGCCAGCCCGGCGGCAGGGCGCTCTTGAGGCTGCGGAAGGCCGTGGTGTGGCAGGAGGCCGCCACCGCCTCGATCAGCTCCTGCCAGCGGGGATCGATCGCCGCCCTCTGAACCACGCTCTCCACCGGCTGCACCGCCTTGCCCGCCAGCGCCGGCGGACGATCCGCCTCGATGCCGAGCACCAGCCCGCTGTGGAGCCGTCCCTGGAGCCGGACCCGCACCAGATCCCCCCAACCCAGGCTGAGGCCGTGGCGGTTGGCGTAGGTGAAAATGCGGCCCTCCTGGCCGGCTTCCAGCCACACCTGCACCCAGGCCTGCGGTGGGGTGGGATCCATCGCCGCGGCGCTGCTCGGATCGGTCGCGACCTTGGCCCCCAATCTTGCGCACGTCTCAGCCCATTCCTAAGATGAATCTGTTGGGCAGTCCATCGGGCTGCCGTCGGAACCGGACAGAGTTCCGTCCAGAGGAAGACCCGTTGAGTGAGCCCCGGCAATGTTCCGGCCAGCCCTCCGGTCAGCGACCACCCCTGACTGCCCTGTCACGGCCCGGCCGGCTCCAGCCCCGCCATCCCCCCCCGTCCCCGTCCTCGCCCCCCCTGATCAGGTTCTGCTCACCCTCGAGCCGTCACCGCCCCCCAGCCCCTCTCCAGCCCCCCGGAGCACCAACCCTCCGCCCTGGAACCAGGCCCGGCCCTGACGCGCTCCCCTGGGTTTCCGCGTTGTCCCGATCCCTTTCGGGTGAATTTTTCTTTCTTCGCTGATCGTCCGGTCCATCACGCCCTCCGGCACCAGGCGTCGTCCACCGCTGTTCTCTCCCGTCCGTCACCATGAGCCCTGCCGCCACCAAGAGCGCTTCCGCCAAGCTCGTTGCCGACCCTGACGCCGTCACGCCGGTGCGTGCGCCGCGGACCCGTAGCAAGACGTCCTCCAAGGCCGGTGGGGCCAAGCCTGCCGCCAAGGCCTCCCCGGCCGCTGCCGTAGCCGACGCTGACCTCCCTGAAACCGCGGCCGAGGTGGACCCGGAGGGAGCCGCGAGCCTGGAGGATGCGGCCGATGCGCTGCTGGCGGCCGCCGACGACTTCGACGACGCCGACCTGGCCCCGGCCGCCGCTGATGCCAAGGCCGGGAAGGCCGATGCACGGGATGCCAAGGCCAAGGCCCTGGCCAGCATCAAGGTGGGCCCTAAGGGGGTCTACACCGAGGATTCGATCCGGGTCTACCTCCAGGAGATCGGCCGGATCCGCCTGCTGCGGCCGGACGAGGAGATCGAACTCGCCCGCAAGATCGCCGATCTGCTCCAGCTTGAGGAACTGGCGGCTCAGTTTGAGGCGGACAAGGGCCATCTCCCCGACACCAAGGAGTGGGCAGCCCTGGTGGACATGCCCCTGATCAAGTTCCGGCGCCGGCTGATGCTGGGCCGGCGGGCCAAGGAAAAGATGGTGCAGTCCAACCTGCGCCTGGTGGTGTCGATCGCCAAGAAGTACATGAACCGCGGTCTGTCCTTCCAGGATCTGATCCAGGAGGGCAGCCTCGGCCTGATCCGCGCCGCCGAGAAGTTCGATCACGAGAAGGGCTACAAGTTCTCCACCTATGCCACCTGGTGGATCCGCCAGGCGATCACCCGCGCCATCGCCGACCAGAGCCGCACGATCCGCCTGCCGGTGCACCTCTACGAAACGATCTCGCGGATCAAGAAGACCACCAAGACCCTCTCCCAGGAATTCGGCCGCAAGCCCACCGAGGAGGAGATCGCTGAAAGCATGGAGATGACGATCGAGAAGTTGCGCTTCATCGCCAAATCCGCTCAGGTGCCCATCTCCCTGGAAACCCCGATCGGCAAGGAAGAGGATTCCCGGCTCGGTGATTTCATCGAGGCCGACATCGAGAACCCCGAGCAGGATGTGGCCAAGAACCTGCTGCGCGAGGATCTCGAGGGCGTGCTGGCCACCCTCAGCCCCCGCGAGCGCGATGTGCTGCGCCTCCGCTACGGCCTCGACGATGGTCGTATGAAGACCCTTGAGGAGATCGGTCAGATCTTTGACGTGACCCGCGAGCGCATCCGCCAGATCGAGGCCAAGGCGCTGCGCAAGCTACGCCATCCCAACCGCAACGGGGTGCTCAAGGAGTACATCAAGTGATCCGCTCTGCACACCCGGCAGGTTGACGACGACGCGATGCGATCACGGCTGAGTGTGGTGCTGCCCACCTACAACGAGCGGGCCAACGTGGGCCCGCTGGTGGAGCAGCTCCTTCCCCTGGGCCAGAGCTACGAGCTCGAGATCCTTTTTGTCGACGACGATTCCGCCGACGGCACGGCTGATGCGGTTCTGGAGCTGGCTCACCGCCACCCTTGCATCCGCCTGATCCGCCGGGTGGGGCGTTATGGCCTCTCCAGCGCCATCAAGGAGGGAATCCTTGATGCCACCGGCGATCTGGTGCTGGTGATGGACAGCGACGGCCAGCACGAGCCCGCCGCCGTGGCCCGCACCGTGGCCACCTTGGTGGATCAGCAGGTGGATCTGGTGATCGGCAGCCGCTTCCACCCGGAGGCCGCGATCCATGGCCTCAGTGCCCAGCGGGAGCGCAATTCCACCTGGGCCAACAGCGTGGCCCGTTTCAGCCTGCCCCGCTACCGCCAGCTCACCGACTACATGAGCGGCTTCTTCGCCCTGCGGCCGGCGCGCGCCCTGCCGTACGTGCGGCAGGTGGAGGTGGGGGGCTTCAAGTTCCTCTATGAGCTGCTGGCCCTCAGCCACGGCCAGCTCTCGGTGGCCGAGGTGCCGCTGCGCTTCCAGCCCCGCAGCAGCGGTGAATCGAAGCTCGATCTGGCCGTGGTGTGGGATCTGGGGGTTTCGATCCTCCACACCCTGCTGCTGCGCAGCATGCCGCGCCGGGCGATCAGTTTCGCCCTGGTGGGGGCCAGCGGCGTGCTGGTGCAGCTGGTGGTGAACCACCTGCTGATGGCCCTCGGGCTGGCGTTCGAGCAGGCCCTGCCGCCGGCGGTGATCGTGGCGGCCACCTCCAACTACCTGATCAACAACGAACTCACCTTCCGCTTTCAGCGCCAACGGGGCCTGGCCTTGGTGCGGGGTCTGCTGAAGTTTCTGGTGGTGGCGTCCCTGCCGGTGCTCGCCAATGTGGGGGTGGCCTCGGCCTTCTATTCGCTGGTGTCGGCGGACACGGTGCTGGCCCAGCTGGTGGGGATCGTGGTGGTGTTCGTGTGGAACTACGCCGCCTCCTCGCGCTTCGTCTGGAACACCCCGCAGTAGGGCCGGTTCATCCGGCACCTAGCTTGGCTGGCAGTGCCGGTTCCGCCCCCCATGGCCTCCAGTTCCCGGGACGGCCGATTCGCTCGAGCGTCTCACGCGGCCGCTGATGGCCCGCCCTGGGGCTGGCTGACGGCCCTGTGGCTGGTCCTGATCTGCTGGCTGGCCTTCTTCCACGGTCTGGGGGCGCTCGGGCTGATGGACAAGACCGAGGCCCTCTTTGTGGAGGTGGGCCACCAGATGCTGCAGCGGAACGACTGGGTCACCCCGTGGTGGAACGGACGGGAGTTCTTCGATTACCCGGTGTGGGGCTACTGGATGGTGGCCCTCAGCTTCCGGCTGTTCGGGGTCTCGGAAGGGGTGGCCCGCCTGCCGGTGGCCCTCGCCGCCAGCGCGGTGGTGGTGGCCACCTTCTTGCTGCTCTGGCGTCTGGCCCCGACGGCCGATCCGCCGGCCCGCCGCTGGCTGCGCGCCGCCCTCGGGGCCGGTGTGCTGGCCACCAGCCCGGGCTGGATCGGCTGGGGGCGCAGCGCCACCACCGACATGTTCCTCTCGAGTGCCATCGCTCTGGCGCTCTACGGCTTCCTGCTGGCCTACCACGCCCCCCCCGGCAGCGCTCAGGACCGGCTGGGCCGCTTCGGCCTGGCCCTGTTCAGCGGCATCGCGGTGCTGGCCAAGGGTCCTGTGGGTCTGCTGCTGCCCGGCCTGGTGGTGGTCGCCTTCCTCAGCCTGACCGGCGGTTGGCGGCGCTGGCTGGCCCCGGTCCCATTGTTGGCGATGGTCGCCCTGCTGCTGGGGGTGGTGTTGCCCTGGTACAGCGAAGCCACCCGGGTGAATGGCGCGGCCTTCCTGGGGGGATTCCTGGGCTTCAGCAACCTGCAGCGCTTCACCAGCGTGCTCTACGCCCATCCGGGCCCACCCTGGTTCTACCTGCCCTGGATCCTGCTGCTGCTGTTCCCCTGGTCGCTGCTGCTGCCGGAGGCGATCACCCGTCTGCGCTTCTGGCAGCTGCGGAGCTGGCGGCCCGCCGGCTCCCGGTCGCCGCGCCTCAGCGGCAGCGCCGCCCTGGCATCCAACGCGCCATTCGCCCCGGATGCCGCCCCTGAATCTGCCGCGGCCACGTTGCCATTGTTCCTGCTGCTCTGGCTGGCGGTGGTGATGGGCTTCTTCTCGGCGGCCGCCACCAAGCTGCCGGGGTACATCCTGCCGGCGGTGCCCGCTGGCGCCCTGCTGCTGGCCCTGGACTGGCGGCCCCTGGTGGGCCCGGAACCGGGGGGCTGGCCGCGGCGGGCCCTGGCGGGCTGGCTGGAGGCCGCTCTGCTGGCCCTGCTGGCCGTGGCAGCCGCGCTCGCCCCCCGCTGGGCCGCCACCGATCCGGCCCATCCTGGGCTCGGAGAAGCCCTGACGCGCTCGGGCCTGCCGCTGCTGCTGGCTCTGCTGCTGGGGCTGACGGCCCTCGCCCTGGTGCTGCTGCTGCGGCGTGGGGACGGTGAGCGCTGGCTGTGGGCGCCACCCCTGGCCGGTTTCCTGGCCATCCTGGCCTTCGTGGTGGGCCCCCTGGCCCCCCTGCTGGACCGGGAACGCCAGCTGCCCCTACGTCAACTGGCCCGCGAAGCCCAGCGGCTCGCTCGGCCGGGCGAACCCCTCTGGGTGGTGGGCACCAAGCGCTACAGCACGGTGTTTTATGCCGCCGAACCGGCCGCCTTCGTGGGGGATCGCTCGGCGATCGACCAGCGCCGCAGCACTGATCCAGCCTCCCTGGGGCTGGGACCGGCCACGGCGACGGTGCGCCTGTTCGGCGATCGCCCGGACCTTGAGGCCCTCGGCCTGCCCGCCGCCTCCATCACCCGGCTGGCCCGCCAGGATCAGCAGGAGCTCTGGCGGGTGTCCCTGGCTTCCCTTCCGACCCGATGATCCTCCCCCTGCGCCCCCCTCTCACCCACCGGGACTGGACCGTGGTGGTCCTTGCCTTGTCGGTGATGCTTCTGTTGGGCCGCTGGGTGGAGGGCGAGGAGCCGCCGCCCTTTGATGCCGACCTGCTGGCCTGGTTGGGCTCCCACCTGAGCGGGCCAGTGCAGGTCGCGCTGGTGCAGGTCTATCGCTTGAGCGGTGTGGGCTTCACGGCGCTGTTGGTGCTGGGGGCTCTGGCCTACCTGGTGCGCAAGCGCTGGTGGCACGACCTCGCTCTGCTGGGGGCGTCCACCGGCGGCATCCTGGTCCTGGTGGATCTGGTGTTCAAGCCGTTCTTCGACCGGGCGCGCCCCCACGAGAAGCTGCTGGCGGTGGATGGCCGCAGTTTCCCCAGCGGCCATGCGGCCGGCGCGATCGCCTTCTACTTCGCGATGGTGGCGATCCTGGCCTTCCACCACCCGCCTCTGCGCCAGCCCCTCACCCTCGGGGCCCTCACCTGGATCGCCCTGGTCTGGCTGAGCACCCTGGTGGCCCGTGCCCACTGGCCCACCGACCTGCTGGCGGGCGGGGCATTGGGCATCGCCTGGCTCACGATCTGCCTGGCCTACTGGCGGGCGGCGCGGCAGGCGAGCCGGGCCCCCTGATCGCCGCCTCCGCGCCGGAGATGGCACGTTCTGCGAATGCTGCGTCGGCTCTGCCAGCCTTCGCCTCTGCGCCGGCGGCCCGAGCAGCTTCCCCTCACCCTTTCCCTCGCTCCCCCATGGACCAGCCGATCCGGGCCCTGGCCGACCTTCGCGGCCTGCGCTCCGCCCCACCCCTGGATGCGGCGACGCGCCAGGCCCTCCGCGATGAACTCCGCACCGCGATGGCGGCCTGCCCCTGGTTCACGGTGGGTGTGATGGCCCCCTCGGCGGCGGCGGCCCTCGGGGCGCTGCGGCGCTGGGAGGCGGCCCTGGGCTGGGAGCCGCTGGCGGCGGTGGATCCGGCTGCTGACGCAATCGTTGCGCCGGTGTTCCTCAAGGGCAACCAGCGCACCGGCTCCTACCTGCTGCGCGAGGAGGCCGGCCTGGGGGAGGGGATCCTGATCAGTGGCCAGCACCCCGATCAGCCGGAGCTGGCCCAGACCTGGGGCCCGCTGCCGCTGGACCTGCTCTGAATCGTCACGGTCGGGGATGGGGCCACCCGGACGGGCCGCAGCGGGTCCGTAGGCTGGGCGGCTGTTACCCGGCGGCTGTGTCCGCCCCACTACAGGGTTCCATGACCAGCCCCTCCGGCGTTGCCGCTCCCTCCGTCCAGGCCAGCCTGCGCATCGCCTCCCGCCGCAGCCAGCTGGCCCTGGTGCAGACCCACTGGGTGCGGGACGCGCTGGAACAGGCCCATCCGGGGCTGGCGATCAGCATCGAGGCGATGGCCACCCAGGGCGACAAGATCCTCGATGTGGCGCTGGCCAAAATCGGCGACAAGGGTCTGTTCACCAAGGAACTGGAGGCCCAGATGCTGGTGGATCGGGCCGACATCGCCGTTCACAGCCTCAAGGACCTGCCCACCAACCTGCCGGAGGGCCTGATGCTGGGCTGCATCACCGAGCGGGAGGATCCCGCTGATGCGCTGGTGGTGCACGCTCAACACCGGGACAAGACCCTGGCGACCCTGCCGGAGGGCGCGGTGGTGGGCACCAGCTCCCTGCGCCGGCTCGCCCAGCTGCGCCACCACTACCCCCACCTCACCTTCAAGGATGTGCGGGGCAACGTGATCACCCGGCTCGAGAAGCTCGACAGCGGTGACTACGACTGCCTCATCCTCGCGGCTGCGGGTCTGGGGCGCCTCGGCCTGGGCGACCGCATCCACGAGCTGATCGATCCTTCTATCTCCCTCCACGCCGTGGGCCAGGGGGCCCTGGGCATCGAATGCCGCGAGGGCGACACCGCTGTGCTGGAGCGGATCGCCGTGCTGGAGCACCGGCCCACCGCCCTGCGCTGCCGGGCCGAACGGGCCTTCCTGCGCCAGCTGGAGGGTGGCTGCCAGGTGCCGATCGGCGTGAACAGCCGCTTCGCCGGCCCCGAAGCCAGCGGCGAGCTGATCCTCACCGGCATGGTGGCGAGCCTCGATGGTGTGCGCCTGATCCGCGACATCGTGAGCGGTCCCCAGGAGGATCCGGAGGCGATCGGCCTCAGCCTGGCCCATCGGCTCCGCGACCAGGGCGCCGGCGCGATCCTGGAGGAGATCTTTGCCACCGTCCGCCCCCAAGCCTGAGACCCCTGCCACCGCCGAGCCGGTCCGCCGCGCCCGACCGTTCCAGTGGAACCTGCTGGCCTGGGCGGCCCTGGTGGGCACCCTCACCGGTCTGGCGATCGTGGGCTTTCACCTGCTGCTGGGCTTCATCAACAACTTCCTCTTCGGGCCGTTCGTGGAGGGGCTGCTGGTGGTGGCCAAAACCTCACCGCTCACGCCGGTGGGGATCGCCCCGATCGATCTGCCGCCGCTCGAGCCCGACAGTGGCACCCCCCTCAAGGCCCTGCTGCAGCTGGGCCTGAGCGGCATCGGATTCCTGCCGCCCCCCGCTCCGCCGCCGGTACCCCTGCCGGAGCCCCTGGGCGCCACCCCCGACTGGTTGGCCCTCTGGCCCGTGGTGGTGGTGCCCACCCTGGGGGGCCTGGCGGTGGGGCTGCTGCGCTGGTTGGGAGGAAACCTGGGGCCGGGGCTGCCCAGCCTGATGGCCATGGCCGATGGGGCGGTGGCCTCCGAACCGCGCCTGCCGCTGCTGCGCATCCTGGCTGCCTCACTCAGCCTGGGCAGCGGTGCTTCCCTGGGCCCCGAGGGCCCGAGCGTGGAAAGCGGCGGCAACCTGGGGCTGTGGATCGCCCGCCGGGCGGGTCTCTCCCCCGAAGCCCAGAAGGCCCTGGTGGCGGCCGGGGTGGCCGCGGGGTTGGCGGCGGGCTTCAAGGCCCCGATCGCCGGGGTGTTCTTCGCCTTCGAGGGCAGCTTCACCGCCATGCCCGGCCGCCCCAACCTCCGGGCCGTGCTGGTGGCGGCCGTGGCCTCGGCCCTGGTCACCGAACTCTGCCTGGGGGATGACCCGATCCTGCGGTTGCCCGCCTACGACGTGCGCTCCCCTTGGGAGCTGCCGCTCTACCTGGGCCTGGGCCTGCTGGCCAGCCTGATGTCGTGGGCGCTGGTGAGCCTGATGGCGGCAGGCCGCAACGCCCGGCTCCAGGCGATCCTGAGCGGCCTGCCGCCGGGCCTGGCCCCGGCCCTGGGGGGCGCGGCGGTGGGCGGGATGGCTCTGCTCTTTCCCCAGGTGCTCGGGGTTGGCTACGACACGATCGAGGCCCTGCTCGGCAGCGATGGCGGCATCCCCCTGCTCACCCTGCTGCTGCTGATCGGGGTGAAACTGCTGGCCACGGCCCTGAGCAACGCCACCGGCTTCGTGGGGGGCGGCTTCGCCCCGGCCCTGGTGCTCGGCGCGGTGCTGGGCAATGCCTACGGCCAGCTTCTGGGGGAGGGAGGCTTCCACCTGCCGGTGGCCCAGCCGCCGGCCTACGCCATGGTGGGCATGGCGGCGGTGCTGGCCGGCAGTGCCCGGGCGCCGCTCACCTCCCTGCTGCTGCTGTTTGAACTCACCCGCGACATCCGCATCGTGCTGCCGCTGATGGCGGCGGCGGGCTTGAGCGCCGCCCTGGTGGAGCGCTGGCAGGGCTTCCAGAGTTCCGGCCTGCTCGGGGCCGATCCACTCGAGGAGGCGCGGCGCCGCCAGCTGGCCGGCATCGGTGTGGAGGAGGCGTTCGAGCCGGAGGCCCCCTTGGTGCTGCCCGGCGCCACCACCGCCGCCGAGGCCCTGGCCCGGCTGGTGGCCGCCCATGGCCACGGACTGCTGGTGGAGGAGGAGGGCCTGGTGGTGGGGTTGGTGACCCTGCCCGACCTGCAGCGGGCCCTCACCAGTGCCGCCTCGGGGGGGGAGGGTCCGGTGAGGCTGAGCGAATGCCGCCGCGGCGAGCTGCTGTGGCTGCCGCTGGCGGCCCGGCTGGATCGCCTCGAAGACCAGCTCACCCCGAATGGTCTGCGCCAGGTGCCGGTGTTTGCTGTGCCGGACGGCCTTGGCGGCCACTTGCCCAGCGGTTTGCCGGCCGATGGTCTGCCGTTGGCTTCGCTACAGGGGCTGGCGAGCCGTGATGGCCTCTCGCTGGCACTGGCTCGCCAGCTTCAGCTGAAGGAATCGGGCCTGTCGCTGATCAGCGCCTCGGCCACCGGATCGGCCTGAGAGAGCAGCGCCAGGATCCGGTTCAGATCGAGTTCAGACAACTCGCCGTCCTGGCCCCACTTCAGTGCGGTGCTGTTGAGCGGGTCGAAGCTGGTGTGGGAGCTGGTCTGGGGCATGGGTAGGGGCCGGCGGGCACCGGCGCCATCGGGCGTTCGCGAAACAGTAAGTGGAAATACTGACCGGACGGGAGCCGTAGAGCGGATCTGCAGATTCTTTTTGCCTTCCCGGCGCGGACGGCGACAGCCCTCAGGGCTTCACCACCACCGGCGTGCCCACATCCACCTGATCGAACAGGGCCCGCACGTGGGTGCCGAGCATGCGAACGCAGCCTTGGGTCACGGCGGCACCCTGATTCACGGCCCAGGCCCAGGCGGGCGGGGTGCCGTGGATGCCGAATTGATCTTTGGCGGTGGCATGGAAGCCAATCCAGCGATCGCCCAGGGGGCCATTGGGGCCGATGGTGGGGTTGTTCTTGCCGCTCTTGGTGCTCTGGTACTGGGGATTCACCACCTTGTTGCGGATGCTGTAGCGGCCGGTGGGGGTGGGGGTTGCGGGATCACCGATCGCCACGGGCCACTTGCCAAGCACCTTGGTGCCCTCCATCAGGCTGATCGTGCGCTTGCGCAGCTCCAGCACGATCTCGCGATTGCTGGTGATCGCGGCGGTGGTGGCCGCCGGTGCGGCGGGCAGACCTGGCGTGGCGGCGGCCGGTGCAGTGGCCGCGGGACGGGTGGCGGCGGCCTGGGCCGGCGGGAGTCCGGGAATCGGCGGCGGCGGTTCGATGGCCCGCACTGCGGGAGCCACCAAGGCTGCGGTGCTGGCGAGGGCCAGGAGGCCGGCGACGGAACGGAACGTCATGGCAGGGCTGGGGGGAGGCCTGGCGTTGGCACAACGTCGCCGGTGGCGGCGTCAGCCCACCAGTTTGGGATCAATGGTGGTGGTATAGCGCGCCTCGCACTCCTTGATGATGCGGACAGCCTCGGAACTGCCTGCGAAGCCGTTCACGCGGCAGGTGCCGGGCTTTTTGAGGTCCTTGTAGTGCTCCCAGTAGTACTGGGTTTCCTTGAGCCAGTGGGCGCCGAGTTGCTCGTAGGAGGTGATGTGGTCCATGCGCTTGTCGTCGGCCAGCGCCGCGATCACCTTGTCGTCCACTTCACCGCCGTCGTCGAACATCATGATGCCGATGATGCGGGCCTCCACCAGCGATCCGGGCACCAGCGGTTCGGTCACGCCCACGATTTCGATGTCGAGCGGATCACCGTCCTCGTCCCAGGTGCGGGGGATGCAGCCGTAGGCGAAGGGGTAGGCGAGGGAGGAATAACCGACCCGGTCGAGCTTGAGGTGGCCGGTTTCGGTGATCAGTTCGTACTTGTTGATCGTGTTGGAGTTCAGCTCCACGATGGCGTTGAGCCGCAGCTCGGCCTCATCGGCGAAGGCCGGCAGCACGTGCAGCAGGTTCAGCATCGTGCGGCTGGGAGCGTGGTCGATGTTCGCCATGGGAGAGCGTTGCGCCGGCGCATCCTAAGGACCGGCAGCCCGCCACCCCGCCCGCTCAGGCATCGGCCAGCTCCTCCAGCTTGCGGCGCAGGTGGGCGAGGAAGGGCCCGGCCTCCAGGGGCCTGCCGCTCACCTGCTCCACCAGCTCCTCGCCGGTCACCGAGCGCCCGAGGGGCCAGACCCGCTCCGCCAGCCAACCCTGCAGGGCCTCTTCGCGGCCCGCGGCGATCAGGGGGTCGAGGGGGCCTAGGTCGAGGGCCATGGCCTCGGCGAGCTGGGCGCTGATCAGGTGGCCGAGGGCATAGGAGGGGAAGTAGCCGAACAACCCCTCCGACCAGTGGATGTCCTGCAGGCAGCCCTCGCTGTCGGTGGCGGGCTCCACCCCCAGCAGCTCGCCCATGCGCCGCCGCCACTGGCCGGGCAGCTCCTCCACCGCCATCCCCTGCTCCAGCAGGGCCAGCTCGAGCTCGTAGCGCAGCACGATGTGCAGGGCGTAGCTGAGTTCATCGGCCTCCACCCGGATCAACCCCGGCCGCAGCGGGTTGAGCGCCCGCCAGAAGCCGCCGGCGCCGCCCCAGGGATCGGCCCCCAGGGCCTCGCGGAAGCGGGGATGCCAGCGATCGGCGAAGGGGCGGCTGCGGGCCACCCGGCATTCCCAGAAGAGCGACTGGGATTCATGCACCGCCATCGAGGTGGCCTCGCCGAGCGGCCAGGGGAAGTAGTGGTCGTCGCTGCGGGGCAGGCCCTGCTCGTAGAGGGAATGGCCCCATTCGTGGGCGGTGGCCAGGAAGGCGGCCAGGGGCTGGTCTGGAACCACGCGGGTGGTGATGCGGAAATCGGCGGGCCCCACGGTGCAGGAGAAGGGATGGGCCGAGCGGGAGCGCTGGCAGCGGGCCGGGTCGTAACCCCAGCTGGCCAGGAGCTCGGTGCTGAGGGCCTCCTGGGCGGCTTCCGGCAAGGGCGCGGGCTGATCGAGACGATCGGCACCGGCAGCAGCAGCCGCCTCCAGCAGCGCGGGGATGGCGGCCTTGAGTGGCGTGAACAGCTCGTCGAGGCGCGCCTTGCTGATTTCGGGCTCGAAGGGTTGGGCCAGGATTTCCCAGGGGCTGCGCGGCACCGGTTCGGCGGCCGCCAACTGGCGGGCCTGCTCGCGCCGCAGGCTGATCAGCTGCTGCAGGGCCGGCGCGAAACGAGGGAAGTCGTTGCGGCTGCGAGCCTCCTGCCAGATCGCATTGCCGCGGGACTGGGCCCGGGCCAGCTGGGCCACCAGAGCCGGATCGAGGCAGCGCTGGCGCTCCAGCTCCAGCCGCAGCAGCTGCAGGTTGCGCCGCAGCGGCGGCGGCGAGGTGGGCTCGAGTTCGGCTTCGGCGGCCTCCACCAGCTCGGCGTAGGCGGCGCAGCTCTGGCGGGCATGGAGTTCCGCGGCAAGCAGGGCCAGCTGCTCGCCCCGCCAGGGGGCCCCGGCCGGGGGCATCACGGTGTTCTGGTCGTAGTAGAGGGCGCTGCTGATCGAGCCGAGCAGGCGGGTGTGATGCAGATGGCCCTGGAGTTGGGCCAGGGCCGAACCCGGCGAGACCATGGGAACGCGGTGCGGAAGGCGCCCCAAGCATCGCGCCACGCTCCCCTACAGCGGCTGTCAACGGCATGTAGCAAAGTTACCTTCGGCTCTGCCATGTCCCTTGCGATGTCTGCCGCATCGGCTCCTCATCGGGGCCGTCGCGTCCTTGCCCTGCTGGCAGCTTCCCTGCTCGCAGGCACTGCCCTGCCGGCCCAGGCTGCGCTGTACACCTACAGCTTCAGCGGTGATTACGGCAACAGGGATGGCCCCCTCAACATGGGCTCTTTCATCGGCAGGATGACCTGGGACACAGCCGTCCTGGCACGAAGGCCTGGGGTTCGCTGGGTTAAGGAGACCCTGGAAAACCCAGGCCATCCACGGGACAATGGCCCTGTAATTGCAGGCTAGGACTGGGGTGATGGGCGGCAAGCAGCTCGGCTTCTCGGATTACGAGCTGACCACGGCCAAGAAGCAGACCAAACGGGAGAAGTTTCTCTCTGAGATGGACGCGGTGGTGCCCTGGCAGG
>JBILUS010000018.1:0-51015 GCA_044370835.1 Cyanobium sp. | reverse complement strand
GATTCCTCCTGCTTTGTGTGGGCTGAGCGGCCCTGGGCTGGGGGTGTTGTGGCTTCTGTACAGCCTGGACAGAAGCCATTAGGCAGCAATGCCACGGCAGGGGGCTGTTGATCCGGCCTCGCCATCCCTGCCAGGGCCGGACGGGCATGGGGCCTGCCCCCCCCGGTTCGGGCTTCGAGGCCCTTCTCCCTAGGATCGATCCGCACGCCCGTTGCCCCCGCCCGGCCCCGCATGACCGACGTTCCCGCCGCGCGGATCCGCAACTTCTGCATCATTGCCCACATCGACCACGGCAAATCGACCCTGGCCGATCGGCTGCTCCAGGCAACCGGCACCGTTGCCGCCCGGGACATGCAGGAGCAGTTCCTCGACAACATGGAACTCGAGCGCGAGCGCGGCATCACGATCAAGCTGCAGGCGGCGCGGATGGAGTACACCGCCGCCGATGGCCTCACCTACATCCTCAACCTGATCGACACCCCCGGTCATGTGGATTTCTCCTATGAGGTGAGCCGCTCCCTGCAGGCCTGCGAGGGGGCCCTGCTGGTGGTGGATGCCAGCCAGGGCGTGGAGGCCCAGACCCTGGCCAATGTCTATCTGGCGCTGGAGAACGATCTGGAGATCATTCCGGTGCTCAACAAGATCGATCTGCCCGGTGCCGATCCCGCGCGGATCAGCGAGGAGATCGAGGCGATCATCGGCCTCGACACCAGCAACGCCATCGCCTGCTCCGCCAAGACCGGCCTCGGTGTGCCTGACATTCTCCAGGCCGTGGTCGATCGGGTGCCGCCGCCGCCGGACCGGGTGGAGGAACCGCTGCGGGCCCTGATCTTCGACTCCTATTACGACGCCTACCGCGGCGTGATCGTGTACTTCCGCGTGATCAGCGGCACGATCGCCCGTCGCGACAAGGTGCTGCTGATGGCCAGCGGCAAGACCTATGAACTCGATGAGGTGGGGGTGATGGCCCCGGACCAGCGGCAGGTGGACAGCCTTCATGCCGGTGAAGTGGGGTACCTGGCCGCTTCGATCAAGGCGGTGGCCGATGCGCGGGTGGGCGACACGATCACCCTGGTGGCCAACCCCGCCGCTGCGCCCCTGCCGGGATACACCGAGGCCAAGCCGATGGTGTTCTGCGGCCTCTTCCCCACCGACGCCGACCAGTACCCGGACCTGCGCGAGGCCCTCGACAAGCTCAAGCTCTCAGATGCCGCCTTGAAGTTCGAGCCGGAAACCAGCAGCGCCATGGGCTTTGGCTTCCGCTGCGGCTTCTTGGGGCTGCTGCACATGGAGATCGTGCAGGAACGCCTGGAGCGCGAGTACGACCTCGACCTGATCGTGACCGCGCCCTCGGTGATCTACAAGGTGAACATGCTCGATGGCGCCGAGCTGATGGTGGACAACCCTGCCACCCTGCCCGATCCGCAGAAGCGTGAATCGATCGAGGAGCCTTACGTGAAGCTGGAGATCTACACGCCCAACACGTACAACGGCACCCTGATGGAGCTGTGCCAGGAGCGGCGCGGTGAGTTCATCGACATGAAATACATCACCACCGATCGCGTCACGCTGCACTACGAGATGCCGCTGGCGGAGGTGGTGACTGATTTCTTCGATCAGATGAAGAGCCGTACCAAGGGCTATGCCTCGATGGAATACAGCCTGATCGGCTATCGCAAGAACGAGCTGGTGCGGCTCGATGTGCTGATCAATGCCGAGCGGGCCGATCCGCTCACCACGATCGTGCACCGCGACAAGGCCTACAACGTGGGCAAGGGGCTGGTGGAGAAACTCAAGGAGCTGATCCCCCGCCAGCAGTTCAAGATCCCGATCCAGGCCTCGATCGGCAGCCGCGTGATCGCTTCCGAGAGCATCAGCGCCATGCGCAAGGATGTGCTCGCCAAGTGCTACGGCGGCGATATCAGCCGCAAGAAGAAACTGCTGCAGAAGCAGGCCAAGGGCAAGAAGCGGATGAAGGCGATGGGCAAGGTGGAGGTGCCCCAGGAGGCCTTCATGGCGGTGCTCAAGCTCAACCAGTGATCCCGCTTCAGCCCGGCCCTGTCCGCCGCTGGGAATGCTGGCGCAGCGCTGAACCGGCCGATGCGACCAGCCCATTCGCGGCGACCCCGCCCTGGCAGCCTGCGGGGCGCCGATTCCGAGCCGGAGCGGGGCTTCATCCTGCCGGTGGCGATCGGGGCCTCCCTGCTGCTGCTGCTCGGCAGCCTTTCGCTGCATAGCGTGGCCCTGCAGGGGCGCCTGGCCCATGCCAGTCGCGAGGCCATCGCCGCTCAGGAGGATGCGCTGACCGGCGCGGCCCAGCAGCTGGTGAGCCAGCTCAACCTGCGGCACCCCTGCCTGCTGAGCCTGCCCCGGGACCGCTGGTCTCTGGAGGGGCGCTCCTGCGCCACGCCGCAGGAGCTGGCGGTGCTTCTGGGCGAGGGGGGGAGTGGCGGCGGCTGGCGCCTGCTCGACTGGCGCCCCATGTCGGCTTCGGCCCAGGCCTTGATCGAGCTGGCTGGCCGTGGGTCGGCGCCGCAGCCGCGGCGGGGTGTGTTTGCTGTGGCGCTGCTGGCGGAGCCGCTGCGGGCCCAGCCGCCTCGCCTGCTCGGGCTGCGGGGGGTGATGCCATGAGCCTGCTCGAGGTGCTGCTGGGGGGGGTGCTCTTCCTCGGGGCTTCGGCCGCGTCACTGCTGGTGTGGTCGCAGGCGGTGGAGGCGATGGCCGCGGATGCGCGGCGCCTGACGGCCCTCGATGGGCTGGAGGCCGAGCTCCGGGCCGCCGAGATCCGCCTGCTGGATCCGGGCCTGCTGGCTTCCCCGGCGGTGGCCTGCGGCGAGCTCACCGGTCGGCTGGCGGCGGCGCTGGAGCGGGAGCCCCCGGTGGCGGGGGTGGTGCGGCAGCTCCACTGGCCCGTGGCCGGCGAACCCCTGCGGCTGCAGGTGATGGCGGGGGATCAGCGGCGCGAACGCTCCTACAGCCCGGCGGCCTTCGGGGGGTGCAATCCCGCCCCCGCCGAGGCCCCGGCCCCACCCGCCGCCCCGGTGGTGGCTGCCCTGGAGGGCCATGGCGCGCCCTGAGGGCTTCACCCTGCTGGAGCTGTTGGTGGTGGTGGCCGCGCTCGGCGGCCTGGCGCTGCTCAGCCTCGGTGTCTCCAGCGAAGCCCTGGCCCGCCAGCGGGTCGAGGCGGCCACCCGCCGGGTGCTGCTCGGCCTCGAGCGGGGCCGCCTGGCGGCCGAGCGGCAGGGCATGCCCTGCGCCCTCGCCTTGGGAAGCCAGGGTTGGCAGGCGCCCCGGGCCGGCGTCCTGCCGGGCTGCGAGGGGGGAGCCCTGGAGCTCAGCGAGGGGGTGGCCGGCAGCGCTCAGCTGCGGCTGGAGCACAACCTGCCGGAGGCGGTGCGTTTCAGCAGCAATGGCCTGGTCCTCGATGGCGGCACCGTGGTGGTGGGCCATCCGGCCACGGCCCTGTTTCGCTGCGTGGTGGTGTCCCTGCCGCTGGGGGTGACCCGGGTGGGCCTCTGGGAGGGGGGCGCCTGCCGCCCCGATCCCGCCCTGTGAGCAGGCCGCGGTCGAAACGGGGAGGCTTCACCCTGCTGGAGCTGCTTCTGGCCCTGGGGCTGGGCCTGCTGTTCAGCAGCATGATCATCCAGGCCCTGGTGGTGCAGGGCCAGCAGGGGTCCTTGCTGGTGCGTCAGCTGCGGGAGCGGGGGATCCAGCGCCGCACCTTCGCGCTGCTCCGCTCCGAGCTGCTCCGCGCTGAACGGGTGGCCCTGGGGAGTGCCGCCGGGGCGGCCTGTTCGCTGGCGGGTCGGCAGCCGGTGCTGCAGATCAGCACGGCGGAGGGCCCGATCACCTATTCCATCGGCAGCGCACCGAGTGCGATCTGGCGCGGCCGGGTGCTGATGCGCTGCGGTCCTGCCTTCGGCCTGGACGGCGAACCGAGCCCGGGGGCCGCCCAGAACCGGGTGGTGCTGGACGCCCTCACGGCAGCGGGATTCCGGGCCGAGCCCGGCAGCGCTGGGGTGCTGCAGCTCAGGCTCGAGCAGGAGTTCAGCCTGCCCAGCGGCAGGACGCACCGCCTTCAGGGTGCGCAGGCGGTGGCCGCCGCCGCCCTTGTGACCCCCTGAAATCCCGATACGATTGCGGCATCAGGTTCCGGCGCCGGCATGCCCGAGGGACCGCGCCCGTTTCGAGTTCACCCCATTCCCAGGCCGCCTGCCAAGCCAAGGGTCAGCCAAACTCTCCGTGCAATGTCATGCCGTCTGGGTCCCTCCTGGGCCAGTGGCCCGGACGGAGGGGCCGATGGTGGGCTGGTGGTGCAGGCGGTGCTGCTCACCGTGATGGTCACGGCCATCGGGCTGCTGGCCGTCGCCAGCCGGGTTGCCAGCTCCCGGGAGGGGGCCGCGGCCAGTTCCCTGGCGGCAGCGGCCCGCCAGGCGGCGGAATTCGGCTTCAGCGAGATCGTGGCCGAGATGAACCGCGACGCCAAAGCCTACCTCTGGGTCACCCCCTATGCCAACTGGCAGAGCGTCAGCGATGCCGACCTGCGGGCCTGCGGCATCCATGCCTCCACGGCTCCCGCCGCCGATCCGATCCCGGGGGCCTCAAACGGCAGCACCACCAGCGTCAGCCTGCCGGGCTCCAGCGAACTCTCCTACCAGCTGATCGACTACCAGGCCCCGTCCAGCCTCGGTACCGCCAGCACTTGCACCACCTTCGGCAACCTCAGGGGCGGCACGGCCACCCTCACGGTGGTGGGACGGGCCCAGCGCCCCAGCGGCGACAAGACCTCTTACACCCTCAAGCGCTCGGTGTCGGTGCGGAGGGCCGAGCCGGTGTTTCGAAGGACGATCTTCCAAGGCCCCGCCACCCAGGCCAACCTGACCGGTAGCGATCCGCGCTTTCCCGATTTACCTACCGCGGCGACCCTGGGCGTTGCCGTGATCAGTGGGCCAATTGTGACCTGCGAACTGGCGACTCCAAATACTCCAGATGGAAGCAAATATGCTTGTTATAACGGAGAAAACTTTGATAATAGTATAAACAAATTTCCCTATACAAGTTCAGGTCTAGCAACCGGCTGCAGTCTGAATCCGGCAAGTACGCAGATTGTTTGCCAGTTTTCAGCATTAACACTCCTAACCCCTCCGGGGGCAAATGTAGGGGTGCAGATGGTTGTTGATGTTAGCCCGACCAAACTGCCAGTGAATATTTTTATTACTAGCCCCTTGAATAGCCCTGTCACGATTTCCGCTAACGCCAATCTCTGCTCCGATAGCTCCGGAAGTCCAACCGTGAAAAGTTGCTTGGGCACGGCTGCCAACACAAGCCCTTCAGCAGACGCCACTCCGCCCGCCAAAGTGACCGACTCTCCGCCCTACACCTGGAGCCGCCTGCGGCTGTTCGGCAACGCGCTGCCAACTCCAAGCGCCGCCTGCAATCAGCCGATTCAGCTGAATACCTCCCCCGATAACAGCACCCCCCCTGTTAACCGGCTCAATCTCCAGAATGCCTTCCTCTGGTTTCCCGCTGCCACCCTTTCCTATCCGTCGACGATCGCCAGCCTGCCCGTCGGCCTGGTGGGCAGGGTCTGCAAAGTGGTCCCCGACCCCCCCGCTGCCACCACCACGGAGGCCAGCCTGCCACCCAATCAGGTTTTCGATGGCCTTGCCAGCATCTTCACCGGCGCCGCCAACCAGCCCGGCACCATCCGCTTCCTCTACCGCGGCTTCGGCTCCCAGGACCAGCTGCTGCAGCCATGAGAACGCCGACCCGCTCCCGCAGCAGCCGCGACACGGCCAGGGCCGGCATGACCATCCTCGAGGTGCTGGTGGCGGTGGTGGTCGCCTCCAGTGCCATCACCTTCCTGATTCCGGCTCTGCTCCGCCAGGTCGGCGTGTCCGCTGAGGCCGATCGCCTCACCAAGGTGGAGGCCGTGGTGAGCCGCGATCTCGACTGGATCAGCGATTACGCCCGCTACTGGAAGCTGCGCAGCGGGCCCTACAACCTCACCACCGCCATCACCCAGGCCTCCAGCTGGACCATGGCTCCCCAGGTCGAGTACGAGCCCCCGGCCAACCGCTGCGCCAACGGCACCCTGGCCGATGGCTTCCTGGCTGACCTCGCCACCGTGACCACCTCTCCCGCCCGCCCTTATGCCATCCCGGCCGCCGGGGTGGCGCAGAGCCTGCCGGTGGCCACGGATCTTGAGGTGGCCCGCACGATCACCAGCCAGGGGAGCCGTATCCACGTGAGCTACGGCCTCACGGGCAGCAAGGCCGATGGGCTGCGGTTCTTCCGCCAGGCTTCAGTGCTGATCGAGGCGGCCGCCTGGTGCGACACCCTGCCATGAAATCACCGTTCCGCCGTCCGATCGGGTCCAACCCCCGCCGCAGGCCCCAGGCCTTCACCCTGATGGAGCTGATGCTGATCGTGGCCGTGATCGGCATCGTGACGGGGGTGGCCTTCACGAGCATGGCGGCCTTCCTGCAGGAGCAGAAGCTGCGCCAGGCCGCCGCCGAATTGGCCAGCTACCTTCAGAGCGGCCGTGCCCGTGCCCAGCGTGAGGGTGGTGCCCAGGCTGGTGGGGTTGGTTTCTGTGAACTCGCTATTTCGGGCACCCAGATCGCGCCTACAACAGCCACCTACAATGTATGTAATAACGCTCCTCTTCTGCCCAGCTTGGATCTCGCGGCCATTTCCGCAGCTTCGGGGCTGGCCATTACTGCTTCTTCCTCCACGCCGATCACCTTCACCCGGTTGGGGACCCTCGCCTCGGCAACCATGCCGCGAATGATCTATCTCTCCGCCAATGCCACCACCCTGCAGTCCTGTGTGTTTCTTGATCTGGTCGGGATCCGCACCGGTTGGCGCCTGGGCGACAGCGGGGCCTGCACCTACACCAGCGGTTGACCATGGCCCCTCCACCATTCCGCAATCACCGCCTCCGCCCGTCTGCTGTGCGGCACGGTCAGGCGGCCTTCAGCCTGGTGGAACTTTTGGTGGGGGTTGTGCTCGGTTCCGTGGTGCTCGGTGCCCTCGGCGGAGCGCTACTGGTTTCGGAGATGCGGGTTTCCACCAGCATCCGCAAGGATCTCGAAAGGAAGGATGCGCTCAACCGGGCCGTGGCACTGATGCGTCAGGAGATCAGCAGCGCCGGCAAGATCTCGATCAACCCCAACCAGCCGCCGCTTTCTTCCAATCCCTGTGGTCCTCCAAGTCTTTATCTGTGGCGTGCTCCTGCCACAACCATCTGCTACAAGCCGATGTCGATTACCAGCAGTACGATCAGGAACGCCTATCCCTCCGATCGTCCTTGGACGGGCCCCTGTGTATTGGTCCGCAAGGGGCCGCCGTATAAGTCCAATGGCGAGCTGGACACGGCGAGATCGGATATCATTCAGGTTTTGGTCGATAATCTTGTTGCTTGCAGTCCCGTGACTGCCGCCATGGATCTGAAAGTCACGAGTGACGGTTCGGTGGCCAGTAATTCCACCAGTCGTGATGTGGACGTGACCATCAACCAAAACGGTGGTATCGCCACAAGTTTCAGTGCGCGAACCGCCTCCAACCCTCTGTATGCAGGAATGGACATGTATGTCGACACACCATGCCCAACTCTTGCCGGCGCATCAGCGACCACCTGTTATTCCGGGACCAACTCCATGCACTACATCCCGGGTATGAAGACCACCGGTGGCAGCCTGGTCACCGCCACCACCATGGACGGCCAGCCGGATAGGGAGAATGTGTTTTATTTCCAGTACGCCCGCTCTGCCTACACGCTGCAGCAATCGGCCACCAGCACCCAGCCCTGCACCACCAGCAGCTGCTACGTGCTCCGCAATGGCACGCCCGCTTCGGTGCAGCTCAGCCATGCCGATGTGCTGGTGTTCGCCGATGGGGAGCTGAGGCCCTGAGGGCAGCGCTGCGGCCCTCGGCTGGGGCGCCTCATTCAAAGCTGCTGCGCTCGCAGCTCTGGAACTGGCGCATCGCATCGGGCACCAGATCCCGTCCCGCCCGCATCGGGATTGGGATCGCCTCCTCCAGGGCGGCCAGGGCGCGGCCGTGCTCCGCTTCGGCCTGGCGATAGGCCGCCGATTCCGGATCGCTACGTTCGTTGAGCAGGGTCAAGTCGGCGCGGTTGTAGGCGGCGGCGGCGGCCTCGATCGCTTCGCTGTGGATCCGGCAGTACAGGTAGCGCTCCGCCGCGGTCGGAGCCGTTGCGGGGCTGGGGGCGCCCGGTGCCGCCAGGGGAGCCGGGCTCTGGGGCAGCGGTTGGTCCACCGTGCGCAGGCAGTGGGCATAGGCCAGGCGCGCCTCGCGGGGCGTGGTCTGGGGGGGCAGCTCGGCCTGCCGTTCGCGGCAGAGGCGCTGGGCCCGCAGGCTGAGGGCGGTTTCGGGGCTCTGGTCGACCGGGGTGCACCCCCCCAGCAGCAGCAGGGTTGCCAGCAGTCGTGCGGGGCGGCGTGATCGGAGCCACCCGCCCCGATCCCGGGCCTGATCCATCAGCCTGATCCGTCGGCTGGATCAGTTGATCGTACGGGTGCGGAAGGTGGCGCCACTGGGCTGGGACTGGTTGGCATAGGTCACCCCATTCGGTGCCACGAGGCTGAGGCAGTAGCTGGGGCTCTGGGGATTGGTGGTGTTCACACTGAAGGCGGTGACCCCCTCGAGCAGCAGGGAATTGCTCACCGTGGCGGCCAGATTGCCGCTGGCATCGATGGTGGGCCCGCAGCGGCGCAGGGTGCTGCCGGAGCGGTAGTAGACGATCCGGTCGGCCACCCCCGGCACCTCCAGCTGGAGCACGGGGCTGATCGCGCCGCAGCTGGCATTCACGCTGGAGGTATTGGTGACCGGGGTGGATTCCTGGATCTCCCGGTCGAGCAGGAACTGCAGCCGGCCCCACTGGTCCTGGAGCCGCATCATTGCCTCGAGGCTCTCGCGGGAGCGCACGTAGGAGATCACCACCGTGAGGATGGCGACCAGGGCCAGCAGGCCCACGCTGCTCACGATCAGCAGCTCCACCAACGAAAAGCCCGCTGCCCGCCGTGGTGGTTTCATACCTGACAGGCGCTCCCGACCAGCACCCCCACCCGGGTGATGCCGAGCAGGCCGTCGAGCCGGATGCAGCGCACGTCGCCCCCGGCCGTGTTGGTCACGCTGATCACCACCGGATCGCTGCTGGTGTTGGCGATGGTGCCGCGGGGGGTGAAGGAGAAGCTGAGGGCAGAGGGGCTGATCGTGAACTGGGCCGGCGCCGGCGCCGGCACCGATTCGATCCGCATCGGCGAAAAGGCGGTGCAGCTGTTCTGCAGGGTGCCGCTGTTGGTCTGGCTGGCCTGGGCGAGCACCGAGCCGGTTCCGATCGAGCCGCCGTTGGGGGCGATCGTGACATCGCAGCGCAGGCCCCGCATGGCGGCCCGCTGCACCGTGGCGATCCAGCCGGCCAGCTCCTCGGCCACCGCATAGGCCTGTTCGCTGCGCCACTGGTTCACAGCCGCGGTGATGCTGAGGCTGGCCAGCCCCATGATCATCGTGGCGGTGATGATCAGCTCGATCGCGCTGAAGCCCCCGCTGCCACCTTGGCCCACACCGGATCGCCGGGCTGCCGGGCGCGCGCCGCCGCCGGCCGGGCCGGAACGTCCGCTGGGGAAGCTGGGCCCTGGGGACGCCGTTCTGGTCATGGGCACCAGGCGGCCGTGGTGGGCACCAGGCTGATCTGGCGCAGCACGGTGCCATCGGAGCCGGCCCAGCTCACGGTGTAGCGGTGGGCTGCCGGCGAGGTGGCGTCAGCACTGACGCTGCGTGTGATGCCCAGGCTCTGCATCGCGGTGGTGCGGTTGGTGGCGTTGATCAGGCTCACCAGGCCGCTGCCGTAGCTGGCATCCGGCACCGCCGTGAGCTGTCCGTTGCTGCACAGGGTGGTGAATTTGGTCACGGCGGCGGTGCTGGAGGGGAAGTAGTCGTTCTGGCCGGGGGGGGAGCCGCTGATCTGGCAGCTGCCGCTGGCACAGGTGAAGCGGTCATTCATGCTCTGGATCGTGGCCTGATCCATGCGGATCGCGAACTCCTCCTCCTGCAGCCGGCGGGTGAGGGTGGCCTGGCGGGTGGTGATCGTGAACATGCCCAGGCTTCCCGCCGTGACCATCGCGAAGATCAGGGTGGAGATCATCAGCTCCACCAGGCTGAAGCCCGCGGCGCCCCGGCGGTCGGCAACGGCGCGGCTTGGCTGGCGCCGCCGCAGGCTGGGGCGCGGGTGCGGCAGGAGGGGCTTCACGGGTTGATCCAGCGGAAGCCGCTGGTGGCCCGGGCCACATAATCAAACAACAGCGGATTGGCGGTTGGCATCGAGCCCTTCGCCGCCAGCAATCCCATCACCTCCAGCACATCACGCACACCAGAACCGGGCACAACCCAGCTCACATTGCCGAGCGAAACGATCTTGTTGGTCCACAGCACCCCTCGGAAGGTGGTGTTGCCGGCCAGGGTGGCTTCGCCATTGGGGATGTAGGCAAAGGCATTCAGTACATCGGGGGTGCCCTTCCAGTCGTAGGTCTGCACGCCGCAGCTGTTGCAGCCGTAGAAGGCCAGATCGATGGTGGAGGGAAGCGTGCCGCTGCAGGTGGGGTTGCTGCCGCTGCTGAGCGTATTGCAGTGATGGATGCCTTTGTTGCCGTTGCCGCCATCGATGATGGCGCCGGCTGTCACAAAATAGAGGCGGAATTTGCGGGTGTTGGTGAGAAAGTAGAGATCGGCTCCGCTGTAATCAAGCTTCGACACATAGCAATGGGTTTCGCTCGCGCCTTGGCTGCAGTTGGCCGGCACCGTGGCGGCATCGGCATTCACCACCCAGCTCTTGCATTTCGAGGTGCTGTCCAGGCAGTAGCTGAAGGCGGTGGTGCTGGTGGTGCTGGGGGCCTCCATCACCGCCGGCGTGGGGCTGCTGGTGCTGCCCGGATAGCTGGGGGCGATCGGGAAGTTGGAGGGCCGCGGCGCGATCAGATCGATATCGGTTTCCTTGTCCTGGTCGGTGATGTTGCAGCTGCCGGAGGTGTCGGCCAGGCAGTACACGGTGCTCAGTTCTTGGCCGGTGTCGGTGCTGATCGAATTGGAGCCCTTGAGGGTGAAGGTGCCGGTGGTGCTGCCGGTGCCCCCCACCAGGCCCAGGCCGAGCATGCTGTCCTTGAGGCACACGTAGGGGGTGCTGTCGGAGGCGGGGCGGCGGTAGTCCACATTGCCGTGGTTGCCGCCGAAGCTGGTGCCGCAGCATTTCGGCACCAGCTGGAACACCTTGCGCAGGGTGGTCACCGCGGAGGTGGCGCCGCCCGAACTCAGGGCCCGGCCCTCCACCTCCAGCGTCACGGTGCCAGCCGGGGCGCTCATCGCCTGGAAGATCTTCAGTTCGCTCTCCGGCCGCCGCGTCACCGATACCAGGCGGTAAGCCCGGGTGGCACCAGCGGCGCTGCTCGAGATCGAGCCGTCGCTCCTCACATAGATGGTGTTGTACGTGGTGGGAGAGCCGCTGGGATAGCCGATGCTGGCGTTGGTGGCCAGGTTGGGCGCCACCGTGTCGGGGCAGCGGCTGGCGTGGAAGGTGGTGGCATTGGCGCTGGTCCAGAGATCCGATTCCGTCGCCGATCCCTTGCTGCGCAGCAGTCCCCGGTTTTCGGTGCGGTTGAGTTCGCCGATGATGCGGTTCATGCCGATCTCGGCGGCCTCCTGGGCATCGAAACTCAGGCTGTGGAACACCGAGCCGAAGGTGCCGATGCTGGAGCGGTTGGCCATGGCCAGGGTGCCCACGGTCATTACCAGGGCCGCCAGGATCACGAAGGGCAGGGCGAAGCCCTCCTCCTGCGGGGCCGGCGGGCGGCGGCGGTGGGAACGGGGCCGGGAGTGGCGAGGAACCATGGCCGCCTGGGGGGCGTCGGGGAGAGGGGGAGGAGCCCCGCGGCGTTGGGGCCGGGGGCGTTTGGGCGGATCTGGAGGCATCGACCGGCCGCCAGGGGGAAATCGCCGATGGTTGGGGCGGCAGCAGGGATGGGATCCGAAGCGTGGGCTGGCGACCGAGCTGGCAAGGTTTTTGCCTGGCGGGGCGAAGATCTCGTGACTGTGTTGTTCAGCACATCGTACGCAGATCGGCGGCTTGGTTGATCATTTACGCCCCCGATTTGCTGTCGATGCTGATGACATTCCATCGACATCCACTGGCCACTTCTGCTGCGGCCCTTTAGCCTGCTTCCCAGTGCGCCAGCGGCGCCGCAGTGTGCTTCTGGCCTGGAGAAATGTCCCTGGGTGGTGTGTTGATCGATCGGCGGCGACCATGGCGTTGAGCACCGCCGCTGAGGCCAAGCTGGACGAGGCCCTGGTGGCTCTGCGGCAGGGGGATGGGCCCCGGGCCCGCAGCATCTACGACGAGCTGCTCGCAGCGGGCTGCGCCGATGTGCGGATGTTCAGCAATCTCGGCGCCATGGCCCTCCAGGAGGGGGATGGCGAAGCGGCGATTCCCTGGCTGGAGCGGGGTCTGGCACTCCAGAGCGACCACCCCCGCTGCCTGCTCAACCTCGGCATGGCCCTGAAGCTCCAGGACCGCACCGAGGAGGCCATCGGCGCCTTCCGGCGGGCCCTGGCCGCCGATCCGGCGCTGCCGGAAGGCTGGAACAATCTCGCCGTGGCGCTCACCGCCGCGGCCGAGCCGCCCGTTGGTGTGGCGCTGCCGGCTGCCGGCGCCAGCGAGTCCCTGATCGACGAGGCCATGGCGGCCTTCCGGCGGGCCCTGGAGCTGCGGCCGTCCTACGGCCAGGCCGCCATCAACCTGGCCGGCCTGCTCGCTGACCGGGGTGATCCCGAAGCCGGTGAGGCCGCGCTGCGGGCCCTGCCGCCAGAGGTGGTGGGCGGGGAGGAGCTCTTTGCTCTCGGGGAGATGCGACGGCTGCAGGGCCGCTTCGCGGAGAGCCAGGCGGTTTATGGCGAGGCCCTGGCCCGCGCACCGGAGAACGGTGAGCTCCGCCTCGGGGTGGGGCTGGCGTTGCTCAGCAGCGGTCAGGCCGATCTGGCGCTGATGGAGTTGCTGCCCCTGCTGGCGCAGAAACCCGCGGATGCCGTTCCGCTGGTGGCGGTGGGCTGGGCCCTCCAGAGCCTGGGGGAAACCCGCCAGGCGATCGAGCACTACCGCCGGGCGCTGGAGCTGGATCCGGCCCAGGTGCGGGCCCGCAACCTGCGGGGCCTCTGCCACAACGATCTGGGGGAGCACAGCCTGGCGGTCGAGCAGTTCCGCCTGGGGCTGCGGGAGGCCCCGCGGGATCTGGAGCTGCGTTGCAACCTGGCCGGGGCCCTGCGCTGCCAAGGGGACCTGGAGGGGGCGATCCGGGAGATGGAGCTGCTGCTCGCCGATCAGCCCGATTGCGAGGAAGCCTGCCAGATCCAGCTGTTCAGCTGTTCGATCGGGCCCGCCAGCCTGGCCCCCTTGGCCCTGGCGATGGGATCCCGTTATTGGGAGCTGTTGCGCCGCATGCCGCAGCAGCCGCCAAGCCGGACGGCCTCGATCGGTTCGCTGGCCGCTCCAGGGGGCGTCGCTCCAACGGCTCCGGTCCGGCAATGGCAGGCGGATCTGGGTCCGGCTCCGGATCGGACCAACGATCGCCGGCTGCGGATCGGCTTCCTCTCCGCCGAGATCGGCAACCACGTGGTGGGCTCGTTTCTGAGTTCCTTCCTCGATCACTACGACCGCAGCCGCTTTGCCGTGGAGCTGTTCGTGGCCTCCCGTCGCTTCGATGCCACAGCGGAGCGGATGGCGGCCCAGGCCGACCACCACTGGCTGCTCAGCGGCATGGCCGCGCCCCAGGCCCGGGCCTTGATCCGCCGTCGCGATCTCGATGTGCTGGTCGAAACCTCCGGCTTCACCCGCGACAGCGGCATCCACCTGCTGGCCGAGCGCTGCGCGCCGGTGCAATGCCACTACATCGGCTTTCACGCCACCACCGGCCTCGAAACCCTCGACTGGTTCATCGGCGATGGCGAAACGGTGCCCGAGGCCTTCGCCCCCCAGTTCGTGGAGGGGCTCTGGCGGCTGCCTCGTCCCTGGCTGGCCCGCCGGCCCGATCCATCCCTGCCGCCAGCCCGCAGCACCGCCACCGGAGAGGGGCCGGTGCTGGGTTCCTTCAACCAGCTCGCCAAGGTGCGGGAGGACACCCTGCAGTTCTGGCTGGCGGCCCTGCAGGCGCTGCCGGAGGCCCGGCTGGTGATCAAGGACCGCTCGGTGAACGATCCGGTGGTGTGCGAGCGGATCCGCTCGACCCTGGGCCAAGGCGGTGTGGCCCCGGATCGGATCACCTTCCTGCTCCCGATCGGCAGCTGGGAGGAGCACATGGCCGCCTACAACCAGCTCGATGTGGCTCTCGATGCCACCCCCTGGAGCAGTGCCACCACCGGCTTCGATGCCCTGGCGATGGGGGTGCCGCTGGTGGCGATCCGCGGCGACTGCACCTCGGCCCGGATGAGCGCGGCGATCCTGAAGGGGCTGGGCCGGCCGGAGTGGATCGCGGAATCACCGCAGCAGTTCGCGGCGATCGTGGCGGTGCTCTGCGCCGACCTGCCGGCCCTGCGGGCGGGCAAGGCAGCTCTGCGGCAGGAGGTATTGGCCAGTGCCCTGTTCGATGGCCCGGATCTCTGCCGTGCCCTGGAGCAGGCCTTGGCAGCGATGGCGGCGGCGGCCATCAAAAAAGCCCCCGCCGAGGGGGCTTGAAGCCGGGGTAACGGCCCTTCAGGGGGGAAGGGTCGGTCAGCTCAACGTGCAGGTCATGCCGCCGGTAGTATCTACTGTGATGGATGCACTGGAGGCGCCGGCTGTGGCGCTTGTGTTCAGGCAGGTAAGGCCGCTCACAGTGGGGCTCCAAGCGGCGGAGAAAGTCCCACCACCCGAGACACTGCATCCACTGGGAGCTGTGCCCACGCCCCCGGAGGCGACGAAGATGGCACATTCCTTGGCCAGGCCCACCTGTTCTCCGATCTTCGCGCCGGCGGCTGCAGATGCACGGGCACCGAGGAACTGAGGAATGGCAACAGCCGAAAGGATGCCCACGATCGCCACCACGATCATGAGTTCAACCAGGGTGAAGCCCTTGGCGATTCCTTTGCGCTGGCGCAGTTTGCGCAGCAGCTCGAGTTGGGTTTTGGTACGCATCGCTTCAGCTGATGGACATCACCAATGAATCTACGCAGGCTGTCCAGCGATGTCCACGCCCCGTTGCGGCTTGGGTCAGGGGATGTCAACGGCTGTGATGGGCGGTGCCCGCTGGGTTGCTGATCTGTTCTTCATGATTGCTTCCAGAGCTGGATCAGCGGGCTTTCCTGCCTTCGCCAGCGAGGACTCAGCAGGGTTGGATCTTTTCTGGCCAGATTCTCAGGATTCACTCAGCTGATTTTCAGCTTTTGGAAGCATGGCCCGGCGGGCCTGGGGATGGTCGCGGCCTCCGGTGCTGCGGGGCCTCCTGCGATCGTTCCGGTTTGATCGTCCCAGGACGATGGTTCTACGGTCTGACGGAACCCCCTTCGCGCTGTCCATGCCCCTGGTTCGTTCGCGCCCCTCCCTGCGCCAGGGGTTGCTGGGAGCCAGCGTGATCGCGGTGCTGGCCGGCTACGGCGTGATGCTGCTGGCCCTGGCCTGGCTCTCGGACCGGGACCGCCGCGAGGCCCATCGGCAGCTGGGCGATCAGATCGCTGCGGTGGTCCAACGGGGCGGATCCCTGGCGCCTGAGGTGGCCGGCGGCGAGCTGCGGGTGTGGATGGAGGCCGGCGGCCGGCCGCCCCGCCCGCTCGTGGCGCCCCCACCCTTGGAGCCGGAGGCGGCGATCGCCGCCGACCGGCAGCTTCTACTGGCGGTGCTGCGCCAACCGAGCCAGCCCCGGGTCGCCGGTCCCTGGACCCTGCGCGGTCACCACTACCTCTCCAGCACGGTGCCGGTGAACCGGGCCGAGGCTCCAGCCACCCTGCTGGTGCTGGAGGATGTGAGCGCCGACCTGCGTCGCCAGCGCCGCACCTCCCTCTTGCTGCTGGTGTTCGCCGGGATCTCCACCCTGGTCACCTCGGCCTTGCTGCGGCCGGTGCTCAATGCCGGCCTGAAGCCCCTCGCCGCCCTCGGGGAGCGGATGGAAACGATCGAGGGGGAATCGCTGGAGCACCACCGGCTGCCCATGGAGCCCCAGCCCCAGGAGCTGGCGGGGATCGCCCAGGCCTTCAACGACCTGCTCGATCGGCTGGCGGCCTCCTGGGAGCGGCAGCGGGCCTTCGTCAATGGCGTGAGCCACGAGCTGCGCACACCGATCACCCTGGTGGGGGGCTACGCGGCGCGGCTGCGGCGGCGGGGCGCCCACCTGGCCCCCCAGGAGCGGGAGCAGCTGCTGCTGATCGAGGAGGAGGCCGGCCGGATGGGGCGGCTGGTGAGCGACCTGCTCGACATCGCCCGCAGTGATGCCGGCCAGCTGAGCCTCCGCCGCGAGCTGTTCGCCCTGCCCCAGGCCTGCCGCCAGGTGGTCGGGCGGCTGGCGCCGATGGCCGAGGGCCGCCTCCAGCTGGCGGTGGGCGAAGAGGGTGGCAACGGCGATGGTGATCCGGCCCTGGTGCTGGGGGATCGGGAGCGCTTTGAGCAGTGTCTGGCCAATCTGGTGGAGAACGCGCTCAAGTACAGCCCGCCCGGGAGCCCCGTGCTCATCCGCTGGGACCGGGCCGGCACCCAGGCCCGGGTGCACGTCTGCGACCGCGGTCCGGGGGTGCCGCAGGCGGACCGGGAGCGGCTGCTGCAGCGCTTTCAGCGGGGCCGCCAGACCGGCGACATCCCCGGCAGTGGCATCGGCCTGGCGGTGGTGCAAACCCTGATGCAGGCCATGGGCGGAGCGGTGACGATCGGCGAAGCCCCACGGGGTGGGGCCGATTTCTGCCTGACCCTGCCCATGGCCCCAGCGACGACGGCCGGAATCATGGAGGCGCAGCCAGCCAGGCCTCCAGCAGGGCCGGCAGCTCCGTTTTGAGCACGAAGCCATCGGCCCCGGCGGCTCGGTGGCCCTCGGCGTCGCCCGGATCCCAGTGGGCGCTCATCAGCACCACCCGGGCCCTCAGCCCGCGGGCCCGCAGCTCCCCCAGGCAGCCCAGGCCATCGAGGCCCGGCAGGCCCACATCGAGCAGCACCAGATCGGGCCGTTGGGCTTCCAGGCGCTCGAGGGCCTCTTCGCCGGAGGCATAGCACTCGACCACGGCACCGAGGTCCTCCAGTTCCAGCCGCAGCAGGGTGCGGATCCGCAGGTCGTCGTCCACGATCGCCACCCGCCGCGGCGGGGCCGGGTCCGTCACCGGGTCAGTCACCGGGTCAGTCACGGGGGGGGGCCCTCGCGGAGCATGAAGCCCACCCCGCGCACCGTCTGGATCAGGGTGGGGAGCCCGGGGGCTTCGAGCTTGCGGCGCAGATAGCGGATGTAGACATCGAGCAGGTTGTCGTCGCCGAAGTGGTGCTCGCCCCACACGGCCCGCAGGATCGCCTGGCGTTCGATCACCCGGTTGGGGGAGGCCATCAGATGGCGCAGCAGGTCGAACTCCCGCACCGACAGGTTGATCGCCGTGCCGCCTCGGCTCACCTCCCGGGTGGCGGCATCGAGCACCAGGTCGGCGAAACTGAGGCGTTCCCCCTCCCCCTCGTGGCCGTAGCCGCGGCGGCGAAGGTGGGCCCGCAGCCGGGCCAGCAGTTCCTCCACCGAGAAGGGCTTGATGATGAAGTCGTCGGCCCCGGAGTCGAGGGCTTCCACCCGGTCCTGCACGGCATCGCGGCCGGTGAGCATCACGATCGGCGTGGTCACGCCGCCGGCGCGGATGCGGCGGCACACCTCCACGCCGCTGAAGTCGGGCAGCTGCCAGTCGAGCAGGATCAGGTCGCCGGGGTGTTCCCGCAGCGCCAGCAGGGCTCCCTGGCCATCGGCGGCCTCCCGCACGGCGTAGCCCTCCACCGCCAGTTCGCCCGCCAGGAATTGGCGCAGGCGGCCATCGTCGTCGACGATCACCACCTCCTGGCGCGGCTCGGCGGCCGCCCCGGAGTTGAGCAGGGGATCCGGCTGGGATGGGGATCCCGGCGGGCGCAGCGGCTGGACCGGCTGGTTCACGGCGTGGGGGGCACGGATGGTCGCGCCTGCTGCGCTTGTGCTTGAGGCTACGGAAGGCGGGGTCGTCCTGCTCCGGCAGTCCGAGCGGCGGCCCGTTCCGGCGGGGCCGGGCTGCGCCCTGACCCACACTGGGGCCATCCCGGTGGCCCTGCGGTGCTCTCTTCGCTGCTGTCCCTGGCGCCCAAGGCGGGCGCCGCTCCCAGCCTGTCGGCCCGCATGGCCCGCTGGGGGGTGGCCATCGTGCTCGCTTACACCCTGGTGGCCCTGCTCACGCCGGTGCTGATCCACCTGGGGGTGCTGGCGGATCCCAATGCCGGCCTGGCCAACCCGATCTACGCCCCACCTTCCCTCGCCCACTGGTGCGGCACCGACCGGCTCGGCCGCGATGTGTGCGTGCGCACCCTGGCCGGCAGCGGCGTGGCCCTGCAGGTGGTGGCGATCGCCCTGGTGCTGGCCCTGCTGATCGGCGTGCCGCTTGGCATGGTGAGCGGCTACCTCGGTGGCTGGGTGGACCGGGTGCTGGTGCTGCTGATGGACACCCTCTACACCCTGCCGGTGCTGCTGCTTTCGGTGGTGCTCGCCTTTCTGCTCGGCCGCGGCCTGCCCAATGCGGCGGCCGCCCTCTGCGTGGTGTACGTGCCCCAGTACTTCCGGGTGGTGCGCAACCAGAGCGCCCAGGTGAAGGCCGAGCTCTTCGTGGAGGCCGCCCGCTCGCTCGGGGCGGGCCCGGGCTGGATCCTGCGGCGTTACCTGTTGCGCAATGTGATCACCTCGGTGCCGGTGCTGCTCACCCTCAATGCCGCCGATGCGGTGCTGGTGCTGGGCGGCCTGGGTTTCCTGGGTTTGGGCTTGCCGGAAACCATCCCCGAATGGGGCGGGGATCTCCAGCAGGCCCTCACGGCGGTGCCCACCGGCATCTGGTGGACCGCCCTCTATCCGGGGCTGGCCATGTTCGTGCTGGTGCTGGGTTTGTCGTTTCTGGGCGAGGGGCTGGAGAACTGGCTGAGCGCTACGTCCCGGAATCCTGCTCAATAAGAATGGTTGGCAGCGTGCAGCTAGCCAAGCCCCAAAACCTGGACAAGCTGATCGGTGACCTTTGCCCAGTTGAAGTCTCGATGGACTTTCCTGCTGGCCTCCAGCCCTCCCCATCGGTTCGGGGTAGACATGATTGCCTCAATGGATTCGACGAGCGAATCGAGATCTGGTTCCAGTCCTAGATTGTGATTTTCTTGTACGCGCTTTGCTCTGATCTGTAGTCCCATAATGGGGTCAAAATAGTCATCAGTAGAGCCTCCTCCAGTCACAATGATCGGCAAGCCGCAGGCCGCTGCTTCAAGAGGAGGCAAATTGAAGCCCTCCCCCTTGTAAGGGGAAACGTAGGCATCGCAAGCGTTGTAGAGTGCTCGCATCGAGTCGATGTCAAAATTGTCCGGTATTTTGATGATATCATCGCAGTATTTTGCGTCAAATCCGTTAGAAGAGGCGTTTCCTGCCAGTAGATTGATCCAGTCATCCGCGCTGATTCCGTAGAGATTGTATTGGTATTTGACAACGAGCCTCAGGCCAGGAAAATCTGGCTTCAATTTACAATAAGCTTGTAGGAGGAGATCGAATCCTTTGTTGGTTGTCAGAGATCCAACAAACAGCAATGCGAATTCACCCGGGGCGAGGCCTATGACTTCGCGATAGAGGTCGCGTAGTTCGCTTTCAACGCTGTAAAACGATGCTGGATCGATGCCATGGCTGACAACTTCAACGGCAGACTCACGGAAGCCGCTTGCCAGGAACCCTTGGCGTGACCAGTTGGAAGGGGTTATGATCTTAAGATTGTCCCGTTGGCAGGCTTCGGAAAGATCGGCTCCAGCAAACATTCCATGGCAATGTCCGAATTCGGAAGTCCCAAATATGAAGAGCTTGGCGCTGTTGCACTCAGAGATATTGTAAGGAAAGGCAATGCGATAAGTCACGTCAAACCGTTCGCCCTTGATGGGGGCAGGGATTGCCATGATTGGCTCATATTGTTGCTTCAGAAATCCGCTTCCGTTGTCGGTGGCTTCGCCCCACCCGGGATCCCAGTAGTGCATGTCTTTATGGCGGATCTGAAGTGGATATTTGATTAAATTGATCAGCTGCCATTGATTGACAAGGCAGTAAGAATGGTTGATGCCACGCCAACCCTCAATGCAGAGACTTGTTTGATCCGGGTTGAGGGGTATTGAGCATGGTTGTTTCGCAGTCTGCGCTATATTTTCATGGCCATAAATATAGTTCGCGTGATCATGGGGCTGGGTGCTATTGCGGGTCAGAGCGGAAATGATTTCCTTGTGTGTATGGTCTGGATGTGCCCACCAATCTTCGATAATCCTGTTTCCCCATGAGACGTCGCTAACAACTAGCTTGTAGCCTAGAGATTCGAGAAATAATCGGCTCTCAATTCTTTCGAGCTTCCCGCCATGTGAGTAGTCATGCTCAAAGGTGATGATCTTGAAGCGATACTGGTGGTGGGGGATTTTTCGTAGCGCGCTCAGGCTGTTGCAGGGGGGATCGATGTCAACCGAAAGGTAGTCTATAACCGGCGGCAGATTTTGCTCGGAGAGCAGCTTCTCGTAGTCAATTTGTAAAGCGTCGGCTTGACAGCAGATGTTTGAGCGCATCGACTTGTGACGTTGCGCCATCTCTGGGTCAAGTTCGATCGAAACCCCTCGCCAATTGAATACCGATTCCAATAAATAAGTGTTGCTGATAAAGATGGGCTCGTGGGCTCCGATTTCCAGGTACGTTCCATTACGGAGGCCATCCAGCGCGCAAAGCACAAACATGTCTTGGTGGAGTTGGCTGTGGTTGATTTGAATATTTTCAATTCCGTTAAAAGGTCTGATTAGATTTAATTTTTTGAGAATGGAGTATTGGATTGGATTGAAAAAATCAGGATCGTTGTCCATTCGCGGCCTTCGCGGATTTGGGCCAGCCTAGTCAGTTCAAAGTGATGAGGCTACGTTGAGTCTGATGGTCCCCTGCCGGATCGCTTGATTCCCTAGGCCCGTAAGGGCTTATCCCCCTGGCTCGGTTGTCCCATTTTGTGCACAGTAAGCTCTTCGGCGCGGAGCGCCGTGGCATGAAAAGCCGCTTCTCTCGGTGCCACGGGTTGGTTTGGTTCTGCAGGATCTTTGCCGGGCCACCGATCGCCTGGAAGGCCGGGTGGTGGGCGAGCGCCGCTGAATCCCTCGCTCGATCGCTGCGGTCATCGACCTGAAGGTGGCCAAGTTCAGACATCGCCTGCGCGACACCGCCGCTGAGCACGTTCGCTGGGTGCTGCGGCTGGCCTTCCGAGGGCTCGCTGCGGCATCATCTGCCCGAGCATCCGCACCGGGTGTGGGCCATGGACTTCCCCGGCGATGCCATGTCCGACAGCCGCAGACTCAAGTGCCCCATTGGGATCAACAAGCACAGCCGCCTCGTTCTGGCTCGTCGGGCGGGAAGGCGGTGCAAGGCCAAGGATGGGGTGGCGGTGGTGCAGGCGTTCACGAGCCTCTATCCGTCACCGACGACCATCCGATCGGACAACGGCCAACGGCCCGGAGCCCATCGCTTAGGGCCTCCCTGGAGCCAGCTCAAGAGGGAGCTGCCGCAGAGCCACAACCTCCCACCCTGATCAGGCCTGGTCCGATCCCGAGATCGTTCCCGGTCCCCAGCGGTGCCTGGCAGTCAGCAGCGCAGTTTCAGGCTGCGTGGCAGCTCCTCGGCGATCGCCCCCTCGGCGTCGAGGGGCGGGTAGGGCCTGCCTTCGCGGCGGCACCACGCCGCCACCTGGGGGTAGGCCCACTCGAACAGCAGCGGGGCATAGCGCTCCGCTGGAATCCCCTCGCCGCGGCTGGGCAGCAGGCCGGCGGCCTGGCGCTGGCGCAGGGCTTCGAACAGCAGGGTGGCCGTGGCCACCGACACATTCAGCGACTGCACCATGCCGTGCATCGGAATGAAGATCGGCTGATCCACCAGGGCGGCCGTTTCGGCGCTCAGGCCCCATTTCTCCGCCCCCAGCACGAAGGCTGTGGGCCCGGTGAAATCACAGTTTCGGTAGTCCACCGCGTCGCTGGCCAGGTGGGTGCCGTAGATGCGGAAGCCCTTCCCCTTGAGCATTGCCAGGGCGGTGGCCGAATCCGGGTGCACGTGCAGCGGCACCCACTTCTGGCTGCCCTGGGCGGTGGTGTTGAAGGTGGGCATCCTTCCCTTCAGGCACACCGCATGGGCCTCGAGCACCCCCACCGCATCGCAGCTGCGCAGGATCGCGGAGAGGTTGTGGGGCTTATCGACCTGCTCCAGCATCACCGTGAGATCGGCCATGCGGTGATCGAGCACGGTGCGGAGACGCTCGAAGCGGCGGGGCAACAGCGGCATGGCGGAGGTCTAGAAGCGCCAGTCCCAGAACCGCAGCCCCCAGGTCTGCCAGTTCTTGACCAGCCGGCTGGTGAAGGAGCGGGAGAACTGGCTGCTCCCGCTGCGTTTGCGTTTGCGTTTGCGTTTGGGCTTGGGATTTGGTTTGGGTTTGCGGCGTTGCGGACTGGAGGGACTGGACCAGCGGCGGACGAACTGCTGCCAGCCCCGTTGCCAGGCCTGCGGGGCGGTGGGCTTTGGCATCTGGATCCTGCGCGGCAGCGAGGGCCGGCGCAGTGCCAGCAGGCTGGCCAGCAGGGAGGGCTTGCCCGCACGGCCCTCGGCGCCGCTGGCGAAGCCGATTGCCAGCAGCAGGCTGGTGAAGGCGCCGCGCAGGGTCTGGCGCCAGATCTCCTGCTGGGCGTTGCGTGGCCTGGCCTGGCCCAGCTGGCGCTTCACGTTGGTCTCGAGCGTGTCGAGCTGGCCCAGCAGGGTGCGCCGCAGGGTTTCGAAGGGCAGGGTGGCGGCCTCCTCGGGGATCGGCGGCGCCCCGGGGATGGCGGCGGCGCGGCGGCGCAGATCGGGGAGGTCCCTGGCTTTCTGGATCGCTTCGCGCAGCACCTTGACCCGCGCCATCGTGCCCCCCACCACCCGGCTGCGGGTGTTCTCCACGGTGTCGATGCCGTTCCAGGTGGCGGCCAGCTGCAGCGGGGCCAGCAGCAGATAGAGCACGGCCGCTCCGGCGGCGAGCCGGCGCAGGGTGGCCAGGCGCCGGGTCAGCCGCGCCTGGGTGGGCTGCAGCAGGGCGGCCAGGTGGAGCAGCACCAGCCCCAGCAGCAGCCAGCTGCCATTGGCCACCAGGTTGCCCATCTGGGTGAGCTGCCACTGGCTGTTGGCCAGCCGCAGCGGGAAGAGGTTGAACAGCAGGGTGGCCGCGGTGCCCAGCAGAAACACCGTGGAGGCCCCGGCCGCCACGCTGCCCAGCGCGGCGGACTGGCTTTGGGAGATGCCAAGGGTTGAGCCTGGCTTGGCGGCCGCTTCGGCCGCAGCCGGCGCGCCGGGTGGAGCCTGGGGGCTGGGCGGTGCAGGATCAGGGCCGCTCATCAGGCCTGAAGGCTCGGGTCTGGGCCCCTCGGGGGTCTGCATCACGGCCTGATCAGGAAGGACTGGCCCTGCGCTGATTCCGCAGGAATCTGCCGAGCCGAAGGCCAAAGATACCGGCGCCCTTCCTCACCGAGGGTCTGGCCGTGCAGGATTGGGGGATGTGGGCTGGAGGGCCGTTGGCGGCAGGGCATGCGGAGGGGTTTGACCAACGGGTCTGGGCCGCGGTGGAGCGGGTACCCCCCGGCCGGGTGGCCACCTACGGCCAGATCGCCGAGTTGATCGGGGCCTGGGGCTCGGCCCGCCAGGTGGGCTGGGCCCTGCGGCGGTTGCCCCTGCCCTCCGCCGTGCCCTGGCACCGGGTGGTGAATGCCCGCGGTTGCATCGCCATGGCCCCGAGCCGCGAAGGCACCGACTGGATCCAGCGGGAGCGCCTGCTGGCCGAGGGCATTCCGGTGGATGGGGAGGGGCGGCTGCCCCTGGCCCGCTTCCGCTGGCATGCCGAGGCTGCGGTGGGCTGCCGATGAGCGATCCCGCCGCGGCCAACGCAGCCCCCATCCCCTCGGGGTTGGCGCCCCGCCAGCTGGCCTGGCGGGTGCTGCAGGCGGTGGCGGCCGGGGCCTACGCCGATGCCGCCCTGGAGCGGGAGCTGGCCGCCAGCAACCTGCCGCCCCTGGATCGGGCCCTGGCCACCGAGCTGGCCTATGGCGCCATCCGCCAGCGCAGCCTGCTCGATGCCTGGATCGACGCCCACGGTCGGGTGGCGGCCCTGGCCCAGCCCCCACCGCTGCGCTGGCTCCTGCACGTGGGGCTTTATCAGCTGCTCTTCAGTGAGCGCGTGCCGGCGTCCGCGGCCGTGAGCACCACCGTGGAGCTCGCCAAGCGGGGTGGCCTGGCCCGTCTGGCCCCGGTGGTGAACGGGATCCTGCGGGGTGTGCTGCGCACCCGCGCGGCCCTGGCCCGGGGCCCGGCGGCGGCTCCGGCCGGGCCGGAGTCCCTGCCCGCCTGGCAGGGGCTTGCGCTGCCGGCCGACCCCGCCGCGGCCCTGGCCCTGCGCCGCTCGCTGCCGGCCTGGCTGGCGGCCGAGCTGCTGCGCTGGCTACCGAGCGAGGAGGCCGAAGCCTTTGCCCAGGCCGCCAACAGCCCGCCGCCCCTGGACCTGCGGGTCAACCCCCGCCTGATCAGTCCCGAAGCGCTGCAGCGGGTCTTTGCCGCCGCCGGGGTCGCCGCCGAAGCCGTGGCGGAGGCGCCCCTGGCCCTCACCCTGCCGCAGCGCAGTGGCGATCTGCGGGGCCTGCCGGGCTTCGCCGAGGGCCAGTGGTGCGTGCAGGACCGCCATGCCCAGGCGGTGGTCCCGCTGCTGGATCCGCAGCCGGGGGAGCGCATCCTCGATGCCTGCGCAGCCCCCGGCGGCAAGACCACCCAGATCGCCGCCTGCCTGGAGGGGCGAGGTGAGCTCTGGGCCGTCGACCGCTCCGAGGCCCGCCTGCGGCGGCTGGCGCGCAACTCCGAGCGCCTCGGCGAGGGCCTCATTCAGACCCTGGCGGCCGATGCCACCGACCTGGCCGCCTTGCGGCCGGACTGGCGGGAGCATTTCGATCGCATCCTGCTGGATGCCCCCTGCTCCGGACTCGGCACCCTGGCCCGCCATGCCGACGCCCGCTGGCGGATCACTCCGGCTTCGATCGATGGGCTGGTGGCGCTGCAGGCCCGGTTGCTGGCAGGGCTGGCTCCCCTGCTCTCCCCCGGCGGACGGCTCGTGTATGCCACCTGCACGGTGCACCCCCGCGAAAACGGCGACCAGATCCGCTCCTTCCTCGCCACCCAGCCGGGCTGGATCCTGCGCGAGGAACGCCAGTGGTGGCCGGGGGCCGCCGAGGGCGATGGTTTCTATGGGGCGGTGCTGGAGCGGCCGTCCCTCAGGGCATCGGCGGTGGAGCCGACACCGGCGGTGGCGGGCTGATCGGCAGCGGCGCCGCTGCCGGAGGGGGTGGGGCGGCGGGCGCCGCCGGGGCGGGTGCGGGTGCCGGAGTGGGCGCCGGTGCCGGGGTGGGCGCCGGCGCCGGGGCTGCCTCGGGCTGGGAGCGCTCTGGAGGCGCCCAGGGACGGGGCTGGACCGGTGCTTGCCAGGTGGGACGAGGCTGCTCGGTTTCCGGCGGTTGCCAGCGCCCTTCGTCCGTGGGGCGCTCGCTCGGGCGGTCGCGCCAGCCACCCGGGGTGCTGGTGTCCTCGGTGGGGGGAGACCAGTCCCCCGGCGGGACGGTCTGGGGCTCGGCGGGCTTGCTCCCTTCCTTGGGGGGCACGTAGGGAATGAAGGAGCCGGTCAGCACCGGCCGGGGCGGGAAGGACTGGACGGGGATGTCCTTGAGCAACCCGATCATGTAGCTATACCAAGCCGCCGCCGCGGTGGCGCTGCTGCTGCCGGTGCGCCAGTTCTCGTCGTAACCGAACCAGATCGCGGTGGTGAGCTGGGGGATCGAGCCGATGAACCAGAGGTCGCGGGCTCCCTCGGCGGTGCCCGTCTTGCCGGCGGCGGGGCGGTCCGGCAGGCTCGCGGGGCGGCCGGTACCGGCGTTCACCACGTTCTGCAGCATCCACATCACGGTGTCGGCCACGTCGCTGGGCACCGCCCGGCGGGGCCGTTTGCCATCCACCCGGCGGCTCCAGAGCAGCTCGCCATCGGGGCCGTAGATCTCATCAAACGGCGTGGGCTCCACGTACACCCCGCGGTTGTTGATGGCGGCATAGGCGCCCACCATCTCCAGCATCGTTTTCTCGTTGGAGCCGAGCACCATGGCCGGGTACTCGCCGATCTCGCCGGTGAGGCCCAGCTGGCGGGCCACGCCGATCACCCGCGGGTAGCCCACCTTCTCGGCCAGTCCCACGGCGGCCGGGTTGATCGACTGTGTGATGGCACTGAGCATCGACATGCTCGTGCCCGAGCCGGGGATGCAGAAGCGTTTGTAGCCGTCGCGGTAGCAGCGTTCCCGGGAGGTGAGGGTGTCCTCCGGCCGCATGCCGTATTGGATGGCGGCGGTGTAGGCGAACAGCTTGAAGGTGGAGCCGGGTGAGCGCAGGGCCTGGGTGGCGCGGTTGAACTGGCTCTTCTGCCAGTCGGTGCCGCCCACCATGGCCCGCACCAGGCCGGTGCCCGGCTCCATCGACACCAGGGCTCCCTGCAGTCCGCCGCCGCCGGACACCTGATTCACCACGCTCTGGGCCCGTTCCTGCCAGGCCTTGTTGAGGCCGGTGCGGATCGTGAGGCCCCCCACCTCCAGCTGCTCTTTGCTGAGCACCTTGGGCAGCTGCTGCTCCATCCAGCTGATGAACCAAGGGGCCGGATTGGCGAAGTACTTCGGTTCGGCAGGCTTGAGGGCCAGGGGGGAAGCCTGGGCCTTCGCCAGCTGGGTGTCGTCGATGAAACCAGCTTCCCGCATCCGGCGCAGCACGATGGCGCGGCGCTTGAGGGCCAGATCGGGGTTGATCAGCGGTGAGTAGACCGAGGGCGCCGGCGGCAGGCCGGCGATCAGGGCGGCCTCGGGGAGGGTGAGCTGGTCGGGGGTCTTGGAGAAGTAGACCCAGGAGGCATCGGCCACGCCATAGGCGCTGGAGCCGAGGTACACGAAGTTGAGGTATTGCTCGAGGATCTGCTGCTTGCTCAGCTGGCGTTCGATCTTGCGGGCCAGCGCCGCCTCCTTGAGCTTGCGCCAGAGGGTGCGGTCCTGGTCGAGGTAGACGGTGCGGGCCAGCTGCTGGGTGATCGTGCTGGCGCCCTCCTCCACCGAGCGTTCCTTGATGTTGCGCACCACGGCCCGGGCGATGCCCACCGTGTCAACGCCATCGTGCAGGTAGAAGCGGCGATCTTCCGCCGCCACGAAGGCCCGCTCCACCAGCAGCGGCATCTTGCCGCTGGGCAGCCGGTCGCGGGTGGCGGGGCCGTCCTTGAACAGCACGGCGCCGTTGGCATCGAGCACTGTGAGGGTGCCGGGGCGGTTGTAGCCGCTCAAGCGCCGGGCATCGGGCAGGAGCGAGTCGATGCCGCTCACCACGGCGGCCTGGCCCAGGGACACCCCCACCCCCACGCCCGCGGCGATCAGGCCGGGTACCAGGAAGCGGCGGGCTTCCTGCATCGCCCCCGGGGCCAACGGGGCGCTGCGGCCGCGCTGGGGCCGCCGTGGCGAACGGAGCTGGGTCAAAGGGCTACCGGCAGCGTCGCCACCGCCTGGGTCAGGCCGCTGTGGCCGATGGCCAGGGCGGTCACGAGCATGCCGAGCACCAGGAAGGGCTGGGCGCTGGCCTGGTATTTCACATCGAAGGCCACCGGATCACGCAGCAGCCAGATGTCCTGGAAGGTGATCTGGGGCACGATCAGCAGCACCAAGAGCACGGCGGCGAAGTGCTGGCCGATGGCGATCAGCACGACCACCATCGCCAGCTGGAACAGATCGATCATGGCGGCGCTGATCCAGCTGGCTTTCTCGATCCCGAAGGCCACCGGCAGGGACTGCAGGCCCAGGGCCCGGTCGCCCTCCACGCTCTTGAAGTCGTTCACCACCGCGATGCCCAGCCCCGCCAGGCTGTAGGCCAGGGTGAGCAGGGCGGTGGTCCAGGTGAGCTGGCCGAACAGGGCCTGGCCAGCCCACCAGGGCAGGGCGATGTAGCTGGCCCCCAGGGCGTAGTTGCCGAGCCAGCCGTTCTGTTTGAGCTTGAGCGGCGGCGCCGAATAGATGAAGCTCACGAAGGAGCCCCCCAGGGCGAGCAGCAGCAGCACCGGTGTGGTGTGGCCCGCCCAGATGTCCAGGCCCCAGGCCACGGCCAGACCGGCGAGCAGCAACACCCAGATCTGCAGCTTCACCTGGTCCAGCGGGATGGCGCCGGAGGGGATCGGGCGATAGGGCTCGTTGATCGCGTCGATGTCGCGGTCGTAGTAGTCGTTGATCGTCTGGGTGTAGCCGGCCAGCAGCGGGCCGCTCATCAGCATGCAGGCCAGGGAGGCGAGCACCTCGGCCGGCCGCCAGTGGAAATTGCCGGAGGCGGCGGCACCGCAGAGCACACCCCAGATCAGAGGAATCCAGGTGACCGGCTTCATCAGCTGGAGCCGGATCTTCCACAGGGTGGTGGTGGTGCTGGCCCCCTTCATCCCCAGGATCTGGCGGGCGGCACCGCCCTCGGGCGCCGGTGCTACAGGGGGGGTGGTCTCGGGGCTCTCGCTCACGGTGGGGGGTGGGGGATGCGGGCCTGGGCCTGGGCTGGCAGGCCGTCAGGCCGGCGTGATCTCGTCGTCGAAGAACCAGCTGGTGGCGCCGCTGGCCAGCTCCACCACCACGCCCACGCCCTTGCCGTCGGTGAGGCGGAAGTCTTTGACCGTGCCGGTGGGATCGCTCTTGAGGGCGGCCACCAGATCGGCGGGGATCCGGTCACGGACCCGGGTGACCCGCACCTTCGAGCCGATGCTGATGGCAGCCTGGGACATGGCGAAAGCTCATCCTGGAAGGGTCGGGCCACCCTATCAGCGGCGGCCGCGGCGCCCCCGCTCCCAGCTCTGCCATTGTTGGGGGCCTGCCCCCCGCGAGCGCGGATGGTCGCCAAGCGCATCATTCCCTGCCTCGATGTGGCCGATGGCCGGGTGGTCAAGGGGATCAATTTCGTGGGATTGCGCGATGCCGGCGATCCGGTGGAGCTGGCCTGCCGCTACTCCCTCGCCGGCGCCGATGAACTGGTGTTTCTCGACATCGCCGCCAGCCACCAGGGTCGCGCCACGTTGGTGGACCTGGTGCGCCGCACGGCCGAGGCGGTGACCATTCCCTTCACGGTGGGGGGCGGCATCAGCAGCGTGGAGGGGATCACCGAGCTGCTGCGCGCCGGCGCCGACAAGGTGAGTCTCAACTCCGCCGCGGTGCGCGACCCCGAACTGGTGAACCGCGGGGCGGAGCGCTTCGGCTGCCAGTGCATCGTGGTGGCGATCGATGCCCGCCGCCGCCGGGACGAAGCCGCCGCTGCCCAGCCGGGCTGGGATGTCTACGTCAAGGGTGGTCGCGAGAACACCGGTCTCGATGCGGTGGCTTGGGCGCGGCGGGTGGTGGCGCTCGGGGCCGGCGAGATCCTGCTCACCTCGATGGATGGGGATGGCACCCAGGCCGGCTACGACCTCGCGCTCACCCGCGCCGTGGCGGAGGCGGTGGAGGTGCCGGTGATCGCCTCCGGAGGCGCCGGTTGCATCGACCACATCGCCGCCGCCCTGGAGGAGGGCCGTGCGTCGGCGGCCCTGCTGGCTTCGCTGCTGCATGACGGCGTGCTCACCGTGCAGCAGATCAAGACGGATCTGCTGCGGCGGGGGCTGGCCGTGCGGCCGCTGGAGATCGCGGCCGCCGAACACCTCTCGTTACATTGAGCAACGAGTGTTCATCCCGTGTCGGTCTTCGCCTTGTCCGCCCCGGCCGTTGTCCCCGCTGCGTTGCTCACGCCCTTCGCCCTGCTGATGGTGGCCGTGGTGGTGGGTTTGGTGGCCTGGGCCCTGCACCTGATGCAGGCGGCCAGCGAGCGGCGTGAGTTCGCCCTGATGCTGGCTGGCTGCATGGTGTGTTCGGCCGCCGTGGGTCTGGCCACGGTGATGGTGATCACGATGACCGGACCCCAGCGGCTGGAGGCCCGCAGCCTGGAGGTCCTCAGCCTGGAGACGGAGCCAGGCGTGAGCCTCGATGCGATCCTGCTGCCCTGGGATCAGGCCCCTGCCGCGCCCAGCCTCCCCTCCTCCTGAGCCCCTGCCCCGCGTGCTCCCTCCCCCGCCTCCGGCCGTGGCCGTGCTGCTGTGAAACCCGGTGATCCGGAGGCGGTGCGGGAGCTGTTCGAGGCGATCGCACCCCGCTACGACCTCCTCAACGACCTGCTCAGCCTCGGCCTGCACCGCCTCTGGAAACGCCAGGCGGTGGCCTGGATCCGGCCCCGTCCCGGCCAGCAGTTGCTGGATCTCTGTTGCGGCACCGGCGATCTGGCCCTGGTGCTGGCCGAACGGGTGCGGCCCGGGGGCACGGTGCTGGGTCTGGATGCCGCCGAGGCACCGCTGGCCGTGGCGCGACGGCGGGCGGCGGAGCGGCCCTGGTTGCCCTTGCGTTTCCACCTCGGCGATGCCCTGGCCACCGGCCTGGCGACAGGCGAAGCTGATGGGGCTGCGATGGCCTACGGCCTGCGCAACCTGGCCGACCCGGGCGCGGGGCTGCGGGAGCTGCGGCGTCTGCTGCGGTCCGGCGGGCGTGCCGCCGTGCTCGATTTCAACCGTCCGGAGCCTGGCTCAGGCTCACAGGCGGCGGCCGTGGCCCGTTTCCAGCGCCTCTACCTGCGCCGGCTGGTGGTGCCCGCCGCCCGGGCCTTCGGCCTGCCTGAGCAGTACGCCTACCTGGAGGCCAGCCTGGCGCGCTTTCCCACCGCGGCGGCGCAGGAGGCCCTGGCCCGCGCCGCCGGGTTCACGCTGGTGCGGCACCGGCCTCTGGCGGCGGGCCTGATGGGGTTGCTGGAACTGCAGGCCTGAAGCCCTTTCTGGTGGGCCGGGGTGGGTTGGGATACAGCGGCCGGCATGGCCGGTTGCTGTCAGTTCGAGACAGCTTGCCTAGCCTGAAGTGTCGTTTCCCATCGATCATGGGCGTCCCACTCTTCGACTTTGCCGCCAACATCGGTAAGAAAGTCTTCAACCGCGGCGAGGACAAGGCCGCGGAAAAGCTCAAGAAGCACATCGAGGCCAACAACCCCGGCGTCAGCGGCCTGGATGTGGTGATCGAGGGCGAAACCGCCACCATCACGGGCACCGCCAAGGATCAGGCCGCCTACGAGAAGGCCGTGCTTCTCGCCGGCAACGTGGAGGGTGTGGGCAAGGTGGAGGCCGGTGCCCTGGCTGGTGCCGGTGGCAAGGAGGCTGAGTTTGTGCTGATCCAGTCCGGTGACACCCTCTGGGGCATCGCCGAACGGGCTTACGGCAACGGTGCCCGCTACCAGGAGATCTTCGAGGCCAACCGCGAGGTGATCCAGAACCCCGACCTGATCTACCCAGGCCAGAAGATCCGCATCCCCCGCTGATCGGCAGGTTCTCAAGGGGCCGGGGGCTTGAGCCCCCGCCATCCTTCAGCACGCAGGGCCCGCCGATCGGCGGGCTTTCTTGCAGCCTGTGGCACAACGTGGAGAGGCTCGGACCAGGCCTGGGCAGGACGTTCGCTCGGAAGCCATCGGCTCCTTGCGCAGGCCGGTGGCGATGTCCCTTCCCCCTACGATCCAGGTCCCGGCCGGGCCCCTGCGCAGCGATGCACTTTCAGGACATCATCGCCACCCTCAATCGCTTCTGGGCGGAGCAGGGCTGTCTGATCCTGCAGCCCTACGACACCGAGAAGGGAGCCGGCACGATGAGCCCCCACACGGTGCTGCGGGCGATCGGGCCGGAGCCCTGGGCCGTGGCCTACCCGGAGCCCTGCCGCCGCCCCACCGACGGCCGCTACGGCGACAACCCCAACCGGGCCCAGCACTACTTCCAGTACCAGGTGCTGATCAAGCCCAGCCCCGATGGCATCCAGGAGACCTACCTGGCCTCCCTCGAGGCCCTGGGCATCCGCCAGGCCGATCACGACATCCGCTTTGTGGAGGACAACTGGGAATCCCCCACCCTCGGCGCCTGGGGCGTTGGCTGGGAGGTGTGGCTCGATGGCATGGAGGTGACCCAGTTCACCTATTTCCAGCAGTGCGGCGGCCTCGATTGCCGGCCGGTGTCGATCGAGATCACCTACGGCCTCGAGCGTCTGGCGATGTATCTGCAGGATGTGGAGAGCATCTGGGATCTGCGCTGGAACGGCGAGCGCCGCTACGGCGACATCTGGCTGCCGTTTGAGAAGGGCCAGTGCACCTACAACTTCGAGGCCTCCAATCCGGAGCGCCTGCAGCAGCTTTTCGCCATCTATGAGGCCGAGGCCGCCGATCTGGTGGCGGCGGGCCTGCCGGCACCGGCCCTGGATTTCGTGCTCAAGTGCAGCCACACCTTCAACCTGCTGGAGGCGCGCGGCGTGATCTCGGTGACGGAGCGCACCGCCACGATCGGCCGCATCCGCGCCCTGGCGCGCCAGGTGGCCGAGGCCTGGCTGGCGGAGCGGCGCGCCCTCGGATTCCCCTTGCTTGAGGGGGAGCGGCGTCAGGCCTGGCTGGCCTCCCGGGAGGGCCAGGAGCCCGCTTCTGCGACGGCGGCCGGCTGATCTGGCCCGATCAGCGGTTGATCACCAGCCCGATCACCGCTTGATCACCACATGAACACCGACGGAGCATCCACGGTGGTCCGGATTGGAGGCGCTGTTCAGCATTGAGCTGAGCTCACGCTGGTTTGGTCTTGAGCACCCTCACCAGGCCTCTCCGCGGTGCCCCCCTGCCGGGCGCCCGCCATCGTTGGCGACGTTTTCGCCGTGATCTGGCCCGCTGCGTGAACTGGTGGGCCTGGGTGCCCGGCATCCTGGGCCCCACCGCGATCAGCGCCGGCCTGCTGCTGAGCTCGGCCCTGCAGACAGAACAACTCAAGAACCAACTGCTGGTGCGCTTCGCCCAGGAGCGCCTCAACCAGGCCAGCCAGAGCCTGATTGCTGAAACCAAAGACTACGCGATCTGGGATGAAACCCATCGGTTTCTGTTGGGCGCCAATCCTGATTACATCAGCAAGAATTTCAACGCCTTCACCTTCTTCCGCACGCCCATCGTTGCCCTGTTTGATGACAAGGCTGAGCTGGTTGAGGCCTATCACTATGAACCCCTCCGGCGCCGGATCGAGCCCCTGCCGCTCGAGTCCAGGCTTGAGCTTCTTGATCTCCTGCCTGCCGGAACATCCCCTCCTTCGCGGGTCTTCCTCGGCGCCGTGGCCGGCAAACCCTATCTGCTGAGCCTGCAGTCGGTGCTGCCGACCGAGGGGGAAGGGAAGAGCAGCGGGCGATTGATGTTCGTGCGGGGGGTGGATACCTTTCAGAGCCTCACGCTCAATGAGGCGGTCGGCATCATCAGTGAGCAGTTCCATCGGCCGCAGCCGCTGAAGCGAAGTCTGCTCGGGCCGATCGAACTGGAGATTCCCCACCCCCAGCTGGCGGGCCGCCAACCGCTGCAGCATGTGGTGATCCGCAGCCCCCAGGAGCGCATCCAGGCCCTTCAGGCGATCCTGCTGCTGCTCCTGTTTGATCTGGTGCTGCTGGCGGTGATTGCCACCCGCTCCTATCTCACCAGTCGTCATCATCGTCATGATGATCTTCAGCTGCTGCGCCAGCAGAAACGGCTCAGCCGTGATCTGCAGCAGCAGGAGTTCACCGATTCGCTCACCGGGCTGCTGAGCGAGGTTGGCTTGCGGCGGGGAATCAGGGATCAGCATGAGCGCTTCGCGGATTTCCGCCAGCTGGTTCTGCACATCAATCTCGATCACTTTGCCTTCATCACCAGTGGCATGGGCCGCTCTGGCAGCGATGTGGTGTTGATCGGTCTGGCCAGGGAACTGCGTCGGTTTATGCACCCCAGTGCCCTGATTGCCAGGACCTCCGCTGATGAATTCGCCTGCTGTCTCATCGGCACCAGCGAAGCAGCCCTGCTGTCGGAGTTGTCGGAGTTATCGCAGCGGATCAATCAGCTCGAAATCGCCGTTGAGGGCCACAATCCGGTCAGCATCAGCGCATCGGTGGGGGCCAGTTTCGTGGATCCGGCCGATCCGATCACGGCGATGCATGAGGCATCGGTGGCCTGCCGCATCACCAAGATGGGTGGCGGTGGTGGCTACCAGCTCTATGGCGAGTCCCATGGTGCCACCTCCACGTATCTGGCGATTCAGCATTCCAATGAAGAACTGCTTGCCGCCATCCGCGATGATCGGATCCGTCTGCACGCCCAGCACGCCTGGTCCCTTGAGCAGGGGAACCGGCTCCCTTCGGTTTACGTGGAATTGCTGGCCCGCATTGAAGCTGCCGATGATGGTCATTGCTATTGGAGTGAGAGCCTGATCGAAGCAGCCAATGTCTGCGGCAGTCTCAGGCTGCTGGATCTTCATATCCTGGAGCGGGCGATCCCGGCGATCAGCGACATCGTGAAGGCCGGCGCACCAGGCTGCCGGGAGCTCGTGTACGCCATCAACGTGACGGCCGATGTGTTGCTCACCAATGATTTCGTGACCCAACTGGATCGCCAGCTTGAGCAGCATGGTCTCGATCCGCAATTGGTGTGCCTGGAGCTCACCGAACAGGCCGCCCTGCGCAATCCGGCCCAGGCGATCAGCACGATGAAGCGTCTGCGCAAGCTGGGTGTGAAGCTGGCCATGGATGATTTTGGCACCGGCACCACCTCGCTGGGCTATCTACGCGATCTGCCGCTGGATTATGTGAAGATCGATAAGTCCTATGTCTGGAGGCTCCGCACGGAGGCCACCAGTCGTCTGGTCATTCAGTTTGTTGTTGAGCTGGGCAAGGAGATCGGTTTCAGCACCGTGGCCGAGGGGGTTGAGGATGAAGAGCTGTTGCGTGAGCTCCAGGAGCTTGGTGTGTCGATCGGGCAGGGTTACCTGGTGACCCGCCCCAAACCCTTCTCGGCCAGGAATGATGGCTGGATTTTCGCTGAATCCGGTCAGAGCCGCAACATCTTTGGCCTTGTCGAAGCGCCTGGCTAAGCCGATCAGGCTTTTCCTTGGCATCATCCGCCCACATCCATCGTTTCCCCGGTGTGGAGCCTGTCCCTGCTGATCCGGCGGCCTCCGTTCAGGTGACAACTTCGCGTTTCGGGCTGGGACTCTTCGCCACCCGCGCCTTCGATCAAGGGGAGCCCATCCTGCGCTTCAGCGGACCGCTGCTCAGCCTCGAGCAGGTGATCGCCAAGGGTGAGGCCCAGGCCAATCCCCTGCAGGTGGACGATGGCCTTTACCTCGATATCGGCTATCCCGGCGTCTACGCCAACCATTCCTGCCGGCCCAATGCCGGCATCCACAACGACATCGATCTGGTGGCCTTGCGGTCGATTGCGCCGGGGCAGGAAATCGTCTGGGACTATTCCACTTCGATGTGGGAGGACTACTGGGTGATGGCCTGTGCCTGTGGCGAAGCCTGCTGCCGCTCCCGCATCGGTGACTTCCCCACCCTGCCCGCCTGGCAGCAGCAGGACTACCTGCGCCGCGGTGTGGTGCAGCGCTTCATCCGGCGCCGCCTGCAGGCCGCCAGCGCGTCCTTCCCTTGAATCCGGCCGGGTCGGCGGGCGGGAACCCTGAGGTCTCCCCCCATGCTCCCCACTGGCCCCCCCTCCCCCGCCACCACCGCTGGCGACCCCGGCAGCGGGCGGTCGCTCCGCCCTGCGCTGGCCCGGGCTCCTCCTGCTGGCGTGCCTTGGGGCCCTGCTGGTGCTGCTGGCCCTCCAGGCCGCGACTCCCGGCCGCCGCGATCCGTTGCATCGCCTCGCGTCGCCCCAGGCGCGTGAGGCGGTGCGCTTCCGCGGCCGCCTCCAGGCTGATCTCCGAGCCGGCCCCGAACCGTGCCGCGGCGTGCTGCAACTGGAGGGGGCGCTGCAGGGGGCGACCGCCCTGCGCTTTTCCCCCTGCCCCGCCCTGCAGGAGGGCTGGCGGCTCGAGGTGGCCGGCCTGCTGCGGCGCCCCCGCCCGGCGCCCCATCCGCTGCTGGCCGGCGCCGCCGAGCGTTTGGGGCGCCAGGGCATCCACACCGAGCTGCGGGTGGACCAGTTCACGGTGCTGGAGCGCCCCGCCACGCCCGTGGCCGATCTGCGGCGTCGCATCGCCGCTCGCTTCGTGGCGGTCGCCGGGCCCGAGGTGGGGGGGCTGCTGGCCGCCCTGGTGCTGGGCAGTGCCGTTGTACCCCTGCCCGAGGCCCTCAGCAGCGATTTCCGGGCGGCGGGGCTTTCGCATGCGTTGGCCGCCTCGGGTTTTCATCTCACCGTGCTGCTGGGGGCGGTGCTGGCGATGGCGCGGCCGTTCGGCCGCAGCGTGCGGCTGCCGTTGGCGGCCGCAGCGATCGTGCTGTTTCTGCTGCTGGCGGGGGCCCAGGCCTCGGTGGTGCGGGCCGTGGTGAGCGGAAGCCTGGCCCTGCTGATCCTCGAGGGCGGGCTGCGGGGTCAGCCGGTGGGGTTGCTGGGGCTCACGGTGGTGGTGATGCTGCTGGTGCGCCCCCTCTGGTGGGCGGATCTCGGCTTTCAGCTTTCGGTGGCGGCCACCGCCGGCCTGCTGGTGAGTGCGGCGCCGCTGGAGCGCTGGCTGGCCGGGCCCGCGCCGGGCCGGGTGCGGCGGCTGCTGGCGCCGGCGCTGGCCGTGCCCCTGTCCGCCTCCCTCTGGACCCTCCCCCTGCAGCTGCTGCATTTCGGCGTGGTGCCCCTCTATGCGGTGCCCGCCAACCTGGCGGCCGAACCGCTGCTCACGCCCCTCACCCTCGGTGCGATGGCGATGGCCCTGGTGGCGCTGTTGCTGCCGCCCCTGCTGGCGCCGCTGGCCTGGCTGCTGGCCTGGCCTTCACGGCTGCTGCTGCTGGTGGCGCACGGCTTCGCCGCCCTGCCGATGGCCCAGTGGCAGACCGGCCGGCCTCAGCCGTGGCTGGTGCTGCTGTTCACGCTGGCGTTGCTGGCTCTGCTGGTGCCACCGCTGGCCCGGCGCTGCCGCCGTCCCGCCTTGGCCCTGCTGGCTCTGGCGGCGGTGCTGCATCTGGCGGCCCTGCGGGCTGATGCGCTGCTGCTGGTGCATCAGGGAAGTGCCGATCTGCTGGTGGCCCGCCATCAGGGCCGCGCGGCCTTGGTGGCCAGCCGCGGCGATCCCTTTCTCTGCCAGCAGGCTCGGCGCCTGGCCCAGGGTCTGGGTGTGGTGCGCTTCGACTGGCTGCTGCTGCTCGATCCGGTGGCACCGGCCGAGCCGGCCTGTTGGCGGGAGCAGGCGGGCCTGAGCCTGCTGGGTGGCGCGGCTTCGCCCCCGCTGGCCGCCGGCCAGCGGCTCGCCAGTGCGGGGCTGGAGGCCCGGGCCCTCGCCATGGACAGCCAGGCCCTGGCCTTGCAGGTGGGGCGCCAGCGCTGGCTGCTGCTGCCGGATCGTCAGGCCCTGCACGCGCTGGAGCTGCTGGCCGCCGATGGGGGCGCGGCCGGCCCACGGTTTGCTCAGGCCGGAGCCCGGGCCGGCCCGCCTGCCATTTGGCTCGGTTTCGTGCCCCGTCCTTCAGAGCGTCGCCCACTGCTCAGCCAGCGCGTTGGCCCGGTGTGGGTCAGCGGCAGCCCGCCCGGCAGCTCACCGCTTCCTCGCGGCTGGCACGCCACCGGGGCCAGTGGATCCCTTTCCCGGGCTGGGGGGTGATGGCTGCGTACGATGATTCCCGATTCGGCCCGGATCCGGCTGCGCCGCGGCTGGGGTGGATCATCGGGAGAGGTGGCTGAGTGGTCGAAAGCGAACGACTCGAAATCGTTTGAAGGGCAACCTTCCGTGGGTTCGAATCCCACCCTCTCCGTTTCAGGGCCAACGGCGGGAATGGCCGTTGATTCTCCGCAAGACCCGGGATTGCCTGAGATCCCTCTCCAGCGGGATGGCGAGCTCGCACCGCGTCCTGCAGCGTTTGAGCGGTTGGGGTTCATGGGCTCAGACGGGGCGGCATAAGCGGTTCAGGCGCAACGCACTCACGGAGGCGATGGCTTCAAAGTCGGCGTCGAAGCTCACCAGCTCGGCGTTGTGATGCAAGGCCACGGCAGCGACCAGCAGATCCAGGCTCAGCACGGTGCGACCGATCTGACGGCACGCCTGGCCCAGGGCGATCGCCTGATGCCAGAGATCCGCTGGTGTGGGCAAGCAGGGCAGGGTGGCGAACTGGGCCTCCAGCAGAACGCTCTCCTCCGGTCTGGCGGCCCGCAGCAGCTCGAAGCGCACCGGTTCGGCCAGATGGGCACTGGCATCCAGCACGTAGGGGGCAATGAACTGCTTCAGGGAGAGCGGGCTGCGGGAACGGGTGAAGTCGATCCAGAGACTGGTGTCGATCAGCAGGGTCATGGGGTGATCACCTCGGCCTGCCGTCGTTCGCGCTCTTGGTCTTGCTCATAGGTTTTCAACTCCACCCCCCACTCGCCGCTGAGGAACCGCTGAGCGATCTGAGCCCTGCGCCGCTGCTGCAGTGCTTCCTCCATCAGTCGCCGGATGGCGGGGCCCTTCTTGCGCTCGCCAGTCAGGTCCAGGATTTCAGCCATCTCCGTGTCCGAAAGCTCCACGGTCACTTTCATGGTTTTGACCTCCGAAAGTCTGACTGAGAGATCAGCATGGCACCGTTTGTGCAAGGGGTGCTTTCAGGGCCGGTTCTCCGTATCCGAATGCACCTGCCGAATGGCTCCGGCGGGCCAAAGATGGACCCGGAACGAAGGAGATACCCCCTGCATGCGTGAGATTGTGTTCCGCGTTCAAGCCGAACGCCCCGGCCACCTGGAAGCTCAGGCCGAGACCCTGCCGATCCAGATCAGTGCTCCCACCCTCGAGGAGCTGCAGCACGAGGCCCGCGAGGCCCTGATCGAGCACCTGGGGCCGGCCCACGGTGCCTACCGGGTGCGGATTTGTCGCTGCCCTGCACCGATGATCAGCAACGTTCGGCCGGTCCGGCGGCCGGCAGCCCTGTGCCGCTGAGTTGGGATGCCCTCCCCAGAGCCCACGGCCCAGGTCGGCTCGATCGTGCTGGCCGCTGATCAGCCGGCAGCCCTCGCTCGCTTTTATGGGGCGCTGCTGGGGGTGGAGCTTCAGCCGGGCCTGAGCAGCACCCACAGGCGGCTGCCCTGGCCAGCAGGCGGCTGGCTGGAGGTTTATGCCCCATCGCGGACGCGCCCGCAACCGCGTCAGCAGGGTCGCCTGGCGCTCTGTCTTCAACGACGCGCGGATGGAAGCGGCGCCCTGGCCGCGCTCAACGACTGGACGACCGCAGCTCTGGCCCTGGGCGCCTCCCTGCAGGATCCACCGCGCCAAGAACCGTTTGGCGCCGAGGCCTGGCTGCTGGATCCGGAGGGCAACCGGTTGCTGCTGCTGGTGTTGCCTGCCTCGTGAAGCCCCCCATCGACAAGGAGCCCATGCCGGCGGTCACGATGGCCCCCGTGGAGGCGCTGCTCTGATGCCGGGTCAGCGGGACCAGGCCGGCGAGGTTCTGGCGTTCTGGTTCAGCGAAACCCTGCCCCGCCAGTGGTTTGCCAAGGACGCAGGCTTCGACGCGCTGGTGCGGGATCGTTTCCTCGGGCTGACCCGGCAGGCGCTCGCCCGGGAGCTCAACGCCTGGAGCGCTGCGCCGACCGGGGGCCTCGCCCTGGTGCTTCTGCTCGATCAGTTCCCTCGCCAGATCTGGCGCGACACCGCTAAGGCCTTTGCGGGCGATCCCCAGGCGCTGGCGGTGAGCCTGCAGGCGGTGGAGCAGGGCTGGCTGGCGGCGGAGCCCGAGCAGGCGCGGCGGCAGTTCTGGCTGATGCCGCTGATGCACTCGGAAGATCTGGCGGTGCAGGAGGCGGCCCTGCCGCTGTTTGAGCGGTTTGCTGATCCCCGCACCGCCGATTTCGCCCGCCGGCACCGGGATGTGATCGCCCGCTTTGGGCGCTTCCCGCATCGCAATGCCGCCCTCGGACGGCGGTCTGGCGCCGAGGAGCTGGCCTTCCTGCGGACGCCGGGCTCGCGTTTCTGAACCCGGTTCGGCGCTCCGCTGGGGAGGGAGGGGGCAGTTCATGGGGCCCACTGGGTTGTCAGCCCTGCTGGCGGTGCAGATCCTTACCGGTCAGCACGATTGGGGGTTGGGGTGATGGACAAACCTAAGGGCCAGGTGTGGTAGGCCCGGGGTGCGATCTGTCTCTGGAAGACCACCTCAAGATCGCCATTTCAGGCGGTGTTGATCAACGAGTCGGCGGTTCAGGCAGTGCTGAGCGGCAGGATCTGCACCCGTTCACGGCGTTCGTCAGCAACCCCCATTGCCCCCTTGCGCGATCCCATTGGCGTAGGCCCTGAGCAGTGCCAGCACCAGGGGGCCGATCGCTTCCGGCAGGACGTTCAGGCATCGCACCTGCAGCACGCTGGGGCCAGAGGCGCCGTGAGGGCGAGCATGGTCCCAAAGTCCAGATCGTGGGTGCACACGGTGTAGCCGTTGTCCAGGGCCCACTGCATCAGGGCCGTATCAGGAGCGGCCACAACCTTCCGTTTCGGAAGATCAGGCAGGGCCTGAGCGGCGAATCTGCAGCTCGGCATCGCCGGTGGTTGGATCCAGCTCCCGGTTGAACCGCCAATCCGGCAGCAGGCCAACCACCAGCTCGGCGGTGGTGCGCACCAGCGACCCGGCACAGAGGTGCCCGCCGATCACGGTGCCGCTGCTGTCGGCGATGGCGATGTGCAGGTGGGACCCATCGGGCGACAGGGTGCCGGAGAGGCTGAGGATCTCCAGCTCGCCGTGGATCGCCTTGGCCTCGGTTGCCCCCGCCAGGCGCAACTGCGCCAGCGACAGGCTGCCAACTGCGCTGATCAGGCAGCCGGCCTGCTCCTGCTGCTGGCCCATCCAGGCCTCCAGCTCCCGGCGGAGGTCATCGCCGGGTCTCAGCCGCAGCGGCACCACCTTCATGCTCCAGGCCCCTCCACGAGTCCCTGCACCATGACAAGAGCATCGACATAGCCCAGTTGCCGGTGGTGGAACGCCCCCGGCAGGGTGCCCACCACCTGAAAGCCGTTGCGCCGCCAGCAGCGGATCCCGGCGGTGTTGGTGCTCACGACGAGGTTGAATTGCATCAGCCGGAAACCCAGCCGCCGCGCCGCCTGCAGGGAGTGCTGGCAGAGCCGGCTGCCGGCACCCTGGCGCCGGCAGTGCTCAGCCACCACGTAGCCGGCATTGGCCACATGGGCCCCAAGGGCCAGGGAGTTAAACCTAAGGTAGTAGGTGCCCACCAGCGCACCGGCGGCATCCACGGCCATCATCACCGCCTGGCTCTGCTCCACCCAGGCCGTCTGGGCCTCGGCCTCGGTGATGGCTGGGTCATGGGGGAAGGTTTCACCGGCGCGGAACACCGGCGCCAGCAGCGCCCACACCGCCGGCCAGTCGGCCGCCCCATAGGGGCGGATCTGCAGGGGCGAGGAGAGCGCAGGCAGGGAAGAGGGATCCAGGGGATTGTGATCCTCGTCCCCCTCCAGCTGGTGAACCAACCCTGCGTTCAGATCAGCGCATCAGCAAGCCGATCGGCCCCAGGGCTGACACGCCGCCGCAGAGAGCCAGCAGCACACACACGCCACGGGTCCAGGCCAAGGGCAGACGCCGCAGCGCCAGGAAGCTGCCGCCGCTCACCAGCACTGAGCCACTGAAGGCCCCCAGCCACCAGAGCAGGGCGGAGCCGTCGGCCGGAGCTTCCAGGCCGTGCAGCATGGCGTGTACCGCCACCGCTGCGGCAACCAGGGCGGCGCAGGCACCCAGCTGGGGGCTCTGCTGCAAGCGGAGACAGCGCAGCACCAGCACGGCCACCGCCGTAATCGCGAGGGCTGCGATGAACTCCTGGGCCGGCAGGGTGCCGCCCATCGCTCCGAACACACCACCGCCGATAGCCCCAGCCAGAGCCCAGAGCAGCAGCTGCGCAGAAATGCAGGAGGAGGCGGCCCCGATGCCGACCAGCAGCAGCAGGTGATCGACACCGCTGATCGGGTGCAGGAAGCCGGTGGCGATGCCGCCCCGGGCGATGCCATGGGCCTGGGCGGGCTGATCCAGCAGCAACGCCAGTGCTGAGGCCGCGCCAAACAGGGCCAGAGATCTGGCAGAAGCAGAAAGGGTCATGGTGGAATCCGGTCCGCGCCGGAGAAGAAGGGGCTCAACACGGCGAGCGTTCTGACTGAGAGGGCCATGGCCCCCATCACAGCTGCGGGACAGCGCCGGACTCGGCGCAGGACGAACCTGCTCCCCACCGGACTTTCCTCGTTGCCTCCAGGGCGTGACTCGCTGGAACCGTGATCACCATTGTGCAGGCACAGCAACACCCGGGCGATGCGGTTCAGCAACGAAGGCTGGTGGCTCTGCTGGCTCATGGGACGACTTGCAGGACGACAGGACGGCGCGCGTTCGTGGCGATGCAGACGCAGAGGGCTTATCGCTCCTCTGCTGCATGGTTTGCCAAGAAGGAGTTGATCATGGACTCCATGCCTTTTTGGGTGCGGCCATGGGGCCTGAGGCCCTGCTCGGCCCATACGCGATCGAGCTCCTGGCGAAGCCCCTCGGGAATCCAGCAGGACAGCACGACCTTGCCTTCCCGGCTGGAGGTGCAGTGGCGCTCAGGAGTGGACATCGAGAAGGCTTGTGCACATGTGCACACTTTGCCGGAGAAGGGGCGCTGCCGCAGCGGCATGGCCACCGTCGATCGGGCAGAATGAGAACCGTTCTCACCGCTGGCGGTCCATGGATCAGCAGGCCATCCAGGTTCCCGTCACGCTGCTGACCGGCTTCCTCGGCGCCGGCAAGACCACCCTCCTCAACCACATCCTCAGCAACCAGCAGGGGCTGCGCAGCGCTGTGCTGGTCAATGAGTTCGGGGAAGTCGGCATTGACCACGAGCTGGTGGTCGCCACCAGCGAGTCGATGGTGGAGCTCAGCAACGGCTGCATCTGCTGCTCGATCAACGGCGAGCTGCAGGAGGCCGTGCACCGCGTGCTGGAGCGGCCCGAGCCGATCGATCTGATCGTGGTGGAAACCACCGGGCTGGCCGATCCCCTGCCGGTGGCGCTCAGCTTCATGGCCGGGGACCTGCGCGACCGGCTGCGACTCGATTCGATCATCACCGTGATCGATGCCGAACACTTCAGCGCCACGGCCCTCGAGAGCCCGATCGCCCGTGCCCAGGTGGTGTACGGCGACATCCTGCTGCTCAACAAGGCCGACCTTGTCGATGAGCAACGGCTGGACGAGGTGGAGGCCGAACTGCGGGCGATCAAGACCGACACTCGCATCTTGCGGGCCAGCCGCGGTGAAGTTCCCCTTGGGCTGCTGCTGAGCGTGGGGCTATTCGAGAGCGATCGTCTGGCCTCGCTCCAGGCCCAGGAGGAGTCCCGTGAACGGCTGAACAACGACGGGCACCACGGCCATGCGCACCCCCACGGAGAGCACCATCACCACCACGAGCACGAGCACGAGTATCACCATCACGAGCGTCACCACCACCCCCGCACCCCGGAGCTGGAAGGCTTCAGTTCCGTGAGCCTGGCGGTGGATGCGCCCTTTGACCTGCGCCGCTTTCAGCATTTCCTCGATAACCAGCTGCCTGATTCGGTGTTCCGCGCCAAAGGGGTGCTCTGGTTCCGCGAGAGCAACCGTCGCCACCTGTTTCACCTCTGCGGCAAGCGCTTCACGATCGATGATTCGGACTGGCCCGAGGGCTCAGAGCGCCACACCAGGGTGGTGGCGATTGGCAAAGACCTCGACCAGGCGGCCCTCAGGGCCCAGCTGGAGGCCTGCGTGGCGCCGGCATGAGCCAGACCCTGCTGATCTCCGGGCCTCCCGGCTGCGGCAAGACCACCTGGATCCTCAGCCAGCTGCTGAGCCACTCTGGCCCCTGCGGCTATCTGCGCCTTGCCGGTACACCCGATGAGGGGCTCAGCCAGGCCCGTGACGGCGGCATCGATCTGATCTGGCTTCAGGACCAGCGACCGGGGCTGAAGGATCTGGCCGACCCTGACCAGGCCCTGGCACCCCGCCCCGCCAACCTGCTGGCCCTGATTGAACTGCCCCAGTTCCAGCCGCCAACGGAGCCTGGGCTTGCCGGGATGGATCGCCGCGCGATTCCCCAGCTGCAGGCCCTGCATCTCAGCCCGGATGCGCATCTGCACTTCGGGCGTGACGCCGTGCTGCCCCGCCAGGACACCCTGGATTTCAACAGCCTGCAGGCCTTGGAGAGGAACCTGGCGGGAAGCGTGTGGGATCCGGCCAGCCTCAGCAGCTTCTGGTTTGAACTGGTGAACGGTGCCTATGGCGATGTGTATCGCGCCAAGGCCCTGATGAACCTGCCCGATGGCCAGGCCTTCTTCTGCAACTGGATGGTGAGCCGGGAGGGCTCCCAGTTTCTGCCTTTGCAGTCGATCGCCCCGCCCGACTGTCGCCCGGAGCGACTGTCGCGCCTCGTGGTGCAGGGCAAGGATCTCGATCCCACCGCCCTTGAAGACACCCTCGCCGACTGCCTACTCAGCGATGCCGTGCTGGAGCTGCAGCAGGCTCCCCTGCGCCAACGCCAGACCCCGTCCCATCCATCCCCTGCCGCCTGATCGCCATGGCCCATGCTGTGATCTCCTGCCTGCACGCCAACCTGGCCGCCCTGGAGGCCGTGCTCGCCGACATCGACCAGCAGGGCATCGACACCATCACCTGTCTGGGGGATCTGGTGGGCTATGGCCCCCAGCCCAACGAGGTGGTGAACCTGGTGCGTCAGCGGGCGATTCCCACCTGCCAGGGCTGCTGGGATGAGGACATCATCGAAGGCCTCAACGCCTGCGACTGCAGCTATCCCTCCCAGCTCGCAGAGCGGCGGGGCCATCTGGCCCACCAGTGGACGGCCGAACAGCTGAGCGAGGAGAACAAGGCCTTTCTGGCCAGCCTGCCGATGACGCTGCGGCGCGATCGGCTGCTGTTTGTGCATGGCAGTCCCAACAGTCAGCACGAGTACCTGCTGCCCGACATGGATGCCTTCGCAGCCCTGGAGCGGGTGGAGACCGCCGGCGCCGAGACGTTGTTCTGTGGCCACACCCACCGGCCCTATGTGCGTGAGCTGCGGGATGGGTCGATCCGGGTGCGCGTGCAGGACGGTGCAGCCAGCGGCGGCCCATCCGTAGAAAGACAAATCAATTTGCCGATGCACCGCATCATCAATGCCGGCTCGGTGGGGGAGCCGCGCCACGGCAATACCAACGCCACCTATGTGATTCACCACGAAGACACGGACGACGTGGAGATCCGGGAGGTGGCCTACGACGTGGAACGCACCTGCCGGGCCATCGTCGGCTCCGGCCTGCCGCCGATCTTCGCCTGGCGCCTGCGCCATGGCTTCGAGTACGCCGAGCGGGCCGATGACGCCAGCCACGTGTGTGAGCGCTGATGGCACGCTGGGCCCTGATCAGTGGACTGCGCGGAGATTTGGAGGCCTATGAGGCCATCCAGACCGATCTGCGCCACACCCGGCGGGTGGACACCCTGTTTGTGCTGGGGGATGTGATCGGCCCTGAGCGGGAGTGCGATGCCCTGCTGAACCGGTTGCAACAGCCCCGCCGCGGCGAGCTGGAGCCGCAGTGCATCTACGGCTGGTGGGAGGACCAACTCCTGGCTGAGCGGGGCTACCGCGGCCAGCGGCGAGCCGATGCCCTGCGCCTTGGCCAGGGAGAGCCGGCCGTGGATGCCCTGCTTCAGGCGGTTGATCTTTCGCACATGGACTGGCTGGCGGGGCTCCAGTTGGGCTTCGTCGAGCTCGGCTGCGCCCTGCTGCACGGCAGCTCGGTCGCTGTGGACGACAGCCTGGAGCCGGACAGCTCACCACTGTTGCTGCTGGATCGCCTCACCCGTATGGAGGTGAACCGGCTGTTCACCGCCCGCAGCGGCCGGCAGTTCCGCCTTGAACTCACTGGAGGTGGCATTGAATCCCAGGTGCGGGATCTGGAGGGCCAACGGCACCAGCAGCAGAGCGTTCCCCAGCGCCAGGTGATCGGCATCGGCGCCGGCGTCCACTACACCATCTATGACCCCGGCAGCGATCGCCTCGACTTCCTGATCGCCGGCAGCAAACCCCAGCAACGGGCGCGGGGGTTTGCATGATGCCGCAGCTGGGGGGGACTCTGGAGTCCCTGCAGGTTGACCTGGTCGGGCGACAGCTGCGCCTGGTGCTGGAGCGCCGGGGGCCGGCGGCGGCCCCCCTTTGGCTGCTGTTGCCGGCGCTGAGCACCGTGTCGAGCCGGGGGGAATGGAAACCGTTGGCCGAGGCGGTGGCTGATCAGCGCCAGCTGGTGAGCTTCGACTGGCCCGGTTTCGGTGACAGCGACCGCCCCGCGATGCCCTACGACGCCGCCCTACTGCGCTCGGCGCTGCGGGCGGTGCTTTCCTACCTGCGCACCACCACCCGGCAGCGCCCCACCGTGATCGCCGCCGGCCATAGCGCCTCGGTGGCCCTGGGGCTGGCGAGCGAATGGTCCGGGCTGTGGCAGGAGCTCGTGCTGGTGGCCCCGACCTGGCGCGGCCCTCTACCAACAATGACCGGCTGGCCGTCGCAGCGGTTCGGCTGGCTGCGGCGTCTTGTGGCAGCCCCATGGATTGGCCCGGCGCTCTACCGACTCAACACCAGCCGGGCGGTGCTCGGGCTGATGCTGCGGCGTCATGTCTGGGTCGCCCCCGCCCTGCTCACGCCGGCGCGGATCCGCGAACAGCAGCGGCTGGCCAGGCGCCCCGGGGCACGCTTCGCCAGTGTGGCGTTCGTGAGCGGCGGTCTGGATCCTTCAACCGAGCAGGGCTGGTGGTTGGAGCAGGCGCGCCTGCTCCAATGTCCGCTGCAGGTGGTGGTGGCTTCTGAGTCTCCACCACGCTCCAAAAAAGAGATGGAGGCCCTGGCATGGGAGGCGGCTGATCAGCTCAGCGTGATTCCAGGACGTCTTGGTCTCCACCAGGAATTTGGAGCCCTGCTGGCCCGGCAGTTAGTGGAGAGCGACGCGTCGTTTGGCTGATCACCAGCGCCAACAGGAAGCCCGCAAATTGCACGATCACCACGCAGGGCCCGGAGGGCAAGTTGGTGAGGCCTGAACCCAACAGGCCCAGCAGGGCACAGCCACCGCCGAGGCAGGCGGAGATGAGGGCATAGAGCGGGAAGTGGCGACTCACCAACCGCCCCCCGCAGGCCGGAATCACCACGAAGGCACTGATCAGCAGCACCCCCACCGCCTTGATCGACACCGCCACCACCACCGCCAGCAGCACGATGAAAGCCAGGCGGTGTCGGCTGGCTCCCACACCGAAGGCTCCGGCCAGATCGCTGTTGAGCGTGAGCAGCACCTGGGCGCGCAGGCTGAGGGCGAGATAGATCAAGGCGCCCATCAACAGCACCGCGATCACCGTCAGATCACTCCAGCTGATGCCGAGGATGTCGCCGAACAGCAGCTGCTGGATGCCGCCGCGGTAGGTCTCCACCAGGCTCAGGGCCACCACCGCAAAAGCCAGAGAGGTGGAATAGACGATGTTGAGCAGGGCATCGGCCGGCAGGCCGCTGCGGGCCACCAGCTGGTTCACCAGCAGGGCGAACAGCACCGCAAAAGGGATCAGCACCAGGGTGGGATTTACACCTAGCAGGATGCCCAGGCTGATGCCCAGCAGAGCGGAATGGCCCAGGGCATCGCTAAAGAACGAGAGCTGACGCAGCACCGCGAAACTTCCCAGCAGACCGCCCAGGGCACCGGTGAGCAGGCCGCCGAGCAGGGCCCGCTGCATGAACGGCTGGCCAAGCACCTCAAGCAAGCCTGCGGCATCAGCCATGGCCAGGAACCCCGGCATGGTGATGGCGGTAGGGCACCACATTGGGGCCATAGAGCTCAGCCAACCGCGCTGGACTTAGCGCATGGTCGGGGGCACCACTGCAGCGCAGGCGGCGGTTCAGGCACAACACCTGATCACAGCTGCGACGCACCATCTCCAAATCGTGCGACACCTGCAGCACGGTCCAGCCCTCCTGCCGGCGCAGCTCCAGCAGAAGTTGCTGGAACTGCTCGCTGCTGGGGGCATCAAGGCCAGCCTGGGCCTCATCGAGCACCAACAACTGGCGGGGCCGCACCACACAGAAGGCCAGCAGCACACGCTTGAGCTGACCACCGGAGAGCTCGCTGAGCCGGCGTTCTGCCAGGTCCTGGCAGCCGGTTCGCTTCAGGGCACGGCGCACGGCCTCGGATCGGCGCCGGCACCCCAGCCAGGCCAGGCTGAGGCCCGGCGGATCAAAGCCAAAGCCCACGAATTCACCAACCGTGAGCGGAAAGCGCCCCTGCAACGCCAGGCTCTGGGGCAGGTAGGCAATCTCTGCACGCACCGATCGGGGCAACTCGCCCGTTGGGCCGAGCGGGTGGCCCAGGATCTGCACGGTGCCTGAGGCGCGGGGATGCAGGCCGAGCAGGGCGCCCACCAGGCTGCTCTTGCCAGCACCGTTGGGACCCACCAGCGCCGTATCGGTTTCGCGGGCGAGCTGAAAGCTCACCTGCTCCACCGCCAGCTGCTCACCTCGGCGAACGCTCAGGCCCTCCACCAACAACGCTGGGGCGTGGTCTGTCATTGCCCAAAGGCCTGGCGCAGATCGGCCGCATTGCGGCGCATCAGCTTCAGATAGGTGGAGGGATCGCGCGAGGCCTCTTCCGTGGCCGTCTCCATCGGATCGAACACCACCACTTTCACCCCCAGATCCTTCGCCAGGGCATTGAAGGAGCGGTTGCCCTCCTGGGGTTCACTCAGCAGGGCCTTGAGCTGGCTGCGCTTCACCTCGGCCGCCACCCGCTGCAGATCCGCCGGCGAGGGATTGATCTCGGGCACATCCACCAGGTACTCGGCCTTGAGGCCATAACGGTGGGCGAAGTAGGGGGCGAAATCGTGGAAAGCGATGAATGTTTTGCCCGTATAGGGCTTGAGCTGGCTGGCGATCTCGCTGTTTAGTTGTTTGAGTTGGACTGTGTAGGCGGCCGCATTGCGCCGGTAGCCCTCAGCGCAGCTGGGGTCAGCCTTGATCAGACCGTCGCGGATGGTTTCCACCTGCTGCACCGCACGCAGCGGATCCAGCCAGATGTGGGGATTCACGGCACCGTGATCATGGCCATGCGCAGAGCCGTGGTCATCGTGATGCCCATGCTCCTTGCCATGCGCATCGCCATGGTTTTCTGTTTCCAGGGTGGTGACGCCGCGGCTGGAATCAATCACCTTGAGCTGGGGATTGCCTGCGGAGGCCACGAGCTTGTCGAGGAACCCCTCCATCTCCAGGCCGTTCTTCACCAGCACCCGTGCCTGGCGCAGGGCGGTCAGGTCTCCCGGCTTGGCCTGGAAATCGTGGGGGCCAGTGCTGGCAGGGATGAGGGGTGTCACGGTGGCGCAGTCGCCCGCCACGGCGCGGGTGAACAGGGTGATCGGCAGGAAGGTGGTGACCACCTTGAACGCCTTGTCGGCGGCGGCATCACGGGACTCCTGGCGAGGTGAGCCGCAGGCAGCCAACAGCAAGGCCCCGAACACCACCCCGGCCCGCTTCAACAGCTCCTGAAGCCCGGCAGGAGATCGCATCCGATGCTCTCTAGCGAGAATGGTTCTCATTCTATAGCTGAGCCCTGAAGCCGGCCCCTGTGCGCTGGCGCTGTCGCTCGCACGGCGGCACCGCCACCGGCCACAGCCACCAGCGCCCGTTGGCATCACCGGCAGCCAGGTGTCGGCCATCCGGTCGCCAGGCCAGGGCATTGAAGCCGCAGCCCTGCCCCTCAAGCGGCTGCAGCATTCGTCCTTTGCCATCCCAGAGCGCCACGCTGCCGTCACTTGAGGCACTGGCCAGCAGGGTGCTCCCGGGCGCAAAGGCCAGGGCATTGACGCGTTTTTCGTGCCACAGCAACGGTTCGGGCTGCCAGGCCTTGGAACCCTGCTTCACCTGTGTCCACAGGATCACGGCCTCTGCGGCGGCGCTGGCCAACAGCGGGGCCAGGCGGCCGGGCTGCTCACTCCAGGCCAGCTGGCGCACCTTGGCGGGGAAACCGCTGAATTGCCAGGGCTGGCCGTGGCAGCCCTGGGGCCACACCAGCAGGGAGCGATCCAGCATGCCGCAGGCCAGATGGTGGCCCGGCCCTGAAAAGGCCAGGGCCAGGCCGGCCGAGGCCATCGGGTTACGCAGCGGCGGATCGGCCGGCGTGCTCAGGCATGGCTGCCACAGCACCAGCTCACCGTGGCAGCTGGCAGCCAGCTGCACTCCATCAGCGCTCCAGGCCAGGGCCTGGATGGTGCCGGGCAACGGCAGCGATGGCTCGCGCCACTGACGAGCGGCCCCATCCCAGAGCCGCAGCTCTCGCCCGGCCGCCACCGCCAGGAGCAGGCCACCAGGCTGCCAGGCCGCCGCATCAATCCAGCCGCCGCCCAACGGGATGGGATCCATGGCCAACGGGCGCACCCCGGTGTCTCCCAGCTCCCAGAGCAGCAGCTCGCCGTCCTGGCCGGCGGCCATCAGGAGCTGGCCATCGCTGCTGAAGCCCACCACATCGAGGCTGCTGTCGCGGTCGCCCCGCAGCAGCTCCTCACAGCCGGCGAGGAAATCGAGCAGCAGCAATTCACCACCGGCGCTGGCGATCGCCAGAAACTCTCCGTTGGCCGACCAGGTCAGGGCCGAGATCGGCTGCTGCAGATCGCCGCAGAGCCGTTCGCTCACCAGCGGGGCCAGGGGTGCCACCGACAGCTCAGGC
>JBILUS010000017.1:0-51143 GCA_044370835.1 Cyanobium sp. | reverse complement strand
GGGCCGTCGTGGTCCTGCAGGAGCGTTACCGGGCCTCTGAACGCCAGGCCTGCCGGGTGGTGGGCCAGCACCGCAGCACCCAGCGCCAAAGCGGCAAGGTCGTCGACCTCGAGGAGGCCAAGCTCAGACATCGTCTCCGCGAGATCGCCGCTGAACACATCCGCTGGGGCCGCCGCATGGCTTACCGCCTGCTCCGGCGGGAGGGCTGGACCGTGAACCACAAGCGGGTGCAACGGCTCTGGCGGGAGGAAGGCCTGCAGCGGCCCACCCCCAGAAAACGCAAGCGTGCACGGCCCGCAGACGGCTCGGTGAGGCGACATCGGGCCGAACAACCCCACCAGGTCTGGGCCATGGACTTCCAATTCGACGCCACCGCTGATGGCCGCAGGCTCAAGTTCTTGAACGTGATCGACGAGCACAGCCGCCTCTGCCTGGCTATCCGGGTGGGCAGGCGCTGCAAGGCCAAGGACGTGGTGGCCGTGCTGGAGGAGCTCACCAGCGTCTACCCGGCACCGGCGTACGTTCGATCCGATAACGGGCCGGAGTTCATTGCCCAGGCCCTACGGGACTGGTGCGATGCCACAGGCAACACCAGCACGGCGTACATCGAGCCGGGATCCCCATGGGAGAACGGCTTTGCCGAGTCGTTCAACGGGCGCTTCCGGGATGAGTTCCTCAACACCGAGCTGTTCACCACGGCTCCTGAGGCTCAACTCCTGGCTGATCGCTGGCGCTGGGAGTACAACACGCTCAGGCCACATTCGGCCCTCCAGGGGCGTACGCCCCTGGAGGCAGCTCAACAGGGAGCTGCCGCATGACCACAACCACCCACTCTCATAAGGCCTGGACCGATAAAGGGGGTCACGTCAGCCTTGGCAAAATCATGCACACCGGCGCAGATCGCTTTGGCCTGGGTCATCGGTCGCGGTGAACACATCTTGGCCCTTACGGGGACGACGAAACTTGAACATCTCAAGGCAAATCTCGGCGCCTGCGATGTGGAGCTGTCCCACGCTGAACGAATCACCCTGGATGCGCTGGCGGCTAGCGTTCTGGGCGATCGCTACGACACATGGGGTATGGCAGGCATCAACGGCTGAACGGCTGGATGCGCTTTCAGCTGCCGTTCCGGCCTCTGGCAGCTCGGCCGCTCAGCGGCCCGGTTCGCTGAAGTGGCGCCGCGCTGATTCATAGAAGAACAGATCAATGCCGCGATACCCTCGCCCCTGCACCAGTTCCAGCTCCCTGCGCAGCTGGCCCGGATCCTTGGGCTGGCTCTTCAGCCCCGCCAGCAACCCGATCCGCACCGGCACCCGCTGGGCCGCCGCCGCCAGGCTGGGGTGGGCCAGCTCCCGCCCCAGGGCCGTGAGGTTGTCGCGGTAGATCTGCACCACCACCTCATCCACCAGCCCCTGGCGCACCCAGCTGCTCCAGTCGGCCAGGTAGCTGGTGTAGGAAAACTCCTGGGGGTTGGGCGACACCGACATCCGCACCGCCGGACAGGCAGTGGTCATGGCGGAACGCAACCGCACCAGCAGCGCCGTGACCTGGTCGGCGCGCCAGGCGATCCAGGCCGGCGCCGCGGGGGCGGGGCTGGGATCACGGCGGCCGGCTCCGGTGTTGCGCCAGGCCGCCAGGGTGACCGGGTCGTAGCCGAACCGCATCGGAAAACCCAGGTGATCATCGAACTGGATCAGCTCCAGCGGCAAACGGGAGCAGGCATCCACCACCAGATCCTCCAGGGTCTGCTGCACCTCCGGCAGCAGGGGGTTGAGCCACACCCGGTTGAGCCCAGGGCTCTCCTGCCACAGGGTGGAACCGGCGGCATCGCGCAGCAACAGATCCTCGCGGCCGGCCAGCCAGGGCGCATCGGCCGGTGCCATCAGGCCGAACTCGAACCAACCGACCCGTTCGATCCCACCCCGGCCCAGGTCCGCCAGCAGGGAGGCGGTGGGGCCGGTGTCCGCGGCGGGGACCGCCGATGCACGGCCCGGGGCGCGGGGAACCGCAGCGCTGCGCGGACCGGGAGCGGGCAACGCCGGCAGCCGTGGATCAGTGGGAATGGCCAGCCGGTTGCGGCTGGCCTGCGGGCTCCAGGTCACCATCCCGGCGGTGTAGAGGGGCAGGGCCACGCGGCGGAAGCCGTTGTGGCGCAGAAATTCCACCGCCCGGGCCGCCTCGGCCGGCTCGTAGAGCACGGCGCTGTCGACCGTGGTGAGCCACAGGCCGAGCTTGGGGGCGGGCGCCGCAGCGGGGATGGAGGAGCCGGGGCCAGTCACAGGAGCTGTTTGGGCGGGCGGAGCAGGAGGGAAGGACGCGACCGAGGGGTTGACGGCACCGGGGCCAGGCAGGGCTGAAGTCGGCGCAGGCGATGCCAGCGGGACGGGCGCCGCCTGGCCGGCGGGCGCGATCACCAGAAGCAGGCTCAGGGAAAAAGGCCGCAGCCAAGGGTGGGGCCGCAGCGACGCCGGCTCCTGCCGCGGCCGCCGAACCGGGGTGGAACGCCACCCCGTGATGGATTCAGGTCGGGGCACGGCGGGAGCGATGGCTGAGGCGGGGGCGATGGCTGAGGCGGGGGCGATGGCGGTACGGCGAATGGGACCGGCCGACAAGGCAGAGGACGTCGACCCGGGTATCGCGGTGTCGTGGGCACCACAGGCCGGTATTCCGCGGCTGGGGCCCGGGCTCAAGCTAGCCCTAGGGTCTCCGCTTTCCCTGGTCCGGAGTTCGGGTGGGGATATCGCCAGACCATCACCGCCACGCCCCAGGAGCGTCGCCGCTGAAATCGCAGCGCCGAGGCCGCTGGGCCAGGGCGGCGGCCTCGGCGCTGGCCCTGATCCTCGGCCTGCCGCCGGAGCCTGCGGCAGCCTTCGGACCCGGGGGCGGCTCTCACACTCCGGCCGCGACCCAACCCTGCCGGCGGCGGGGGGAGCGGCACTTCGATGCCATCGTCTACGGCGATGAACCAGCCGGGGTGATGACGGCCCTCGAACTGAACCGGCAGCTGGCCCAGCTGGCCGGTCTTCACCGGCCCCGCATCGCCCTGGTGACCGCGGCCGACATCCGGCCGGGCCTGGGGGGAACCATCGCCCGGGCCGGCCTGGCCTACCTCGACCGCAACCAGGTCCCTCGCGACATGTGGGGCGTTCTCACGCCCTTCGCCCCCTCCTCCGATCTCTACCAACGCTTCCTGCGGCTCACCGGCGTGCACCAGATCGCCGTGGATCCCGGCCAGGCCTCGCGTGCGTTCCGGCGGGCCCTGCGCCAGGCAGGGGTGGTGGTGCTGGCGGAGGCCCCGGTGAGCGGCACCGAACTGGAAGGCCAGCGCCTCTGCGTGCTGGAAATCGCCCACCACCGTCGCCTCGGGGCTGATCTGTTCATCGATGCCAGCCTCGGCGCCGAACTGGCCCACCGCGCCGGCGTGCCCTTCCTGCGGGGCCTGGGGCCTCGCGGCCTCTCCCAGGAGAGCATCTCCCTGGGCTGGATCTTCGAGGTGGAGGGCCTCTCGATCGCGCAACTGCGGGATCTGGAGAGGCGCTTCAGCGCGCGTCTGCTCGATCGCCGCGACCGCGAAGCCCAGCAATGGCTGGTGGGTTGGCCCGACTACCACCGCAACCCCGCTCGCCTGCGCGCTGACCTGCTCGACGGGCGCGGCACCCCCTTGGAGCTGTATTCCTCGACCCGCGACAGCGCCGACCAGCAGAGTCCGGCCCTGAGCATCGCCTTCCATGGCGAACAGGGCCTCAGTCCTGGGCTCCGACGGGCGCCGGCGCGCCTGGATCAGGCCAACATCGCGATCCTGCCCGGGCGCCTGAGCTTCAACGCCCTCCTGTTCCGCAACACCGCCGACCAGAACCGGGAGGTGATCGCCCGCCAGGGCCGGCCGCTGGCCTGGATGGTGCCGGCCGCGGCCGATGTGGAGAGCTTCTTTCTGCGGCACGGCGCCAGGCGGGTGCACTGGATGCCGGAGCTTTACATCCGCTCCGCCGACCAGATCGCCCACCCGCTCATGGCCCTGAGCGCCGGGCTGATGGCCCGGGGCGGCGTGCCCCGGGAGCAGGCCCTGGGGACCTTCACCTACTACCTCGATTTCCGCGGGGGGCTGTCGCAGTTCGTGCCACCGGCCAAACCCACCTTCAACTTCGGCTACCGCCACACCCTGCCGCGGGAGGTGAGCAACCTGGCGGTGCTGGGCCCGGCCAGCGGTTTCGGCGGCCTGGGCGTGGGGGCGGGCCGGATCATCGAGCTCAACATCTCAGTGGGTCAGGGGCTGGCGATTGCGGCAGCCGTGGCCCGGGCCCGGGGCGTGACCATCGCCTCGGTGGATCCACGCAAGGTGGCCCAGCTGATGCCACCCGGCTTCACGCCCTATGGCCGCCCCTCTGGCAGCACCGCCTTCAACCTCTTCCTCGGGCGGCTGCATTACACGCTGGCCGGCTGGTGGCCGCGACTCCCCTGGGAAGCACACTGGGACCACCCCCTGCGCCACAGAGGAGAGCCCGGTCCCTCGGCCCGCACCAGTCCCTTTCGGACCGGGCTGCCGCTGGCCAACACAAGCAGTCAACACCCAGCCGGCACGGCTAGCTTGCAGCCGTAGCGGGTGAATCTTGCGGGGGCGTACCTACGGCATCATCGTGGCCGGTGCCCTGGTCACGGCCCTGCCGCTGGTGGTCTTCAACCGGGTGATGGCGCTGCAGGCCGCCCAGCTGGAGAGCCACCGCCGCGAGCGCATCACCCACCAGCTCTGCCAAGCCCTGGCGGGCGCGGCGTTCGTGCTCGCGACTCCCCCCTGGGCCGACCGGTCTTCGCCCCCGGCGCAGCGGGGGGAGCTTTTGCAGTCCCTGCACCTCACCGCTTGGTTCGACGGCGCAGCACCACCGCCGGACCCGCCTGTTGCTCAGGCCCAGCACGGGGCTGCGCCCGCAGGCGGCAAGGTTCACTGTGCGGCTGCCACCGCCATGAACGGCCTGGCCATCCAGCAGGACCCGGCCGATCCGGCCCTGCTGCAGCTCAGCGCCCGAACTGGCCGGGAGGCCGCAGCCACGGGGTGGCTGCAGCTCGACTCCCGGGCCCTGCTCGGGGGGGAGGGATCGATCCGGCTGCTGGGGCCGGGCGAGGGAACGGAACCGACCGCCAGCACAACGGTGCCGGGGCGGCGGCTTCAGCTTGGCGACGCCACCCTGCTGCTCACCCTGCGGGAGGGGCCCGAGGATGTTGTGCGCCGAATGGCCCGGGGTGCGACCTGGACCCTGGCAGTCCTCGCCCTGGCCCTCACCACCGGCCTGGCGCTGCAGTCGGAAGCGAAGCACCGCCGCCAGCGGCAGCGGCTCACCAGCCTGCAGCAGGACCACCAGAGCGGCCTGGCCTCGCGCCTGGCCCTTGAGGAGGACCTGGGCAATCCCGCCCTGGCGACCCTGGCTCCGGAGCTGCCTTCACTGCTTCTGGCGATGGTGAACCTGCGCCTCCTGCAGCGCCAGCACACCTTTCTCGATGACGCTGAAATCGGCGATCTGTTCCACACGGTCCACCAGGCGGTGGCCGCGCACGCCGGCATCGACGAACGGGCCCGCATCTACCGAGCCTCGGAACACCGGCTGGCGCTGCTGCTGCTGACCCCACCCGGGGACGATGGGGCCCTGCTCAAGGCCCTGCAGGAGACGATCCAGGCGGCGATCCAGGCCCGCGGCGGCGCCACCCTCCGGCCGGACGACATCCTGATCACCGGCCAACGCCTGCCTTTCGGCGGCGGCGGGGCAACGCACCTGGCGCTGCATGGCTTCAGCGAGATCCTGGCCCTCGAAGCCCGCGACAGCGTGCGGTTGATCGAAGCCGATGACCGGCGGCGGGTGAAACAGAAGACCGCCATCCGCGAGCGGCTCCAGAGCCTCGGCCCCAGCGACATCCATCTGGTGTTCCAGCCGATCCTGCTGCTGGCCCATCCCGGCCATTTCGGCCTGGAGGTGCTGATCCGCTTCCACCCCCCCGAGCTGGCCGACCAACCCACCGGCCGGCTCCTGGCGACGGCCCATCAGCTCGGCATCGCCCACCAGATCGATGCCCTCGTGCTGGAGCAGCTGCCGGCCCTGCAGGCGGCCCTGAACCAGAACCCCCTGATCCGGGAGCGGATTGCTTACCTGGCCGTGAACATCAGCAGCGATTCGGTCGCTGGTCCAGAGCGGCTCGATGGGCTGATCGCCAACCTGCAGCAGCTGGCGATCGACTGTTCCCGCATCTATCTGGAGTTCACCGAAACGCCCGGTGGCGATGTGCTGCGCGAAACCGCCAACGTGGCCGCCGCCACGGAGCGACTCACGAAGGAACTGAACCTGCGCATCTTCATCGACGACTTCGGCTCGGGCCTCTCCAATTACCGCCGCATCTGTGAAGCCTGGTACGACAGCGTCAAGCTCGACATCAACCTGGTGGCCGGTATCGGCCAGTCGTTCCGCATGCAGCGCTACGTGGGCTCGCTGATCGAAACCGTGCACGGACTGGGCAAGACGGTGGTGTGTGAAGGGGTGGAGGATTTCGGCGATTTCGCCACCGCCGTACGGCTCGGTGCCGACGCCGTGCAGGGATTCCTGATCTCCCGCCCGATCGCCTGGGATGGGATCGAAGCCTTTCTCCGGCAGGCGGACTGGGCCTCGGAGGCCTCGATCACGCCGATGGTGGCCAAGATCCGCTCCACGGACCAGCTGCTGCTTCCTGATGCCGCCGCCGTGGCGGGACCGGCGACGGTACCGCTGGAACGCCAGATCCTGGACCACTGGTTCGAGATGGGCAGCTTCGAGGAATTCGTGCTGCTGTTCGTCAATGAACTCAAGCGCTGGGGCCTCGACATCCTGCGTCTATCACTCGCCTTTCTCCCCGACGAAGACGACATCGATTGCAGCCAGTACGTCTGGCTTCCCGCCAAACCCGGCGAGGTGAGCACCCTGCGCATGGACCGGGCCTTCCTGCAACAGAAGGAACACCTCGCCAGCGCCCTCCACCACATCGCCACCCGGGCCCGCTTCTACCGTCAGCGGCTGGCCACGCTGCGGGAGGTGGAGTTCACCTTTCTCGATCAGCTCAAGGAGCAGGGCTGCACCGACTATCTCGGCATCCGCCTTGATTCGCGCGGCATCTCGATTCCCGTGCTCACCGTGGGCCTGCGGGGTGAGAGCAGCTTCAGCGATGAGCAGATCCAGCGGATCGTGTCGATGAGCAGCCTGCTCAGCCTGCTGTTTTACACATTTGAGAGTGAGCGGGCCAAACGACTGGCGCTGCTCGATTCTCTCACCAACCTGCCCAACCGACGCAGCTTCGATTCCTTCCTCAAGGCCAACATCACCGCCGCCCGCATCAACAACACCCACCTCGCCCTTGCCCTGATCGACGTCGACCGTTTCAAGCAGGTCAACGACACGCTCGGTCATGCCTACGGCGATGCCTGCCTCAAGGAGGTGGGTGCCATCCTCAACTCCGATCTCCGCCGCGACCGCGATTTCGTGGCCCGGCTGGGCGGGGAGGAATTTGCCGTGATCCTGCCGGACACCTCCGCCGAACAGGCCCGCCAGCTGTGCGAGATGCTGCGCGAGGCCGTGACCCGGGCCCGGGTGCCGGCCGCCGATGGCCGCGAAGGAATGCCCCTCTCGATCAGCCTGGGCATCGCCGTGTGGGATCCGGCCAGCGGAGCCGCCTGCGATGGCGACCTGCTTCAGCAGATCGCCGATGACTGCCTCTACGCAGCCAAGGGACAGGGGCGCAACCGGGTGGTGTGCCGTCCCATCCCGGCCACCCGCAGCACGCCCCTCAGGCGCTGACCCGCAGCCGCTGCCGCACCCGGTCACTGAGCTCCTCCCCCAGCAGGGTGAGCACCACGTACACAGCCACCAGGGCCAGGAGCTGGTCCCAGGCGAAGCTGCTGAGGCTCTCGAGCAGCTGGCTGCCCAGGCCCGTGGCCCCCACCAGGCCCACCACCACGGTTTCGCGCAGCATCACATCGGCGCGATAGGCGCCATAGGCCAGGTAGGGCCGGGCGATCGCCGGGTAGCGCCCATACAGCAGCGCCAACCGGGGCCCCACCCCCGCGCTGGTGAGGGCCTGCTCCAGGGCGGGTCCGCCATCGGCGAGGCCCTCGGCCAGCAGGCGGCCCAGGATGCCGGCGTTGTGAAGGCCGAGGGCCAGGGCAGCCGTCCAGACGCCGGGCTTGAGCAGCAGCAGCAGCAGCAGGGCCGTGAGCGGCGGCGGCCAGAGGCGGCCCAGGGCCCAGCTGAACCGCACCAGGGCGCGGGCCACCGGCCAGGGGGCACTGAGCAACAACTGCAGGGGCGGCAGGCCCACCGCCAGGGTCGCGGCCAGCAGGGTGAGCGCCAGGGTGCCGCCGATCAGGGCAGGCCAGGGCAGGGCCAGCACCGCCGGCCCCGGCACCCAGCTCACGCCAGCGCCGAAGCCCGCCAACCCCGGCCCGCCGACCAGAGCCCGCGGATCCACGCCCAGGCCCCACGCCACCGCCACCGCCAGGGGCACCAGGGCCAGCAGAGCGAGCACCATCTCGCGGCCCCGCACCCCCACGCCCCCCTGAGCCAGGCCGAGGCGGCGGGGCATGAGCCAGCGGCGCCGCAGCCGGCCCAAGGCCGTTTCCAGGCCCAGCATCACGGCCAGCAGCAGCCAGAGACCCGTCCAGAGTTCGCGGAACTCCAGCGACTGCAGGGTGAGCCGCAGGTCGGTGCCGAGGCCGCCGAGGCCGAACACCCCCAGCAGGGTGGCGCTGCGCAGGGCGCACTCCAGGCGGTAGCCGCCATAGCTGAGCAGGCCGGGCAGCAACGGCGGCCCCAGGGCGGTGAGCAGAGCGGCCGGGGCGGGGGCACCGCCGCAGCGCAGGGCCTCGAGACGGCCGGTGTCGAGGCCATCGAGCAGATCGGCCACCACCCGGGCCACCAGGGCACCGAAGGGAAGGGCGATCGCCACCACCGCCACCACCGGCTGGAGCCCCACCAGCTGGAGCAACATCAGCCCCCAGAGGAGTTCGTGGATGGCACGGGGCACGGCCAGCAGGCGGCGGATCCAACCGGCCGGCCAGGCCCGGCCGCAGCAGGTGCGCCACAGGGTGCGGGAGCTGGCCAGCCCCAGACTCACCCCCAGCACCAGGCTGGCGGCCCAGCCCAGCAGGGCCATCCCAACGGTCACCCCGAGCCCGGCCAGGGCCGAGCTGACCACCAGGGGATCCAGCGATGGAGTGAGGGCCGCGAGGGCGAACTGGCCAATCAGATCGAGGCCGCCGCCATGGACCAGCAACGGCAGGATCCCGATCAGGGGCAGCAGCACCAGGGCCGGCAGCAGCACCTGCAGCGGCGCGGCGGGCCGCAAACCGGCGGGCCGCACCGCGATCCCATGCACTCCTTCGGGAGTCGGCAGACTGCTCCCACCCTCCGACGGGATGGCCCCGCTGCCGCCGGCCCGGCTCATCGGCCCGCTGCCGGCAGGGCCGGATCCGCTCCGGCCACCGCCTCCGGCGCGTTGTCCTCACCCCGGTAGAGCGCCGCCAGGCGGGCCTCGCCCGCCACGCCCTGCAGCGCGGCCGTGGGGCCATCGAACAGCACCCGGCCGGCCCGCAGCCCGATCACCCGGTCGAAGCCGGCCAGCAGATCGGGGCGGTGCAGGCTGAGCAGCAGGGCCCGCGGCGGCTCGGCCTCGGCCAGCAGCAGGGCCAGCAGGGAGGCCGCCAGACGGGGATCAAGGCTGGCCAGGGGCTCATCGGCCAGCAGCAGGGTGGGGTCCTGGCGCAGCAGGCGGGCGATCGCCACCCGCTGCCGCTGGCCACCGGAGAGGGCCGCCACCGGCTGGCCCAGCAGCTCCGGTGCCAGATCCACCCGGGCCAGCACCGCGGCGTTGGCGGGGCTCTCGAGGGGCAGCAGCAGATTGAGCAGGGCCCGGGGCCAGCCCCAGGCCGCCAGCCGGCCGGCATTGAGGTTCTGCTGCACGCTCAGCTCCTCGATCAGGCGCAGGTCCTGCCAGAGGGTGCCGATGGCGGCCTGCTGGCGCCGGCGGGCCCGGCGGGCGCGGGCCGGCGCTTCGCCCCGCCAGAGCACCTGGCCGCAGGATGGCGGCAACAGCCCGTTGGCCACCGCCAGCAAGGTGCTTTTGCCGGCTCCGCTCGGGCCGAGCAGGGCCACCCGCTCGCCCGGCTGAATCGCCAGGTTCACCCCCTCCAGCCGCGGGGCGCCGCGGCCGGCCACGCTCACCTGCCGCAACTCCAGCAGCGGCGCTGCGGCCATCAGCGGATCTTGCCGATCTGCCGGCCCACCTGCTCGATGCGGCCGTAAGCAGCGGCATCGGCGGTGGTGAACTGCTGGGCACCGAACAGGGCCAGAATCTTCTTCTGGTCCGGATCGCTGGGCCGCCAGGCCAGGATCGCCTTCTGCAGCCTGGTGGTGAAGCCCTTGCCGAAGCGGGCGTCCAGGTCGCCCTGGGCGATCCAGTGGTAGTCGGGGTAGCCGGGGCTCTTCCAGATCGGGATCACCTTCTCGCGGTTGGCCTTGCCGTCGTGCAGGCTGGCGCGCCACACCTGCTCGTTCACCACACCGGCCTCATAGGCACCGCTCGACACCAGGGCGATCGTGGTGTCGTGGCTGCCGCTGAAACCGGGGGCACCGCCCTTGAAATCGCTGAGCTTCACCCCGGCCTGGGAGAGGAACCACTGCGGCATCAGCCGGCCGGAGGTGGAACTCTCCGAACCGAAGGTGAAGCGCCTTCCTTTGAGTTCCACCAGGTCCTTCTGCTGGGTGATCGGCCTGATGCCGCTGCGGGCATTGGCGATGAAGATGCTGTGGAAGCTCACATCGATGTCGCGCTGGGCGATCACGCGGGCGCCGGGTTTCTGCAGGCGGGCCTGCACGCCGGTGAGCCCGCCGAACCACACCAAATCGAGGTTGCCGGTACGGAAGGCGCCCACCGCGGCGGCGTAATCCACCACCGGCACATAGGTGACCTTCACCCCCAGCTGCTTGCTGAGCTCAGAAGCGACCAGCGGATAAAGGCGGTTCAGCTTTTCGGGTTTCTGGTCGGGGATGGCGCCGATCCGCAGCACCGGCTGGGTGGTGGCCTGCTGGGCGGCCGTCGGGCCTGGAGCGAGCAGGGCCGCCAGGGTGCCGAGGGCGATGGGGGCGGGCGCCAGGGAGGCGAAGGACAGGGCGGCTGCCGCGACCATGCCGGCGGGTTGACCCAGACGGCACAGGGGGAAACGAATCCGCATCGGAGCGCGTGATCACACCACGATCCACTATGCGAAACCAACGGGCGAGCCGCCGATTCAGGCCGGAACGTCCTGGCATGCGGGAGGCGCCCCAGGGTGCGGCCGCCGCGGCTGGGGCAGAGTCGCTGTGCCCCTGCATCCGGAACGGCACCGATGGTTGCGCCACAGCCGGTCGCCGTCTTCCTGGCGGCTGAGGGCCCGATCGTGGATGTGCGCAGCCCGGCCGAATACGCCCAGGGGCACATCCCGGGCGCCACCAACCTGCCCCTGTTCGACGACGCCGAACGGGCCGAGATCGGCACCCTCTACAAACAGGAGGGGCGCCAGGCCGCCGTGCTGCGGGGGCTGGCCCTGGTGGGTCCGAGGATGGAGAGCCTGGCGGCGGCGCTCGCTGCCGCTGCGGCAGGCAGCCCGACTCCCCAGCCTCTGCGCCTCCACTGCTGGCGCGGCGGCATGCGCTCCGCTTCGGTGGCCTGGCTGGCCGCCCAGCTCGACCTGCCGGTGCTGCTGCTGGAGGGGGGCTACAAGGCCTATCGCCACTGGGTGCTGGAGCGCTTCGAGCGCCCCTGGCCCCTGCGCCTGCTGGGGGGGCGCACCGGCTGCGGCAAAACCGACCTGTTGCTGGCCCTGCGGGAGCGGGGCGTGGCGGTGCTGGACCTGGAGGGCCGCGCCCACCACCGCGGCAGCAGCTTCGGCGCCCTCGGCCTGCCGCCCCAGCCCAGCAGCGAGCACTACGAAAACCTTCTGGCCGCCGACCTGGCTGCCATGGAGGGAGCCGAGCAGATCTGGCTGGAGGCCGAGAGCTCCCAGGTGGGCCGCTGCCGCATCCCAGCCGGCCTCTGGCATCAGATGAAGGCGGCCCCAGCCCTGGACATCCAGCGCCCCATGGAGCAGCGGGTGGCCCAGCTGGTGGCGATCTACGGCCAGCAGGATCCCGCCGGGCTGGCCGAGGCCACCCGGCGCATCGCCAAGCGGCTCGGTCCCCAGCGCACCGCCCTCGCCCTCGAAGCGATCGCCGCCGCCGACTGGGCCAGCGCCTGCCGCCAGATGCTCGACTACTACGACCGCTGCTACGACCACGACCTCAGCAGCCATGCCGTGCAGGCGGTGGAGCTGGGCGAACTGGCGCCGGCGGAGGCGGCCCGGCTGCTGCTGGAGCGGGGCCTGGTGCGGGCACGGGGCAACCTGACCGGATGAGGCTTCGGCTTGGCGCTCCTGCAGACCGTTCCCCTTCAGCTTCCTGCTGAGAGCTCCGGCGCCGCCAGCACCCGGCCGATCAGGGCCGCCTCCGGGAAACCGGACCGCTGCAACGCGGCCAGGGCAGCGCTGGCCCGAACAGCGGGCAGGGCCGCCAGCAGGGGGCCGCAGGTCTGGGGATCGATCAACAGGGCCTCCAGGGCCGCTGCGGTCTGCCCCACCAGCCGCACCGGTCCCTGCAGCAGCGCCAGCGCCCGAGCATTGGCGGGGGCCAGGCTGCTGGCCCAGCCTTGATCCAGCAGTTCCAGGGCGCCCTGGAAGGCCGGCAGGCCTCCGGCCTCGAGCCGCACCGTCAGGGGGGGGCCTGCCGGCCCACCGGCAACACCGTCCGCCGCCAGCATCTCCCCCAGGTGCCCGAGCAGGCCGAAGCCCGTCACATCGGTGCAGGCGTGGCAGCCATGGGCGGCCAGCAGCGCCACCAGCGGCGCCTGGCTGCGCTGCATTGCGTTCAGGGCGGCATCGATCCAGCCAGGCCTAGCCATTCCAGCCGCGGCGGCCGCAAACAGCACGCCGCTGCCCAGGGGCCCGCAGAGCAGCAGGGCGTCCCCCGCTCGAAGGGGGCCCTTGCGCCAGTGGCGTCCGGGCTCAGCCCTGCCATTCACCGTGAGGGCCAGGGCGAGACCGGCCCCATCGCGGCCCTCGAGGGTGTGGCCCCCGATCAGCCGTGCCCCGAGCGGATCGAGCACCGAGCGCACCCCCGCCAGGGTCTGGAGCAGCAGCTCCTCCTGCAGGGCCGGCGCCGCCTCCGGCAGGGTCACCAACGCCTGCACGCTCGCCACCGCCGCGCCGCTGGCCCAGAGGTCGCCGCAGGCATGCAGGGTGGTGAGGCGGGCATTGAGCCAGGGGTCGGCCAGAAGGGCCGGGAAGCCATCCACGCTCTGGAGCAGCAGCGAGCCATCGGCGGCGCTGGCCAGCACCGCCGCGTCCTCGGGCGGGGGGGGAGTTGGGGGCGTAGCTGGAGGTCCACCACCTGGCGAAGATTCGAGCTCCACCCCGTCCCACCCCTCATGCAGCGGCGTGGGCCTGGGGGAGGGAGCTTGGACCGCGGCCATCCCCTCCAGCCGGGCCAGGGCCCCCTCCAGGGGAGCGGCGGCCAGCTTGGCGGCACAACCGCGGCAGGCCATCGCCTCCGGCTGCATCGGAGCCAGGGCCGTGAAACCCTCCAGAAACCGTCGATCAAGCTGGTTTTTCCAGCGCCACAACCAGCGGCTGGGCCCCAGGGCAAAGGGGCCCCAGAAGGCCGCGGCCCGGGGTCCCTGCGGGGTCCAGCCCCCATCTCCCAGCAGCTGCAGCGCCTGACGCTGGGGTCGCCAGGGGCGAAGCGGCCGCTCCGGCTGCTCCAGACTGCGCTGGAGATTGGCGGCCAGCAGCGGCGTCGCCCGCACCGCCCACACCCCCGAAGCCGGCCGAGGCGCTTCAGCCACCACGGCGCAATCGCCAGCAGCGAAGAGGTGGGGGTGCTCCAGCACCTGAAGGCTGGCGGCGGTGAGCACCCGGCCCGTGGCCGGCTCCACCGGCAGCCCTGCCACCGCCAGCCAGCCCGGCGCCCGGCTGCCGGTGCAGGCCAGATCGGCGGGCGCCCCCGGCGGCACGGCCCGCTCCAGCGGGATCGCCGCCTCGGCGAGAAGCCGCTCCCCCAACCGGTTGGCCGCCGCCGAACCGAGCCGCAGCCGCTGGCCCCGCAGCAGCAGCCGCGGTGCCAGACCGCGGGCCCTGAGGGCCAAGGCCAGCTCCACCGCCGCCGCCCCGCCGCCGCGGATGCGCAGCTCGGATCCAGGCGTGAGGCTGGTGAGCCAGGCCAGGAAGGGCTCCAGGGGCTTCACCGGTTGGCCGCTGCTGGCAAGCCCTGCCGTCACCGCCCCCACATCGAGGCTGAGCCGATCGAAGCGCAACGGCGGCCGGCCCTGCAGCGTTAGCTCCTGCGCCCCCGGATCGAGCCCCACGATCTCGGCCCGCAGGAAGCTCACGCCGGCCAAGGCGCAGAGCCGCCGCAGGTCCATGGCGCTGTCCTCCGGCGTGATCAGTCCGGCCACCAGGGCCGGGAGCGTGCCCGAGTAGAGGGCTGTGCTCTGACGGCTCACCAGGGTGACCAGGGTCTGGGCTGGCCGCAGCCGGGGCCGCATCAGCCAGCGGCGCAGCAGCAGAACATGGGTATGGCCACCACCGGCCAGCACCAGATGAAAGCGGAGCGGCTCGGCTCCGGCCTGGCCACTGGGCGGGCCCCGCACGGTTCTGGGCGGCGGTTGTGCTGTGATCGTCGCATGGGGCAGCAGGGCCCCACTGGCCGCCATGCCTACCCTGGGGCCAAAGGTGAACGACGCAATCGCGTGAATCTCGAGCCGATGGTCCGTCACCCGCTCCAGTCGCCCCCCGATCCAACGATTGGCTCAGGGGACGGCACCGGAACCCTGCCCCGGCCAGCCGTGCAGGCTCCAGCCCATCGCCCGGGCTCGCATCGCCCATCCCTCGCTCGCCTGGCGCTGGCGCTGCTGCTGGCCGCCCTGCCCCTGCCGGGCCTGCTGGTGGCCTGCAAGCCCAAACCCCCTGAAGCCCCCGTGGTGCAGGGCCCGCGTCGCATCTCGGCCCTGGGGCGCCTCGAACCGGAGACCCGCATCCGCAAGGTGTCGGTGCCCTCCTCCCTGAGCGGCGACCGGGTGCAGGACATCCTGGTGGACGAAGGCCAGGAGGTGAAGAAGGGCCAGCCTCTGGCGGTGTTGAACAGCAAGGCCAGCCTGGCCGCCACCCTGGCGGAAGCCGAGGAAAACGTGACCCTGTCGCAACGCAAGCTGGAGCAGGTGAAGGCCGGCGCCAAGCAGGGGGAGATCCAGGCGCAGGTCTACAAGGTGGAGAGCCTGGAGCGAAAGCTCGCCGGCTCAAAGCTCGCCCAAGACCAGAACGTGAACAGCAAGCGTTCCACCATGCTTGAAGCTCGCACTGAGTCCAAGCGCTACGACAGCCTTTACGCCAGTGGCGGTGCCTCCCAGCTGGAGCGCGACCGCTACCGCACCCGCGCCCAGACCACCGAAGCCGACCTGGCCCAGGCCATCGAGACCCGCGCTGGCACCCTCGCCTCGCTGAGCTCGGAGATCGCCAGCGAGAAGCAGAAGCTCGAGCAGATCAAGGAGGTGCGCCCCGTGGATGTGGCCACCTCCGAGAGCGAACTGCGCAAGGCGATCGCCTCCCGCGACCGGGCCAAGCAGGAGCTGGCCTTCGCCACGGTGCTGGCCCCCCAGGACGGCCGCATCCTCAAGGTGGTGGTGCAGCCCGGCGACAAGGTGGGCGATTCGGGCATCCTCGAGATGGCCGACACCAAACGCATGGTGGTGACGGCCGAGGTGTATCAGAGCGACATCAAGGGGGTGCGCCTCGGCCAGGGGGCCACGATCAGCGCCGACGGCTTCGATGGCAGCGCCCGCGCCACGGTCTACCAGGTCCTTCCCCAGGTGCAGCGCCAGTCGATCTTCGCCGGCGAAGCGGGCGAGAACCAGGACCAGCGCGTGTTCCAGGTGCGGCTGCGGATCGATCCCACCGATCTGAAGCAACGGCCCATCGGCGGCGCCTCCAACCTGCAGGTGAATGTGGTGTTCGACCCCCTCACCCCCGAGGAGGCGGCCCTCAGCCCGGCTGCGGCGCCCCGCCCCAACGATGGACCTCAAGCCGGATCCGGAGCGGGCGCGCCAGCGGCCCCCACCGGCCCCGGCGCACCGCCGAGGGCCCTGCCAGGAAACAGCCAGCCGCCGAGGACCCCCTGATGCGGCGTGCCATCCAGAAACTGCTGCAGCGCACCCCGATCGCCTGGCTGCAGGTGAGCAACAACCCCACCAAGCTGTTGATCGGCATCGCCGGGGTGAGTTTTTCCAACCTGCTGATGTTCTTCCAGCTGGGGCTGATCGACAGCCTCTACAACAGCCAGAAGAAGCCGATCGAACGGCTTGAAGCTGACCTCGTGATGGTGAGCTCGAAATACAGCAACCTGGGCTCCCTGCAGGATTTCCCGCGCAGTCGCCTTTATCAGGTTCTGGGGGTGGATGGGGTAGCAGCGGTCTCACCACTGCGGATCGGGAGGGGCACCTGGATCACACCGGCCACCCGCCAATCCTTTGATATCTACGTGTATGGCGTCAACCTCACCCAACCATCACTCAGCTTCCCCGAAATCGAAACGAACCGCAGCCAATTGCAGGTGCTAGGCAATGCCCTATTTGATCGCAACTCCAAGAAGCAATATGGCAATGTGATCGATACGCTCCGCCAAGGCCAGCCTTTTTCGGTGGAGGTCAACAACAAGCGCCTCAGGATCATTGACACCTTCGTGATGGGGGCCACCTTCGCGGCGGAAGCCAACCTGATCACCGCTGAAAACACCTTCCTGCACCTGTTCCCCAAGCTCGATCCCGGTTCCCTTCAGCTTGGCCTTATTCGCCTCAAGCCCGGCGCCTCCCCCCAAGCGGTGAAGGCCGCGATGGAGCCGATCCTGACCGGGCGCAATGTGATGGTGCTCACCAAGCAGGAGTTGGCCGAGAAGGAGATGAACTACTGGAAACGCAATTCTTCGGTGGGCTTCATCTTCTCAATCGGTGTGCTGGTGGGTTTTGTGGTGGGCAGCATCATCGTGTATCAGATTCTGTATGGCGATGTGATGAATTCACTGCCCCAGTACGCCACGCTCAAGGCGATGGGCTACCGCGATCCTTTCGTGATCACCATCGTGATTCAGCAATCGGCGATTCTGGCACTGGTGGGTTTCGTCCCCGGCGTGCTGCTCTCCTGCGGCCTCTATGCCCTGCTGGCCGGCGTCACCAAGCTCACGGTGCTGATGACCCTCAACCGTGCACTGCTCGTGCTGGCGCTCACCTTCGTGATGTGCGTGGGATCGGGAACCCTGGCCACCCGCAAGCTGGTGCAACTGGATCCGGCCGATGTCTTCTGATCTCCCCATGGACCGCCTTGAGCCAACCCTTGATCCTGCCTGTGCGGCAGCTCTCGGGCCCAGCGCCGGAGCCGCGGAAACGCCCATCCCCCGGCCATCCGAACCGGGGGCAGCTGCCGAACAGCCGGTGATTTCGCTGCAGAACGTGAACCACTGGTTCGGCAGTGGCGAGGAGCGTAAACACGCCCTCAAGGACATCACGCTCGACATCTACCCGGGCCAGATCGTGATCTGCACGGGCCCCTCCGGCTCCGGCAAGACCACCCTGCTCACCATGCTGGGCGGCCTGCGCTCCTGCCAGGACGGCAGCCTCAAGATCCTCGGCCAGGAGCTCAATGGGGCCAGTAAGGAGCAGCTCGCCGACCTGCGCCTGAACGTGGGCTTCATCTTCCAGGCCCACAACCTGATGATGTTCCTCAATGCCCGCCGCAATGTCCGGCTTTCGCTGGAACTGCACGACCGCTTCTACGACCAGGACATGGACCAGCTCGCCACGGCCATGCTCAAGAAGGTGGGCCTTGGCGACCGGGTCGATTACATGCCCGCCAACCTCTCCGGTGGCCAGCGCCAGCGAGTCGCGATCGCCCGGGCTCTCGTGAGTCAGCCGAAGATCCTGCTGGGGGATGAACCCACCGCCGCCCTCGATAAGGAATCAGGCCGCACCGTGGTGGAGCTGATGCAGCAGCTGGCCCGCGAGCAGAACACCACGATCATCATGGTCACCCACGACAACAAGATCCTCGATGTGGCCGATCGCATCATCATCGTCGATGACGGCCGCCTCGCCACGGCCGAGCAGGAGGCCGCCTTCGTGCAACGCATGCGCGATCCAGCCCACTAGCCCACGGAGAGCGGCGGACCGCTCCCAGGCCGTGCGCAATCCTGTCCTTTCAGCCCTGATGGTTGCGGTAGAACCACCGCTTCACCAACTCGGCACTGAGCATGTAGGCCAGCAGGATCAGGGCCAGCACGCCCAGGAAGGGCAGGGGAATCGGCACGAAGCCGAACAGCCGGCCGAGGGGCGTGAAGGGCAGCAGCAGGGTGGCCCCGAGCACCACCAGGGTGGCCGCCGTGAGGGTCCGGGACGGGCGGCTGGCCAGCAGTGGCCGGCGGGTGCGCACCACCAGCACCACCATCGCCGCCGAGAGCACCGACTCCACGAACCAGCCCGTGCGGAACTGGGCCGCATCGCTGCGGAGCAGCCAGAGCAGCACGGCAAAGGTGAGGTAATCGAACACCGAACTCACCAGGCCGAAGGCCAGCATGAAGCGCTTGATGAAGGCGATGTCCCAGCGGCGCGGCTGGGCGATCCACTCGGGGTCCACCCGGTCGGTGGCGATGGTCATCTCCGGCAGATCGGTGAGCAGGTTGGTGAGCAGGATCTGCTTCGGCAGCAACGGCAGGAAAGGCAGCAGCAGGGAGGCCCCGGCCATCGAGACCATGTTGCCGAAGTTGGCACTGGTGGCCATGAACACGTACTTGAGGGTGTTGGCGAAGGTGCGGCGGCCTTCACGGATGCCGGCGCTCAGCACCGCCAGGTCGGGCTCAAGCAGCACGATGTCGGCGGCCTCCTTGGCCACGTCGACCGCCCCCTGCACCGAGAGGCCCACATCGGCGGCATGGAGAGCCGGGGCGTCGTTGATGCCATCCCCCAGGTAGCCCACCACGTGGCCGGCGCGGCGCAGGGCACCGATCAGGCGCTCCTTCTGGTTCGGCTCCACCTCGGCGAACACATCACAGGCCTCGGCCCGCAGGGGCAGGGCTGAATCGCTGAGCGCCAGCAGATCCGCGCCGGTGAGCACCTGCGGATTGGCCAGACCGGCCTCGCGGGCGATCCTGCCGGCCACCGCGGCGCTATCGCCGGTGATCATCTTGAGGCGCACGCCCAGGCCGGCCAGCTCCGCCACCGTGGCGGCGATGCCGGGCTTGAGCGGATCGGCGAGCACCAGCAGGCCCTCGAAGGTCATCGCCAGCTCTGAATCAGGGGCGATCGCCGCGGGGGGGTGGAGGCGGCTGGCCACCCCCAGCAGCCGTTCGCCGCGCTGGCCGCAGCCCGCCTCCAGGGCGGCGAGCGGGGCCTCCAGATCGGCCAGCGGCAGCAGGGATCCATCGGCGCGGCGGGCCAGGGTGCACACCTGCAACACCCGGGCCAGGGCGCCCTTGGTGATCAGCTGCCGGCCTCCCCCTCCCCCCGCCGCTGGCTCCAGCAGCACGCTCTGGCGCTTGCGGTGGAAATCGAAGGGCTTCTCATCGCACTTGCTCCAACCGCCGGCCGACGGCTCCTTCCCGTCCTGCCGGGGCGGATCCAACGGGTCCGGCCCGGGCGGCAGCTCCCGCAGGGCGGCATCGATCGGATTGACGAAGCCCGTTTCAAACACGGCATTGAGCCGGGCCAGCTGCAGCACCCGATCGCTGGGCAGCCCATCGGCCGCCAGGGACTGACCCAGGCGCACCACCCCCTCGGTGAGGGTGCCGGTCTTGTCGCTGCACAGCACATCCATGCTGCCGAAGTTCTCGATCGCGGCGAGGCGCTTCACGATCACCCGCCGGCGCGCCATACCGCGGGCCCCGCGGGCCAGATTCACGCTGATGATCGCCGGCAGCAGCTGGGGCGTGAGCCCCACCCCCAGGGCCAGGGCGAACAGCAACGAATCCACCGCCGGCCGCTGCAGCAGCACGTTGAAGGCGAAGATCAGCGAGATCAAGATCAAGGTGACCTCCACCAGCAGGTTGCCGAAGCGGCGCACCCCCCGTTCGAATTCGGTCTCGGGGCTTTGCAACCTCAGCCGTGCGGCGATGGCGCCGTAGGCGGTATCCCGCCCGATCTGCACCACCACGGCCCGGCCGGTGCCGCTCACCACGTGGGTGCCGAGGTGGAGCACGTTGCGGCGCTGGGCCAGGGGGGTTTGCGGTGCCAGCCGGGCCACCTGCTTCTGCACCGGAAAGCTCTCGCCGGTGAGGGCCGCCTCGTCGACGCAGAGGTCGCGCTCCGCGAGCAGGCGGCAATCGCCCGGGATGCCATCCCCGGCCGCCAGCAGCACCAGATCACCCGGCACCACCTCCTTCATCGGAATCGAAACCTCGCCGCCGCCGCGCCGCACCGTGCAGCGCAGTTCCACCACCGCCAGCAGCTCGGCCACGGCCCGGGCGGCGCCGTGCTCCTGCTGAAAGCCCAGCAGCCCGCTCAGCGCCACGATCGTCAGGATGATCAACCCATCGGTGGGGGAAGCCAGCACGAAGGAGAGCAGGGCCGCCCCAAGCAGGATCAGGATGATCGGACTGCTGAACTGGCGCAGCAGCAGCGCCGGGGCGTTGGTGCCGCCGCGGGCGGCCAGGGCACGGCCGCCCGCCTGGTGGTGCCGCCGGGCGGCCTCGGCGGTGTCCAGCCCCTGCTCAGCGCTGCCGAGCCGCTTCAGCAGGTCGGGCTCGGGCTCCTCCCAGAACACCGCCGTGCCGCCGGAGGCCGGGGCAACGGCGGACCCGGGCCCGCCGGGGGGAAGAACTCCGGAGCGGGACGTGGCAGGTGGGGGCAGGGCCATGGGGATCGGGGGTGCTGGGCCCGGGGCCCATCGCCGGGGATGGGATCCATCGCCGGAGTGAAGAAGGCAGAAGCCCCGGGCCGGGAAAGGCCTGAGGGGCGCCCTGGAGGGAAGCGGCAAGCAGAACCGACCCAGGCCGCAGCCATCGAGCACGTCCCCCAAGGATGGGCCCGGAATCGGACACTGGCGGTTGTGCCCCCCCGGCCAGGTGCTCGGCGGCAACGAAGCAAGGCGGGTGAAGCCCACCGCCCCAGAGCGACCGCCGGGTCGGACCTGGGAAGCGCCCCTGCCGGCATCCGCGGCAAGAGGCACGACCCAGCAGCGCCGCGGGAAGAGCTCCGGGCCACCAGCGGCGGCGCGGCAGTCCCGCGGGTGCCGGAGGGCTGCGGAGTCATCTTTCACGAAGGCGCGGCCAGAGCCTCCAGCAGGGACTGGGCCAGGCTGGCGCCACTGCGCAGGGCACCCTCCACCCGGCCGAAGCCCTCCCCGGCCACGTAGTCGCCGCAAAAGCCCACGCGGGCCTGGTGGCAGAGGGTGAGGGCCGTGGGGAGGCCGGGTTCCAGCGGGAAGGCGGCCCCCCAGCGCATCAGCTGGCGCTCGCCCTGCCGGATCAGCCGCGGCTCCAGCCAGGGGGCCAGGGCCCCCTCCACGGCCTCGGTGAGGGCCTCGATCACGGCGGCCTCCTGATCGCTGCGCGGCTGCAGAGCCAGCTCCCGAGCAATCGAGGAGCGGGAGCCGTACACGCTCAGGTGTTCGGCCGCGAAGATGGCGCTGGAGTGGGCCACCACCGCCACCCGGCCATCCTCCAGGGGCTTGATCGCCAGGCGGGAGAGGCGCCAGCGCTGTTCGGCCGCCGCATCGAAGCGGAGCAGGCGGAAGGGACATGCCAGCCAGGCCCGGGCCGCCTCACCGCCGGCCACCAGCAGAAGGTTGCTGCGGGCCTCAGAACGGATTGAGGCGAGCGCTGCCAGCCCATGGCGCAACTGGGGATCGGCCAAGGCCTCCGCCGCAGCCTGCAGGGGCACCGTGTCCCAGGCGAGGATCAGCCGTGAGCGGGGGTGGGCCAGCAGGGTGCCCGCCAACACGAGCCAGTCGACTTCCGCCAGCAGGTTTCGGTCCCGATCGAGCAGCCGCCAGCGCCCCTGCTCGGACACGGCGAGATCCCGCACCATCACGCCGTAGTGCAACTCCGGCGGCGGTTCGGCCAGGGCCAGCAGGCCGCTGCCGAGATGGTCCATGCCCCCCACGCCCCGGAACAGCCGGCCCCGGGCCAGCGGATCGCGGCCATCGGAGCACTCCAGGTTGCCGGACCCGGTGAGCAGGGCCCAGACCGGTTCCCAGGGCTCGATCGCCCCCGCCGCGAGGAGGGCATCCAGCAGCGGCAGGGGCGCGGCGCCGGTGATGTTGAACAGCGGCGCCCCATGGTCGATCCGCAGGCCCGGATCGTGCCGGGAACGGCGGGTGGCGGTGCGGCCGCCAGGCCCCCGACCCGTTTCCCACAGGGAGAGGGGCCCCTGAAACCCACCGCGCCGCAGGGACGCCACCAGGGCGCAGCCGGCCACTCCCGCACCGACCACCGCAATCGAGGCTGGGGCGGCCTCGGCCATGGGGAAGGGGCAGGCAACAGTCTTCCCAGGATGGAGGATCCGCCGCCGTTCGGGACCGGCCGGCCTGGATCGGGTGGCAGAGCCTGACCAACCAGGGCCGGGGTGCGGGCCCGGGCCAGCCCGGCTGCAGCCCCGAAGCGGAAACAGCCTGCTCGTCTCGCCGGCCAGGCTTCAGGCTGGTGTTCTCTCCGCAGCCCTGGCCGCCATGCTTCCACCCCGTTTCCGCAGCCTGCAACCAGGCTGGGGGCTCCTGGCCGTGCTGCTGCTGGCGGCCCCGGCAACGGTGCGGGCCGAGGAGGTCACGGCCGAATCGATCATCGATCAGGCCAGTGCCCTGCGCGATGCCTCCTCGCGGGTGCCGGCCGGGGCCCAGGTGCTGGGCAGCTCCTGCAACGACATCGCCCTGCCGGGACTCTCCTTCCGGTACCGCTGCAGCGTGAACTACACGCCGGCGCCAGTACGCCCCGCAGCGCCGAGCCGGCCCGCAGCCCAACCCTGAAGCCACCAGGACCGGCCGAACCACGCGAGCCGGGGAAAGTGCTGGCGATCCTCCGTAGGCTGGAAGCGCCCGGCCCCCTGTTCCGCCGCGATGCCCGAATCGCCCGACGCTGACCGGATCCGCCACGACGCCCTCGAGGAGGAGCTGGAGGCGGCCCGGCGCAAACGGGACAGCTACCAGGCCCTTCTCAAGGACCTGCCGGAGGTGTTCGAAGGCAAGTTCAGCGAGCGGATCCGGCCCCTGCAACAGCGCAACGAGGAGCTGCTGCAGGAGGGCCTGGCCCTGCGCGAACAGATCCGCCGTGCCCTGCCCGAGCCCGCCGCCGCCGGCAGCCTCCCCCCAGGCGGCGGCAGCCAGAGCGCAACCAGCGTGGGCCCGCCGGCCTTCGACCCTTCCGCCGATGCACCGAGCTTGGCTCCAACGGTCGACCCGACGGCCGTCGATCTGCCGTTGATTCCGCCGTCATCGCTGGTCACAGCCGCAGCCGCCCAGCGCCGCGAAGCGGCAGCCGGGCCCCGTTCGGCACGCCGCCGGATCCCCAGCGCTGACAGCACGGCCCCCGCGGCATCCCCGGCCAGGCGGCTGGGGGACTTACGACACTCCCTCGGTGCCGCCCTCGGATCCCTCCCCATCAAGGGCGCAGGGCTCCGCCCCGCAACCCTGGGGGCAGGTCTGGGGCTTGCGCTGCTGGGCGTGATCCTCGGGGTTCTGCTGCCCCGCCAGACACCCCGCAGCCCCGTTCCCGCCCCACCGAGCGCCACCGCCGGCGACGGATCGGCGGCCCGCCTCCCAGCGATCGCGGGTGCGGCCGGCACCCTCACCCTGCGGAGCACCGGGCCGAGTTGGGTGGAGGTTCAGAACGGTGCCGGGGAAATCCTCCATGCGGGGGTGCTTGAGGGGCAGCGCAGCTTCAGCCTCAGCGCGGGCCTGCGGATCCGCTCCGGTCGGGCCGATCTGATCCGGCTGCGGATGGGACCTGACCCCGAACGCAACCTCGGTCCGGTGGAGATGATCGAGTGGCAGACCTTCCCGGCCGCCTCGGATCCGGGCTGATCAGCCGCCGCCGGCGGAGCCGCCGGCATCGCTGCCCGGCGGCCGCCCCCCGGCGAAGAGCCAGATCACCAGCAGCAGCAGAGCCCAGCCCAGCCAGGAGAGATCGAGCACCGGTGTGAGCAGCAGCACCAGGGGACGGGCGAGCAGTTCGGCCAGGCCCACCGTCACCAGGGCCATCAGCAACAGGGCCAGCATCAGGCCACCCCTCCGCCTGCCGATGGGAGCGTGGGGGCGGTGGAACCACGCAGCACCCGCCAGCGGGATGCGTCCCCGGTTTCAGCAGCAGCGTTCCAGGCGAGCACGGTGCTGGCCTGGCCGCTGCCGGGGGCCCAGGGAACCGGAGCCAGCAGGGCCAGCGCGGGGAAAAGGGAGGCGGCCTCAAGTGCGGAGGTGGCGGCGGCCTCGCCGGACCGGTTGGCGCTGGTGGTGGCCAGTGGACCACTGAGCCGCAGCAGGGCGCGGGCGGCTTCGCAGGCGGGCACCCGCAGACCGAGGCTGGCGCCGCCGGGGTGGAGGGCTTCGGTGGTGGGCCCGCTGATCGGCAGCACCAGGGTCACGGCACCGGGCCAGCAGCGCCCGGCCTGATCCAGCCAGGGCTGGGGCCAGGCAGCGCCGAGCCAGGTGAGCAACTGCTCAAGGTCGGCGCCCATCAGGATCAGCGGTTTGTCGCCGGGGCGCTGCTTCAGCCGCCAGAGGGCCGCCGCGGCGGCCGGCACGGCGGCCAGGGCCGGCAGGGTGTCGGTGGGAAAGAGCACCGGCTCGCCGGCGGCCAGGCGCCGGGCCAGCTCCTCGGGCGGGCAGGCCACACTCATGGCTGAACCGGCCGGCAGGCACTGGCGAAGCGCAGCACCCCCTCCAGATCGCGATGGGCCCGCGGCCGCTCCAACCCGGCGGCGACGAGCAGATCCAGCACCGCCGCGCTCTGGTCGTGGTGGTGCTCCAGCAGCAGAACCCCGCCGGGGGCAAGGGCCTGGGGCGCGAAGTCCACGATCGCGCGCACCGCCCCGAGGCCATCGGGGCCACCATCGAGGGCCAGGGCCGGTTCGTGGTCGCGCACCACCGGTTCGAGGCCGCTCAGCAAGCCCGAAGGGATGTAGGGCGGGTTGCTCACCACCAGATCGAGGCCGCCCCACCAGGGTTCCAGGGCCGCCCACCAGTCGGAGCGCAGCAGGCTGACCCGGCCCGCAAGGCCGCACCGCTCCAGATTCGCCGCCGCCTGGGCCAGGGCCTCTCCGCTGACCTCCACCGCAAAGCCGCATTCCGCCGGCAGGGCCAGGCCCAGGGCCACCGCCAGACAACCCGAACCGGTGCCCAGATCGGCCCAGCGCAGGGCGCCCGGGGGCCGGGGCGGGCGGAGCTCCAGGGCCAGATCCACCAGCTGTTCGGTCTCCTGGCGGGGGATCAGCACCCCCGGGGCCACGGCCAGCTCCAGGTCCCGCCAGGGGCAGCGACCCACCAGATACTGAAGCGGTTCGGCGCTGACGCGGTGGCGGCGCCACAGCTGCTCCAACTCGGCCAAGGGCTGCTCCAGCGGCACCGGCCGCTCCGGCCGGAGATGGAGCTCCTGCAGCCGCCTCCAGCGCAGGCCGCCGGCCAGGTCGAGCAACCAGTCGAGCTCGGCGGCGGTGCCACCCAGGGCCAGCATGCGGCGGCGCCAGGCCAGCAGCGCTTCGCCATCGACGGTGCAGGGGCCGGCCGCCGGAGTACCCGCAGAGCCGAGCCTCGGGCCGCCCGCGGCGCCCACTGGCGATACGGCTGAGCCTGAGGGGTTGCCGACCAGCTGGACTGGCACCGTGCCGCTGCGAGGCGCGGAGGAGCCACCGGCGGATGGAGCGACCGGTGGAGCGGTGGCTTGAGCGGCGCCTGCCGCATCGATGGACGTGCCCGGGCCGGTCATGGTTCCAGGGTAGGGAGCGGATCAGCAGGGATGCCAGCGCAGGCCGGGCTCAGCTCGCACCAGGCCGGCCAGCTCCAGCTCCAGCAGCTGGGCAGCCACCTGGGCGGGCTCCTGGCGCAGGGCCAGGCTCAGCTGCTCCAGGCAGGCGCCACCGCCGAGGGCCGCCAGCAGCCCCTCGCGGCCCTCAAGGGCGCCGGGGCCACCAGGAGGCCCGGCGACGCCGGGCTGCCGCAGCCCCTGATCGGTGGCCAGCGGGCCCGGACCCAGGGAGGCCACCAGATCGCGGGGATCCAGCAGCGGCGTAGCCCCGGTGGTGAGCAGGCGGTTGCTGCCCAGGGCCGAGGCCCGGCCCGCATCGGCGGGGACCACCCAGAGGGGCAGCCCCCGCTCCCAGGCGAGGCTGGCCGAGTGAAGCGCCCCACTGCCGGGCGGGCACTCCACCACCACCACCGCGGCGGCCAGGGCCACCAGCAGCCGGTTGCGGTGGGCGAAATGGCCGGCCCGCACCACCGCCCCCGCCGGCTGTTCACTGATCAGCAACCCGCGGCGACCCACCTCGGCCTGCAGTTCGCCGTGGTGACGGGGATAGACCCGCTCCAGGGGGGTGCCGAGCACCGCCACCGGCGCGCCGCCCGCCGTCAAGCAACCCCCATGGACGGCCCCATCGATGCCCTCGGCCAGCCCGCTCACCACCAGCCAGCCCGCCCTGGCCAGGGCGCTGCCCAGGGCGCGGGCCATGGCCAGGCCATGGGGCGAGGGTCGGCGGGTGCCGACCACGGCCACGGCCCGCCGCCGGGCTAGGGGAGCCCAGAGGCTGCCGCGGCCCTTCCACCACAGCGCCAGGGGGGGCCGGATCCCTTCCGTGGCCGCCAGCCCCCGGGGCCAGCGGGGATCCCCCGGCACCAGCACCCGCAGCCCCGGATCGGGCTCAAGGGCCAGCCGAGCCAGTGGATCGGGCCCCCAGCGGGCCCGGAACCGCTCCAGCTCCGGCAGCAAGCCCTCATGCCAGCCCGGCAGAGCGGCGAAGAAGCCAGGGGGCCGCCCCCAGGCCTGGGCAAGATCAGCGCAGGCGTCCGCCAGCGCCTGCAGCCGCACCCAGCCCACCCCCGGGCAGCGGGCCCAGAGCAGCCACCAGAGGCGCTGCTCCCGGCTCCAGGCCGACCGAACCTCCAGCGGCCCCACACCGGACCCAGCCGCGGGCGCCAGTGCCCGCGGCCCGAACCTTGCGCGAACCAGCTCTCCCACCACGGCCTCCTGGATGCCCATGGGTGCAGCGGACCCGGCCCCGGACGACCGCCGCGGCGACCCGGATGATCCGGAAGCCGGCGGGGCCACCCCGGGACAGCCCGCGGCAGACAATCCCCAGAATAGTACACCTGTATCAATTCGCGGGTCCGGCCACCAGGGCCGCCACGGCCTCGGCCAGGTCGGCGGGGAGTGCGCGCTGCAGCCGCCGCCGCTCGGGCCCACCCCCCATCGCCACCAGCACCAAGTCCACCCGCGCCTGGGCAGCCAGCTGCCCCGCACCATCGCGGAGCTCGCTGCGCCACGGCAACCTCACCCCGCGGCGGGGCTCCACCCAGCTGCGGATCTCCACCCAATCGCCATGGAGCAGGGCCTGGCGGTAGTCGATCGCCAAAGCCACCACCGGCAGCTCAAGGCCACGGGCCGAGAGGTCGCTGTAGGCGAGTCCCACCGCCGCCAGGGCCTCCACCCGGGCCTCCTCGAGCCAAGCCACGTAGGCGCCGTGCCACACCACCCCCGCATGGTCGGTGTGCTGGGGCAGCACCCGCCGCCGCAGGCACCAGGGGCGCCCCGCCGGCCCGGTGGCGGCGATGATCTGAGGGGAATCAGGCGGCTTCATCAAGCTCTATTCCGCAGCGTGAAGGGGATCCTGAATCAGCCATAGGCTGACGCAGACCGCTGATCTGGCCGTGTTCCGCAACCTTCTGATCGCTGATTCCGGCAAGGGTCATGTGGAGGAGATGGTGCGCACCCTGCGCGCCATCCCCCCCTGCCGCCAGGCCCGCATCAACCTCCTGCACGTGATGAACGAGCAGGGCGCCGACGACCTCCGCAGCCACCGCGAACAGGCCGATGCCCTCGTGGCTGGGGCGATCACCCGGATGGGCCTGGAGCCCGGCGAGGTGACCGCGATCGTGCGGGAGGGCGACACCAAGCAGACCGTGCTGAAGGTGGCCGACGAGCTCAACGCCGACCTGATCGTGATGGGCTCCCGGGGCCTCGGGCGGCTCCAGTCGATCCTGGCCAACAGCACCAGCCAGTACGTGTTCCAGCTTTCCACCCGGCCGATGCTGCTGGTGCGCGACGACCTCTACATCCGGGCGATCAACCGCGTGCTGGTGACCGTGGACGGTACCGGCGTAGGCGATGACGCCATTCGCCTGGCCTGCGAGCTGGTGGCCGGCATTCCCGGCGGCACCCTGATCGGCGTCCATGTGACCCGCCAGGATCTCTCCCCCTCCCGGGGGGGCCGCAGTCCGTCCGACGAGGTGCTGGCCAAGGCTGTGCAACGGGCCCGTGGTTTCGGGGTGACCCTGGAGCCGGTCCACCGCACCGGCGAGATCGGCCGCACCGTGTGTGCCGCCGCCGAGGAGTTGCGCGCCGACCTGGTGGTGATCGCCTCCCAGGACCGGCGGCCGCTGGTGGCCAAGGGCCTGGTGGACCTGGACCGGCTGCTGGGCAGTTCAGTGAGCGACTACATCCGGGTGCACGCCCCCTCGCCAGTGCTGCTGGTACGGGAACCAGAAGGCAGCCGCTGAACAGGATCCGGGCCGGAGGGCGTCATTTCGATGGCGCCTCCGCAACCGGAGCCTCGCCCGAACGATCGCCATCAGGGCACCGGGCGACGGCCAGGGCGCAGCCCAGCGCGGCTCAGCCCTCCTGGCGGCTGCTGGTCTGGATGTACAGAACGATCAGGAACACGGCCGGCACCAGCACGAACAGAAGACTGGCAACGAAGCCGAGGTCGTTGGTTTCCATGGCGGCGTGGGTCCGGGCTGCGGGGGGTCCGGGTGGACGGTATCACCGCTGCTCGGGCCCTTCCGCCTCAGCTTCACCGCTCGTTGCGGTCGGCGCCGGGTCTGCCGCGGCAGGGTTGGCGGAAGCGGCGGCGGCATCGTCGCCCTCCTCCCCGTCCACAGGGAGCTCCGGCGGCGCCGGCCAGACGGTGGGGCCGGGCGGCAGCGGCCGGGCCAGGGCCCCCTCCACCAGCGCCTGTTCGTTGGGCAGGCCCACCTGAGGGCGGGTCACCACCAGCAGCGAGTGCTGCACCAGCGCCTGGCAGGCCAGGCGCCACGACTGGGGCCGCCGCCGCAGCCGCTGATCCTCCACGGCGGTACGGGGGCTCAGGGAGGCGGCAGGACCGGCCGGCACCACATCCACAAAGCAGGTGATGCACTGGCCGCAGCCGCCGCAGTTGCCGAGCTTCCCCTTCAGCCCGTAGAGCTCCACGCCTTCGCGCAGGGCCACATCGCGGAGGTTCTCGCCGGGGTAGCACTCCACATCACGGCCCTCCCGCACAAACCGGATCACTGGCATGGGACAACCCCGCGAAGGTCCCCATTGTGAATCCCGCAGTTGCGGTCCGTAACCAGCGGCCCCGCCGGGCCGACGGCAGCACTTACGATCGCCACCACACCCAGACTTCACCCCCATGGGATTGCCCTGGTACAGGGTGCACACGGTCGTGATCAACGACCCGGGCCGACTGCTCGCCGTGCACCTCATGCACACCGCTCTGGTTGCCGGCTGGGCCGGCTCCATGGCCTTGTATGAACTCGCCATCTTCGACCCCTCCGACCCCGTCCTCAACCCGATGTGGCGGCAGGGCATGTTTGTGATGCCCTTCATGGCCCGGCTTGGCGTGACCGGCAGCTGGGGCGGCTGGAGCATCACCGGTGAAACCGGTGTCGACCCCGGCTTCTGGAGCTTCGAGGGCGTTGCCGCTGCCCACATCATTTTCAGCGGCCTGCTCTTCCTCGCGGCCATCTGGCACTGGACCTACTGGGACCTGGAGATCTGGCAGGACCCCCGCACCGGCGAACCCGCGCTGGACCTGCCCAAGATCTTCGGCATCCACCTGCTGCTGGCGGGCCTGGGCTGCTTCGGCTTCGGCGCCTTCCACCTCACCGGGGTGTTCGGTCCTGGCATGTGGGTCTCGGATCCATATGGCATCACCGGCCACCTCGAAAAGGTTCAGCCCTCCTGGGGGCCTGAGGGCTTCAACCCCTTCAACCCGGGCGGCATCGTGGCCCACCACATCGCCGCCGGCATCGTGGGGATCATCGCCGGCATCTTCCACATCACCACTCGCCCGCCCGAGCGCCTTTACAAGGCCCTGCGTATGGGCAACATCGAAACCGTGCTGGCCAGTGCCATCGCCGCGGTGTTCTTTGCGGCCTTCATCGTGGCCGGCACCATGTGGTACGGCGCCGCCGCCACCCCGATTGAATTGTTCGGACCCACCCGTTACCAGTGGGACCAGAGCTATTTCAAAACCGAAATCAATCGCCGCGTGCAGACCGCCCTCGACAACGGCGCCACGAAGGAGCAGGCCTGGGCTTCGATTCCCGAGAAGCTTGCCTTCTACGACTACGTGGGCAACAGCCCCGCCAAGGGTGGCCTGTTCCGGGTCGGCCCGATGGTCAATGGCGATGGCCTGCCCACCGGCTGGCTCGGCCACATCGCCTTCACCGACAAGCAAGGCCACGACCTCGAAGTGCGTCGTCTACCGAACTTCTTCGAGAACTTCCCGGTGATCCTTCAGGATCAGAACGGTGTGGTGCGGGCCGACATCCCCTTCCGCCGGGCCGAAGCGAAGTACGCCTTTGAGCAGCAGGGTGTCACGGCCACCGTCTACGGCGGTGCCCTCAATGGCCAGACCTTCACCGATCCGGCCGATGTGAAGCGCCTCGCCCGCAAGGCCCAGCTGGGTGAAGCCTTCGAATTCGATCGCGAGAAGTACCATTCCGATGGCACCTTCCGCAGTTCACCGCGCGGCTGGTTCACCTTCGGGCATGCCACCTTCGCGCTGCTCTTCTTCTTCGGCCACATCTGGCACGGGGCTCGCACCCTCTACCGTGATGTGTTCGCCGGTATCGACCCCGACCTGGGCGAACAGGTGGAATTCGGTCTGTTCCAGAAACTGGGCGACCGTTCCACCCGCCGTCTGCCGGAAGGATTCGTGCCCCCGGCCGGCACCCCCCTCAGCTGATCCACGGCTGACATCCGGACCTCGCCCTCCCCTACCGAGAACTCCCCATGGAGAGCTTCGCCTACATCCTGATCCTGGCCTTGGCCATTTCCACCCTGTTCTTCGCCATCGCCTTCCGCGATCCCCCGAAGATCGGCAAGTGAGCCCCTCGCCAGATCCAGCCGACCCCTGCTCTGCAGGGGTTTTTTCATGGCCTCGAACCGGGACCCTCAGCGCCGGCGATGGATGCCGCTGCTGCCGTTGCACAAGGCTGCCCTTCTCAGGCTGCGAATGAATGTCTACACTTGAGTGACAAATGCGGTGCAACAGGGCATGCAATGCCCCTCCTGCCAACACACCGACAGCCGGGTGCTGGAATCCCGCGCGGCCGATGCCGGCCGCAGTGTGCGCAGGCGGCGTGAATGCCTCAACTGCGACTTTCGCTTCACCACCTATGAACGGGTCGAAACCGTTCCGATCACGGTGGTGAAACGAAATGGCTGCCGCGAAACCTTCAACCGCAGCAAACTGCTGCACGGCCTGCTGCGGGCCTGCGAGAAAACCGGTCTGGAACCGTCCCGGCTCGAACTGGTGGTGGACGACATCGAACTGGCCCTGCAGCAGCGCAACGGGCGCGAAGTGAGCAGCAACGAGATCGGCGAACTGGTCCTCCAGGAACTGCGCACCATGAGCGAGGTGGCTTACGTGCGCTTCGCCTCGGTGTACCGCCAGTTCCGCAGCGTCAGCGATTTCGTGGCCACCCTCGAGGGCCTCGGCAGCAGTGCCGTGGCCAGCGAAGCCGACGGCGTGCGGCTGGCGGCCGTGGTGGGCTGACCCCCGACGCCGGAGCCAATGGCGGGGCCTCACCTTGATAGATTGTTGGATCGCCCATGTGCTGCTGGCGGGCAGCCACGGCGCATCCCCTCGCACTGCCGCCGGCAGACCGCCACCGCTCCATGACCGTGACCCCCACCAGCCCCTCCAGCGACGTCGGCGTGCTCGACACTGATGCCGCCCTTCAGGAGGCGGATGCCGATTTCGAGCTGGACATCCCGGAGGACGTGCCCTCCGCCGATGCGTCCAGCAGCCGGGGTGCAGGTCGTGACAGCGAGGGCGTGGGCTTCACGCTCGACGACTTCGCCTCACTGCTGAGCAAGTACGACTACAACTTCAAGCCCGGCGACGTCGTCAACGGCACCGTGTTCGCGCTCGAATCCAAGGGCGCCATGATCGATATCGGCGCCAAGACCGCCGCCTTCATGCCCCTGCAGGAGGTGTCGATCAACCGGGTGGAGCACCTCTCCGACGTGCTCGAGCCCGGCGAGGTGCGGGAGTTCTTCATCCTCAGCGAGGAGAACGAGGACGGCCAGCTCACCCTCTCGGTCCGCCGCATCGAGTATCAGCGGGCCTGGGAACGGGTCAGGCAGCTCCAGAAGGAAGACGCCACCATCTATTCAGAAGTGTTCGCCACCAACCGCGGTGGTGCCCTGGTGCGCGTCGAGGGTCTGCGCGGCTTCATCCCCGGCAGCCACATCAGCACCCGCAAGGCCAAGGAAGAGCTCGTCGCCGACTTCCTCCCCCTCAAGTTCCTCGAGGTGGACGAGGAGCGCAACCGCCTGGTGCTCAGCCATCGCCGCGCCCTGGTGGAGCGCAAGATGAACCGCCTCGAAGTGGGCGAAGTGGTGCTCGGCACCGTCCGGGGCATCAAGCCCTACGGCGCCTTCATCGACATCGGCGGCGTCAGCGGCCTGCTGCACATCTCCGAGATCAGCCACGAGCACATCGAGACCCCCCACACGGTGCTCAATGTGAACGACCAGATGAAGGTGATGATCATCGACCTCGACGCCGAACGGGGCCGCATCTCCCTCTCCACCAAGGCCCTTGAGCCCGAGCCGGGCGACATGCTCAGCGATCCCCAGAAGGTGTTCGACAAGGCCGAGGAGATGGCCGCCCGCTACAAGCAAATGCTGCTGGAGCAGGCCGAGGAAGGCGAGCCCATGGGCGTCACCGTCGACTGAGTCGACCGACCCCTCCCTACGTTCCCCTTCAACCCGGCGAGCTGCGGCCGCCGGGTTTTTCCTGGCCATGGCCCACCTGCTCCTGCAAGGCGAAGCTCTGGCGCTGCCCACCGGGGGCATCGCCAGGATCGAGGCGGTGCTGTTCGATAAGGACGGCACCCTCAGCCACAGCGAGCCGATGCTGCTGGCGTTAGCGCGGGCCCGGGTTCAGCAATGCCTGGGCCTAGCGGCCGAGGCCAGCGGCGAACCTGGGCCCGATCCCCAGCTTGAGCACCTGCTCAACCGCGCCTACGGACTCAACGACCAAGGCATCCACCCCGGCGGCATCACCGCGGTGGCCGCCCGCGATCACAACCTGATCGCCACAGCCACGGCCCTGACCCAGGTTGGGTTGAGCTGGCCCGATGCCCTGGCCATCGCCGAGGCCACCTTTGAGCGCACCGATGGCCTCCATGGCGACGGCTCGGACCGACCGCCCCAGCCCACCGATGGCCTGGCTGCCCTGCTCGATCGCCTCCATCGGGCCGGACTGCGCTGTGCCGTGATCAGCAACGACCACGAGGAGGGGATCCGCTCCTTCCTGGCCCGCCATGGCCTCGGGCACCGGTTCGAAGCGCTGTGGAGCGCGGAGCACCATCCCCGCAAGCCCCACCCTGGAGCCGTCCATGGCCTTTGCGCCGAGTTGGGGGTCGACGCCTCCCGCTGCGCCCTGATCGGCGATGCCGACAGCGACCTGCGGATGGCTCGCACCGCCGGCATCCCGCTGGCCCTGGGCTACCGCGCCGGCTGGTGCCAGCCCCCCTGCCTCGATCCAGGCAGTATCACCCTCCAGCACTGGGATGAACTCGAGGCCCGGCCCGACTGATGGCCGCGCCCCGGCATCAGCAGCGGCAAGCCGATCGGCGGGCCCTGCGGTTGCGCCAGGAAGGCTGCGGACCGACCGACGGCGTGTCCATCACCACCAGGAAGCGCCCCGGTGAGGGCATAAGCTCTCGCCTGAGTGGATGCCAAAAATCCGATGGGTCGCTACGTCTTCACCTCCGAATCGGTCACCGAGGGCCATCCCGACAAAATCTGTGACCAGGTGAGCGATGCCGTGCTGGACGCGGTTTTAGCCCAGGATCCCAGCAGCCGGGTGGCCTGCGAAACGGTGGTGAATACGGGTCTCTGCCTGATCACCGGCGAGATCACCACCAATGCCCGGGTCGACTTCAACAGCCTTGTGCGGGGTGTGATCGAGGAAATCGGCTATCGCGGTGCCCGGGCGGGTGGCTTCGATGCCCGCAGCGCCGCCGTGCTGATCGCCCTCGACCAGCAATCTCCGGACATCGCCCAGGGGGTGGATGAGGCCGATGACCATGCCGGCGACCCCCTGGATCTGATCGGTGCCGGCGACCAGGGGATCATGTTTGGTTTCGCCTGCGATGAAACGCCGGAGCTGATGCCCCTGCCGATCAGCCTGGCCCACCGGCTGGCGAGGAGGCTGGCGGAGGTGCGCCACAACGGCAGCCTCGGCTACCTCCTGCCGGACGGCAAGACCCAGGTGAGCGTTGTCTACGAAAACGACCAGCCGGTGGCGATCGACACCATCCTGATCTCCACCCAGCACGAGTCGGAGATTGATGGGATCTCCGAGGAGAAGGCCGTCAGGGAGCGCATCGCCGCAGACCTGTGGGAGCAGGTGGTGGGACCCGCCACCGCCGACCTCGCGCTCAAGCCTGACAAGGAGAGCACCCGTTTCCTGGTGAACCCCACCGGCAAATTTGTGGTGGGGGGACCCCAGGGGGATGCGGGCCTCACGGGCCGCAAGATCATCGTTGACACGTACGGCGGCTACGCCCGCCACGGCGGCGGGGCCTTCTCCGGCAAGGACCCCACCAAGGTGGACCGCTCCGCCGCCTACGCCGCCCGCTATGTGGCCAAGGCCCTGGTGGCCGCGGGCCTGGCCCGCAAGGCCGAGGTTCAGCTCAGCTACGCCATTGGCGTGGCCAAGCCGGTGAGCATCCTGGTGGAGACCTTCGGCACCGGCAAGCTCAGCAACGACGACCTGACGGCCCTGGTGCAGGAGCACTTCGACCTCCGGCCTGGCGCGATCATTGCCACCTTCGGCCTACGGGAACTGCCGAGCCAACGGGGGGGCCGTTTCTACCAGGACGTGGCCGCCTATGGCCACTTCGGCCGAGCCGACCTCCAGCTTCCCTGGGAGGACGTGGGCACCGTGGCGGCCAACCTGAAGCAGGCCACCGCCAGCCGGGTAGGCAGCCCCGCCTGACCCTGGCCCCAGGCCCAGCACAGCCCCCGGCCGCCGAGGTGCCCCTTGCCCTGGGCTTCGACCTGGGCAGCAGCGGCGCCCGGCTGGCACTTGTTGGTGCCGCGCCAGACAAGCCCCACGTGGACTCCCCTAGGGGAGCGCTGGCCCCCACCGAGCTTCTCTGGGAGGGGGCCATTCCTTATGGCGCTCCCTTCGAAGACCCCAACGGCTGGCGCGCTGCGCTCCTAACCCTGGCGGCCGAGATCCCAACCCCCTACCGCAGCCGGATCGGCGCCATCGCCATCGACGGCACCTCCGGCACCCTGTTGCTCTGCCGGCCGGATGGCAGCCTGCTGCCGCCGCCGCTCCACCAGGCCCTTCCGTACCACCTCGCCTGCCCCGCCCAGGCCACCGCAGCCGCCGCCATCGCCGGTGGTGGACCGGCTGCCAGTGCCAGCGGCAGCCTGGCCCGGGCCCTGGCACTGCTCGAGCGGGCCGAGGCGCTGGGGTCGGCGGCATCGCTGTTGCTGCGCCACCAGGCCGACTGGTTGATGGGCTGGCTCCTCGGCGACTGGCGCTGGGGCGAGGAGGGCAACAATCTGCGCCTGGGCTGGAACCTGAGCACCAGGGCCTGGTGCGGCGCGATCGCGGGCCAGAGATGGTCGGGAGCACTGCCCGCCATCCAACCCAGCGGCAGGCTCCTAGGGCCCCTGGCCCCCGCGGTGGCGGCCGCCCTGCAGCTGCCATCCACCTGCCGGGTGGTGACAGGAAGCACCGATGCCAATGCGGGGGTGCTGGCGGCGGCCCCCGGCCCCGGGGATGGCATCACGGTTTTGGGCACCACCCTGGTGCTGAAGCAATTCGTGGCGGGCCCCCTGGAGGGCCCTGGCCTGAGCTGCCATCGGGTGGCCGACCAATGGCTGGTGGGGGGAGCCTCGAATGCGGGGGCCGGAATCTTGCAACGCTTCTTCAGCGACCCGCAGATCGCAACGCTCAGCCGCCAGATCGATCCGGATCGCCCCAGCGGACTCGAGCTGATTCCCCTCCCCAGCCGGGGAGAGCGCTTTCCCGTGGACAACCCCAACCTCGAAGCGGTGCTGGAACCACGGCCGGTGAGCGATGCCCTCTATTTGCAGGGGCTGCTGGAGGGGCTCACCGCCATCGAAGCCGCGGGCTGGCGGCGCCTGCGGGAGTTGGGCGCGCCTGGGCTGCAGCGGGTCGTCACCCTGGGGGGAGGGGCCCGAAACCCCCAGTGGCGCCGCATCCGCGAGCGGGCCCTAGGGGTGCCCGTGCTCAACCGACCCCGGCTCAGCGCCGCCCGGGGCATGGCCCAGCTCGCCCTCGGCGCGCTGATCGAGGAGCGTTGAGGCGTTTGCCAGTGAACGAACGGCCGGCAGGACCTCTCCGCGGCCTGGAGCGACGGCAGCATGGGGTGCGCATGGTCAGGATGGGGGGAGCAGTTCCTTCCCCAGCCCATGGCCAGCCCCAGCAACGAACGCCTGCGCACCGTGGTCTCCATGGCCCTGTTCGTGGTGCTGGCGGGTTACGTGGGCTTCAGCGCCGTGCGGCTGGGCCTGCTGCTGTGGCAACGCTTCGCAGCAGCCTGAAGCCAACCACCACCGCGGCGAGATCCGCCCCCCCAGAATCAGCGCAACCACGTTTTCCACTCATGGCCGCCGACCCCCTCACCCCCGCCGTGAGCGATCGGATCTGTCAACACATGAACGCTGACCACGCCGCCGCGGTGCTGGCCTACGCGCGCCATTACGGGGGCCTTTCGGCTGCCGGCAGCGCCAGGATGCTGGCCGTGGGCCCCGAAGCCATGCGGCTGGAAGTGGATGGCACCACCGTGGAGATTCGCTTCGACCATGCCCTCCAGGACAGCGAGGATGCCCACCGCACCTTGGTGACGATGCTGCGGGCCCTGCCCCAGGAGCCCCAGGCCAGCTGAGCGCAAGTGGCTACCGTCTGCCCCCGGGAACCCTGGCGGCAGCCGCGCATCGCCGGTGTTGCCACTCCACTGGTTTCTGATCACCCCCTGCGGCCTCTGCGGTGCCCCCCTCAGTGAGCCCAGGGGAGCCACCCCCACGGCCTGCCCCGTCTGCCAGGAGAGCCTCTGCCTTCCCGTCGCTGGACTGGTCGGCCAAGACCCCATGCCCTGGTGGGGAGCCGGCCACTACGAAGGTCCCCTGCGGCAACTGCTGCTCCATCTGCGGCGCCACCCCCGGCCAGAGGCGGTGGCGGCCCTCGGCGGGGGGATCGCCCGGGGGCTGGCGGTGGCCACCGAAAGCCACGAACGACCGCTTCTGGTGCCAATCCCCAGCTGGAAGCGCCAGGCCAATCCCCTTCCAGGCCTCCTCTGCCGCGCCCTGCAACGGCATCCCCAGCTGGGGCGGGCCGATCTCCTGGAGCGCTCCAGGCCCGTGCTGGGCCAGCACCACCTCGGCCGGGCGTTGCGACTGGCCAACCAGGTCGGCGCCTTCCGCTGCCTCAGGCCCCCGGCCGCGGGCGAGGCCCATCGCCGGCCGGTGCTGATCGTGGACGACATCCTCACCAGCGGTGCCACCGTCTCCAGCGCCGCCAAAGCGCTGCAGCAAACGGGCTGGCGGGTGCGGGGGGTGGTCTGCCTGGCCCGCACCCCCTGGAGTGGGGCGGCGGGTGGTGATCTAAGATCACAAAGTCGCTTCGGCGACGGGCCGGGATAGCTCAGTTGGTAGAGCAGGCGATTGAAAATCGCCGTGTCCCCAGTTCAAATCTGGGTCCTGGCATCACGGCCAAGCTATGCAACAGCAGCCCCCTTCGGATCGGAGCTTCAACAACGCCGATAGCTTTGGCCAAGCCTTCGATGAGGCCTGGCAGCGGCTCAGCAGCGGACCTGCACCCACCCCGGCGGACCATGCGAAGGCCCTGCTGGAGGCGGTGCTCGACCAGCTCAAGGAGCATCCTTTTGCCGAGGCCGACCCAGCCATGGCACGCCAGGTGGCCGAATTCCGGATCCGCCTGCTTGGCCTGTAATTTGCCCAGGCGGGTCACCGGTTCGCCACCATGAGCAACTCCCTGGGCCGCCTGGTGCGGATGCTGAGCGCAGGCTTCAGCAATCAGCAACAGGCCTTCGAGAATCCGCCCCTCTTCGCCCACATTCTGGTGAAGTTCCGGCCCCTGCCCCAGCTGGCCCCCGGCTCCCTGCTGCTGGAGCAGTCGTACGCCATCAATCCAGTGGCTCCCTACCGCATCCGGGTGTTGCGGGCCGAGCGCCAAGGTGACGGCCTGATCATCCACAACCATGCCCTCCACAACGCCGAGCGGTTCTGGGGCGCGGTGGAGGATGCCGAACGGCGCCGGCAGATCCGTTCCGATGACCTGCGCTTGCTCGAGGGGTGCACCTACTTGGTGAAAGAAACCACCAACGGCTTCATCGGCGAGGTGGAACCGGGCTGTCGCTGCCTGGTGGAACGCAAGGGTGCCACCGCCTACCTGATCAGCAGCTTCGAGCTCGATGGCCAGGGCATGCGCACGATCGACCAGGGCCACGACCCCCGCAGCCACGAGCAACTCTGGGGCTCCTTAGCTGGCCCCTTTGAGTTCGAGCGCACCCACGACTACAGCGCCGAACTACCGCGCGACTGGCTCCAGGACTGACGTTCGGGCGCATTGGGGTTCAAGCGCCCCTGATCATCAAGCGATCGGGTCATCCATGAAGGACTGCTCCTCCTCTTCCGGGAAGGGATCAAAGGCCGCCTCCCGAAAGGCCGGGGTCACCCCAGCCCTGATCACCCCGTTGATCCCGGCCTGGGTGCCTGCGGACTCGCCGGAGTTAGAACCATGCCCAGAGCCGCTGGAGCCACCAAACAGTGGGCGGCGACCGACGAGCAGGTCCTCCAGGCGGGCTAGCCGCGCCTCGGTGAGGGCCAGAATCTCGCCGGTTTCCATACCCAGGCCAGGGTTAACCTGATCATCGCGATCGTTCAAGCCTGCTAGCTGCTCTTCCAAAACCCCCAGCCGTTCCTCCAGATCGAGCAAGCGATAGATCATCGCCTCTGATACCTGGCTAAGGGCCTGGAAATGCTCACCTAGGCGGCGCTGCAGCTGGGATGCAGTCTGGGCTGGTGGGGATTGGGCGGCCATCGCAGAGCCCACGAGGATTATGCCGGATGGTATCGGCTGAGCGACGGTGCGCCAGCTAACGGCTTTGGAACGATTCCGAGAGAGTCAAGCAAAAGAAATCGGCGGCCAGGATGCTCCTGCTGCAACCCGGTTCCCGAGGCTGGGTTATCCTGACCCATAACGCTGATTCCAAGCGACAGGTCAGCTCCCATTCCGGCGGCGACTACACCCTGCCAGGCCGGAGCGTGTTCCAGTTCCATCGCCATGACATGGACGAGGTTAGGAGGCCAGCAATGAGCCATGGAAGTCACTCACTATTGCAGCGATCAGCGCCCAGTGCTGGCGCCATGCTTGGCGGTGCTCCAAATGGCCCAGACAGGTGAGCGGTCACCGTGTCACCCAAAGCATTGCGCCGCAATGCCTTAGGGCGGCACGGTGACCGTTTATTAAGTGTTTCTCGGGGGGGCCGTGCTAGCAACAACAATACGAGGGTTGAAGCGGTTTGGGTGCCTTGACTGGTGACCAGCCATTCACCCCGTGCATCGCGTAGGCGGTCACACCCCTTCCCCCCTAACCACTTCCTGACATCGACCGTCAGGACCATGGAGCTCCTCAATGTTCGACGCCTTCACCAAGGTCGTTGCCCAGGCTGATGCCCGCGGCGAATTCATCAGCTCTGGCCAGATCGATGCCCTCGCATCGATGGTCGCTGAGAGCAACAAGCGCCTAGACACTGTCAATCGGATCACCTCTAGTGCATCCGCCATTGTTACCAACGCTGCTCGCGCTTTATTCGATCAGCAACCATCCTTGACCGCACCTGGCGGCAATGCCTACACCAGTCGCCGCATGGCTGCCTGCCTGCGCGACATGGAAATTATCCTTCGCTACATCACATACGCAATCTTTGCAGGCGACGCTTCGGTGCTAGAAGACCGTTGCCTTAATGGCTTGCGTGAGACATATCTCGCTCTCGGCGTGCCTGGCGCGTCCGTCGCAGAAGGCGTCCGCAACATGAAGGATGCTGCAATTTCGATCGCCAATGATCGCAACGGCATCACCTCAGGAGATTGCACGGCCCTCATGTCCGAAGTGGGCACCTATTTCGACCGCGCAGCAGCTGCAGTCAGCTAATTCACTGAATCCTGCATTCGGTCCTTGAGCTTTCCTGATCAAGTTAAACTTCTCCTTTCTCCAACTCAATGAAGACCCCCCTCACCGAGGCTGTTGCCGCCGCTGATTCTCAGGGCCGCTTCCTATCTCAAACCGAGTTTAACGCCGCCTTTGGTCGCTTTGAGCGGGCCAAGAATGCCCTTGAGGCCGCAAAAGCACTCAACGCCAAAGCCGATGCACTGGTCAATGGTGCTGCTCAAGCCGTTTACACCAAGTTCCCCTATACCACCCAGATGCAAGGGAGCAACTATGCATCGGACGCACGCGGCAAAGCCAAGTGTGCCCGTGACATCGGTTACTACCTCCGTCAAGTCACCTACTGTCTAGTGGCTGGTGGAACTGGCCCCATCGATGAGTACCTCATCGCTGGCCTCGATGAAATCAACCGGGCCTTCGAACTGTCACCCTCTTGGTACGTCGAAGCACTGAACTATATCAAAGCCAACCACGGCATTTCAGGAGATCCCGGAAACATCGCCAATAACTACATCGATTACGCTATCAACGCTCTGATCTGATCCCAGACCCGGTGTTGCAGGATCCTCATGGATCTTCACCTTGGCCCCTTTCGGGGCTTTTTTATTGCCTGATTCCAGCCTCAGCTGGACAGGCCATTCACTCAAGCAAGGCCGGCTATCAGCTGACCAGATCAATCGGCATGAAGCTTGATGTAGATTCGTCTTGACGGATCTGATGCAGCTTGCAGGCATTGGATAATCAATCAGATTTCATGCTCCGATGCCCCTTCCGCTTCTTGCCACTAAGCTGATTACCATGAACGCGCGGGTAAACAGCTTTTTGACGCCGGAAGATCAGGACAGCCGTGCGTTCCAGTCAGGAAACGGCCTGCTCAGTGGCAAAGGAAACGTTGAGAGCCAGATTGCACAGGCCTACAAACAGATCTTCTTTCACGCCTTCAAAGTTGACCGTGAGCCAGCGCTTGAGTCGCAGCTAAAGAACGGACAAATCACGATGCGGGATTTTGTGCGGGGTCTTCTACTGTCTCGCAAATTCCGCGACGATTTCTACCGATGCAACAGCAACTACCGCATGGTTGAGCAGGTAGTAAACCGAGTCCTCGGACGCCCTGTACACGGAAATGATGAACGGCTCGCCTACTCCATCATGATCGCAGAACAAGGTCTCGGAGCATTTATTGATTCACTCCTGGATTCGGAAGAATACATGGATACATTTGGATATAATACCGTTCCCTATCAGAGGTCACGTACTTTACCGGGTCAAACCTTAGGGACCATGCCCTTCAACCAGCAGGCCCCCCGCTACGAAAGCGTCTGGAGAGACAAAGCCGCCATGCGAGCTCCAGCCAAGGTGGTCTGGAATAACGCGATTGGCGAACGACCGGCCTGGCTAGCCAACGCCCCGGCACCATGGGCTCAAAAGCTCTGGCAGAATACAGTGGCGACCGGTGGTTTTGTGGTCGCGGGACTCGTGCTTTGGATTGCAGCAGCCATGCTGAGCACTGGTGCACAATAAAATGAGATTGCGTTAATAAACTACCGTCATCAATCGGGCTTTGGAATCCTGGTCAACTGATGACCCAAGTGATTGATCTTCCTATCATGTTTTGAAAGTCAGCCAAATCAAGACCTTTATCCCACAACGAGAACTAAGATGAGAGATCCCCTTGGCCAGCTGCATGCACTGATCAGCTCCCATCAAGGCCAAGATGACCTTATACCTGACGCCAGTCAACCTGGATTTCGTATTACCCTGACTTCTCACAACCTTGAGCTTTGGAAATCAGAGTATAGGCATATTGCTGGGAAGGAAACAAATCTCCTATTGGCATGCTTGAGTTCGACAGGACCACTTGAAGACACTTCGCTGAGCTGGGTTGTTGGAGCAGCAATTCGCCCTGCTACAGTGAAGAATGAGGATGATTGCAGAGTTCTTTTGCATGCTCTTGGCCTAAACTCTGACGTGGTAAATTCTCTCCTGTTGAACTGTCCAGGTATTGCCGGAAGTGTTACCTGGGCTCTTTACCTTGAACGCCATGGCCACCTTGTTGCCACGCCGGTAATTCCATGGACGAAAAACTGAGGCAGCTGAGCATCAACGCGCGCATACTTGGCTTGATGTACGATAAAGCTCTACCCCCATCCATTCGTGCCATATTTAAGCAAGCAGATGAAGCGGCTCGGCCATTAAGCGATCATGAGTTGAGAGTCATCTGTAGATTCTCGGCTGTCGATGCTGACAATCTCCAGCGGCTTCTGTCAAAGACTCCGCAGTTCGTTACGTCTGCCAAGAATCGATTGCTTGAGAAAGATCCAAGCTTGAACCTGCCCGGTGGCGCACTATACCCTGAGGAAAGAGCGGAAGCGTGTTGGCGCGACTGTTGGCACTTTCTTAGGGTGACCATTTATGCGGTTGCGGCAGGCCGCCCAGCGTTCACACAACCTGGCGGTGTACAGGGTCTTAGCGATTTGTATCGAGAGTTAGCCGTGCCAATCAGCAGCATGGCGCTGGCGATAGGATTTCTGAAGTCTGAGGCAGTATCAGACTATTCTACATACGCCAGCCCAAGTGATGCATCAATTTTAAGAGAGGCCTTGCTTCATCTTGAGCAGATGATCCAAAAGCTACCCCAACGATCCAGTTCAGACACTGAGGTCCCCCTATGATCTCATTGCTGGCACAACTCCTGACACCAGCAACAGCAGGTTTGCCAAAGAGTTCGGGCTTCATTTCGGCTCCAATCTGGAGATCCATTGACTGGAAGCACAAGGCAGCAAAGACAACGAAGTCGCCATTAACCAAGCAACATATCAACCCATCAGATATCATGGCTTCCTATTCCCCCATCGCTTCACTCTCCTTTTACAGCAATACGCCCGAACAGCAGAAACCTCCTGACGATAGACATGCCGGTCCAATTGATGCCAGGGGAGCCGACTGGCGCAACCTACGACTTGGTGAGATGGATTTTTCCAAGGCGCGATTATGCCGAGTAGATCTCAGAGGTGTTAACCTTCATGGCTGCCGACTTGAAGAAACGGATCTACGCCTGGCTCGTTATGACAGCCACACAATATGGCCCCACGGCTTTGATTTCCGGAGCTGTGGTGCAATCGGCCCGCAGGCACGGCTTAATGGGGCTTTTCTCAACAATGCAGATCTTGCCGGCATGGATCTAGAAGGAGCATCGTTAATGGGTGCCTATCTCAGCGGAGCTGATCTCTCAGGTGCTTGCCTGCGAGGGGCACGACTGGCTGGAGCAGATCTTCGCCATGCCCTATTGAGAGGTGCATTGTGTGAGGGGACTCGATTCCTGAACTGCCAGCTTGACTATGTGGATTTCCGACATGCAGAGCTCAAAAACAGTGATTTAAGCGGCGCTAGCTGCATTCGCGGGGCTGACTTTTCAGGTGCAATCGACATCGACACCCTTCGAGGATCTCTGCTTGGCCGGGCTTTCCAGGAACTTGACTGCTGGAATCCACTGACACGCCGAACGACGCGCGAAAGCCTTCATGGCTGAATCCAATCGTGCATTTGAAGCCCGCATGGAACCATCTGCAACCAAACGAAAACCACGAGTCGGCGTTGTCCTGCTGAACCTTGGCGGACCGGAACGGATCCAGGACGTTGGGCCCTTTCTTTACAATCTATTCTCAGATCCGGAGATCATCCGCCTGCCGGTATCAGCGATGCAGAAGCCATTCGCATGGCTGATCAGCAGCTTACGCAGCGGCAAGTCACGGCAGGCCTACCGCTCGATCGGAGGAGGTTCGCCGTTGCGACGCATCACGGGACAGCAGGCCCAAGACCTACAAAGCAGCCTGCGACTCCATGGAGTGGATGCCACCAGCTACGTAGCCATGCGCTACTGGCATCCATTCACCGAATCCGCTGTAGCAGACCTCAAGGCCGACGGAATGGATGAAGTTGTTGTGCTGCCGCTTTATCCTCACTTCTCGATCAGCACCAGTGGCTCGAGCTTCCGGGAGCTGCAACGCTTGCGCAATACCGATCCAACCTTCAGCCGCCTGCCAATCCGCTGCATCCGTAGCTGGTATGACCATCCTGGCTACATCCAAGCGCTGGCTAATTTGATCGCACACGAAATAAAAGCCTGTGAGGATCCGCCATCTGCTCATGTATTCTTCAGCGCCCATGGTGTGCCCAAGAGCTACGTGGAGGAAGACGGTGATCCCTATCAATTAGAAATCTTGGCCAGCAGCAAGCTGATCCTTGAGCAACTAAAGCAGCAGTTAGGCTATACCAATCCCTTCACCCTAGCCTACCAAAGCCGTGTTGGTCCAGTCGAATGGCTCAAGCCCTACACCGAAGATGCCCTGCAGGAACTGGGAGCGCAAGGAGTTAAAGACCTTGTGGTAGTGCCGATCAGTTTTGTCAGCGAGCATATCGAAACCCTAGAAGAAATCGATATGGAATACCGAGAGCTTGCCATAGCAGCCGGAATAAAAAACTTTCGGCGCGTCCCTGCGCTGGACACGGATCCAGCGTTCATTGCCGCCCTGACCGACCTAGTGCAGCAGGCGATGGCTGAAACGGAAACCGATCTCGATCAAGCTGCTCAGCGACCCACCAAGGTGAATCTCAAACCCCAGAACAAGTGGGCCTGGGGCTGGAACAACGACTCTGAGCTGTGGAACGGACGAGTAGCGATGCTTGGGGCTGCCGCAGTCATGATGGAGGTGATCATCAGGCACGGCCCACTGCATGGACTAGGACTGCTTTAAAAACTCCTAAACTTCCAATATTGTTGGCTGTTGCTCGTTGCCGCAAGGGAAAAGGGCTGTCCAGCCATGGGCCCGCAGCAATGGGCGGGGCAATATCCCAAGGCCCCAAGCAAGTCAGGCGAAGACGGAATTGCGATTTGTAAATCTACTGGCCAAAATGGCCGCCTTCATAGGATGATCTTCGGGTCATCCCAGGAATTCAATATCATGTCCTTCGGCCCCGCCTCAATCCTAGGGGTTGAGCGATTCGACAGCGAAACACCCCTCGAGTTGCTTCCTGGAGATAGCGATGCGAACAAAGAGCAGCTGATTCAGGCAGCCTACCGCCAAGTGTTGGGCAACGCCTATGTGATGGAGAGCGAGCGCCAGCTGGTCGCAGAGTCCCAGCTAAAGCTTGGTGAGCTTAGCGTACGTGAGTTTATTCGTTACATCGCCAAGAGCGATCTCTATCGAGCCCGTTTCTTCGATGCCTGCCCACGCTACCGCTATATCGAACTGGCCTTCAGACACTTGCTTGGTCGTGCACCTGCGGATTTCGAAGAGATGCGTGCTCACGCAGAACGCCTCGATAGCCATGGCTATGACGCAGACATTGACAGCTTCATAGATTCAGACGAATACCAGATCGCCTTTGGTGAGTGGACTGTTCCCTTCCAGAGGGGATGGAAGACGGAAAGCTGTCTAACCATGCAGGAGTTTACTTGGAACTTCCAGTTACTCAGGGGGGCCAGCAGCAGCAGCCTCAAGGGCAGTCTGGCTGGTAAGGCTTCGCGGCTTGGTGGGAATGCCTATCTCAACCGAGCGCTTGCAGTAATTCCACCCTCCTCACCGGACAGCCAGGGCTGGAGTTTCAGGCCATCGTCTAATCTCCAGGATGCCCAAACCCGTTTGGGAGTAGGCGCTAGCGCAGAAGGTCGCATTTATCGAGTGGATGTGACAGCGTATCGCGCCAACAACGTGAGGCCGGTTTCTCGTTACAAGCAATCGAACCGCACCTACTTCGTACCCTTCGATCAGTTGTCGGCGAAATATAAGCAGATCCACCGCGAAGGAGGAGTGATCGCCAGCATTACCCCCGCATGACTATTCAATGATTGCCACTCGACTCTAAGAACCATCAAAACTGTTTGGATACATAGTCGCTCCCCAAGCCAGCACTCCCCCTCGCCCCCCTCTGATAGGTCTAATGAGCAACCAATCCTTTGCACTCAGCTTTGGCGCTACGCCTCTTCAGGACAATCCGGTTAGCTACAAGGCTGGTGATGATGAATCCAGCCTTAACCTTGTGATAAATGCGTGTTACAGGCATGTCTTCGGCAACACCATGCCGATGGAAAGTGAGCGCCTCGAATCTGCAGAATCGCAACTGAAGCATGGCCAGCTAACGGTTAGAGAGTTCGTTCGCTCCCTCGCGAAGTCGTCTTTTTACCGCTCACGCTTCTATGAAGCCGTGGCGCCCCATCGCTGCGTTGAATTGGCAATCAAGCATCTACTTGGTCGCCCACCACTGGATGAGGCCGAAGTGAGCACCGAAGTGGCGAGAATTGCTAGCAGCGGCTTTGACGCGAGCATCGACGCCCTCATTGATTGCGAAGAGTACGGACGTTCATTCGGAGACGACACGGCCCCCTACATCCGGACTTGGAACAGCCCTGCCGGCTCGCCACAATCGGCCTTCAATCGCATCGCCGCCCTGGAGCAAAACTTTGCTGGCAGCGATTCCGCGATCGGCTCCAAGAGTAAGCTCCTCGTGAGTCTGGCCAGGAATCAGCCCATCACGATTAGTGTCCCAACCCAGGTGTACCGAGCCCAAAGTTTTGGAGGATTCGGAGTAACTGGAACGGGTCGCGCAGCCTTTGTGCCTGTGCGTCGTAGCAGCAGCGATGGAGGAGATTCCGTTCCACTGCGTGGCGATCTGTATGTGGGATTCGGGCTCGGCCAGCGCAGCCAGGAAATCTTCCAACGTCTTCCGGGAGACACAGCCGATCAGATTCAGGGGTTGCTCCGTGCGACCTACCGCCAAGTGATGGGCAACCCCCATCTCATGGAAAGCGAAAGGGTACTCAGCGCCGAAAGCAAGTTCGCCGAGGGATACCTCAGCACGCGCGAGTTGGTCCGCGCAGTTGCCTGTTCACCGGAATACAGACGTCGCTTCTTCGAGAGCAATGCTCCCTATCGATTCGTTGAACTCAACTTCAAGCACCTGCTGGGACGCGCGCCTGCTAGCCAAGCCGAGCTGAGTGAACATATCCAGCGGCTGGCCGTTCAAGGCTACGAAGCGGAAATCAGCAGCTACCTTGATGGCACAGAATATCAACAATGGTTTGGCGAAAACACTGTTCCATACGCCCGAATCCAAACGGAGAATGGCCGCAACCAAATTGGATTTAATCGTCACTTGGCGCTGGTGCAGGGCTTCTCAAGTAGCGACAGCGTGCAAACTTCCTCCAGCTTGGTGACCTCGTTAGGTGCCAAGGCTCTTCCAGACGGCTGGAGCAGCACCAAGGTACGCCTAAACCGCCGCTCCGCCTTCAGCGGCTCGGTTGACCCCACAACAAAACGGTATCGGATATCCGTCCAGGCGCAACCCGCAGGCGGCCGCCAGCGCACACCCAACGCCAGCTACCTAGTCTCTGGTAAGGATATGACCACGCAATTGGCCTACATCCACCGCCGTGGCGGACGCATCATTTCAATCACTGAAGTTGCCTAAGCCTGGCTATTCCCGCTGCTTTTATTTAAACACTCGTTTCTCCCTTTGCTGTTTTCTTCATCGCAATGACCCTCACACTCACCACGTCCTCAGCGCAAGACCAAGCCCATGCCCAGGACATCCTGCGAGCTGCATACCGGCAAGTGTTTGGCAATGCACACTTGATGGAAGAGCAGCTGGTTGCGACCGCTGAAAGTCTTTTCCTCCAAGGTGACCTCACAGTTCAGGGACTGATTTCCGCCCTTGCCTGCTCAGACACCTATCGCAGACTGTTTCTCGAAAAGAATGGACCCTATCGTTTCGTTGAACTCAACTTCAAACACCTGCTGGGCCGAGCTCCGCGCAACCAGACAGAACTGAGCGAGCATGTTCAGCGACTGGCAGCGGAAGGGTATCAAGCCGAAATCGACAGCTATGTCTATTCCGCTGAGTACGTGAATGCCTTCGGTTTCGACAGCGTTCCTCACTGGCGTACCACCGCTACCACCACTGGAGAAAGCAATATCACCTATGTGCGCTCTCTGAATCTAAGAGGTGATTTCGCTGCCTTTGATGGGGGTACACGACCGATCCTGAAAGCAAGCCTTGCAACGGGTTCGGCACCGGCCACTGCTGCTCGTAGTAACCGGGGGGTAAGTTCTAGCCGCAATCAGCGTCGCTATCGCATCAGCTGGAGCACATTGACGCCAACCGGAGTGAACCGCCGAGCTGTTCAAGTGTCCGTTGTCCCCTTCAGCAGCCTCACCGCAACGCTACAGAGTGTGCAACGTCGCGGCGGCATAATTCTATCGGTTACAAATGGTTGATCGACGCTTTTTGGACTCCTAACCTGGTTTATGGTGGGACAGGCAAGCAGTTTGACCTAGAAGGAAACAGCCTAGTTCTTCCCACCATATCCTGATCTCCCTAACCCAAAATGCAATCCCAGTCTCGGTTCACACAGGTCCCATCCAGAGTGATCAAGGCCAGTTCTTCTGTGGCAAGGGATCTAATGATCCACAGCCTGGTCCACATGGTGCAGGCCGCCCGCCCAGAATCTGATAGGCACGCCACACTCCCGCAATTGGCCTATGAGCATTGAGCAGTTCGTTGCCCGCTCAGAGGGGCAATGGCGGTCGATGCGTTCTGCGCACGCTCTGGCTTTTAGACAGTTTGAGGATGTCATCAGCAATATTAGTATCGAACGGCTAGCGATTGACCACGAAGAAGTGGTAGACTACCTAGCAATGCAGTCTATTTTGCCTTCCAAGATCTCATGCCCTTTTCAGATAACTTGGCAGGCAGAGTCTGATTGGGAACCAGATGATACCACGGCAGTTTCTCAAGGAACCAGCATCCTGATTCCGATTCCAAGAACCGAACTAACGGGGCAGCTGCTGCGTAGCACAGGCTATGCAGAATCGGAGCCGGCAGTTGCCTCCTATAGCTTTCTCGATGATGGCACATTTATCCTCAAGACTGTCTATAGTCAATCAATAGCAGAGGAACGAATCTGGTTTCTCTCTGAGCACGTGCGTTGCCGATCCTCTGTTCTACGAACATCAGAGGGATCGGGCATATTGCAGACTTCCTTCAGCTCGGAAATCAGGAGAATAGAGGCTTGAGCCATGGATTCTGCATCCATACTGCATTTCGCTCAGACCATTTCTGGCTGTTTCAGCAACCATCAACAGGCAAAGGCAGAGCCATCCAAGTTCGCTCATATCAACATTTTCTTTCGTCCCTTTCCATGGGAGACTTTTCGTGGCCCTTGGTTTTACTCTGAGCAGAGTTATGATTATGATCCTTGGCGTCCATACCGTCAGGGAGTGCATCAGCTAATCAATGCAGACGACCATCTTGTGATGCTCAACTTCGGTCTTCGTAACGGAATTCGCACAGCCGGAGCAGGATCTCGCCCCGAACTCCTGTCTGGGATCGTCGTAGATGATCTGCTGCCCCGTCCAGGCTGCGCGATGGTCTTTCGCCAGAAAGAAGATGGTTCTTTCAGGGGTGAAGTGGAGCCGGGTTGTAAATGCCTGATTCCCCGCGATGGACAACTGACCTATCTTGACAGCGAAGTAGATTTTGGCAAGGATCACTGGTTGAGCCGAGATCGCGGCTTTGACCCGAGTACGCACGCCTATCTCTGGGGATCTGAGCATGGACCTCTACGCTTTAGCCGATCCCATCGCTATGGCGACCATCTCGATAAAGCCTGGCTCCAGAATATTCATGAGATCAGCTAAGGAAGATGGGTACAAAGAGTCCACAGCATCAGCTGGAAAGTTGGATTCGATCACAGCATCTAATCTGCCGTGGGACTAACTTTATCTTTGAGACAGTTGATCAATCTCTGATCGATCGATTCGAACACTGTCTGCTTTCGTTAGGGGGTGAGATCACCTCCATACAAGAAGTAGGTGCTTGGCCGATGGGGCCAAAGCGTACTTTTAAAATTTTACGTGCTGTGGCAAAGGTTCCAAGACCTGCCGGACAGGCGTTCGTGAGCTATTGGGCAAGCAATGGAAGCACAAAGACACGATTTTCAGAAATCAGTGAGTAACCCAGCCACCTGCCGTTTCTTGCTCTCGACAAAAGCATTTGGATCATTAGTCTTGATGTGCAAGTGCACGAGTTGAGTGCCGATCGACATGCCCATTCCAATCATTTGTGCAGCCGCCATCCACGACGCATAGCGACATTCCCAATTCGCCTCCAGTTCAGGGTCCAGCAGTTGAGTTAGAGAAGAATTTAATCGTTCGGGCTGAAGACTTAATAGGGCCAGAATGGCCGCTGGGCGGGACTTGGCAAACTGCGGTCGGCGGTTGAAGATGGCATCATCGCAATAATTTTCTACCTTAGCCTTTTCATCACCCCAGTCAACTATCATGGCAAATAGGCGAATAAAAAAATAGTGAGCTCCATAGTCATTGTGG
>JBILUS010000040.1:0-17373 GCA_044370835.1 Cyanobium sp. | reverse complement strand
CCCGAGGGCACCTTCCGCATCCAGGTGCCCTTCCGCGACGGCCAGCAGCTCTACCCGATCGAGGCCATCGCCGCCGACGGCGAGCAGAAGCGCAACATCACCCTCGAGTTCAAGCGCACCACCCCGGAAGACAACAGCAATCCCGCCAGCCAGGCCGTGGCCGAGTGGTTCTGAGATGACGATTGATTCCACCCCATCCGCCGCACTGCGCCTGCTGGTGGCCTTCACGCCCCTCGCCGGCGCTCTCCTCTTCCCGTTGGCGGTGGCCTTGCTGATGGCTCGGGTGAGCATCACCGCTGGCGTGTTGGCCGCTGTGCTGATCGGCTCTCTCTGGTTCGTGGCGATGCTGCGCACCTCCGAGATGCCCGGGCATTCCTGAGCGGCGTCCAGCGGCGGGAATGCTGATGGCGGCCGGGCCGTGGCCGGATCGAAGCGGGCGGCCGGCGGCGCCATGCCCCCGTTTGCCAGCCACGCTCCCGCCGTCCCAGCGAGGCCCGGGATTCTGCCCCGCCCCCGGCTGGCGTGCTGCCTGGGGCTTTCCCTCCTGCTGGGGGGCTGCGGTGCCGCCACGGCCCGGATCGAGGGGACAGCCCCGGCGGAGCTGCCCCTGCCGCCGGGGATTGAGGTGGCCTTCAACCAGGGGGGCACCCATCGCTACCGCAGCCCGATCAGCGGGCAGTGGCGCCAGGGCGATGACCTCGAGGCCCTGATCCTCGACACGATCGCTTCGGCACGGCAGGAGATCCTGGTGGCCGTTCAGGAGCTCTCCCTGCCCCGGGTGGCGACCGCCCTGGTGCAGGCCCAGGGGCGGGGCGTGCGGGTGCGGGTGGTGCTGGACAACACCTACAGCACCCCCTGGAGCACGCTGCACCCCGTGGACCGCGCGTCGCTGCCGCCCCACCAGCGCCACCGGGTCGAGCAGCTGGCGGCCCTCGGCCAGGGGGATGCGGTGGCCCTGCTGCTCCAGGGCCGGGTGCCCCTGCTCGACGACAGCGCCGACGGCAGCAGCGGCAGCGGCCTGATGCACCACAAGTTCCTGGTGGCCGACCGCCGGGTGGTGGTGACCGGCTCGGCCAACTTCAGCCCCTCCTGCATCCACGGCGATCGGGACGATCCCGCCACCCGGGGCAACGTGAACCACCTGCTGCGGCTGCGGAGTCCGGAGCTGGCGGCCCTGTTCGCCACCGAATTCGCCCAGCTCTGGGGGGATGGGCCGGGGGGCCGGCCCGACAGCCGCTTCGGGCTGGGCAAACAGGAGGGGCCGCCCCGCCAGGTGCAGATCGGTCCCACCCGGGTGGAGGTGCTGTTCGCGCCCCATCGCCGCCGCGACGGCGCCAACGGGCTGCGCTGGCTCGAGCAGCAGCTGGCCGGGGTGCAGCGGCGCCTCGACCTGGCCCTGTTCGTGTTCTCCGCCCAGAACCTCGCCGATGGCCTGGCGGGGCTCCAGCAGCGGGGGGTGGCGATCCGGCTGCTGGCCGATCCCGGCTTCGCCGCCCGCCCCTTCAGCGAAGTGCTCGATCTGCTGGCGGTGAGCCAACCCGACCACCGCTGCCTGCTGGAGGCCGGCAATCGCCCCTGGCGGCAGGCGCTGGAGGGGGTGGGCACCCCGCGGCTGGCCGGTGGCGACAAGCTCCACCACAAGTACGCCGTGCTCGATGGGCGCAGCGTGATCACCGGCTCCTTCAACTGGAGCCCCAGCGCCGCCTTCCAGAACGACGAAACCCTGCTGCGCCTCGACTCCCCGCTGCTGGCGGCCCACTTCGCGGCCGAAACCGATCGCCTCTGGCGGGGCGCCGAGCTGGGGATCACGGCCCGGATGGAGCGCAAACAGTTGAAGCAGCGGCGCCGCTGCGGCAGCGGCCAGCAGCGGCCGGAGGGTGCGGGGGGCGGAGGTGCGGGCACTGCAGCCAACGGCAGCGCGCCTCGGGGTCGGGAGGCCGGCGACGACTACGATGAGAATTCATACCGTGGTCTGAGCGGAGCCCCATGGATCCGGTTCCTTCCTCCCGCATCCATTCGCCTCGGCTTGATGCGATCGATCTGATGCTGCGCGATCTGCACACGCGGCACGATGAGATCCGCCACCGGGCCGCGTTCCGCGGCTGCACCAGCGAGTTGCTCACCCTCCAGCAGGAACTGGTCGACTACCTGCTCACCAAGAAGCACGCCCTGCAGGGCCTGGCACCGCCGCCGCCCTCGCCACAGGCCCCCCTCAACCCCCTCTGCTGAAGCCATCCCCCGGACCCAGCTCGCCGCGGGTGGTGGTGGTGGGGGCAGGTCCCGCCGGAAGCGCCCTGGCCCTGCAGCTCGCCCGCGCCGGGGTGGCCGTGGAGCTCGTGGAGAGCCGCAACGGCCACGAGCAGCTGAGCCGCGGCGATGGCCTGATGCCGAGTGGCCTGGAGGCGCTCGATCAACTGGGCCTCGGCGAGGCCCTGGCCGCCCTGCCGCAGCGGCCCCTGCGCAGCTGGGAGTTCTGGCTGGAGCAGCGGCCCCTGTTTGCTGTGGCCGAACCGATCGGCGGCGGACGCCCCTGCACCCTGATCAGCACGGCGGCCCTGCTGCAGGCCCTGCTGCAGGAGGCTCAGCGCCACCCCTCCTTCCACTGGCACCAGGGCTGCGGCGTGGACCAGTTGCGGTTCGCCCCCGGACGACCCGATCCCGCCCACGCGGCTGATGAGCCGGCGGCGGAGCGGGTGGTGGGGGTGGTGCTTGACGACGGCAGCGTGCTCGAGGCCGACCTGGTGGTGGCCTGTGATGGACGGGGCTCCCTGCTGCGGCGCCGGGCCGGCCTGGAGCGCCAGGAGGACGCCACGGCGGTGGAGGTGCTCTGGTTCGAACTGGAGGGGGAGGCGGCCGCGGCACTGGCGCCCTGGCTGAACGGCCGCTTCCTCACCCTGGTGGGGCAGGGCGGCAGCCTGGCCCTGTTCGCCACGGCCCACGGCGGCCTGCGGCTCGGCTGGCTGGCGGGGGGGGCGGCTGAGGGTGCAGCAGGGGGCACCGCGCTCCCCTGGCCGGAGCGCTGGGCACGAATCAGCCCGCCGGAGCTGGCCCGGCTCTGGCGAAACCTCCCGGACAGCGCGATCCCCACCCCCCAGCGCCTGGTCATCCGGCCGGCCCTGGCGGAGGTCTGGCACCGGCCCGGGCTGCTGCTGCTGGGGGATGCGGCCCATCCGATGAGTCCGCTGCGGGCCCAGGGCCTCAACATGGCCCTGCGCGATGCGGTGGTGGCGGCAGAGCTGCTCGTGCCCCTGCTGAAGCCCTGCGCCGGGGGAGAACCAACCCTGGGCCAACTGGATCACACCCTGGCCGAAGTCGCCCGCCTGCGGCTGCCGGAGCTCCGCCGGATCCAGGCCCACCAGCGCCAGGAGCTGGGGCGCGCCCGCCTGCTGCTGGAGCGACCCTGGCTGCGCCGGCTGCTCGCGGCCACCGCCGACTGGAGCGGGCCGCTGCTGCGGCGCCGGTGGCAGGCCGGTCAACCGACCCTGCGCAACGGTCTGCCGCTGCCCTGAGGGTCCAGCATGGGAAGGCGCTCGTTCCCCTGTCCATGGCTCCGCTCCGCACCGGATCCCTGAGCCGCCTGGCCCTGCCCGCCGGCCTGGCCCTGCTGGCGGCGTCGCCGCTGCGGGCCGCCGAGGTGGCCTACCCGCCGGCCACCACCTTCCGCACGATCCAGCTCGAGACCCTGGCCTGCGGCCGGGAGAACACGGCGCCCTCCTGCAGCAAGGCCCGCAGCCTGGCCGATCCCCTGCTCGACCACCCGCGCCTGTCCACCGCCTGCAAGGACGCCCTGTGGTCGGTGCGGCAGAAGTCCGTGACCGCGCCCACCAACAGCCTGGAGCGCCGTGATCCGATCGACAAGGCGAGCCGCGATGTGGGCGCCTACTGCCGCCAGCCCTTTGTGCCCCAGGCCACCAAGCCCATCGAGATTCCGGGCGGCAAGGGCTTCAACCTGCGCGGCGTGACCCCCTGAGCGGGGCCGATCAGGGGGCCGGCGGCGAAAGGGCGAGGATCTGGCGGGAGGTGTCGCGCATGAACGCCAGGCTCATCGGCGTCACCACCACCGCCTGCTCCGCCAGGGCGCAGAGCGGTCCGCGTTCGCCCGCGGCCGTGCAGCTGTCGGCCAGGCCGAGCAGGGCACGTGTGATCTTGCCCCGCAGGCAGGTTTCAGCCCCCGCTCCCGCCAGCACCGCCGTGGCGGCCTGACGGCCCTTGGCCACCGCCTCCCCGTAGGACAGGGGCGCGCTGCAGACGGGCGTCGGCATCGCCAGCAGCGGCGCCGCCATCCCCAACAGCACGGCCAGCCCGGTGGGCAGCGAAGGCACGAGCGCCAGGCCCAAGGCGAGGCGCCGCTTCGGAGCGCGCTCCGCCGGCGGGAAAGGGGGACGGCTGGGCATGGCGGCAGGGGAAGGGGCCTGGCCCGAACCCTATTCACGGCTTTCGATCCCGACAGGAGCTCCGGAAGCGGGCGGCTAGCCTTGACTCCCTACATCCTGAGCGGGCCCCGATGTCCAGCACCGATCCTGCCGCCGTGCAGCACATCGCCCTGGCCCAGCCCTTCACCGACCAGAAACCCGGCACCTCGGGGCTGCGCAAGAGCAGCCGGCAGTTCCAGACCCCCCACTACCTCGAAAGCTTCATCGAGGCCTCGCTGCGGGTGATCCCCGGCGTCGTTGGCGGCACCCTGGTGGTGGGCGGCGACGGCCGCTTCGGCAACCGCCACGCCATCGATGTGATCGCCCGGATGGCGGCGGCCCATGGCGTGGCCCGGCTGATCACCACCACCGGCGGCATCCTCTCCACCCCGGCGGCCTCAAACCTGATCCGCAGCCGCGGCGCCATCGCCGGCATCATCCTCTCGGCCAGCCACAACCCCGGCGGCCCGGATGGCGACTTCGGCGTGAAGATCAACGGCGCCAACGGCGGTCCGGCCCCCGAATCGCTCACCGATGCGGTGTATGCCGCCACCAAGAGCCTCGATGGCTACCGGATCGTTGAGGCCGCCCCGCTGAATTTGGAGGCCCCCGGCGAGCAGCGGCTCGGTGAGCTGGTGGTGGAGGTGGTCGACGGCGTGGCCGACTACGTGGCCCTGATGCAGAAGCTGTTCGATTTCGATCGGATCCGCGCCCTGCTGAACAGTGATTTCCGCGTGGCCTTCGATGCCATGCACGCCGTGACCGGCCCCTACGCCACCCGTCTGCTCGAAGGGCTGCTCGGAGCTCCGGCCGGCACCGTGCGCCATGGCACTCCCCTGGAGGATTTCGGCGGCGGTCACCCCGACCCCAACCTCACCTACGCCCATGAGCTGGCCGAGCTGCTGCTCGAGGGAACCGACTACGCCTTTGGCGCCGCCTGCGACGGCGATGGCGACCGCAACATGATCCTGGGCCGCGCCTGCTTTGTGAACCCCAGCGACAGCCTGGCGGTGCTCACCGCCAACGCCACCCTGGTGCCCGGCTACGCCGAGGGGCTGGCCGGTGTGGCCCGCTCGATGCCCACCAGCGCCGCGGTGGATGTGGTGGCCACCGAGCTCGGCATCGCCTGCTTCGAAACCCCAACGGGCTGGAAGTTCTTCGGCAACCTGCTCGATGCCGGCCGCATCACCCTCTGCGGCGAGGAGAGCTTCGGCACCGGCAGCAACCACATCCGCGAGAAGGACGGCCTCTGGGCGGTGCTCTTCTGGCTCAACATCCTGGCGGTGCGCGGCTGCTCGGTGGCCGAGGTGATGGCGGAGCACTGGAGCCGTTTCGGCCGCCACTACTACTCCCGCCACGACTACGAAGCGGTTGCCAGCGATGCCGCCCACGGCCTCTACGACCGCATCAAGGCGATGCTGCCGCAGCTGGTGGGCCAGCCCTTCGCCGGCCGCACGATCGCCACCGCCGACGACTTCGCCTACACCGATCCGGTGGACGGCTCCCTCACCAGCGGCCAGGGCCTGCGCCTCCTGCTCGACGACGGCAGCCGCGTCGTGCTGCGCCTCTCCGGCACCGGCACCCAGGGCGCCACCCTGCGGGTGTACCTGGAGAGCTACGTGCCCCCCAGTGGCGACCTGGGCCAGGATCCCCAGGTGGCCCTCGGCGATCTGATCAGCGCCATCGACGCCCTGGCCGAAATCAAGGTGCGCACCGGCATGGAGCGGCCCACGGTGATCACCTGATCAAGCCCCTCCTCAGAGTTGTTCGGGCCCGTCGGGCTCCCCCAGCTGGGTGAGGGCAAGCTGGCGCATCGTTTCACCCCAGGCCCCGCAGCTGGCCGCGCCGGCCACCACCAGCACAGCCCCCAGCAGGGGGATCGGCTTGATCGGCTGGCCCGGCGTGTGGGCCGCGCGGTGCACCAGCAGCATCAGCACGGTGCCCGCCACGGCCGCCAGGCTGGAGGCGAACAGGATCCGGCGGCGGTCGACCCGCAGCTGGCGGCGCGGGGTGTAGCCCAGAGGAGGCGGCAGGGGCATGGGGGTTGGGGCGGGGGGGCGGGGGGCGTTCAGGCCTCGGTGGACTCGCCGGGTCCTTCGGCCGGCAGAGCCTCCGTCTTAGCGCTGGCGGGGAACCAGGAGGCCTCCAGCTGTTTCATCAGCACATAGAACGAGGGCACCACAAACAGGCTGAGCACGGTGGCCACCAGCAGGCCGCCGAAGATCACAGCACCCAGGGAGCGCTGGCTGAGGGCCCCGGCGCCGGTGGCGACCATCAGCGGGAAGAAGCCGGCTAGAGCAGCCATCGCGGTCATCAGGATCGGGCGCAGGCGGGAGCTGGCGGCGCCGATCGCCGCCTCGCTGGCGGTCATGCCGCGCTCCATCCGCTGGTTGGCCAGATCCACGATCAGGATCCCGTTCTTGGCCGCCAGCCCGATCAGGGTCACCAGGCCCACCTGGGCATACACGTTGTTCACCTGGCCCAGCAGCACCAGGAAGGCCAGGGCCCCGAGCATGGCCAACGGCACGGTCATCAGGATGATCAGCGGGTCGATGTAGCTGCCGTACTGGGCTGAGAGCACCAGATAAACCACCACGATGCCAAGCGCGAACACCAGAGCAGCCAGAGAGCCGGCCTGCACCTCCGATCGCGTCAGGGCCGACCAGTCGGAGCCGATGTTGCTGAAGCTCAGCTGGCGGAAGGTGGCCATCAGACTGTCGATCGCCTGGCCGCTGCTGCGGCCAACATTCTCCACACCCTGAATCAGCACAGAGCGGTAGAGATTGAAGTGGCTGATGATCGGCGGCTCGCTGTCGAGGCGGGCCTTCACCACGTTGGCAAGAGGAATCAGCTTGCCGCTGCGGTCCGGCACGTAGAGGTTGTTGAGCGACTGCACCACATCGCGGCTGGCGCCATCGGCCTGCAGATACACCTGGCGGTACTGCTGCTGTTCGTAGGTCTGGTTGATGAAGCTGCCGCCATTGATCGTGCCCAGCACCTGCATCGCCTGGCTGTAGTCGATGTTGAGGGAGGCCATCCGGTCGCGGTCGATATCCAACCGCCACACCGGCGCATCGCTCACGAACTGGGTGTAGAGGTTGTAGAAATTGCCGGTGGCCTTGGCGCTGCCGATCAGCTTGCCCGCCATCTGGCTCAGGTCGGTGGGGCTGTAGCCGCCATTGCTGAGGTCGTTGAACTGGAACGAGAGGCCGCCCTGGGCGCTGAAACCGGGCACCGCCGCCGGCGACTGAGCCATCACCAGGGCGCCGGGAATCTCATGGAATTGCTTGTTGAGCCGGGCGATGATCTCCTGGGCGGACTGACCTTTGCCGCTCCGCTCATCGATGGGCTTGAGCCCGAAGAAAAACAGGCCTTGGTTGAGCGCCCCGCCATTGAAGCCGGCGCCGCCCACGATCTCGCCCGAGATGATCTCCTCTTCCTTGGCCAGGATCGCCTGAGCCTTTGTGGCCACCTCCATGGTGGCCTCGATCGACGCCTGGGGCGGCAACTGGATGATGCCCAGGCCATAGCCCTGGTCTTCGGTGGGCACGAAGCCGGTGGGGATGGCGGCGAAGGCCACGCCGGTGAGCGCCACCCCGCCGAGCAGCACAAAGGCCACCAGACGCCGCAGCCGGATCGCCTGCTTGAGAATGCGGCCATAGGCGAGGGAGAGCTTCTCGAAGCCGGCGTTGAAGGCGGTGAAGATCGGCATCAGGAAGGTGCCCACCACCGCCCCGAGCACACCCAGCAGCAGCGAAGCGACCCAGCCGCCGGCCAGGGCGCCGTAAAGGCCGCCAAACACCCCGCCGATCACGGTCCAGCGAATGCCGCGGGGCTCCGTCTTGCCACCGCCCAGCAGCAACGCCGACTGCAACGGCTTGCCGCTGATCGCATTGAAGGTGGACACGATGATCGAGAACACGATCGTGAGCGCGAACTGGCGGTAGATCACGCCGGTGGCACCTGGGAAGAAGGTGACGGGAATGAACACCGCCAGCAGCACCAGGGCCGTGGCCAGGATCGCTCCGGTGAGTTCCTTCATGGCGTTGGAGGCCGCCTGGAAGGGCCGGTCGCCCTCCTCGATCCGGGCCGACACCGCCTCCACCACCACGATGGCGTCATCCACCACCAGGCCGGTGGCCAGAATGATGCCCAGCAGGGTGAGCTCGTTGATCGAGAAGCCGAAGGTCTTCACGAACACCAGGGCGCCCAGCAGGGCGATCGGCAGGGCCAGAGCCGGTACTGCCGTGGCCTTCCAGTCCTGCAGGAAGAGGAAGATGATCAGCAGCACCAGCACCACCGCATCACGCAGGGCATCGAGGGCGCCCGAGATCGAGGCATTGATGAAGTCGGTCTGGTCGAACACCTTCTCGAGCACAACCCCCGGTGGCAGGGTGCTGCGGAACTGGGTGAGCACGTCATCCACCGCTTGGGCGGTGCTAATGGCGTTGCTGCCCGGCAGCTGGATCACGCCGAAGCCCACGCACGGGTAGCCGGTACGGGCGTTGATCGCCGACTGGTTGAAGTTCTGAAAGGCATATTCGGCCCGGCCCACATCGCCGACCCGGATCAATCCGCCATCGGGACCCTTGCCGATGATCACATCTTCGAATTCCTGCACGGTCTTGAGGTTGCCGTCCACCAGCAGCGGGAAGGTGGTGCGGTTGCTGGGGGTGGAAGGCGGACCGCCAATGCTGCCGGCGATCACCACGATGTTCTGGGATTTGATCGCCTGCTCCACCGCGTCGACGCTGAGGTTGAAGCGGGCCAACTTGAGGGGATCCACCCACACCCGGAAGGCCGGATTACTGGCACCAAACACGTTCACCTGGCCCACCCCCTCGGCCCGGGTGATCGGATAAATGAGATTCAGCTGGAGCAGGCCGTTGAGGTAGTTGTTGTCAAACTGACCCTGGGTGGAGGTGAGGTTGTAAACGAGCAGATAGCTGCTGGCCGTTTGCTGCACCGTCACCCCCTGGGCATTCACCTGGGGGGGCAACTGCGAGGTGGCGGTCTGCACCCGGTTCAGCACGTTCACCTGATCGATATCAGGATCCGTACCCGCCTTGAAGTACACGTTGATCTGGCTGCTGCCCTCGCCGGTGCTGGTGGAGGTGATGTAATCCATCCCCGGCGCCCCATTGATCTGGGACTCCAGCGGGCCCGTCACCGCGCTCTCCACCGTGAGGGCGTCGGCACCGGGCAGGTTGGCACTCACCTGCACCGTGGGCGGCGCGATGTTGGGCAGGTTTTCGATCGGCAGCAGCGGCAGGCAGATCAGGCCGGCCATCAGGATCAGGATGCTGCACACCGTGCTGAGCACGGGGCGGCGGATGAACGTATCGGAAAGGCTCATGGGGCCTTGGGTGCCCCGGGGGTGGGCGCCGCGGACCTGATTGCGGCGGACGGGGGAGCTCCGGCAGCGGCCGGAGGCGGCATGCCTGGGCCCGGCTGGAGCATGGCGGTGGACGGCTGCACCGACAGGCCGCTGCGCAGCTGGGCGAGATTGCCCACCACCACGGTGTCGGCGGAGGTGAGGCCCTCCTTCACCGGGTAGGCGCCGTTCTGGAGGGTGCCGAGGGTCACCGGCACCTGGATCGCCACCGGCAGGTTGGGCAGGGGCTCGGGCTCGATGGCACGGCCCAGCCGCTTTTTGGCCTCCTCCACGCTCACCGCCAGAAATACGAAGGTCTTGCCGGCCTGGAGCAGCACCGCCTGCTGCGGGATCGCCAGCACTTGCTGCTGGGCGAACACCACGGTGGCGCTAACCCGCTCGTTGTTGCGCAATGAGCCGTCGGGATTGTTGAACTCGGCCTTCACCAGCAGGGTCTGGCGATCCTTGTCGAGGGCGGGGGCCACGAAGATCACCCGACCCACCGCCTTCGGCCGCCGCGGATCCGGGCCCTTGAGAAACACCGGCAGACCGGGCCGCACCCGGTCGCTGAGTTCACCGGGCACATCGATCCGCACCCAGAGGCGGCTGTTGTCGATCACGCTGGTGACCACCTCACCGGGCTTGATCACATCGCCCAGCTTGAAGTTGAGATTGCCCACGTAACCCGCAATCGGAGCCACCACGTTCTTGTAGGCAAGGGTGGCCAGCGAGGCGTTGAGCTTGTCGCGGCTCTGGATCGCCTCGGTCACGTAGTAATCGCGCTCCTTGGTGGAGACGGCGCCCTGCTGGTTGAGGAAGATGTAGCGCTCGGCGTTGAGGCGGTTCTTGCGGGCCTCGGCGGCGTCGGCGTTCACCGTGGCGCGCTGCTGCACCTGATCGAGGGTGAACAGCAGCTGACCCGGTTTCACCGGCTGGCCCTCATACACCGGCATGGCAGTGATACGACCGGCAATCTCCGAGGAGAGCCGCACCTCGCGAATGGCCTCCAGGGTGCTCTGGTAATCGGCCGAATCGAGGGTGTTGAAGGCCCGCGGATTCACCAGCTGCACCTGGGGCGGCGTGGGCGAAGGAGGGCGGCTCTCGGAGCACCCGGCCAGCAGGGCCGCCGCCGACAGACCCGCCATCAGGGAACCAGGAAAACGAAGGCGCACGGGCCAGAGCTGTCTGGGCCGAACCATAGGTGACGCTTCGAGCCAACTCAAGCGTGCGGCAGCCACCGTGCCAGCCGCGCCAGGTCCGCCGCAGGCAGGCGGCCCCGCCCCCTTACGCCGGAATGGCACAGCGCCCCATGGCCCCCGCCGCATCGGGCCAGCGCTGCCGGGAACAGGCGGCGTCAGGATGGCCCTCGTCCGCGGACCTCCGTGAGCGACCTGTTCAGCCACCGCCGCGAGGAAACCCTGCGCCAGATCGCGCCCCTGGCGGATCGGATGCGGCCCCGCAGCCTCGAGGACTTCGTGGGCCAGGAGGCGATCCTCGGCCCCGGGCGGCTGCTGCGGCGCGCCATCGCCGCCGACCGGGTGGGGAACCTGATCCTGCACGGCCCGCCGGGCACCGGCAAAACCACCCTGGCCCGGATCATCGCCGGCAGCACCCGCGCCCACTTCAGCAGCCTCAACGCCGTGCTGGCGGGGGTGAAGGAGCTGCGCACCGAAGTGGAGGCCGCCCGGGAGCGGCTGGCCCACCACGGCCTGCGCACGATCCTGTTCATCGATGAGGTGCACCGCTTCAACACCGCCCAGCAGGACGCCCTGCTGCCCTGGGTGGAGAACGGCACCGTGAGCCTGATCGGCGCCACCACCGAAAACCCCTTCTTCGAGGTGAACAAGGCCCTGGTGAGCCGGGCGCGGCTGTTCCGACTCCAACCCCTCGAACCCCAGGATCTGCGCCGCCTGCTGGAGCGGGCCCTGGCCGACCCCGAGCAGGGCTTCGGCGCCCGCCAAGTGGCCATCTCCCCGGAGGCCGCCGACCACCTGCTCGATGTGGCCGGCGGCGATGCCCGCAGCCTGCTCAACGCCCTGGAACTGGCGGTAGAGACCACCCCACCCGATGACGCCGGGGGGATCCGCATCGACCTGGCGATCGCGGAGGAGTCGATCCAGCAGCGGGCCGTGCTCTACGACAAGCAGGGCGATGCCCACTTCGACACGATCAGCGCCTTCATCAAGTCGCTGCGGGGCTCCGATGCCGATGCCGCCCTCTTCTGGCTGGCCCGCATGGTGGAGGCCGGCGAGAACCCCCGCTTCATCTTTCGCCGCATGCTGATCGCCGCCGGCGAAGACGTGGGCCTGGCCGATCCCCAGGCCATGGTGGTGGTGGAGGCTTGCGCCGCCGCCTTCGACCGCATCGGCCTGCCGGAGGGCCTCTACCCCCTGGCCCATGCCGCCCTCTACCTGGCCGGCACCGAGAAGAGCAACAGCAGCCTGGGTTTCTTCGACGCCGTGAAGACCGTGCGGCAGGCGCGGCGCCAGGAGGTGCCCGCCCACCTGCGGGACGCCAACCGCGATGGCCAGGCCTTCGGCGATGGGGTGGGCTACCGCTACCCCCATGCCTACGCCGACCACTGGGTGGCTCAGCAATACCTGCCGGGGGCGCTGCAGGGCCAGGTGTTCTGGCAGCCCGGCAGCCTGGGCTGGGAGGGCCAGCTGCGCCAGCGTTTGCAGCAGCGCCGGGCCGCCCAGCTGGCGGCGGCGGCCGAAACCACCCTCGAACGCCCCGACCTGCTCAGCAGCGCTCCGGCCGATCCCCTGCTGGAGCGCTGGCTGCAACGCCAGGCGGTGGGGGAGGGGGAACGGCTCGACCGCCTGCGGCAGCGCTTCTGGGCCGGGGCGGCCCTGGGCCGGCTCGACCGGGTGCTGGTGCTGGAGGCCCAGTCGCTGCTCTGGGCTCTCGACCCGATCCAGGCCGCGCTCGAAGGGGGGGTGGTGGTGAGCGTGGTCGACCCCGACCACCGCCAGCGGCTCGAGGCCCAGCTTCAGGTGCTGGATGCCCTGCGGCGCCCCCGGCTGCTCACGCTACAGCCGGAGCAGCCCCCCAGCCTGGCGGCCCAGTTGGAGAGCGGCGAACGCTTCGAGTGGATCGCGGCGCGCCAGCCCTTCCGGGGGCTGGACGCTGGAGCCCAGGCGGCTTGGCTGGAGGCCCTCACCGCCCTGGCGGCCCCGGGGAGCGGCGGGCGCTGGCTGTTCAGCCGCCCCCGGCTGGGGCCGGCTGGCAGCCTGGCAGCCCTGCGGGCCGCCCCCTCCGGACGCCGCGGCCGACGCAACAGCGGCGAGGCGGCCCTGACCGCGGCGATCCCGCTGGAAGAGGCCTGGCTGCGCGGCGCTGATGGCGCCGAAGCGGTGTGGAGGGGCCTCGAGGCCCTCGGCTGGCAGGTGGAGGAGGAGGCGTGGGAGGAAACCCTGGAGCTGCGGCTGGAGGAATCGCTGCTGCAGCGCTGGTTCGCGGCCGGGGCCGACTACAGCCGGCGCCTGGAAGCGGGCATCGGGGTGGAGGCCACCGCCGAACTGGCCGCGCTGTTCCGTGACCAGCTCGGCGCCGCCCTGCCCCAGCCCATGCTGCACCGGCTGCTGCGCAGCCGCCGGCCCTGAAGGGCGGGCCGGGCGGCGCAGCAACGCTGCCGGGCTGGCCTCACCACATGGCGCGGCGGGTGCCCACCCCGGGGCGGCCGTCGAGGGGATTCGGCACCTGGTTGGCCTGAATGCAGGCCGGCAGGAACACGTACCAGGAGAACAGCGAGGTGCACTGGGCCGTTCCAGCCTGGCAACGCCCCTCGGCGCAGATGTTCTGGGCGCCGGTGTAGGTGTTGCAGAAATCGGCCAGGCGGAAGTCCACCGGCAGGGCCCGCATGATGCCCACCGCCGAGATGGCCCCGTCACCGGCGTCCTTGAGGATCGCCGAGCGCAGCGCCTGCACCGCATAGGTGTTCATCGTGGCGTAGGGGAAGTAGCTGGCGGTGGCGTTCTTGAGGAACTTGACGCCCGCGTCGGAATACAGGAAACCGCTCACACCGACCAGATCCACGCTGTAGCTTTTGCTCAGGCCACTGCGGACCTCCTCGCTGCTCCAGCCGGAGCGGGCCAGGCCCCCCTGCAGGCCGCGGTCGGTCACCTCGCCGGTTTCGACGAAGCTATCGACGGCGCCCTGGTTGGTGGACCAGACGGCACCACCGGTGTTCCAGCGAATCGGATTGGCGGCAGCCCCGGCCGGAAGGGTGGCACCGAGGACCAGGGCGGAGGCGGCCGAACCCGCCAGCAGGGTGGCAAGCAGACGCTTGGACACGGCAGTAAAAGAGAAGAGTTCAGCTTCAACGTAATCAAGGCCGCCGCCGCTGCCCACAGGCGTATCCGCAGCCCATCCGCGGTCCGGCCTTAGGCTCACGAGCCCCACCCTCCGTCCCGGATGAGCCTCGCGATCGGCGATCCCGCCCCCGATTTCACCCTCGCCGACCAGGCGGGAACCCCCGTGAATCTGGCCTCGCTGCGGGGGCAGCGGGTGGTGATTTACTTCTACCCCAAGGACGACACCCCAGGCTGCACCAAGGAGGCCTGCAACTTCCGCGATCGCTGGAGCGATCTCCAGGCCCACGGCATCCGGGTGCTCGGCATCAGCAAGGACGGTGCCGCCAGCCACACGAAGTTCATCGACAAATACGAGCTGCCCTTCACCCTGCTCACCGATGCCGAACCCTGCCCGGTGGCCGAGGCCTACGGCAGCTACGGCCTCAAGAAGTTCATGGGCCGCGAGTACATGGGCATGATGCGCCACACCTTCGTGGTTGATGCGGAGGGCCGGATTGAAAAGATCTACCTCCAGGTCAAGGCCGAAACCATGGCCGATCAGATCCTGTCCGACCTCGCTCTGGCCTGAGCCTGCGGCGGCGGACACAGCTGCGCCAGGGCCTCCAGGGCGAGGTCGGGCCAGTGCTCGATCGGGCCGGAGGCCGCCCCCGAACTGGAGAGCAGGGGCAGCAGGGCAGGGCCATCGCCCCCGGTGAGCACCAGCCGGCAACCGGGAACCAGCCGGCAGGCCTCGCCATGGGCCGCCTCGATCGCGGCGGCCAGCCCCCGCAGCACCCCCACCTCCATGGCCTCGGCCGTGGCCCTGGGCCAGGCCTCCGGGGAGCTCGGGGTTTCGCCCCAGGCCCGCCGATCGCCAGGCAGGGCCGCGGTGCCCTCCCCCATGGCCCGCAGCTGCAGACCCGCCCCGGCCAGCAGGCGGCCACCGCCGAAGCCGCCGGCCTCCTCCACCCGGGTGAGGCTCAGCACGGTGCCGGCATCGGCCACCAGCACCGCCGTGCCCAGCCGCCTCCAGGCCTGCCAGCCGGCCAGGGCCCGGTCGATGCCGAGCCAGGGGGGGCAGTCGTCGAGGGGTACCGCCTCGAGGCCGAGGCGCCGTTCGGCGGGCAACAGACCCGCCGGAACGGGCCCCACCGCCGCCCAGGCGACCAGAGCGGCGGACGCGTCGGCACCCAGCTCAGCCGGCTGCGTGTGCTCGACCCGCAGTCGGCCGGAGTCCTGGAGATCGGGGCAGGCCCAGTGCCAGCGGCTGTTGCCGATCAGCAGCCAGCGGGGCGGCTCAGATCCCTTCACCCATCAAACCGGGCATGTGGATGCCGCACTCCTGCTTGAGCCCGCCGAAGCGGGTGGCCCGCCCGGATGTGGTGCCGTCGTCGGGGGCGCTGGTGTGCCAGTCGCCCACGGTGGAGTAGCCCTGCTCAAAAAGAGGGTGCTGGGGCAGTTGGTGCTGCTCCATGTAATAAAAAACGTCCTTGCGGCTCCAGGCGAGCAGGGGACGCAGCGACCAGCGGCCCCGCACCGGCTCCAGCGGCGCCATGGTGCGGCGGTGGTCGGTCTGGCCGCCCCGCACGCCGCTGGCCCAGCAGGTCACGCCAAGGTCCTGGAAGGCCCGATCGAGCGGTTCCACCTTGCGCAGCCGGTTGTAGAGCTCGAGGTCTTCCAGCTGGCCGGTTTCCCACAGCCGCCCGTGCAGGGCCTCCATCCGCGCCGGACTGAGGGTCGCCTGCGCCACCCGCAGGTCGAAGCCGAGGAGCTGCTGGAGCTGCTCGGCATAGCGGTAGGTCTCGGGAGGCAGATAGCCCGTGTCGACCCAGATGACCGGGACGCCGCCTCCCCCGGGCGCCAGCTGACTCACCATGTGGAGCAGCACGGCTGACTGAATGCCGAAGCTGGTGGTGAGGGCCAGCCCGGAGCCGAAGCGCTCCAGGGCCCAGGCCAGACGCCCCTGGGCATCGAGGCCCTCCAGGGCGGTCCGCACCGCGGCGGGGTCGAGCGGCTGGCCGTGGCGATCAGCCGGAAGAGCCGGAGCAGCCGGGCTCGGACTGGGGGATGGGCTGCCCGTCGGGACCAGGGTCTGCATTGGACCATCATCACCCTTGGTGGCTGGGGATGGGTAGGGTCGGTCCATGGACGCCAACGGCCAGCCACCCCAGGGAGCACCCGGCACGGTGATCGTGGTGGGCGGCGGGTTCGGCGGTCTCTACACGGCCCTGGCCATCGCCCAGGAGCGCCACCACCCTCCGGTGCTGCTGGTGGAGCCGCGCGAGCGCTTCCTCTTCCTTCCCCTGCTCTACGAACTGCTGAGCGGCGAACTGCGCAGCTGGGAGATCGCCCCCCGCTACGACAAGGTGCTGGCGGGTCAGGGCGTGGGCTGGCTGCAGGACCGGGTCGAGCGGATCGACCTGGCAAGCCGCACCATCCAGACCGCGGGGGGCCGCAGCCTCAGCTGGGAACGCCTGGTGCTGGCCACCGGGGCTTCCACCGACAGCTTCGGGGTCCCCGGGGCCGATCGCCACACCCTCAGCTTCCGCAGCCTCAGCGATGTGCAGCGCCTCCAGCAGCTGCTGACCCAGCTCGCCCAGGCCGGCCGTCCCCTGCAGCGGCTGGCGGTGGTGGGGGGCGGCCCCACGGGAGTGGAACTGGCCTGCAAACTGGCCGATCTGGCCGGTACCACGGCCGTGGTGGAACTGATCGAACAGGGGGAGACCCTGCTGCCCCAGTCCCACGCCTTCAACCGGGAACAGGCGGGCCTGAGCCTGCAACGGCGTGATGTGCGGGTGCGGACCCGCACCCGGGTGGTGGAGGTGGGCACCGACCGGCTGGTGCTGCAGCGGCTGCCGGAGGCCGAAGAGGAGGTGCTCACGGTGCAGGGGGTGGTGTGGACGGCGGGCCAGCGCTGCAGGCCCCCCCTGATCTCGCCCTCGCCCGAGGTCGATCGGATCGGCCGGCTGGTCTGCGATCCCGAGCTGCGCCTGCGCGGCCGCAACGATGTGTTCGTGGTGGGCGATCTGGCGGCCGTGCCCCAGGCCCCCCCCGCCGACGGCTCCCTGCCCACCACCGCCCAGGTGGCCTTCCAGCAGGCCCCGGTGGTGGCCGCCAACCTGCTGCGTTCGCTGCGGGGCGATCCCCTCCAACCGTTCCAGTGGAAGGATCTCGGCGAAATGATCAGCCTCGGCAAGGGGGAGGCGGCCCTCACCAGCGGCGGCATCACCCTGGCGGGCCCCGCCGCCTTCCAGTTGCGCCGGCTGGCCTACCTCACCCGGCTGCCGGGCCT
>JBILUS010000058.1:0-5373 GCA_044370835.1 Cyanobium sp. | reverse complement strand
ACTTCGTGTCGCAGGAGATCCGCGCCGCTGAGGATCCCGAATTCGAGACCTTCTACACCAAGAACATTCTGCTGAATGAAGGTCTGCGCGCCTGGATGGCCCCCGCCGACCAGCCTCACGAAAACTTTGTCTTCCCTGAAGAAGTGCTGCCCCGCGGCAACGCTCTTTGATCTTCAGGCGAAAGCTTGTTCACTCAAGCGCCCTCCACCGGGCGCTTTTTTCATGCCATGGCAACTGGCAAGCCCTTCGGCTGACGCTGTCGCTTGGTTGGCAGGGCCAATCCAGCCGTTCTGGCTTGTCATCGGTAGCGCGTTGCGAACCAGAAGGATCGGCTCTGTTGTTGGCCAATCTGATGTTCGCCCTTCAGGCCTGGCGGCGGCAGAGCTGCAGGCCCCGGGGCCAGATCCGGCAGATCCAGCCCCTGCGGCGGGCCTGCTCCAGCAGGCTGCGCTGCAGCTTGCTTTCGGAGGCCCAGCCCGGTTCCTGCGGATTGAGCAACAGGAGGTTGATGCCCCGACGCCGCTCCAGCGTCTCCAGGTCGTCATCCGCCGCAGCGGGGAAGATCACCATCGGCCGACCGCTCAGGTGGGGCGCCAGGTAGCTGGTGGTGGCCACCGCATCACCGGGCTGCACCAGCGCGAGGGCGCTGCGGCTCTCGGGAACCAGGGCCACCCGGTTCAGGTAGGGCCCGCTGAAGAACCATGGCTTGGCCAGGGCCGCCCAGCAGGCCGTCGCCCAGGCAATGCGGCGCCACGGCACCCGCCGCTCACCGCCGCTGGCCAGTCCATCGAGGGCTGCCACCACGCCGATCACCGCCAGGGGCAGGCTGTAGTGGTGCACCAGGGAGCGTTGGGCGCCGCTCTCCGAAAGGATGTTCACCGCAATCAGGGGCAGCGCTGCCAGCAGGGTCGGCAGGGAGGCCCGGCGCCAGAAGGGCAGCAGCGGCAGGGCCAGCAGCAGCAGGTACACGGCCGCCCCCGCCCAGTCGACATGGGCCAGCACCCGCTGCGGGTGCTGCAGCACTCCCAGGGCGATCGCACCGATCGAATCGCCGAGGTAGCTGTAGCGGGAGGCCCCGGCATTCACGCCGGGATAGCGGGCCGTGAGCAGCGGATAGAGCCAGCCGCTGAGCAGGGCCAGCCAGCCCAGGGACAGCCCCAGCCCCAGGCCTGCCAGCCTCCAGCGCCGCCTCACCCCCTGCTCAAGGGCCAGGCCCAGGGTCACCAGGGCCAGGCCATCACGGCAGCCGAGGATCAGCAGGATCAGCCCGGTCCAGGCCCAGCTCCTCTGGCGGCGAGCGGCGATCACCAGGGCCGCCAGCAGCGGCATGGCCAGCACCTCCGGATGGAAATCGAAGAGGTTGGTGTTGAACACCACCGGCTGCAGCCACCACAGCCCGCACACCGTCCAGCGGAGCCTTGGTGGCAGCCCGGCATCACGGGCCAGGATCCACAGCGGCACCGCGGTGAAGGCCAGGCTCGCGGCCTGCAGGGCCAGCAGCCACTGCAGGCTGGGCAACAGCGCGTAGAGCGGTGCCAGTCCGTAGACGAGCCAGGCGCCGTGGTCGGTGAGCAGGTGCAGATCGGCCGATTGGCTGCTCACCGGCGCCAGCCCCCGGCTGATCAGCCAGACCCACTGGTCGAAGAGGCCGAGATCAAAGGAATTGCTCTGCAGCAGGGCATGCCGCAGGGCGGCCAGGCCCCACAACCCGAGGGCCAGGACGCCGCAGACCCACCCGAGGGTTGCTGGCGGCCGGGGCTGGGGGTGTTCGATCACGGGACGGCGGCGGGTGGAGGCTGGACGAAGCTGCGGGGGGAACGGCCCGCTGAATCAAGAAGCGCGATCCCGCTGGCCCCCGCATGGTGGTTAGGATTGGGCCGTTCCGTCAGCAGTGGCGTGGGACCGCATCCTCCGGGTGTTGGTTCCGAAGGCGACACCGGCTGGCATCATCCAACCGAGGAGGTGTCCATGAGTTCCAGTCATTCCATCCAGGGTCTGCGGATCGCGGAGAAGGCCGCCTGAGTCGGCGCCCAGTTCGATCACGTGGTTCCGCGTCAGCGCGGACCCGGCGAGAGCCCCCGTTGAGCCCCGTGCCCACCGGGGGCATCGTTTTATTGGCCCCCCTGCTGTGTGTGGGCCTGATCGGCGGCGGCCAGATCCGCCTTCACCGCGGCGATCGCCTCCGGCAGGCTCACCCGCAGGGATTCAAGGGCGAGGGGATGGCCCACCAGCCCCCGGCTGAGGTTGGAGAGGGCCCGCACCACCGGGTGCCGGGTCACCGATTCGGTGCTCTCAGTGAGCACGTTGGCGGCCGTGCCCGGATGCCAGTCGGCTAGTAGCACCACGGCCCGGTAGGCCGCTGGCCAGGGTGAGGCGGGATCGAGGTCCTGGAGTTTCTCGTACCAGGGCAGCGCTTGCTGGGGCCGGTTGCGCAGGGTGGCGATCAGGGCCAGGCTCCAGAGCGCATCGCGATCGTTCGGAGAGGTGGCCAGGCGTTGCTGGGCCCAGCGCTGCACCCGCTCCTGGTAGAGGAAATGGCCATCGAGCTGATGCTCCGGACCGATCCGGGCGAAGAGTTCGCGCACCCCCGCCGGGCCCCGCTCCATCCCCCGTGCCAGGCGGATGAAGGCGGCATCGAAGGGCTCGAGCGGGGCATCGCTGCGCCGTTGCCAGAGCTCCACCTCTCTCCCCTGGTTCCAGGGCCAGTGGGCCCGCCGCTCGAAGCGCCCATCGCGCCGCACCCGCTCGCTCAGGGCCCGGGATCCGGGCCAGGTGGTTCCCTGGTCGCCGGTGGCCAGCAGCAGCCAGGCGCTGCGCTCCAGCACCAGGGGGTGTTCGTTCTCCCGGCGCCCCAGCCGGCGGGCCTCGATCCGGCCACCCGCCAGGCGCCCGTAGGTGGTGAGGGTCTGTTCGTTGAGGTCGGGGCTGCCGGGCACCACCAGCAGGGTGGTGGGGGCATCGCCCACCCGCCGCCGCAGCTCGGCCATGGCCGCCGGCGCCGGTGAGGGCTCCTGCCGCTGCAGGGCGGCGGCCTGGGCCCGAGCCAGGTTGGCGGCGCCGCTCAGCAGACCGGCCGCCAGCAGCCCTGCGGCCGCTGGCGTTCCCCGCCGCGCTCCGAGCCAGAGGCCGATCTGCCACCAGCCGCGGGCCAGCAGCATGGTGAGCAGCGGCAGCACCGGGGCGATGTAGCGGCTGTCCTTGTTGGGGCTGAGGGTGGTGCAGAGCCAGGCGGCCACGGTGCAGCCGATCAGCCAGGCCCAGCCCGGCGGCAGAGCCCGGACCGGACGCAGCAGCCGGGCCGGCAGCACTGCCCGCTGACGCCAGGCCGCCACCAGACCCGCCCCCAGCCCCGGAAGCAGCAGCACCGGTCCCAGCTGCCCGGGCCAGAGCCGCGGGTACCAGAGCAGGGAGGCCAGGCTGAACACCGCCGGATCCTTCTCACTGGCGGCCGATTCGAACACGGCTCGGTTGGTTCCGCCCAGCGTTGTGATCCAGTTGTGGTGGAGCCAGGGCAGGGACACCCCCACCACCAGGGCCAGGGCCGCCAGCACCTGCAGCAGGCGGTGAGGGCGGCTCAGGCCCCGCCAGGCCGCCCAGAGGCAGGGCAGCGTGAGCACCAGCAGGGCACTCTGTTTCACCAGCACTGCCGCGGCGATCGCAGCAGCGGCGGCAAGGGCGCCGGGCCAGCTGCCGCCGCCCCGGCTACCGGGGGCCTGCCAGCGGCCCAGCAGCCAGAGGGCGAGGGTGGTGCAGGCGGCGAGCGCAAGATCAAGGGTGAAATCCACCCGCAGCTCGGCCAGGGCGGGCACGAAGGCGAGCAGCGCCGCCGCCAGCAGGCCGAAGCGGCGGCCCGCCAGGTCCCGGCCCCAGCAGGCCACCGTTACCAGCAGCAGGGCATGCCACAGGGCCAGGGCCCAGCTGGCCTGGTCTGGGCTGTCGCCGGCCAGGGCGATCACGCCGCCGTTCACCAGCGAGGCCAGCGGCGGAATCTTGGGGGAGAGGTCGAGCAGGTGGGAGAACCCCTCCCAGCCTCCGCCGCTCAGCAGCCCCAGGGCCCGGCCGTGGTCCACGGCGCTGTTGAGATAGTCGGCCTGATCCCAGCTGGGCAGGCGCCGGTCGAGGCCCAGCCAGAGGCGATCCGCGGCGGTGGCCAGGGCCCAGAGACCCGCCAATGCACCCCACCAGATCAGCGGGCGCTTCAGGGCGTCGTTGGCGTCGGCCGGGCCGGCGGTCGGAAGCGTGTCGCGGTTCGCCGCCCCCGGCGGGTCGGCTTCGGGCCGGCGGGAGCCGTTCCTGGCCAGGGGGCGGTTGGGCTCGAAGGCGTCCAGGGCTTGGGCCGCGGTTGCGGATGAGTTTGAAACACCCCCAGGGTGGCGGCCGTTGGGTCTTCTGTCACACCCCGGCTGGTGTTGCGGTTGACAACGGGGAGGATGGCGCGTGGCGCATTGCGCCCTATCCGTGTGAGGACTCCATGAAACTCTTCCAGCAACTGCTGGTGGCACCCGCCGCCCTGGGCCTGCTGGCCCCTGTGGCTGCCCAAGCCGCCGATCTGAATCTTTCCGGCGTCAATGAGTACGCCAGCCAGGAGCAGGTCACCAGCGTTTCCCAGTTTTCCGACGTCAAGCCCACCGACTGGGCCTACCAGGCCCTCTCCAACCTGGTGGACCGCTACGGCTGCGTGGCCGGCTACCCCAGCGGCACCTTCAAGGGCGGCCAGGCCATGACCCGCTATGAAGCGGCGGCCCTGCTGAACGCCTGCCTCGATCGCGTCACCGAGACCACCGACGAGCTCAAGCGCCTGATGAAGGAGTTCCAGAAGGAACTCGCCGTGCTGCGTGGCCGGGTTGATGGCCTCGAGGCCCGTGTGGGTGAACTGGAAGCCAACCAGTTCTCCACCACCACCAAGCTGAAGGGCTATGCCGCCTTCGTGGTGGGCGCCAACAGCTTCGGCGGCACCCTGAACACCACCCCCAATGTGAACGCCTACAGCGGCGCTCCCGTGGGCAGCAACTACGCCAACTACGCCGCGCAGACCGCCGGCGCCCTGAGCTTCCCCTACGACCTGCGCCTCGACCTCGACACCAGCTTCACCGGTAAGGACCTGCTGCGCACCCGCCTGCGCTCCGGCAACTTCAACGGGAGCGCCTGGTTCGGCAACGCGCCCGTGGGCCTGCTCGGCATGGAGACCGCGTTTGAATCCGGTGCTGGCAACAACATCGTTGAGATCAACCGCCTCTTCTACCAGTTCCCGATCGGCAGCGGCTTCACCGCCACCTTCGGTCCCCGCGTCCGTCAGGACGACATGCTGGCCATGTGGCCCTCGGCCTATCCGGCTGACACCGTTCTCGACATCTTCACCTACGCCGGCGCCCC
>JBILUS010000039.1:0-18211 GCA_044370835.1 Cyanobium sp. | reverse complement strand
AGGATCTCGGCGAAATGATCAGCCTCGGCAAGGGGGAGGCGGCCCTCACCAGCGGCGGCATCACCCTGGCGGGCCCCGCCGCCTTCCAGTTGCGCCGGCTGGCCTACCTCACCCGGCTGCCGGGCCTCCCCCACCAGCTGCGGGTGGCCGCCGGCTGGGTTGCCGACTGGACGCCGTGAGCCACCTTTCGCCCCAGCCCCGGCGGGCCCTGGGCCCTCCTGCGCGGAGCCGCCGACCTTGAAACAGGGGGTCCTGGCCGGCCGGACCGCCGGACTGCGACCGGCGGAACGCCGCCGTCTCGACCAGATCTGCCACCGTCGCCATCCCGCCGATGGGGTGGCCGACCGCCTCACCCTGCAACGGCTGGCGGCCGAGGCCCAGCAGCTCGACCAGCCCCTCACCCTGGTGGTCGATGGTCGTGGGCTCTGCCGCCTGCTCTGGGTGGGGGACCTGGAGACCTCGGGCCGGCTGCTCGACAAACTGCCGGGCCCTGCCCGGCGCCAGGGCAGTGACCTGCGCCTGCTCACCTGCGCCGGCACCACCCGCCAGAGCCAGCTGCGCCCCGGGCCGCGGGAAGCGATCGTGGCCCTCGATCTGGCTCCCGTGCTGTGGCTCCGCTTTCCCCGCCAGGCCGGGGCGGGGGGCCAGTGGCCCGCGGCCCTGCTCACCCCCAGCGGTGCGGGGGAGGAGGCCTGGTCGGACCTCCAGCAGGGGGATCTCAGCGAGCTCTGCGCCCTCGATCCGGCCATGTTCACCAGCCCTGAGGAGGAGGAGCTGGCAACGGCGGATCCCTCCCAGCGGGGCCGCCAGGCCGGTCCCGCCAGGATGGAGCGGGTGTTGCTGCTGGTGCTCAGCGGCGGAGACGCCGCCGTGGACCGCCGCCGCATCGCCGAACTGGAGGGCCTGGTCCGCAGTGCCGGGGCCGAACCGGTGGGCCTGGTGAGCCAGCGGCGGGCCAGCGGGGCGGCGGCCAGCCTGTGGGGCGAGGGCAAGGTGCGCGAGGCCGCCCTCGAGGCCCGGCGGCTGGCGGCCTCCCTGGTGGTGACGGACCGGGAACTCACGCCAGTTCAGGCCCGCAACCTGGAGCGGATGCTCGATCTGCCGGTGAGCGACCGCAGCGAGCTGATCCTTGACATCTTTGCCCAGCGGGCCGCCAGCGCCGCCGGCCGACTGCAGGTGGAACTGGCGCAGCTGCGCTACCGCCTTCCCCGCCTCAGCGGCCGGGGCCTCAGCCTCTCCCGCCAGGGCGGCGGCATCGGCACCCGGGGCCCGGGCGAAACCCAGCTGGAGAAGGACCGGCGCGCCATCGCCCGCCGCATCGAGCGGCTCCAGCGCGATGTGCGGGAGCTGGGTGAACACCGCGCCCGCCTGCGGCAGGGCCGCCGCGGCCAGCGCCGCCTGGCCCTGGTGGGCTACACCAACGCCGGCAAGAGTTCCCTGCTCAATGCCCTCAGCGGCGCCGCCCCGGGCGAGGGCGTGCTGGCCGAGAACCGGCTCTTCGCCACTCTCGATCCCACCACCCGGCGGGTACGGCTGGGGACGGACGCCTCGGCGCCGGAGCCCGGATCGGCCGCCCACAGCGGCGAGACCCTGCTGATCACCGACACGGTGGGATTCATCGAGGACCTGCCGCCCCCCCTGGTGGAAGCCTTCCGCTCCACCCTGGAGGAGGCCCTGGAGGCCGATGGCCTGCTGGTGGTGGTGGACCTGGCCGATCCGGCCTGGCCCGAGCACCTCCGCAGCGTGATGGGGCTGCTCGACCAGCTCGGCGCCACCCTGCCCCGGCTGGTGATCGGCAACCAGATCGACCGCTGCCCGGCCGGCGAACTGGAGCGGGCCCGGGCCCTCGACCCCACCATGCTGTTCGTGTCGGCCACAGCCGATCTGGGCCTGCAGGGCCTGAGACGCCAGCTGCTCCAGTGGCCGGTCAGCGAACCAGGCAGCGCCGGCGGGCTTGTGCCAACATCGGAGGGTTGATCTCCCCCCGCCATGGCGCTGCAACTCGGCGACACCGTCCCCGATTTCACCCAGGATTCCCAGCTCGGCCCCATCAATCTCTACGACTTCGGCGCTGACAGCTGGGTGGTGCTCTTCTCGCACCCCGCCGACTACACCCCCGTCTGCACCACCGAGCTCGGTGAGGTGGCCCGGCTGCGTCCGGAATGGGAGAAGCGCAACGTCAAAACGATCGCCCTGAGCGTGGATTCCGCCGAGAGCCACAAGGGCTGGATCGGCGACATCAACGAGATCCAGAACACCACGGTGGATTATCCGATCCTCGCCGATGCCGACAAAAAGGTGAGCGATCTCTACGGCATGATCCACCCCAACGCCCTCAACAACCTCACGGTGCGTTCGGTGTTCATCATCGACCCCAACAAGAAGCTGCGCCTCCAGATCACCTATCCCGCCAGCACCGGCCGCAACTTCGATGAGATCCTGCGCGTGATCGATTCGCTGCAGCTCACCGACCACCACTCCGTGGCCACTCCGGTGAATTGGAAGGACGGCCAGGATTGCGTGGTGGTGCCCTCGATCTCCACCGAAGACGCCCGCGCCAAGTTCCCCAAGGGCGTGACCGAGATCCGCCCTTACCTGCGCACCACACCCCAACCGAACCGCTGAACGGTGTCTCAATGGTGGCCCTGGCGGCCGGATGATCGTCCCGGCACCTTCGCGGTGATCGGCATCGGCCGCTTCGGCGGGGCCGTGTGCGAGGAGCTGTTGAAGGCAGGCGCCGAGGTGCTGGCGATCGACGCCAATCAGCGCGCCATCGACGAGCTGCGCCAGCTCGACCCGTCCCTTGAGGCCCGGGTCGTGGACTGCACCGATGAGGAGGCCCTGCGGGCCTCCGGCGCCCTCGATGTGGACACGGTGGTGGTGGCGATCAGCGAACCGCTGGAGGCCAGCATCACCGCCACCCTGATCGTCAAGGATGGGCAGGGCAGCCGGGTCCGGCAGGTGATCGCCCGGGCCACCAGCACCCTCCACGAAAAAATGTTGCAGCGGGTCGGCGCCGACCGGGTCGTCTTTCCCTCCCGCATGCAGGGCGCCCGCCTGGGGCGCGAACTGGTGCGCCCCAACCTGCTGGAACGCCTGCGCCTCGATGACAGCAACGGGATCGAGGAGATCACCGTGCCGCCGAGTTTCGTAGGCCGCTCCCTGCGGGACCTCAACCTGCGCCGCCATTTTCAGGTCACCGTGCTGGCCGCCGGTCCGGTGAACCAGCTCACCTTCAATCCCCCCGCCTCCACCGTGCTGGGAGCGGGCGAACTTCTGGTCGTGATGGGCTCCTGGAAAGCCCTGGAAGCACTCCCCGCCGACTGACGCGCATGCGGGTGCTGGGGCTGATGAGCGGCACCAGTGCCGATGGGGTCGATGCTGTGCTGGCCGATTTCAGCGGACCACCGCAGCGGCCCCGCTGGCGCATCCTGGCCAGCGCCGCCATCGCCTATCCGTTGGATCTGCGCCGACGCCTGGTGACCCTGGGGCAGGGCGAGCCCACCGCCGCGGCCGAGATTCTGGAGCTGGCCGAGGCCCTCACCGAGCAGCAGGCCCTGGCCGCCCACTCTTGTGATCCGGAGCGGCAGGCCGAACTGGTGGGCTGCCATGGCCAGACGGTGTGGCACCGTCCACCGGACCCGTACCGCCGCGGATCCAGCTGGCAGCTGCTCCAGGCCCCCCTGCTGGCCGCGCTGCTCGGCCGGCCGGTGGTGTACGACTTCCGCAGTGCCGATCTGGCCCTGGGGGGGCAGGGCGCCCCGCTGGTCCCCCCCGCCGACGCGGCCCTGCTGGGGGGCATCGGGGGCTGGCGGGCCCTGCTCAACCTCGGCGGGATCGCCAACCTCACCCTGCTGCCGCCGGCCAGCGGTCCGGATCGCCGCGCAGCGGTGCTGGGCTGGGACTGCGGTCCGGCCAACACCCTGCTGGATCTGGCCGTGGCGCGCTTCAGCGACAACAGCCTGAGCTTCGATGCCGATGGGGCCTGGGCCCGCCAAGGCCGGGTGCAGGAAGCGCTGATCCAGCGCTGGCTGGCCGAGCCCTACTTCCGCCAGGCCCCGCCCAAATCGACGGGTCGTGAGAGCTTCGGCGCCGCCGACCTGGAGCGGCGCCTCCGCGAGCTGGCCAACGCTGGGCAATCCGGTGGGGAATCCGTTGCGGATTCGGTTGCTAAACCCTTCTCGGAGACCACCTTCCCCTCCGCCGCGGCCCCTGCGGAGCCCGGCAGCGCCGGTCCCGCCGCCGATGCCCTGGCCACCCTCACCGCCTTCAGTGCGGCCGTGGTGGCCGCCGACCTGGAGCGGGGCCCGCGCCCGGTGGAACTGCTGGTGGCGGGGGGAGGCAGCCGCAATGGCCTCCTGATAGAGCAGTTGCGGCGCCGCTGCCGTGGCTTCGCCGTGCGCCCGCTCGAGGAGCTCGGGATCGGCAATGCCGAGCGGGAAGCCCTGGCCTTCGCCCTGCTGGCCTGGTGGCACCGGCTCGGCCACCCGGGCTCCCTGCCGGCGGTCACCGGTGCCAGCCGCGCCGCCGTGCTGGGGGTCTGCGCCCCCTGCCCGGGACAGCCCGGCAGGGCCCGGGGCCTGAAGGGCGCGGCCTAGCCCCCCGGCGGGCGGAGCCGCAGCCGCCGAGGGGCACCGCGCAGGCGCCGGGGTTGATCGGCTTCGCGGCGTTCCAGTTCGGCGCGGAAGCGGTCGGTGCCGGAGGGAGGGGCGTTGCTGATCGCGGAGGCCGTCGGGGCCAGGGGCGATGGGGACGCGGAACCAGCCGGCCTTGCTGCGGGAGGGGCGGCCGTGGGGGGCTGCGCGGCGGGGGCCACCGGGGGCCGCTCCCGCTCCAGCCGCTCGACCCCCTGCTGGATCAGCACCTTGGCCATGTTGCTCACGGTGCGGGATTCGTCCTCCGCCAGCACCGCGAGCCGCTGGCAGAGCTCCTCAGGGAGCACCACCTGGATGCGGGGGGACTTGGGGCGCCCACTGGAGGAGGTCTGGCGGGTGGGCACGGCCTGGATCCGGCTGGCTACGAAAAAGTGTACAGAGACTGGCAAGGGTAGTATCCAGATGTAGGGTTGTGGAGCGGATCCCCCTCGGGCGGATCCGTGCCAGCCGGTTCGGCCCGGATCCCCTCCCGGCCGATGCCAGCTCCGGCCGTGCACCGTCTCCAGATCCCACCCGTCCACCCTGTCCAACCCACCCGTCGGGACCACACCTCCCGCCGGTCCGTTCACTCCGCCGGCCCAGGGCCCGCTCGAACCATGGCCAGAACCCGAGAGACCTCCCTCCCCCCCACCGAACCCCGGCAGCCCCAGCGCAGCCCGGTCAACCGGACGGTGGCCCCACGCCGCGGCAAACGCCACAGCGCCGCTCCCGAACGCAGCGACGTGCTGGTCTCCGCCGTGATCAGCACCTACCTGCTCACCCACCTGCACCATGTGCTGCAGCGGGCCGAGTACGGCGCCCAGCAGGAGGGCCGCCAGGCCCTGGCGGCCAACTACGCCCAGCTGCGCAAGGTGCTCTGCCTCGACGCCCGCAGCATGGAGGATGCCTCCGCCAGTGGCACCGAGGACGACGGCCAGCCCAACGCCGCCTGATCGGGGCCCTGATCACCCCTTGGATCTCGGTCTGAACCGCCCCACGCCAGCCCCGGCGTGAGGTTTCGGCGTCTGAAAGCCCCGTCGACCGGTGGGGCCCGAAGCCCTAGCGTCGGCGCATCCGATCGGGATTCATGACCGCCCAGAACGCCGCCGAGCTCTACGGCCGCATCAGCGCCGATGCCGACCTGACCAATGCCCTGTTCCGTCAGGCCCTGCAGGATCCGAGCGGCGCGCTCTCACGCATCGTGGAGATCGGCGAGGCCGAGGGCCTGCCGGTCACGGCTGAGCTGGTGCGGGCCCACCTGGAAACCCTCGACGACAGCGCCACCAGCCGCTGGCTGCTCAAGGCCCGTGGCGGCCTCTGAGCCGGAAGCGGCCCGCACCACGCGCCCGGGTGCCGCCGGTGCCTCCAGTTGGGAGCGCGGTCGTCCCGGCAAGCGGTGCTCCGCCCCACCGCCGCGGGCCCAGCTGAAGAACAGCCAGTAACTCACCAGGGCCAGGCCCGCCGCCACCACCAGGGCCGCCACCTGTTCGAGCCGTCGGATCATCGGGGGCGGATGGGCGGCTCAGGTCAGTCTGCCCGAAGCCAGCCGGACTCCGCCGGCCCCGCTGGGCGGCGGGGGATGATGCACGTTCCCCACCCCGCTGCTGTCCGTGCTGCGCCTCGAAAGGATCGGCAAGATCTACCCCACCGGCGAGGTGCTGCGGGATGTCACCTGGGAGGTGAAAGCAGGGGACCGGATCGGGCTGGTGGGCGTCAACGGCGCCGGCAAATCCACCCAGATGCGGATCATCGCTGGCCTGGAGGAACCCAGCAGCGGTCAGGTGGTGAAACAGGGGGCGCCCCGCATCGTCTACCTGCAGCAGGAGTTCGACGTGGACCTGCGCCGCACGGTGCGGCAGGAGTTGTTCCAGGCCTTCGGCGAAGCCGCCGACGTTCTCAACCGCCAGGCGGAGGTGGAAGAGGCGATGGGGAGTGAGGCGGCCGCGGCCGATCCCGATCTGCTCAACCGCCTGATTGAGGAGCTGGGCAACCTCCAGAGCCGCTTCGAGGCCCTGCACGGCTACGAACTCGATGCCCGCATCGACAAGCTGCTGCCCACGATCGGCTTCACGCCCGAAGCCGCTGAGCTCCGGGTGGGCGACTACTCCGGCGGCTGGCAGATGCGCATCGCCCTGGGCAAGATCCTTCTGCAGGAGCCGGATCTGCTGCTGCTCGATGAACCCACCAACCATCTGGACGTGGACACGATCCAGTGGCTGGAGACCTACCTGATCGGCCAGACCGTGCCGCTGGTGGTGATCAGCCACGACCGGGCCTTCCTTGACCGGGTCTGCAACCAGATTGTGGAAACCGAGCGGGGCATTTCGCGCAGCTACCTCGGCAACTACAGCCAGCACCTGGAGCAGAAGGCCCTGGAGCGCGAGGCCGGCCAGGCTGCCTTCGAGCGTCAGCAGAAGGAACTGGCGACCCAACAGGCCTACATCGACCGCTTCCGGGCCAGCGCCACCCGCAGCACCCAGGCCAAGAGCCGCGAAAAGCTGCTGGACAAGGTGGAGCGGATCGAGGCGCCGGTGGAGGGCGTGGCCGGGCCCCGCTTCCAGTTCCCGCCCGCCCCCCGCTCCGGCCGCCAGGTGGCCACGATCGAGAACCTCACCCACAGCTACGGGGAAAAGATCCTGTTCCTGGGGGCCAGCCTCGAAGTGGAGCGCGGCGACCGCATCGCCTTCGTGGGCCCCAACGGAGCCGGCAAATCCACTCTGCTGCGGCTGGTGATGGGGCTGGAGCAACCGGAGGACGGCCACGCCGGCCTGGGCCTGCACAACGTGGTGGCGGGCTACTTCGAGCAGAACCAGGCCGAGGCCCTCGACCTCTCCCGCCGCGTGATCGACACCCTGTTCGAGGCCGTGCCCGACTGGACCCAGACCCAGGTGCGCAGCCTGCTGGGGAGCTTCGGCTTCAGCAACGATGCGGTGTTCAAGGAGGTGGGCCAGCTGTCCGGGGGCGAGAAGGCCCGCCTGGCGCTGGCCCTGATGCTGCTCACCCCCTGCAACCTGCTGGTGCTCGATGAGCCCACCAATCACCTCGACATCCCGGCCAAGCAGATGCTGGAAGACGCGCTGATGGCCTACGACGGCGCCGCCCTGCTCGTCTCCCACGACCGCTACTTCATCGCCCGGGTGGCCAACCGGATCGTGGAACTGCGCGATGGGGAGCTGGTGCTCTATCGGGGCGACTATGCCTACTACCAGGCCAGGAAGCAGGAGGAGGCGGCCGAGGCCGAACACATCGAGGCGGAGCGGCAGCGGGCCACCCAGCGGGAGAGCAACCGGCGCAAACAGCAGCAGCGCCAGCAAACCCGCAAGGCCGGCCGCGCCGGCGCGGAAGCCAAGGCCAGCTGAGGCGTCCCGGCCGGGCGGCGTTGCCATCCGCTGACAGCGACAGGGGAGGCCCGACCCCGGGAGCACGACCCGGCGAACCCTGGCGGGGATTCCCTGACACGGGAGGTATCCCGGTTGCAACAGATACGTGCCCCCTTGAAACAGTTTGTAGCGTTGAAAGGACCCGAACGACCACTTGCGCCGCTCGCCATGTCGGACCCACTCGCCCTCACCCTTGGCCAGAAATTCGAGATCGAGCGGATGAACCGGGCCATCGATGCCACCGGGGATCCCCAGGCCCTGCGGGGGCTGGCCAAGCAGCTGCTCCAGGCATGGCATAGCCAGAAAGCCGCCACCCAATGGGTGATGCGTCAGCAGCTGGGCAGCACGACCAAGTTGATGGCCGAGCTTGGCAGCGATCCGGCCGCGCTTGAGTCCCTGTTCCCCCGCCCCGCCGACGACGCGTCCGGCGCCTCCGACGCAAACTGATCGCCGCTGGGCGCCCGCGCTGCCCCCCCTCAGCGGGAGCGGGTTGGCACCATCTCACCGGGCAGCACGCGGAGCTCAACCACCGCCCCATTGCGATTCACGGTGAGCGGCAGGGGCTGGCCCACGCTGGCGTTTTCCACCACATTCACCAGCTGGCTGGGCCCCTGAACGCCGCGGCCCGCCGCCGACACGATCACATCACCCTTGCGCAGGCCGGCCCGATCGGCCGGCCCCCCGGGCTGAACAGCAGCCACCAGGACGCCCGAGCGCAGACCCATCGGGTTGGGCTGGGGCAAAGCACCAAGCGCCACACCGATCACCGGATGGCTCGCCTTGCCGGTGGCCAGCAACTGGCTGACGATGCCCCGCGCCCGGTTGATCGGGATCGCGAAGCCCAGCCCCGCCCCCGGACCGGAGCGCACCAAGGCATTGATCCCCACCACCTCACCGTCGGCATTGAGGAGCGGACCGCCCGAGTTGCCGGGGTTGATGGCAGCGTCGGTCTGGATCAGATCGAGCCGTTTGTCGGTGATGCCGAGCTTGGTGGCATTGCGGTTGAGGCTGCTCACGATCCCCAGGGTCACGGTGTGATCGAGGCCGAAGGGATTGCCCACCGCGATCGCCCAGTCGCCCACCTGCAGCGCATTCGAGTCGCCGAGGGTTGCCACCGGCCAGGGTCCGGGCCCCTCCAGGCGCACCACCGCCAGGTCGGTCACCGCATCGGCTCCCACCACCCGGCCGCCGTAGCGCTGGCCGCCCTGGAGACCCACCGTGACCCGGTCGGCCCCCTCGACCACATGGGCGTTGGTGAGCACCAGGCCGTCGCTCTGGATGATCACGCCGCTGCCCTGACCTCGCTCGGTGCGCTGGGACGGGGGCGCGGAGTTGAAGGGAAGCCCGAAGAACTGGCGGAACAGGGGGTCATTGAGCAGACCACCGGCACCACCGCCCCCCGGCGCCGCCACGGTGCGCACGGTGTCGATGGTGACCACCGCCGGGCCGGTGCGGCGCACGGCCGCCGCCACGAACGACTGGCGGGACAGGGCCGCTCCGGCGGCCGCCTGGGCGCGCACCGGGGCCGGGGGGGGCACCAGGCCCAGCAGGCCGGAGGCCAGCAAACCGGTGACACCGGAGGCCAGGAGACGGGATCGGGAAGCCACGCGCAGGTGCCATCGGCGGGAAGCCACGACCGTAGACAGGTCGAATCGGGTCTGGGTAGGGAGGCAAACCGACCCCAGCCCCGGGGCGCACCGCCTATGGTTGATTAACTTTTCTTTCGAGCCATGGACACCAGCCGCCTCCTCCTGGCTTTCCTTGCATTCGGAGCCGCCTGCACCACCCTCTGGGCCTGGATGCTTGCCACCACGGGCGCCGCTTCGAAGGGGCGATGATGGAAGGGTCCGTGGCACCCACGGGGTTCTGATCAGCATGTCCCCCCTCCTCGCCCAGCTCCTCCCCCTGCTGTACGGCCTCTGTTTTCTGGGCTTGCTCTGGCAGGCCTTCCGGGTGATGTCCCGGGGCTTCCGGGCGGCCTCCGGCCCGGTGGAGCGCCCTCGCACCCCCAGCCCTCAGGGCCGGCCCGACGACCGCACCGGCCGCCTCACCATCCACCCGGAGCTGCTCGATGCCGATGGCCAGCTGACCCAGGAGGATCTGCTCACGGTGCGGTTCAGCGGCGACAACGAGCAGACCGCCTACCCCAGCGACCCCGCCTGAGACCGAGCCGCACCAGCGCCGGCCCGCCCAGCGATCCGATCCCTGCCGATCAGGGGGGGGCACCACCGCTGAATAGGCTCTTGGTGGTGAACGTGTTTTTGGCGGAGGCTGAAGGTGGACCAGAGGACCCGAATCGTGGCGGCCGTGCTGGGCGGCCTCAAGCTCCCGCCCCGGTTCCGGCTCAAGCTGGTCAAGGATGATCCCGTGCGGCTGGAGCTGAGCCTCACCCCCGCCTACGGCAAGGATCCGATCCTCGTGGGCATCGTCGAATCCCAGGACCTGGTGGCCCGGCGGGATCGTGAGGGGCGGATTCCCCGCGATCTCCAGGGCACCTGGGACTGGACCGTGCGCCACGGCAAGGTGAGCACCGGCGGCTGGAACCCGTACCTCAAGGAAGCCCTGCAGACCATGTTTGAAACCGGGCTACCGGCGATCGTCTACGAAGAGACCACCGGCGAGGCCTACCACCCGGTGGACGGCATCCGCCACGTCCGCTGAACCGGAGCAACGGCGGCACCTGATGCAGCCCCTGCCGATCGAGGCCCACCTGGGGGCCATCAGCGGGGCCCTCGCACCGGGCACCACCCTGGTGCTGCAGGCGCCACCCGGGGCTGGCAAGACCACCCGGGTTCCCCTCCACCTGCTCGACACGATCGGCCAGGACGGGCGCATCCTGCTGCTGGAACCCCGGCGGCTCGCCACCCGGGCCGCCGCCGAACGGCTGGCGGCGGAGCTGGGGGAGCCTGTAGGCCAGCGGGTCGGCTACAGCGTGCGGATGGAGAGCCGCACCTCGGCGGCCACCCGCCTGGAGGTGCTCACCGCCGGCCTGTTCCTGCGCCGCCTCCAGGAGGACCCCGCCCTGGAGGGCGTGGCTTGCGCGATCTTCGATGAGTTCCATGAGCGGGGGGCGGAATCCGACCTGGCGCTCACCCTGGTGCGCCAAGCGAGGAGCCTGCTGCGGCCGGATCTGCGGCTGCTGCTGATGTCCGCCACCCTCGATCTCGAACCCCTGGCGGCGGCCCTGGACCAAGCGGCCGTGATCAGCTGCCCGGGCCGCAGCCATCCGGTGAGCCTGCTGCACCAGAGACCGCGGGAACAGGAACGGCTTGAGCAGCAGGTGGTGCGTGCCCTGGAGCAGCACTGGCTGGCTGCAGGCCAGGGCCAGGGCACCGTGCTGGTGTTTCTGCCGGGGCAGCGGGAGATCGCCCGGGTCCGGGAGGCGATCCAGGCCACCGCCTGGGGTGAGCAGGTGCCTTGCCTAGCCCTGCATGGCCAGCTGCCCCTGACGGAGCAGGCCCGGGCGATCGCCCCCCCCGACCGGCCCGGCGGGCGGCTGGTGCTGGCCACCAGCATCGCCGAAAGCTCCCTCACGATCGAGGGGGTGACCCTGGTGATCGACAGCGGCCTCAGCCGCCGCAACCGCTTCGATCCGACCAACGGGATGGACCGGCTGGTCACACTCCCCGCCAGCCTGGCCAGCGCCGAGCAGCGCAGCGGCCGGGCGGGACGGCTCGGACCCGGCCGCTGCGTGCGGCTCTGGAGTGCGGGGGAGGGGGCCTCGCGGCCCGCTTTCGATCCCCCCGAACTGCTGGTGAGCGATCCGCTGCCGGTGGTCCTGCAGCTGGCGGTCTGGGGGGCGGGGCTCGGGGAGGAGCTGGCCTGGCTGGATCCCCCGCCCCGGCCGGCCCTGCAGGAGGCCCGGGCGTTGCTGCAGCAGCTGGGGGCCCTCGACGGCGAAGGCCGCATCAGCCCCCACGGGCGGGCCATGGCCCGGGTGGGGCTGCAACCGCGTCTGGCCCATCTGCTGCTGAGGGCGGAGGCCTGGGGGCTGCTGGAGCTGGGCTGTGAACTGGCGGTGCTGCTCAGCGAACGGGACCCGCTCGACCCCCGCCAGGCGGGTTGCGATCTGCTGCAGCGACTCGACTGGCTGCGGGCCCAGCCCGGCAGCGGAGCCGACCGCCAGGCCCCGGGCCGCGGCGGCCAGCGGCGGGAGCTGCAGAAGCTCCAGCGCCAGCTCGAACGGCAGGTGCGCGGGGCCTGCACGGTCCCTGCAGGGACCCGGGACCCACAGATGCGTTCGGCGGCACCCGCTTACCCCGAACCGGAGGACCGCCGTGTGGCACGGCTGCTCAGCGCGGCCTTCCCCGAACGCATCGCCCTGGCCCGGCCGGGCGGCGACGGGCGCTTTCTGCTGCGCAGTGGCCGGGGGGCGCGGGTGCATCCCGGCGATCCCCTGGCGGGGGCCGAGGCCCTGGCGATCGCCGCAGCGGATGGGCAGGGGGCGGAGGCGCGGGTACAGCTGGCGGTGCGGCTGGAGGCGGAACTGCTGGAGGAGCTGGTGGCTCAAGAGGGCCGCCAGGAGCAGGAGGCCCACTGGGATGGCGAGGCGGAGCGGGTGCGCTGCGAACGGGTGGTGAAGCTGGGGGCCCTGGTGCTGGAGCGCAGCCCGTGGCCCGAGGCGGATCCGGAGCAGGTGCTGGCGGCGATGGGGGAGGGCCTGCGCCAGCTCGGCCTGGGGGCCCTGCCTTGGTGCCCCCGCAGCCGGGGCCTGCAGCAACGCCTGGCCCTGGCCCACCGGCTGCTGGGGGAGCCCTGGCCCGACCGCAGCCGGGAGATCCTGGAGCGCGATCCGGCCGCCTGGCTCGGGGAGGCCCTGACGGGGCTGCGCAGCCGCCAGGATCTGCGGCGGCTCGACCTGATCGAGGCCCTCTGGGGCGACCTCCCCTGGGAGCAGCGGAGCCAGCTGGAGCGCTGGTTCCCCGAGCAGCTGCGGGTGCCCTCCGGTCGCGAGGTGCCGCTCGACTACGGCGGAGCGGATCCAGTGCTGGCGGTGAAGCTGCAGGAGATGTTCGGCTGCAGCAGCCATCCCAGCCTGCTGGAGGGGCGAATTCCGCTCACGGTGCAGCTGCTCTCCCCGGCGGGCCGGCCGGCGGCGATCAGCCGGGATCTGGTGAGCTTCTGGCGCTGCGGTTACGCGGAGGTGAGGAAGGAGCTGCGGGGTCGCTACCCCAAGCACCCCTGGCCGGAGGACCCCCTGCTGGCCCTGCCCACGGCGCTCACCACCGCCGGCCTGAAACGCAGCGCCGCCGCGGATCAGGGCACCGAGAAGGAGGCCGCCAGCAGGTGGCCGAAGCCGAAGTGATGCAGGCCCTCCACGATGCCTTCGCAGCCATGGGCCTGGGCCCGGTAGGTGCTGGTCAGCCGGGGCAGCTGCGCCACCAGATCGGCCTCGGCATTGCCCACCATCACCCCCTTGAGGCCGGTCTCGAACATCGCCAGGTCGTTGAGGCTGTCGCCGGCGGTGACCACCGCGGTGTGCTCCAGCTCGAGCCAGGCCAGCAGGGCCAGCAGGGTGCTGCCTTTATTCACCCCGGCGGGCAGCACATCGAGATAGCGGTTGTCGGACACCAGGCAATCGACTCCGTGGGCCTCGATCGCCGCCAGCAGGGAGGCATCGAGCGCCGCCGGGTCGATTCGGTAGGCGAGGCGCCGCTGGGCACTCACCGGTTGGGGGGCGACCCCGGGGATGGTGGCCAGCAGGGGGATCAGCCGCTCCGGCAGGCCCCGCCAACGGGCATCGATCGGGTCCACCGCCAGGGGCAAGGGTGCCAGGCTTTCGCCGCAGGCCACGGTGCAGCCCACATCACCGATCACCAGGTGGGGAGCCCCCAGACCCAGGTCCCGTTCCTGCTGCAGCACCTGCGCCACCGAAACCAGATCCCGGCCTGTGCTGAACACATGCAGCACCCGGTGCCGCTCCGCCCGGAGCCAGCGGTAGAAGCGCCGCCGCCAGGGGTCCTCGCCACCCAGCAGGGTGCCATCCAGGTCGGTCACCAGCACCAGCTCCGGTTCGGCCGGCAGGGAGGCGGTGAGCTGTTGCAGAAGTTGTTCGCGCGGGGTGGGGCAGCTGTTCACGGAATCCATCGGCGCAGGAACGCACTCCACGATGGCGGGCCCGCCGGACCGCTGGCTGGTGGGCCGGAGGCCCCGTAGCGTGGGGTCTGCAGGTCCATGGCGATGTCTGAAACACCCCGCAGCCACGGCTTTCCCACCAACCGCCGCGATGGCGCCAGGCTGCTGAGCACGGTGCTGCTGGTGGTGGGGGCCTCCCTGATGCGCCTCGACCACCCGGCCGGCCGTGTGATCTTCCTGGCCAGCGGGGCCCTGAGTCTCTACTGGTGGAGCCTGTACCAGCGCCTGCCCCGATGAGCCAGGCGCCCGGAGCAGCCAGCGAGGGATTGCCCCGCTACGGCGTGGGCGAGCTCAACCGGGCGATCGGTTCGCTGCTGGAGCGGGGCTTCGCCCCCCGCTTCTTGGTGGAGGCCACGGTGGGCCGCCCCCAGCTGAAGAAGGGGCACCTCTGGCTCACCCTCAGCGACGGCGAGGCCTCGATCAGTGCCGTGATCTGGTCGTCCCAGCTGAGCCGGCTCAGCTTCGTGCCCGAGGATGGCGATGGCGTGATCGTGGTGGGGAAGCTCAATTTCTGGGCCGCCCGGGCCTCCCTGGCGGTGCAGGTGCTGGATGTGCGCCCGAGCCTCAGCACCGTGCTGCGCCAGTTCGAGCGGGTTCGCGACCTGCTGGCCCCGGAAGGTCTGTTCGATCCGGAGCGCAAGCGGCCCCTGCCCGCCTTTCCGCGGCGGATCGCGCTGCTCACCAGCGCCCCCAGTTCGGCCCTGGCCGACATGCTCCGCACCGCGGCCGAGCGCTGGCCGGACACCGCCCTGCTGGTGGTGCCGATTCCCGTGCAGGGGCCCGTGGAGGCCGCGATCGTGGAGGCGGTGAAGCAGGTGGGCAGCCGCTCCGCAGCCCTCGGACTCGAGGCCCTGGTGCTGGCGCGGGGGGGCGGCAGCCGCGAGGACCTGGCGGTGTTCGACGGTGAACTCCTGGCACGCTTCCTGGCGGCCTGTCCGATTCCGGTGGTCTGCGGACTGGGCCATGAAGACGACACCACGGTCGCGGATCTGGTGGCCGATCACCGCGCCGCGACCCCCACGGCCGCCGTGGTGGCCCTGCTGCCGGATCGCCAGGCCGTGCAGCAGGGCCTCACCCAGGCGCGCCGGCACCTGGAGGAACTGCTGCGGCTCAGGCTGCTCTCCCAGCGGGAGGGGCTGCGGCGGCAGGGGCAGCAACTGCAGCTGCTCCATCCGGCCGCCAGACTGGCCCAGCATCGGAGTTGGCTGGAGCAGCAGCGCCGGCTGCTGGAGGCCCTCTCGCCCCAGCATCTGCTGCAGCGGGGCTTTGCCCTGGTGCGCGATGGGGCCGGAGCAGTGCTGCGCTCGGTTCACGGCATCGAGCCTGGCGCGCAAGTTCAGATCGCCCTGGCCGATGGCGCCATCGAAGCCCGGGTGGAAGCCGTGAACCCAGCAGCCGTGCCAGCAACTGGGGGCGAATCGTCTCCCGGCAACCCCACCAGGAGCCCATCCGGGCGCCTGGCCCGGGCCGCCCCCCGCCCCGGGCCCTGAGATCCTCTCCATTCCACCCGCACCGGCCTGCCAGGCCCGATCCATGCCCCGTTCTCGACCCGCCGATCCCCCCCCACCGTCCACCCCGAGCGGCGAGGACGGGGTCGATGACCTCAGTTTTCGCCAGGCCCGCACCGCCCTGGATCTCACCCTCGCCGAGCTGCAGGGGGGGGATCTGGAGGTGGAGGCGATGGCGGCGCTTTATCGGCGGGCCCAGCGCTATGCCGACCGCTGCGAGGCGGTGCTGCTCAAGGTGGAGCAGGAGGTGATGCAATGGGATGCCAAAGATCCCCAGCAGGACCCACAGCCCTACCAACCATGAGTGAACAGTCGACGACCTCCGGAGCCCGATCCACGGCCGCCATCCCTCCGCTGGCCTGGCTCTATCTGGGCCTGGCCGTGGCGGGCGGAATCCTGCCCTGGCTGGCCAACCTGGCCTTCATCCGCGCTTACGGCCCGGCCTTCGACCTGGGCCTGTTCGTGGGGATGGCCAATGCCAATCCGGCCGCCCAGTCGCTCTCGCGCGATCTTGCGGTCGGAGCCACCGCCGTCACCATCTGGATGGTGAGCGAGAGCCGCCGGCTGGGCATGCGCGGTCTGGGTTGGGTGCTGCTCAGCTGCGTCACCGTGGCGTTTGCCTTCGGCGCGCCGCTGTTTCTGCACCTGCGGGAGCGACGCCTGGCCGAGATGGCCCGGGGAGCCTGATCAGCGGGGCTGGGGAAACGCCAGGGTTCCTGCCCTATCCCAGTCCCGAAGAAGCAAGTAGCTCAGGGCTTCGGCGCCGATGGAGACGACGGTTTCACATCCACGGCGTCCACCGTGATCGTGGCGGAGCGGGCATCCAGTTCGTCGCGGCCACCAACGCCGAACACCGAAGCGTCCGGGGCGCTGGTCTCTCCAGCGGCGCGGGAGGTGCCGCAGGCGGGGCACACGTTGCGATCCAAGCTTGCGATCCCGCAGACGGAACAGACCTGCAGACGGCTACGCAGCACCTGCCAGCCGATCAGGGCGGCGCCGCCGGCCAGCAGGGGCAGCAACAGCAGGGTGAGGGTGAGACCTCCGATCAGATCGAGCAGCAGACGCCCGGCAGGACCGGGCAGAAGCAGGAGGAAAGCGGCCAGGGCGATCCAGCCCCAGGGGAAAGAACGATTCATCGCTGAAAGCGGGTGTCGTTCTCAAGCCAGCGCTCCAGAGCGGCCATGCCCTCGATGCCGCCCCAGCCGATCAGCAGGGCCGCCACCACCATGACACCGAACACAACGGCTGCGATCACCAGGGGCAGCAGGGCCAGGGAGGCGGCGGCGAACAAAACCACCGCTCCCACGGCAGTGCAGGCAATCAACACGCCACGCTGCAGGGTGGGATGGCGCAAGACGGGCTTGACCACGGGCATTCAGAGATGGCTGAATCCATCCTGCCCGCCAAACCGCAGATCAGGCCAGCGCAGGGGGTGTGGATCGCCTCCCCGCATCGCGGAAGACCGCACCACGAGCAAAGACCACCCCAAGGCAGTGGCCGTAATAAAGGACCACACCAACCATCCAGACCCACAGCGAGAACAGCAGGATCACGCCCACCACCCCGTAGGCCTGAAAGCGGAAGCCCAGCAGCAGCAGGGTGCGGCCGAGAGCCAGGTTGAGCAAGGTGATGCCGGCGCCGGCCAGAAGGGCAGCGGGGATGAGCGGACGCAACGCAATCCGGCGCGACGGCAGCCACCAGAGCAGCACCAGGGTCATCAGGGCGGTGAGGAGCAGGGAGATCAACACGTCGAAGCCGAAGGACACAGAGCCCCCGCCGCGCCAGGGAGCCGGAATCTGTGGATCGACCCAGTGGCGAAGGAGGTTGTAGCCGAGATAGCGGATGTTGCTGATCCACTGGTCCAGAACGATCAACGGGCCGATCAACACCAGCAACACAAAGGCCTTGAGCCGCAACGCAATGAAGCGCCTCACCAGCGATGGCCAGGGAAGCTCGGGATTGCCAAAGGGTCGATTCCACCAGAGGCGGTCTGCGCCACGCTGCAGGGAGAGATAGATGTTGTTGGCGCTGAACACGAGCAAGGCAAAACCGAGCACCCCTGCCCCGAATCCCTGCTCAAGAAAGCGGGTCAGGGTTTCCTCCACCAGCAGCTGTGAAGAAGCGGGCAGAACCTTCTCCAACAGGTCCAACAGACGCTCCAACAGCAGCCGGTCACTTCCGAGCCAGCGCGAAGCCAAAGAGAGGCCGATCAGGAGAGTAGGGAAGAAGGACTGCAGGGTGTGATACGCAAAGGCAGCGCTGAGATCGATGCAATCCGTCCGCAACCACAGCAGGTAGGCACGCCATAGATCGCGCACCACACGACGCCTCCCCTGCATTCCCATCAACAGTCATCACCCACAGATCGTCCAGCAAAGCAGCCTGGCCGCCACTGGCAATCCCCGCAGCGAGAACCTGGCCGATCGTCCACCGCCCAGGCAATCCCCACCAGGACGGGGCCGGCTATCCCGCCGCCAGCAGCTACGCCGAGGTGCAGATCCAGCTTCTGCCATCAGCGCCAACCGGCCAGGAGGTGCCCCTCCCCCCGAGCGGC
>JBILUS010000005.1:0-137728 GCA_044370835.1 Cyanobium sp. | reverse complement strand
AGAAGGCCAGGGAGATCCAGCCGCCGGCGGGACTGGCTTTGCGGAAGCCGATCTCGACGCGGTAGTCGCGGTCGGAGAGGGGAACGGGGAGATACCACTCGGTGGCGTGGGCGTCGACCACCACCTCCTGGAGGGTGTGGGGATGGGTGGACCCACCGGCCAGGCCGGTCACATCGGCGACGCGCAGGCAGAGCTGGGAGGCACCTGAGGTGAGGGCGGCGGTGCGGTCGGCCTCGGCGATCTCCCAGAACACGTAGGCCCACTGGGGATCGCGGGGCAGGAAGACGACGCGGGTTTCGGCGGCGGGCCTGGGGGCGGGGGCCATCTCGGCCTCGATGGCGGCCAGGTTGGCGGCACCGGTGCTGTCCGGCTCGGGCAGCGACTCACCCTCGGGCAGACGGGACGCGATGGCATCGGCCAGACCGTCCCGATCCGCCGCGCTATACCGGAGTCCCAGATTGCGTGCCAGATCCCGTAGCTGACGGATGCTGAGCGAGGCGAGGTTGGCGAGGGGATTGTTCGATGCCATTCGGACCAAGCTCGCAATGTTGCGAATCATGATCCTGGATTCTTTCCTTTGGGATCGGCCCTGTCAGGGGATGACCACATGTCTCCGGGGGTTGGCTGCCCTGGCTCCCGATGCTCCACCAGGGCGGTGAGCAGGGCCCCGACCACCAGCAGGCCCGCCAGCAGCATCCCCAGCGAAGGCTTCCGGCCTCCGCCGCTCCCGCTCCCGTTCCCCAGCCAGCCCCCCAGTCCCAGCCAGGGCCGCTGGCGCGATGCGCCGATCCCGAGGCTCCTGCCGCACCGGCCGCAGACCATCCGGCCCGAGAGGCTCCGGTCGGCCTTCACCGACCAGCTGCCGCAGCTTGGACACGCCATCTCCCGGTCGGCTCCGTTGCTTCCGATCAACTCCAGCGTGGCCCCCGCCGGCCGTTGCGAGAGCGGACGGCCGACCAGCCGTTTGAAATCCTCAAACCTGAAGCCGGGGCCCACCCTGCAATTCAGCAGGCTCCCGTCCCCCCGGCTGCGGGCCGCCTGCCACCAGTCGGACGCCACCACCCGCGCCGGCGCATCGCCCTCGGCATCCCCCTCCCGTCGCTCCTGACCGTGCCACGCCTGCCGGGCCTGCCCTCCGCAAGCCCGGCGTCCGGGGGCGCCGCCAGCGGCATCGCCATCGCCGGGATCCCCCTGAGGATGACGGCCGCGATCGTCAGCGCTCCGAGACCGAGGATCCGCGCTGTGCCCCCTCCGGCGGCAGGCACCCCAGATCCAGCGGTGCCCCGGCGCCGTGGTGCCAGATCTCGTCGGTGCCCCGCACCCGATGCCAGCGGCTGAGACGGCGGTGAGGGCCTCTGCCCCCGCGATGGCGGGCCCGGTTCACACGTTTGCTTGATGGTACAGGTGTACCATGGTGGTTCCGCTTGTTCTGGCATGCCCGCTCACGCCCGGCCGTCGCTGGTGGCGGCCTTTGCCGATCGCCTCCCCCGGGCTAACGGCGGATCCCTGGAGGAGCTGCCGCTGGGGGTTCCCTTCCGCCTGGAGGGGGACGGCGCGCCTCCCTTTGCCTGCCCCCTGGCCGTGGAAACCGTTGCGGCGGGGTTTCCCAGTCCGGCCGACGACTACGTGGAATCGCGCATTGATCTCAACCTCGAGCTGATCCCCCGCCCCCTCTCCACCTTCTTCATGCGGGTCTGCGGCGATGCCATGGCCGCCGACGGCATCCTCCACGGCGATCTGCTGGTGATCGATCGCAGCGTGGAGGCCAGGGCCGGCCTGGTGGTGGTGGCCACCCATGGCGGCGCCTTCATCGTGCGCCGTCTGCAGCGCTGCACGCCGCGCGGCCCCTCTGGCGCCTGGCAGCTGGTGGCCAGCGATGGCTGCACGTCCCCGATTCCCCTGGCCGCCGGCGACACCGAGCTCTGGGGGGTGGTGATCCATGCGGTCCACCATGTGGCCGGAGCACCATCCCGGCGCCGCTGAGGGCCGCAGATCTCAGTCCACCGTCTGGGTCGGGCTGCTGATCAGCAGGCCCCGGCGCCGCAGTTCCCGCTGGAATTCACCGGCCAGGCCATCGGCGATCCAGGCGCGGCGGAGATGGCCGAACAGGGCCACACAGCGCAGAGCGATGGTGATGCAGACCAGCAACTGCAGGGTGAGTTTCAGCACGCCGGAGCGCTGCACTCAAACCAGCCTAGGGGCAGGGTCCTGCCGCACCGGGCCCCCGGGCGCCATGCTGGAACCCGTTCCGGTGTGCCGATGGCCCCCGACGATCCCCTGCCGAGCCTGGGCGTGGCGGACCTGGAGATTCTCCTGGCCGCTCTGGATCCACGCCTCGATGGCTTCGGCGAGGGGGAGTCCTGCCTGGATGATGCGCTGGCCTATCTCGCCCGGCTGGGCATCGCTCCGCCAGAGGTTGGCGTCGGCGACGGTGCTGGCATCGCTCCGGAGCCAGCGGGCGGCGAGGGCGACGCGGCCGGCCTGCCGCCCCTGCTCCGCTGGATCGAGGGCTGGCGGGCGGCCGGGGGGGACCGCCGCACCCTGCGCCTGATGGTGGCCACCCTGTTGGCCCAGACGGAGGGGATCGCGGAGGGGATCGCAGCTGAGAGCGCCGGGTCCGGCACCTGACGCGGCACTGGCGGGACCTGACCCGTCGCGGGCGGGATGCATCCGGCTGGGGGCGGTCAGACCTTTCGCAAAAGTGGTTGGCATGGTCTTGCGATGTAGCAGACCTGCTGCATCCTTGTAGCGGCGCATTGCGCCCCGACCGTATGTGGAATCCATGAAACTCTTCCAGCATTGGTTTAGTGGCACCCGCCGCCCTAGGTCTGCTGGCCCCGGTCGGCGCCCAGGCCGCTGATCTGAATCTTGCCGGCGTCAACGGCTACGCCAGCCAGGAGCAGGTCACCAGCGTTTCCCAGTTTTCCGACGTCAAGCCCACCGACTGGGCTTACCAGGCCCTCTCCAACCTGGTGGACCGCTACGGCTGCGTGGCCGGCTACCCCAGCGGCACCTTCAAGGGCGGCCAGGCCATGACCCGCTATGAAGCGGCGGCCCTGCTCAACGCCTGTCTCGATCGCGTCACCGAAACCACCGACGAGCTCAAGCGCCTGATGAAGGAGTTCCAGAAGGAACTCGCTGTGCTGCGTGGCCGCGTCGATGGCCTCGAGGCCCGCGTTGGGGTGTTGGAGGCCCAGCAGTTCTCCACCACCACCAAGCTGAAGGGATTGGCCTCCTTCGTGTTCGGCGCCAACAGCTTCGGCGGCAACCTGGTCACCACGCCGCTCGTGGCCGGCTATGCCAACAGCAACCTCGCCCCCGGCAATCCCGCCGTGGCGGTGGGGGACAAGTACGCCAACTACGCCAGTCAGACCGCCGGCGCCCTGAGCTTCCCCTACGACCTGCGCCTCGATCTCAACACCAGCTTCACTGGCAAGGACCTGCTGCGCACCCGTCTGCGGTCCGGCAACTTCAACGGCAGCGCCTGGTTCGGCAACTCCCCGGTGGGGCTGCTGGCCATGGAGAGCGCCTTTGAATCTGGCGCCGGCAACAACATCGTTGAGATCAACCGCCTCTTTTATCAATTCCCGGTCGGCAACGGCTTCACCGCCACCTTCGGTCCCCGCGTCCGTCAGGACGACATGCTGGCGATGTGGCCATCGGCCTACCCGGCTGAGACCATTCTCGACTTCTTCGCCTATCCGGGGGCTCCCGGCGCCTACAGCGTGAACCTCGGCGCCGGCGGCGGCCTCTGGTGGAAGGCCGGCGGCTTCAGCCTCAGCGCCAACTACGTGAGTGCCAACGGCGACAGCTCCATCCCCTCCGCTGGCGGCATCGGCACCGCCGGTGCCCAGGAAACCGGCACGGTGCAGCTCGCCTACGGCGGTGCCAACTACGGCCTGGCTGCGGCGTACACCTATTCCAGCAATGCTGGGCTCTACGGCGGCAACGCCACCCCCCTGGCCGTTTTCGCCAGCCAGAACGCGGACAGCATGAATTCGGTGGGTCTGAGCGCCTACTGGACGCCCCTGGCCAGCGGCTGGTTCCCTTCGGTGAGCACCGGCTGGGGCATCAATGCCTACAACGTTTCGCCGAGCAGCCCGGCAGCGCCCATCAGCGGCGCCAGGAGCCAGTCGTGGTACTTCGGCTTCCAGTGGGCCGATGCCCTGCTGAAGGGCAACACCTTCGGTTTCGCCTTCGGCCAGCCCACCTTCATCACCAGCAGCAACAGCGGCTTCGGCACCAACGACGGCAACTACGCCTGGGAGTGGTGGTACAAGCTGCAGGTCACCGACAACATCAGCGTGACTCCCGCTCTCTATTACCTCACCGCTCCCCTGGGGGATCTGCAGAAGGTCAACGGCCAGAGCTTCAACAGCTTCGGCGGCATGGTCAAAACCACCTTCCGCTTCTGATCGCCGCTTCGGCCCCATCGATGCCGTGGCCATTGGATGCCTTAGCCCCCGCCCAGCGGGGGCTTTTTTGATGCAGCCACAACCCTCACGCCGCCATGGCCACCCATGGTGTGGCCGGTCCGAAGCACGTCGATCCGCAGGGCAAGCCGCCGTCCGTCTTCACGCTCACCCTGCGGACGGGCTCAAGGCTCAGAAACGGAGGGGGCGGGATTCGAACCCGCGGAAGGTTTCCCTTCGCCGGTTTTCAAGACCGGAGCCATCAACCACTCGACCACCCCTCCAGGGGCGCACCGGGGCGATCCGCCACGGGCGCACCCATCGTCTCATGGATCGCCCGAGGGGGGGAGGCCCTGGCGGCGCACCGGACGGGCCGGCTCGAGCAGGTTGGGGATTCCCTTGCAGCCGCCCGGGATCGATCCGCGCGAGCGGGCGCCGCTCCAGGCGGCGAGGTAGTGGTGGCTCTGGGGATCAAGGCGTTGGACGCCGCTGAAATTGGCGTTTTCCACCACCGCCCCGCTGCCGCCGCCGCTGGCCAGATCGATCGGGCCATCCGGGACCCTGGGGGTGGCGGTCTGGGATCGGCCGTAGAAGAAGCGGGTGCCCTCCAGCCGCGCCTGGTCCAGGTTCGCCCCGGCCAGGTTGGCGCCGGCCAGGTTGGCGCCGCTGAGGTCGCAGTGGCTGAGGTCGCTGCCGCGCAGGTCGGCGCCGTTGAAATCCACCCCCCGCAGGTCGGTGCTGGAGAGGTCGACTCCCTTGAGGATCAGATGGAGCTGGATCACCGGCACGCCGCCGAGGCGGTCCTCCTCGTAGCTGCCATTGCCATCGAGGATCGCCCGGCCCAGCCGGTTGTCACGCCGCAGCGGCGTGAGCAGGCGGGCATGGGAGAGGAAGCGCAGGATGCGGGCGCGGCCGTCCTTGTCGATGCTGCCGAACACCGCCGACAGGCGACCCTCCGCCAGCATCCGCTCCAGGGGCCAGTCCTCGAGCATGCCCTCCTTGTCGCTGATCAGGTCGGAGATGCCCTCGATGAAGCTGTCGATCGTCTGGGCCTGGGTGATGCGGTTCTGTTGGGTGGTGAGCCGCTGGTCGATCAACACCTGGCGCCAGGCGATCGCCAGCGCCACCAGGGCCACAAGGATCTGGCCGAAGGCACCGATCACCCCCTCCCCCAGCGCCCCGATCGCCGTCCAGTTGCGGCTGCGGTAGAGCTCGAGGTAGGGCTCCCACCAGCCCAGGGCCAGGGGCAGGGCCACCAGGGCCACCACCAACCCGAACAACGACAGCACCCGGGCGGTGGGGGCTTCGTCGATCCGTTCGGCCACCAGCCGCCAGAGGTCCGGCAGCAGCTGGAGCAGGCACAGCACCAGCAGCGCCAGTCCCGCCACCGCCGCCAGGGCGCTCCAGTGGAAGATCAGCCCTACCAGCGTGGCGGCCGCCGCCAGCAGCAACTGCAGGGAGGCGGACCGGTTCAGCCGGGACAGGAGGTTGTTGGCGCGGAAGGGCGGCACCCCCGGCCCGCTCCCCTGGGGACCGCTGCCCAGGGCGCCGCCGGCCAGGGGGCTGCCGCCCATCGGCGCCGCTGCGCCACCGGGATCGCTGCCAGCGCTGCGGACGCCAGGGGGAAGGGGGGGGCCGCTGTTCATCCGATCGGGACGCTCTGGAAATAGAACCCTGCTGCCAGGATCACGTAGGCCGCCAGCAGCAGAACCCCCTCCAGCCAGTCGGAGCGGCCATCCAGGCTGGCCAGGTTGCTCACCACCACGGCCGTGGCGATCGCCACCAGCTCAAACGGATTGAAGCTCAGATCGAGCGGATGGCCCAGGGATGGGCCCAGCAGGATCAGCAGGGGCACCACCAGCAGCGCCACCAGCAGGGTGGAACCCAGGGCCACCGACACCGCCAGGTCCATCTTGTTGCGGCGCGCCATCCCCACCGCCGTCACGTATTCCGCCACCCCGCCCAGCAGGGGGAGCAAGACGATGCCGCTGAACAGGGGGCTCAGACCGATCGCCTCGGTGACCCCCTCCACCACCCCCACGAACAGCTCCGAGGCGTAGGCAATGCCGGCGGTGGCCCCGATCAGCACCAGCAGCCAGGGCAACAGCGGCGGCCGCTCGCCTGCCGTCTCCTCCAGATCGACCTCGGCCACGTCGTAGAGGGTGCGGTGGGTGCGCAGGGAGAAGAGCAGGGTGAGGGCGTACACCAGCAGCAACAGCCAGGCCACGAACAGGGAAAAGGCTTCGTTGTTGGCCGTGCTGGCTCCCGCGGCGTCGCCGATGCCTCCGCTGAGGCTGGTGAGGCTGGGGATCAGGATCGCCAGCACCGCCAGGGTCATGGCGGAACCATTCACCCGCGCTACCACCGGCTGGAAGGTCTGCTCCTTCCGCCCGATGCCCCCCACCAGCATCGAGAGCCCGAGGGCCAGCAGCAGGTTGGCCATCACGGTGCCGGTGATGCTGGCCTTCACGATGTCCACCAGTCCGGCCCGCAGGGCCGTGAGGGCAATGATCAGCTCGGTGGCATTGCTGAACAGGGCATTGAGCAGGGCGCCGATCGCCGGACCCAGGGAGAGCGAGAGCTCTTCGGTGGCGGTGCTCAGCCAGATCGCCAGCGGGATGATCGCCAGGGCGGAGGTGACGAACACCACGCCATTGCCCCAGTGCAGGCTGTCGGCCGCGATCGCCACGGGCAGGAAGGCGAGCAGGCCGAGAGCGATCCGTTGTCGGGTCTTCATCCTGGTTGGCGGATCCTGCCCATTCTCACCCCCCGCCCCCGGGCCTGCATTGGCGACGATCGGCCGAGCCAAGGCCCTGCCGAGGTCTTCAGCAGGGCCGATCGGTCCTTACCCCTTGGGCTTCGCCAGCGGCAGCAGGCACTTGTCGGAATCGCAGCCGGCAGGACCCGCCTCCATCAGCTCACCGCGGTCGTAGCGCTGCAGCGCCTCGAAGAAGTCGCTGGTGCGGCGGCGCGACACCACCTCAGCCGAGAGGCTCCGGTAGGTGGCCGCATCGATCGGCTCGAACGGCAGCCGCGGGAAGGTGGCGTTGGCATCGAAACGGGCCAGCAGGGCGGCGGAGATGTAGCCGTCGCCGTTGTCGATGGCGCGATGGATGGCATCGGCCAGGCCCTCGATCTCGTGCTCGCGGAACTCCACCGTGGCGGAGGTGTTGTGGGCGGTGTAGTGCTTCTGCACCTGCATGTAGAAGTCGAACTGGGCCAGGGCCGAGAAGGTGTTGATCTCCACGGCGTCGGCGCCGGGCAGGTTGGCCCAGCTGACCTCGGTGGGGATCTCCACCAGCCACTCGGTGCAGCGGGGATCGAAGGGATCATCCAGCAGGCGGCCCTGCTCGTCCTTGTCCGACTGGCTCGGCACGATCGTGTAGCCGAAGTCCATGCAGGCCAGGGCCACCGGATCGTTCTTGCGGAAGGTGATGCGACGGATGAAGCGCTGGGCCTTGGGCGGATGCCAGCCCGGCGAGGCACCGGTGAGCAGGCTCTTGGTGCCGGCAGGCTGCACGGTGGTGCAGCGATTGGGGCGGCGGATGCCGTGGCGGTCGCAGTACTCCCACACCGCCTGGTTCACGATCTCCTTCCAGCGGCTCAGGTAGCCGGCCTCCCCGGCGCGGAAGGCGCGGCCCTCCTCGGAATCGGGGCGGCCTGCCTCCCACCACTGCAGCCAGGGGGTGCCGAAGGCATGCACGAAGAAGTCGAACAGGCCAGTGAAGCTCACCCCCACGATCGGATCCCAGGCCCGACTCTGGCGATAGCGCTCCACCTCGAAGCGGTGATTGAGCAGGCAGGCCACGGCGATGCCGCCGGCCTTGAAGGCATCCTCCTGGGCCTGGTGGTCGGCCGGATCGATCTGGTTGAGGTGGATCTCGGCGAGGTTGCAGTGGAAATCGGCTCCGAGGATCTCGCCGCAGGGGTTGAGCCCATAGCGGCCGAGCCGGTGCTCCAGCTCCTCGGCCGTGATGCCGGCGTGGTGGAGCTGCAGCCAGCGGCCCGCCTCCTCGCGGCCCTGGTCGCAGTAGATCCCCACGAATTCCTCGCGCAGCTCGGCGGTGGTGAGCAGGTCACTGTTGGAGCGGGCGATCGCTTCGGGGGCGAACTGGATGGCGCCCTCTCCGCTCTGGAACTGCTTGTTCACCGCCTCCAGCACCGTCTGGCGGCTGGGTCGGGTGTGGAAGACGCGGGTGTGGTTGGCCATCCGCAGCGCGTCGCGCTCCGGATCGATCCGCCAGTTGCCGTCGCTGTCCTGCTGCCAGAGGTTGTCCTTGGCGGTGGAGGCGGCGAGGTCGTCGGCGGCGAACTGGCGCATGCCGGCGCTGCGGCGAATGTTGCCGGCCACGATCGTGACCGCCGCCTCATCGATCAGCAGGCAGCACTCCACCGAGGTGAGCCGGCGGCCGATCGCCTTGCCAAGGATCTCGGCCACCCGCCCGTAGAGATCGCCCAGCTTCACGGGGTTGGCCATGCCGCCGAAGCCCTTGAGGCTTTCGCCCACCGGCCGCACATCCGAGAGATCAACGCTGATGTGGATCGGGCCTTCGAAGCCCTCGGCGCTGCTCAGCTGCAGCAGGAGCCGGTAGCTCTCCACCCAGCCGGCGCGGGTGTCGCCCACCCGGATCGCCACCCGGTTGCCCTTGATCGTGTGGGTCGTGGTCTGCAGGCGGGAGCCGGCCGGGGTCACGCCGATCGGGCTGACGCCTTCGATCACCAGGGCGTTACGCACCACCGGCAGGCGATCGATCAGATGGGGTTCAATGATGGCGCCGGTGCCGCAGCCCATCATCGCCAGGTCCATCATCAGGGCGAAGGCCTCCCAGTCCACCAGATTGGTGGAGGTGCAGTTGTAGGCACCGGAAAAGTTCTCAGAGCGTTCGATCCATTCGGTGCCGCCGATCCACAGCCAGCGGCCGGAGGGCAGGGCCTTCTGGTCCCGTTGCATGCGGCGCAGCAGCTGCACCTCGTCGTCGTTGAGGTGGCCGAGCTTGCGCAGGCCCTCAAGGTTGCGCTCAGCCACCTCCTGCCAGCTTTCTCGCCCGAGGTCAGTCTTGCGGGAGTAGGTGCGGTAGAAGACCGGGTTGGCCGCCGGGGCGGTGGCCGGAAAATCGAGATGGCGGCCGCCCGCTCCACCGCTGCCGGCACTCCCGAGGATCGCATCGAGCTTCAGGGCATCCGCCGCGGCGGGATCCGCGTTCAGGGAGCTTTCGCTCGGTGAAGGGGAGAGGGTCACGGCCATGGCGTTGCTGGGCGCCAAAGCTAACCCGCGCCCCCCGCCGGCGCCACCACCGGTGGGGTGAGTCCGGCAACCGCCCCACCACCGCTTGGGTTGGGGCGTCTGCTGGGCGTCTGCCGTGGGGCGGGGCCGGAGGATGCCCCGTGAATCCGCATGGCGCCCTGGGCCGCCCGGCGTGCTGATCGACGATCCCCATCGCCCCCGCACCCATCTCCCCATCCCTCTCGCCCCATGGACCGGATCCCCGAACCCGAGCTGATGGACGATCCGGTGCAGGCCGCGGCCTACGCCGCTGCCGATTTCGCCGCCAGCGACCAGGCCCTGGTGGAGGTGGTGCTGCAACGCTTCAGCCAGGCGGGGCTGGGGACGCGGCTGCTGGATCTGGGCTGCGGGCCCGGCAACATCAGCTTCCGCCTGGCCGCCGCCTGCCCCGCGGCCAGGGTGCTTGGCCTCGACGGGGCCGGGGCGATGCTGGCGATCGCGCGGCAGCGTCAGGCCGCCGATCCCGGGCGCTGGGGCCGGCTGGCCTTCCGCCTGGCGACTCTCCCCCTGCCGGACGGTGCGCCAGCGGGATGGGAGCAACCCTTCGCCCCGCCCTTCAGCGCGGTGATCAGCAACAGCCTGTTGCACCACCTCCATGATCCGGGTGTGCTGTGGCGCAGCCTGCGCCAACTGGCCGCCCCGGGGGCGGCGGTGATGGTGCGCGATCTGCGGCGGCCCACCACGGCCGGCGAGTTGGAGGCCCTGGTGGCGCTCCACGCCGCCACGGCGCCGGCCGTGCTGCGCCGCGATTTTGCCCTGTCGCTGCGGGCCGCCTTCCGGGCCGACGAGGTGCGCACCCAGCTGCAGACCGCCGGGCTGCCGGAGTTGACAGTGCGCGATGTCGGCGACCGTTATCTGGAGGTGGTGGGTTGGCTGGATTGACCCTGGCCCCTCCAGCGCCACAAGACGCAGCCAGAGAGGGGCTTGGTTGCGCCCATCCCCGGCCACCTTCAGGCTGGAGGCAACCTTGCTGACTTCACGATGGATGGGAGCGACGCCAATGCCGTGATCGGGCGTTTTCAGGACGGGTTGCGCAGCATCGGCAGGCTTGGGCTGCTGGCGGCCATCGGACGCAGCGGGGGGAGCTTGGGGCAGATCGCCGATCTGGTCGACAGCTACGTCGATACCCCCCAGATGGAGGAATCCCTGCGACGCTTCCGGGCCCTGCCGGAGGGTCGCCGCATGCTGGAGGAGCGCTATCCACCACTCAAACCCGACATCCCCCAGCTCGCCCAATGCCCTCCCGGCAGCCTCGGACGCGGCTACGCCCGACTGATCGAATCGCTCCACTACGACCCGGAGTTCTTTCGCCCTCGCGAGCTGCACAGCGACGGCCACTGGCTCACCCAGCGCATCGCCACCACCCATGACATCCACCATGTGGTGAGTGGATTCGGTACATCCCCCGTCGGGGAAAACGGGGTGCTGGCGATCACGGCCACCCAGATCGGCTTTCCCGCCTACGTGGTGCTGGTGGCCGCTTCGGGGCTCAGCCGCTTTCGCTTCCACCCTCAGGACAGCGCCGCCATGGCCCGTGCCATCGCCCATGGCACGAGCATCGGATTCAGTGCCGCCTGCTTCGCCGCGGTCCGCTGGGAGGAGGGTTGGGACCTGCCGGTGCAGGAATGGCGCCAGCGCCTCGGCATCCACCAGCCCGCCGACCAGGAGGACTACGGACTGAAGCTCAGCGAGGTCTGATCGACGGACCGACCCGAACGATTCGGGACGGTCCGAGGTCCGCCTGTTGGTGGCTCCACCGGCTGGCAGGCTGGGGCCCATGAGCACCGATTCCGCTACCGCTTCCACCAGCGCCAGCGCCGGCAGCGACCCGGTCCAGGCCGCCCTGGCCGAGGCGGTGGCCCGCCGCCGCAATTTTGCGATCATCTCTCACCCCGACGCGGGCAAGACCACCCTCACCGAGAAACTGCTGCTCTACGGGGGTGCCATCCAGCAGGCCGGCGCCGTGAAGGCCAAGGGGGAGCAGCGCAAGGTCACCTCCGACTGGATGGAGCTGGAGAAGCAGCGCGGTATCTCGATCACCTCCACCGTGCTGCAGTTCGACTACAGCGGCAGCACGGTCAACCTGCTCGACACCCCCGGTCACCAGGATTTCTCCGAGGACACCTATCGCACCCTCGCCGCCGCCGATAACGCGGTGATGCTGGAGGACGCCGCCAAGGGCCTCGAACCCCAGACCCGCAAGTTGTTCGAGGTCTGCCGCATGCGGCGGATTCCGATCTTCACCTTCATCAACAAGATGGATCGGCCCGGCCGGGAGCCCCTCGAGCTGATCGATGAGATCGAGAAGGAACTGGGGCTCGCCTGCTGGCCGGTGAACTGGCCGATCGGCAGCGGCGACCGCTTCCGCGGCGTGATCGACCGGCGCAGTCAGCAGGTGATCCTGTTTCAGCGGGCCGAGCGGGGTCGGCAGAGCGAGGAGCGGCGGCTGGGCGCCGCGGAGGCCCGCGCCAGCGGCCTGGTGGAGGCGGACCTGCTCGATGCCGCCTTCGAGGAACTGGAGCTGCTCGATGGTGCCGGGGCCGATCTCGACCTGGAGCAGGTGCATGCCGGGGAGCTCAGTCCGGTGTTCTTTGGATCGGCCATGACCAACTTCGGCGTGCGTCCCTTCCTCGATGCCTTCCTGGAACTGGCCCAGCGGCCCATGGCCCGCCAGAGCAGCACCGGCCCGGTGGATCCCCTGGCGCCGGGCTTCAGCGGCTTCGTGTTCAAGCTGCAGGCCAACATGGACCCCCGCCACCGCGACCGGGTGGCTTTCGTGCGGGTCTGCTCCGGCCACTTCGAGAAGGACATGACCGTGCAGCACGCCCGCAGCGGTCGGGCGATCCGCCTGTCGCGGCCCCAGAAGCTGTTCGGCCAGGACCGCGAGGTGGTGGAGGACGCCTACCCGGGGGATGTGATCGGCCTCAACAACCCCGGCATGTTCGCGATCGGCGACACCCTCTATCTCGGTCCGAAGGTGGAATACGAGGGCATTCCCTGCTTCAGCCCGGAGATCTTTGCCTGGCTGCGCAACCCCAACCCCTCCGCCTTCAAAAGCTTTCGCAAGGGGGTGAACGAGCTGCGCGAGGAAGGTGCTGTGCAGGTGCTCTACGACACCGATGCCAGCAAGCGGGATCCGATCCTGGCGGCGGTGGGTCAGCTGCAGCTGGAGGTGGTGCAGTACCGCCTTGAGAACGAATACGGCGTCAAGACACGGCTGGAGGCGATGGAGTTCACGGTGGCCCGCTGGGTGAGCGGCGGCTGGCCGGCCCTGGAGGCGGTGGGCCGCATCTTCAACTGCAAGACCGTGCGCGACCCCTGGGATCGGCCGGTGCTGCTCTTCCGCAACGACTGGAATCTCAACCAACTGCGCGAGGACCATCCCGACCTGGCCCTGGCGGCGGTGGCGCCGGTGGTGAGCGGAGTCGAGCCCATCGCCCTCTGAGGCCCCGGCCACGCGGGGAGCCTGGCGGCTTTCGCTACCGCGGCCGGCGGTGGCGCCCGCCACAATGGAGGCAACAAAACGTGATCCACCACGGACGGTTGCCCGCAATGCCGACAGCCGCAACACCCCAGGCCCAGCCCTCCATCCCAAGCCCAGTCCCCACCTGGCTGGTGCGTCCCCGCAGCGATGGCGGCAGCGATTTCGTGAGCTTCCTCTCGTGCCATGGCGGGGTCGAGGTGCGCGAGGGCAGTCACCTGCCCCCCCAGATGCCTTTGCTGAAGCGCCGCCGTCGCCTCCGGGCCGACGAGGCCGAGGCCTGCCGCCGCTCGCTCCAGCAGGAGGCCGGATTCCGTCACAGTGACCCCCTCTTCTGACCCGGCCTGCGTACGCTCACTGGCATGACCCCCGCCTCCCCTCCCACCGATCCCGCCGGCGTTCCCCCCGGGGGGAGTGATCCCTACACCCGGCTCGGTCTGGAACCCGATGCTTCCTTCGAGGCGGTGCAGGCGGCGCGTACGGAGAAGCTGCAGGCCGTGGGCGACGACCCTCTGGCCCGCTCCCGGGTGGAGGCCGCCTACGACGCGATCTTGATGGACCGGCTCAAGGAGCGCCAGCAGGGCAAGGTGAGCAGCGCGGCCCGCTCCGCCTCCCAGCGGGAGCAGGTCACGCCCCCCCCCTCCCGGCCGATGCTTCCGGCCCTCCCCAGCCTTCCCCAGCTGCCCGCTGCCCGGCTCGGCGAAGCCCGGCCCAGCCTGCCCAGGTTGGCGTTGGCTGAGGGCCGCGAGCGCTGGTTCCCCCTGGCCACCCACGGCGCCCTGCTGGTGCTGATCCTGGCCCTGCCCGCAGCCCCCGCCGACCTGCTGCTGGCCTTGGCCACGGCCGCCACCGTGTTGAACCTGCAGCGCCGCAATGGCCGCTTCCTCGGGGCGGTGGGCTGGTCGTTCCTGTTGCTCGTGCTGGGCCTGCTGCTCGGTGCCCTGCTCCTGGCGGCCCTGGCGCCGGCCCTGGCCCCTGCCCTGCCGCTCACGGCCCTGCAGATCGAGGCGATCCCTGCCCTGCTGCTTCTGCTGCTCGGCGCTCTGCTGATCGCCTGACCCGGGCCTCCACCATGCGGTAGAAGCGCCTCAGATGGCAGTGCCCACCAGGTGGCCCACCAGGGCGGTGAGCCCCAGGGCAAGGCTGCCCCAGAACACCATCCGCACCACTCCCCGGCCCATCGGTGCGCCGCCGGCCCGGGCCGAAAGCCCCCCCAGCACCGCCAGGGCGACCAGCGCCGCCACGGTGGTGGACTGGCCCACCCGGCCTGCGGGGCTGATCAGGATCGCCAGGATCGGCACCAGGGCGCCGAGCATGAAGCTCATGGCCGAGGCCAGGGCCGCCTGGATCGGCCGGGCCCGCAGGGTGTCGGTGAGCCCGAGTTCATCGCGGGCATGGGCGGCGAGGGCATCGTGGCGGGTGAGCTGCTCCGCCACCTGCTGGGCGGTTTCGGCGGAGAGCCCCCGGCTGCGGTAGATCTCCGTCAGTTCGGCCAGCTCGCCGGCCGGATCGATCGCCAGTTCGCGCCGCTCCCGGGCAAGGTCGGCCTGTTCGGTGTCGGCTTGGGATTGCACCGACACGAACTCCCCCGCCGCCATCGAGGCGGCCCCGGCGGCGGTGGCGGCTAGGCCCGCCACCAGCAGGTCGGCCCGGGCCGCGCCGGAGGCGGCGATGCCCACCACCAGGCTTGCCACGGAGATGGTGCCGTCGTTGGCCCCCAGCACCACGGCCCGCAGCCAGCCGATGCGGTGGCTGTTGTGCTGCTCACCGTGGCGGAAGAGGCTCCTCCGGGCATGGCCGACGTTGGCGAGGGAATCGCTGCTGTGGGCCATCGGGCGCTGCTGGATTGACCCCCAGCTTGCCGAAGGCTGGGGATCAGGCCACGTCGAATTCGGCGATCAGCTCCCGCAGTTCCGCCGCCGCCACGGTGTAGGTGTCATTGCAGAAGTGGCAGACCAGTTCGGCCTGGCCGTCCTCCTGCAGCATCGCGCCGAGTTCATCGCGGCCCAGCAGCTTGAGGGCCCCCACGCTGCGGCGGCGGCTGCAGGGGCAGTGAAAGCGCACCGGCAGCCGGTCCGCCGCCGCCTCCAGGGGGGCTGGATCGAGGTCCGGGAAGATGTCCTTGAGCAGATCCTCGAGCTGGTCGGCATGGGCTGCGAGGCGGCCTGCGAAGCCCTCGATCTCGCGGCAGCGCTCCTCCAGCAGGGCCACCAGGGCCGGTTCCCGCGCCGCCTTCGGCAGCACCTGCACCAGCACGCCTCCGGCACAGCGCACGCCATCGCTGCCGATCTCCTCCCCCACGAACAGGGCCGAGGGGGTCTGCTCGGAATGGAGCAGGTAGGAGGCCACGTCCTCGCCGATGCCACCGCTCACCAGTTCCACCGTGCTGCTGAACGGCTCCCCCTGGCCGATGTCTCGCACCACATGTAAGTAGCCGGTCCCGGTGGCGCGGCGCACGTCGAACTGGGGGGTGCCGCCGCCGGTGCTGACCAGATCCAGTTCCAGGCCAGGGTTGCCCACATAGCCCCGCACCGTGCCGTCCCGCCCCGCATCCACCATCAGCCCGCGCAGGGGCCCATCGGAGCGGATGCGCAGGTTCACCCGGCCGTGGGCCACCTTCATCGAGCTGGCCAGCAGCAGGCCGGCGGTCATGGCCCGGCCCAGCAGCGCAGTGCTCAGAAAGGAGAGGCCGTGGCGCCGCTGGGCCTCGCGGCTGCAGGCGGTGGTGGTCACCGCCACCATGCGGATTCCTCCCCCCGCGGCGGTGGCCCGAAGCAGCTCGTCCGCCATCAGGAAACCCCGTCTGGAGCCATCGTAGGGAGAGGCGGCCGCTCCCCTGCCGGCAGGGGCTGGAGCTGGCCATCCGCCAGCCTCCACCCCCCCGTGATCAGGCCCTGGAACAGGTCTGGCTCGTGGGTCACCACCAGCACCACCCGCTCCTCGGACAGGCTGCCGAGCAACTGCAGCACCTCATCGCGCACCGTCCAGTCCAGGCCGGCGGTGGGTTCATCGAGCAGCAGCACCTTGGGATCCCGCAGCAGCTGCACCGCCAGGGCCAGCCGGCGTTGCTGGCCTCCGCTCAGCCGTTCGGGAGCCTGCTGGAGGGAGAGCCCCTCGAGGCCCACCTGGCGCAGCACCCGCTCGACGGACTCGCCCGTCACCCGCCGCTGGCCGAGCCGGAGCTCCTGCCCCACGGTGAGGCCGAGAAAGTGGCGCTCCGGAAACTGAAACACCAGGCCGCTCAGCCAGCGCCGCTGACGGCTGTTGAGCACCTCCCCCTCCCAGAGGATCTGGCCCCCGTCCGGATCGGCCAGGCCGCCGATCAGCTCCAGCAGGGTGGTCTTGCCGGATCCGCTGCGGCCCGCCACCAGCCGCGGCGCTCCGGCGGCCAGTTGCAGCGAGACATCCCGCAGCACCGGTTCGCGGGCGGTGGCGGGGTGGTAGCGGAGGGAGCGGAGTTCGAGCATGGTCCCAGCATGCCCACCGGGGCACCGCTCACCGGTGCACCGCTCATCGGGGCCTCGAGCGCCGCGGAGGTTGCGCTCCGTGGTTGCATGAAGCATCCCCCTGCCCACCGCCCGCTATGGAGGTCCGTTTCCGGGAGGTCGATCCCTTCAACTGCTGGATCTGGCTGCGCTTCGCCCACCCCCCCGGCGCCAGTGAGCGCAGCTACGTGGAAACGGCCTTCGATAGCTGGTTCTTCCTCGGCAAGCTCGGAGGCTTCAACGCCGAGAACCTCCAGGCCCATGAGGCCGGTGCCGACCTGAGCTGGTTCCCCTACGAGGCCGAGGGGAGCGAGCGGGCCCTGCCGGCCCTGATGCACAACATGGCCCAGCTCGAAGTCCGCGAGGAATGGGCCCGCTGCTGGCTGGATCTGGGCACCAGCGATGCCTTCGCCCTCGATGTGCTGATCAACACCCTCGGCCGCCTCAACCGCGATGTGGTGGAGATCGAGGAGCTGGTGATCGGTGGCCTCAACGAGGACTGGCCGGTGGAGGACGATCCCGACAGCCCCTTCGCCAGCGACGGGGACTGATCTCGCCGTGCTGCCGCTGCCCCACCAGCCGCGCCGGCGTGGTCCAGCGCCCCGTTCCTGAGCGACGCCATGGTCCGTGAACTGCGCCGCCTGCTGATCCCCCCCGATCGTCTCGCCGCCGCCGGACCGGCGGAGTCTGGCCTGCGGCTGGAGCTGCTGCCGGCGGAGCAGCACTACCTCGCCAGGGTGCTGCGCTACCGCCAGGGGGAGCGGCTGGCGGTGGTGGATGGCTGCGGCGGCCGCTGGACGGCCGTGCTCACGGACAGCCAAGCCCTGCGGCTGGACCAGCCCCTGGAGGCTCCCCTGGAGCGCCAGCCGCCGCCGCTGCCGTCCCTGGAGCTGGCCCTGGCCCTGCCGCGCCGGGATGTGGATCTGGTCTGGCGGATGGCCACCGAACTCGGACTCGACCGGCTCCAGCCCCTGCGGGCCGAGCGCTGCGTGGCGAAGGAGCAGGCCCCACTGGAGCGCTGGCGCAGCGTGGTGGCTGAGGCCAGCGAACAGTGCGAGCGTCTCTGGATGCCCACCCTGGCCCCACCGCTGGCGGCCCTCCCCTGGCTGGCCCAGCCTTCGCCGGCGGTGGGCTCCGCCGGGGGCGACCGGCGCTTTCTGGCCACCACCCGCCGCGAGGGCATCGCGCTGCTGCCGGCGGTACTAGGGGGCCTAGCGGCCGGCGCTGGGTCGGTGGTGGTGGCGGTGGGGCCGGAGGGGGGCTGGACCCCTGAGGAGGAGGCCGCCGCCCTGGCGGCGGGCTGGCAGGCGGTGAGCCTGGGCCCCCTGATCCTCCGCAGCGGCACCGCCGCGGTCGCGGCGGCGGCCCAGCTGGCCAGCTGGCGCGCGCTGCTCACGGCGGCGGCGGCCTGAGCCGCGGCGGGTTGGTGCACTCAGCTGGGCCCGCTCAGTTCTTGATGAAGGAGCGGGCGATCGCGCGGAAATCGGCCAGGTTGGCGCCACCGCGGCGGCGGCGGGGGGTGGTGCTCCCGCCAGGGACCAGGCATTCGGCGGCGAAGGTGGCCAGGCTCGGGGCCGGCCTGCTGGCCTGGGCCGCAGCCAGCTCGGCGGCGATCGCTTCGGCCGTGGTGAGCCCGCCCGACACCGGAGCAGGCGCGGGGGCCGCGCTGTCGCTCGGGGCTGCAGGGGCGGCGCTGGTGGCGGTCGCCGCGGCGGCCTTGGGGGCAGCGCCGGCGGTAGGGCCGGCGGCGATGACCGGTGCGGCGGGGGCCTTGGCGGTCTTGGCGGCCGGCTTGGCTTCCCGTATCGGCCCCACCTTGGCGGGGGCGGCGGGCTGATCGGAGGAGTCGCCGCTGAGGTCGAGGAAGAACTTGGGCTTGAAGATCATCAGGGCGACCAGGATCCAGTGGTGGGATTATCCGCCGCCAACGCCGCCGCCCGGGCTGCCGCTTAGATCAGTGCAACAGTTGGGGTCACCTACCCCACCCCGGGCCGCCGGCCACGCCCCGCCTGCCATGCCGCCCCTGCCCCCCCAGGACCTGAGCCACTGGTTGCTGGCCCTCGCCCTCAACGCCCTGCTGATCGCCCTGGCCCAGCGCGCGCCCCTGCTCACCCCGGCCGGCTGGGTGCATGCCGGGATCCTGGGCACCCTGCTGTGGGGATCGCTGGGCTGGCGGGGCTGGTTGGCGGTGGTGGCCTACCTGGCCCTGGGCTCGCTGGTGACCCGCCTGGGCCTGCGGGACAAGCAGGCCCGTGGCCTGGCCGAAGCCCGGGGCGGGCGCCGCGGTCCGGAGAACGTGTGGGGCTCAGCCCTGGTGGGTGCCCTGCTGGCGCTGCTCGTCTGCCGTGCCCCCACCCTCTGGGTACCGCCGCTGCTGCTGGCCTTCGCCGCCAGTTTCAGCGCCAAGCTGGGCGACACCTTCGGCAGCGAGATCGGCAAGCGCTGGGGGCGCCACACCGTGCTGATCACCACCCTGCGGCCCGTGCCCCCCGGCACCGAGGGGGCGGTGAGCCTGGAGGGCACGGCCGCCAGCCTGGCCGGGGCCCTGCTGATGGGGCTGGTGATGCTCGCCCTCGGCCTGCTCAGTGGTCCAGCCGCCTGGGCCCTGGTTGCCGTGGTGGGCCTGGTCGCCACCCTGCTGGAGAGCCTGGTGGGGGCCACCCTGCAGCGCCGCCACGCCTGGCTGAGCAATGAGCTGGTCAACGGCCTCCAGACCCTGATCGCGGCGCTGCTGGCCCTGGCGCTGGCGGCTGCGGGTCTGGGCTGAACGCACCGCCGGCGCGCCAGGCCTCGGCGGCGCGCCGCAGCTCGGCCAGGGTGGCATCGCAGCGGCGTTGGGCCATGCGCGGGTGGAGGCCTAGGCGCTGGCCCAGCTCCACCCAGGTGCAGGCCTGGTTCAGCCGCCCTTCCACCAGCTCCCGTCGCATCGGATCGAGGGCTGCCAGCTGCTGGCGCAGCCACACCAACTCCGCCGCAGCCCATCCCCCCTCGCCGGCGGCGGTCGGGTCGTCCATCCCGATCGCTTCGCCCTGCGGCTCCCCCAGCGGAGCCAGGCTGCGGGGATCGGCCAGCGCCTCCAGCAGGCTGATCGCCTCGCCGCCGCTCCCCTCCGCCCGCGCCGTGGCCAGGGGGGCATCGAGGCTGGTGGGACAGGCCGCACTGGCCAATCCTTCGAGCTCCACCAGCTGTTCGGGCCGGCAGCCGAGCCGCCGTGCCAGCAGGGCCGGCACCAGGGGGGCCTGGCCGAGGCTGCGGCGGCGTTCCTGGAGCTGGTTGGCCTGCTGGCGCAGGTCCCACAGGCTGCGGGGGATCCGCACCAGCGGCTCCCGGTCCCGCTGTTCATGCAGCAGGGCCCCGCGCATGTAGGGCACCGCGAAGCTGCTGAGGTTCACGGCCCGGCTGCGGTCGAAGGCCTCCACCGCGCGGATCAGGCCGAGGCTGGCCACCTGCAGCAGGTCGTCCTGGTTGCCGCCGCGGGGCGGGCGCATGCGGGCGGCCACGCTGCGGGCCAGCGGCAGGTTGGCGGTGACCAGGGCATTGCGCCAGCGCAGGCGGCTGGCCTCATCCCGGCTGCGCTCCAGCTGGCCCAGCAGCTGGACGTTGCGCTTGCGCAGCAGCTGCGAGCCGGTCGCCTCGACGGGGGCCGCTGTCGGCGGCCTGCCCGCTGAGCGGGGCCGCTGCGATGGCGCCGCCTGCAGGGGCGGGACCTGGGAGGCGGGCGCCGCTGGGGGATGGAACACGAACGCTTCGGTTGCTTCCCATCAGGCTGGAGGCGCGTCGCCGGTGGGAGATCACCCTCCTGGGGGAACCCCATTCACCCGATCGGGTGCTCCAGCCGGCGGCCGTTCGCAGGCTGCGGCGCTCAGGCGCTGGCGGTGGCCTGCTGGCGTTGCACCAGCCCGGCCCACTGCAGCAGGGCGGGCCACTGGCGCACCCGCTCGTAGAGGCGCTGATGGCCCTCCCCGTTGAGGTGCAGCCCGTCGCCATCGAGGCAGCACAGCCAATCGGGCTCGGCCACGAGGTGCTCCAGCAGCGGCAGGAAGGGCACATCGGCCTCCAGGCAGGCCTCCTCGAGCATCGCCTCGTAACGCCGCACGCTGGCAAGGTCGTACCAGAGCACATCGGCGAAGGGCATGGCGTGACCATCCACCGGCGAAAGCCCCAGCACGAAGGTGGGCGCCAGGGCCCGGGCCTGGGGCAGCAGTTGCTGCAGCCCGAACAGGAAGCCGTCGGGGTCGAGCTGGTGGCGTCCGTCCGGGCGGCCGATCCGGGCGCTGTCGTTGAGGCCGATCGCCAGCAGGATGCCCTGGGGCTGTTGACGGCGAAGCTCGCCCCGGCAAGCCACCTCCCCGGGCAGCCGCAGCGCGAGCCGCTCCAGCCCGTCGCCGCGGACGCCGAGGTTGTAGACCACCGGTGCCCACGGGGTGGCCATCCAGTGGCGGCGCAGGCGTTCGCACCAGCCCCCCTGCTCCGCATCCCCCCAGCCGAACACGCCGCTGTCGCCGAGCACCACCAGCTTGCGGGGAATCGGGGTGGACATCGGGGGATCGGGCTCGGAACGCCCACAGCGGATCGGCTCCGATCCTGCTTCAGCGGCTCTTAATCTTCACCATTCAGGCCGTCGGGGGTGGGGATGCACGGTGCAGGACTCCTCGGCGGGTTGGTTCCGGCTGCCGTCAACAGCGCCTTGGCCCCCGGCACGAACCTGCCGCGCGGCTTCTTCCTGATGATCAGCGCGCTGTACATCCTGTCGCTGCTGCTGCACCGCCTCGCGATCCGGTTCGGCTTCCCTTCCGCACCGGCGATCCTGCTGCTGGGCCTTTCGGTGAACCTGATCCTCGGCGCGCACGGCTTCATCTCCCATGCCCAGGTGGAGACGCTCCACACCCTCAGCCTGGCGCTGCTGCTCTTCTACGCCGGCCTCAACACCGATCTCAGCCTCATCCGCGGGCTGTTGCCGTTCGCCCTGCTGCTGCCCACCGCCGGCGTCCTGATCACCGGTCTGACGCTGGGATCGCTGCTCTGGGCCTTCGCCGCCTTGAATCTGGAGCTGCCACTGCTGCAGCACGGTGGTCTCAATGGCAGCCTGACGCTGGGGGCGGCCCTGCTCACGGCGGTCTGTTTGTTGCCCACCGATGCGTCCACCACAGCGGAGATGTTGGAGCCCTGGCACGGCCGCGTGTCCCCAGGCAGCATGCGACTGTTGGATTTTGAAGCGGCCCTCAGCAGCGCTGCGGCATTGTTGTGTTTCGATCTGGTGACCTGGGTCTTCCAGGGGGCCTCCACGGGAGCGCTCGGGGGCATCCCCACCGATGCCGTGCATGAACTGCCCACGGGGCTGGCCGTGGTCCTGGCCAAATTGTTTGGCGGCATTGCCGCTGGCCTGTTCGTGGGGGTGATCGCCAACCGCCTCATTCCGTTGCTGGTGCGCCACAGCGAGCAGCTGCTGCTGCTCGCTGTGGCGGTGGCCTTCATGGCCTACGCCGCGGGCACCTTCCTCGGGGGCGGCGGCATGGTGGCGGTGTACGTCTGTGGGCTGCTGCTGGCCAACAGGCCCCATGGCCGTGGGCCCTTCGGCCACACCGCCATGCTGCAAGCGCTGCTGCCCTTCGACACCGCCGCCGAATTCACCCTGTTGCTGTTGCTGGGCCGTCTGGTGAACCCTGCGGATCTGATGCGGGTCCTGCCCCTGGGGATCCTGGTGGCCCTGCTGCTGGAGGTGCTGCTACGGCCGCTGGTGGTGTGGTTGCTGAGCGGCAGGCCACGGCGATGGAGCGTCGATCGGATCGTGGTGTCGGCCGGCGGGCTGCGCTCGACCCTGCCGGTGGCCTTGTCCTTCGCGCTGTTGGAGCAGGTGCCGCGGCTGCGCAATGTTGCGGCCCAGGATGGCGAAGCCCTTGCCACCGATCTGCAGGCCCTGGTCTTCGTGGTGGTTGTGGCCGGCCTGCTGCTGAAGGGGGTGCTGCTGCCCCGCCTGTTGGGCCGGGTACTGGGACCCTTGCCGCCGCGGGCAGAGGTTCCCCTGGGGACCGACCACTGAACCAACGGCAAGGCGGGGCGGGTCTCAGAGGCTGGCCTGGAAGCGCCGCAGCCGTCCCAGACCATCGAACAGGGTGGCGTCTGCGGCGGCACAGGAGAGGCGGATGCAGCGGTCATCGCCGAAGGCCACCCCGGGCACCACCGCCAGCCCCACCTCTTCGAGCAGGCGGTTGCAGAGGGTCATCGAATCGAGACCCCAGGCGCTCGCGTCGGGAAAGGCGTAGAAGGCCCCTTCCGGGGGGAGCAGGGCGAGGCCGGGGATGGTCTGGAGTCCTTCGCTGAGCAGGGCACGGCGGCGGTTGAACTCCCGCGCCATGGCGTGCACACAGTTCCGCTGTCCGCTGATCGCGGCCAGGGCGCCGAACTGGGCGAAGCTGCACACATTGCTGGTGCTCTGGCTCTGCAGGGCGCTGGCGGCGGCGATCACCTCGCGGGCTCCGGCCAGCCAGCCGATCCGCCAGCCCGTCATCGCCCAGCCCTTGGCGAAGCCGTTGACGATGAAGATGCGGTGGGCCAGGTCCGGGGCCACCGCGGCGAAGCTGTGGTGGCTGTGGCCCGGGGCCAGCAGGAATTCGTAGATCTCATCGCACACCACCACCACCCGTGGGTGGCGGCGCAGCACCGCCGCGATCGCCTCCAGTTCGGCCTTGCCCAGCACCATGCCGGTGGGGTTGGACGGGCTGTTGAGCACCAGCAGCCGGCTGGCCGGGGTGATCGCCGCTTCGAGGGCGGCCGGATCGAGCCGGAAGCCGGTGGCTGCATCACTGGGCAGCAGGCGCACCGTGGCGCCGGCCAGGTGGGCCATCTCCGGATAGCTCAGCCAGTAAGGCGCCGGCAGCAGCAGTTCATCGCCGGGATCGAGGAGGACCTGGAAGAGGTTGTAGAGGGCCTGCTTGCCGCCATTGGTCACCAGCACCTGCTCGGCGCTGGTGGGCACCTGGTTCTCGTGGGTGTGCTTGGCGGCGATCGCCTCGCGCAGGGCCGGTTCACCGGCCACCGGCCCGTAGCGGGTGTGGCCCGCCTCCAGGGCCTCGGCAGCCGCCTGGCGGATGAAGGCGGGGGTATCGAAATCCGGTTCGCCGGCCGAGAGGCTGCACACGTCGTGGCCCTCGGCGCGAAGCTGCCGGGCCTTGGCGGTGATGGCGAGGGTGAGCGACGGCTGGAGCGCCCCGGCCCGGGCGGACAGCGTGATCGGGGCCGGCATCGGAGCGGGCACGCGTTCGGCGATCGGGCCATCCTGCACCATGCCCGGGCCCGACCGCAGAGGATGGCGCCGCCTGTTGCAGGACAGAACGATGCAGCCCCTGGCTGTCCTTGAGGCCGAGTGCCGCCAGTGCCTGGGCTGTCCCCTGGCGCAGGAGCGCACGCAGGTGGTGCTGGCCCGTGGCAATCCGACTGCCCGGCTGCTGCTGATCGGCGAGGCTCCCGGCGCCGAGGAGGACCGGCTGGGCCTGCCCTTCGTGGGACGCTCCGGCCAGCTGCTCGATCGCCTTCTGGCCGGGGCGGGCCTGGATCCTGAGGGCGATCTCTACATCGTGAACGGGGTGAAATGCCGTCCGCCCCAGAACCGCCGCCCCACCCCTGCCGAACTGGCCGCCTGCCGCCCCTGGCTGGAACGCCAGATCGCCCTGGTGGATCCGGCCCTGATCCTGCTGGTGGGGGCCACGGCGCTGCAGGCGGTGCTGGGGGTGAAGGGGGGCATCACCCGGCTGCGCGGCCGGTGGCTGGAGGGGGAGGGGCCCCTATTGGCTGGCCGGGTGTTGATGCCCCTGCTCCATCCCGCTTACCTGCTGCGCCATGCCTCGGAGGCGGAGGACTCGCCCCGCTGGCACACCCGCGCCGACCTGGTGGCGGTGCGGCGCCGCCTGGATGCGGCGTTGGCAGCCCCGGCCTGCGGCGCCTGAGGCGCAGGGGCTGGGCGACCCGATCCGACCTTGCTAGGCATGGAGGAAGCGCCCGCTGAGCCATGTCCCTGCAGCAACTCGAAGCCTTTCTCGAGCGGGCCCAGGCCGATCCCAGCCTGCAGGCCCCCTTGGCCATGGCCCCCGATGCGGCGGCCGTGGCGGCCATCGCTCACCGGGCTGGTTTCGCGGTGACCGCTGAGGATCTGCTCGCCGCCGCCGGGGAGCCGCCGGAGGTGGTGGAGGTGATCGAGTGGCTCGCCGCCCCGGTGGATTCGCCCCTGGCGGAACTCGATGCCTTTCTCCAGCAGGTGGAACTGGATCCGGACCTGCAGCGGGTTCTCGCCTCGGCCCCGGATGCGGAGGGGGTGGCTGCCCTGGCCCGCGTCGCCGGCTTCGGGGTGACCGCTGACGATGTGTGGGAGGCCAGTGATGAGGAGCCAGAGGCCCTGGAGATGGTGACCTACACCGTGGTCCTCGAAACCGGCGACCTCGACGCTGCCGCTGTCGCCGATGGCGCAGGCGACACGTCTGCTGCTAACGATCCGTGCGCCGCTGCTCCAGGCCACGAGGCGGAAGCCTTGGACGACCCCATGCCGGTGGCCCTGGAGGCCTTCCTGCGTCAGGCGGAGGTGGATCCGGATCTGCAGGAGGCGCTGAGCACAGCGGTTGATGCCGCCGCCGTGGCGGAGATCGCCCGCGGGGCAGGCTTTGATGTGGGCGAGGCGGACCTGTGGGGCGCTTCCGATGAAACGCCGGAGGCGCTGCAGGAGCCGCAGCTCGATCCACCCGCAGCCTCCGAGCTGGCCGATCCCTGGGCAGAGCGGTGATCTGCTGATCACTCAGTGGCGGCTTCAATGATCGGCTGGCTACCGATCGCAACTCGATCAACACCTGGGTGTTGATGAGGTGCTCTAGCAGATCCTGGCGGGTGAGCCGATCCAGGTCGTAGCCACGCAGTACCCAGGCCACCTCCTCCAGCACCACATCTGAGAGATCCAAGCCTCCCGAGGCCAGGGCAGCATGGAAAGCACGCTCTGCGATCGGCGTCTGCTGGGGGTCATCGCCAACGAGCAGACGCACGAGCACACTGAGGACGGCAGACTGCCGGACTTAGCCACTAAACTGGACTAAGTCCATTGACGGCGTCCCTTCATGCAGGTCAACCTTCACGACGCCAAAACCCACCTCTCCCGCTACGTCGACCAGGCCTTGGCCGGCGAGGAGGTGGTGATCGCCCGCGCCGGCAAGCCACTGGTGCGGCTGATGCCGGTCGAAACCAAGCCCACGCCGCGTGTGGGCGGCTTCCTGAGAGGCCAGGCCGTTCTCACGGCCGATGTCAAGGCCGATTTCAAGGACGACATCGAGAAGATGTTCTATGGCAGCTGAATCTGGGGGCTTGCTGGTCGATACCCACCTGCTGCTCTGGTGGGCCACCATGCCGGAGCAACTTCCTGCGTCAGCGCGGATCCCGCTGGAGAGTGCCGAGCCGCCTCCGGTCTTCAGCGTTGTGAGTATCTGGGAGGTGGCGATCAAGGCCTCCCTCGGTCGCAGCGATTTCACGGTGAACCCACTCGCCTTGCGGATGGGATTGCTGCAGGACGGATTCCGGGAACTGCCGATCCAGGTCAATCATGTGCTGGCGGTGCAGAACCTCCCCTGGATTCACCGCGATCCCTTTGACCGCATCTTGGTGGCCCAAGCCGCCGAGGAACGGCTCAGCCTGCTCACGGCTGATCGCACCCTGCTCGGCTACGGCGATGGCGTGCGCTGGGTGGGGTGAGGATCACGAAGCGCGCCTCATGTCGTCTTCCGCTTCTTCTGCCGTGTCTTCATCGCCATCTGTCAGCACGATGCAGCGCACCCAGATCTATCTCTCCGAGGCGGAGCGGCAGGGACTGCAGGCCCTGGCTCTGCGCAGCGGCCGCAGCCAGAGCGCCCTGATCCGCGAGGCGATCGATGCCTTTCTCCAGCAGCACCAACCCCAGGGGCGCCTGGCCCGGCTCCGCCAGGGCCGCGGTCGATGGGCTGCGCGCTCCGATCTCCCTGACTGGTCCGCCCTGCGCGGCGAATTGGACCGTGCTCCAGCGGGTCTGACGCCATGATCACAGGAGTGGCCCCGGTGTTGTTGGCGATCGACACCGATGGGCTGATCGATTACCTGCGGGATCAGCCCCAAGCCGTGGCTTTCTGGAGGGCACCGAGCAGCCTCTGGCCACATCGGTGATCACGGTCGCGGCGTTGTACGCCGGCGTGCGCGATGGCGAGGAACGGCAGCGACTCGATGCCTTCGTGGCGGGCTTTGCGGTGCTCCCCCTCGATCGCCAGCCGGCCCAGCGCGCCGGCCTCTGGCGGCGCCAGTACGGCCCCAGCCACGGCCCCAGCCACGGCACTGGCCTGGCGGATGCCCTGATCGCCGCCTCTGGCGAAGCTGCCGGTGCCAGCCTGGTGACCCTCAACCGCCGCCACTTCCCGATGCTGGCGGAGGTGTTGGTGCCCTACGCCAAGGGGTGAGCCGGTAACGGCTGAGCGCGGCTCTCCGCCGCCCAGGGTCCTGCTCACCCGGATTCCCTCGCCAGTTTTCCGCCCGCTGTGACAGGCTTTGGCCACGCGCAGCCCCCGCGATGACCGCCGCCCCGTCCCGTCCCGACGCTGCTTCTGCTGCCGCCGGGACCACAGCCCCTGAGGCGGGAGCCGCCGCCGAGCCCCTGCCGGCCTGGGCCGACGACCCCCGCTACGCCACCACCATCCGCCGCCGCAAGACCCGCAGCGTGCGGGTGGGTGACATCTGGATCGGCAGCGACCATCCGGTGGTGGTGCAGTCGATGATCAATGAGGACACCCTCGACATCGAGGGGGCCACCGCTGGCATCCGTCGCCTGCATGAGGCCGGCTGCGAGATCGTGCGGGTCACGGTGCCCTCGCTGGCCCATGCCAAGGCGATGGGCGAGATCCGCAAGCGCCTCGAAGACAGCTACCAACCCGTGCCGCTGGTGGCCGATGTGCACCACAACGGCATGAAGATCGCCCTGGAGGTGGCCCAGCACGTCGACAAGGTGCGCATCAACCCCGGCCTGTTCGTGTTCGACAAGCCCGATCCGAATCGCAGCGAATTCACCCCTGAAGAATTTGCCGCCATTGGCGAGCGCATCGCCACCACCTTCGAGCCCCTGGTGAGCCTGCTCAAGGAACAGGACAAGGCTTTGCGGATCGGCGTGAACCACGGCTCCCTGGCCGAACGCATGCTGTTCACCTACGGCGACACCCCCCTGGGCATGGTGCAGAGCGCCCTGGAGTTCATCCGCATCTGCGACCGCCTCGACTTCCACAACATCGTGGTGTCGATGAAGGCCTCCCGCGCCCCGGTGGTGCTGGCCTCCTACCGCATGATGGCCGACCGCATGGATGCCGAGGGATTCCCGTACCCCCTCCATCTGGGCGTCACCGAAGCCGGTGATGGCGACTACGGCCGCATCAAGAGCACCGCCGGCATCGCCACCCTGCTCTCCGAGGGCCTGGGCGACACGATCCGCGTCTCGCTCACCGAGGCGCCGGAGAAGGAGATCCCGGTCTGCTATTCGATCCTGCAGGCCCTGGGCCTGCGCAAGACGATGGTGGAATACGTGGCCTGCCCCAGCTGCGGCCGCACCCTGTTCAATCTTGAGGAGGTGCTGCATCAGGTGCGCAGCGCCACCGCTCACCTCACCGGACTGGACATCGCCGTGATGGGTTGCATCGTGAACGGCCCTGGCGAGATGGCCGATGCCGACTACGGCTATGTGGGCAAGACCCCTGGCACCATCTCCCTCTACCGCGGTCGCGATGAGATCCGCCGGGTGCCCGAGGCCGAGGGGGTGGCGGCCCTGATCGCCCTGATCCGGGAGGACGGCCGCTGGGTTGACCCCTGACCCCTGCGATGGGGGCTGTCGTCGGCGCTACCTTGAAGGCAGTTTCTGTCCCCTCGGGGGATTCCCTGCATGCGCAGCGGCCGCACCACCTTCGTGGTGCTTCTGGGTCTGGGAGCCTGTGCCGCAACGGCGGTGATGGCCCGCGAGATGGTGCTCTCCCCCAGCGGCAGCTTCACCATCACCGACAGCCCCAAGGAGGTGATGGATCAGGTCTGGCAGATCGTCTTTCGCGACTATCTCGACACCACGGGCAAATACGCCCCGGATCGCTGGCGCAAACTCCGCAAGGATGTGCTGGGCAAGAGCTACGACACGCCGAAGGAGGCCTATGTGGCGATCCGCGGCATGCTGGGCACGCTCGATGATCCCTACACCCGCTTTCTCGATCCGCGGGAATTCAAGGAGATGCAGATCGACACCTCCGGGGAGCTCTCCGGGGTGGGCATTCAGCTGAGCCTCGACAAGGACACCAAGGAATTGGTGGTGATCTCGCCGATCGATGGTTCACCGGCCTCCCGGGCCGGGGTGAAACCCAAGGATGTGATCACCGCCATCGATGGCAAATCCACCAAGGGAATGACCACCGAGGACGCGGTGCGGCTGATCCGCGGCAAGGTGGGCACCCCGGTGACCCTCACCTTGCGGCGCAAGGGTGAATCGATCGTGCTGCCCCTCACCCGCGAGCTGATCGAACTGCATGCCGTGCAGCATCAGATCAACCGCACCCCGGATGGCGCCAAGGTCGGCTACATCCGCCTCAAGCAGTTCAACGCCAATGCCGCCGCCGACATGCGGTCGGCCATTCGTGATCTCGAGGCTCAGGGGGTGCAGGGCTATGTGCTCGACCTGCGCAGCAACCCCGGCGGGCTGCTGGTGGCCAGCGTGGAGATCGCCCGGCAGTGGATCGATGAGGGGGTGATCGTCTCCACCAAGACCCGCGACGGCATTCAGGACATCAAGCGGGCCAACGGTCGCGCCATCACCGCCAAGCCCCTGGTGGTGCTGGTGAATGAGGGGTCGGCCAGTGCCAGCGAAATCCTCTCTGGAGCCCTGCAGGAGAACAACCGCGCCGTGCTGGTTGGCCAGAAGACCTTCGGCAAGGGCCTGGTGCAGTCGGTGCGCGGTCTCTCCGATGGCTCCGGCATGACCGTGACCATCGCCAAATACCTCACCCCCGCCAACCACGACATCCACCACCGGGGCATCGTGCCGGATGTGCCGGCCAAGCTCAGCGAGGAGGAGGCCAAGGCGCTCACGATCGAGGACCTGGGCACCCGCAAGGATCCCCAGTACCGCGTCGCCGAAGGAACCCTGGTGAAGACGATCCAGACGTCGGCCACCCTGCAGAAGGTGTTCAAGCCCGGCAGTGCCAATGTGCCGGCGGCGGTGGGTGGCCCCTGAGGCCGAGGCGCCGGCTCCCGATCCGCAGGGCTCGGCCGGAGCCTCCCGCTCTTTCTGGTCCCACAAGCCCTGGTGGTGCCAGCCCTGGACGATCCTGACCACCGGCGTGCTCGTGGTGATGGCCAGTTGGCTGCTGCTTGGGCTCTGGTGGATCAGCCTGCCGGTGGCCCTGGGGGTTCTGGCCTGGTGGGCCCTGTTCCTGCTGCTGGTGCCCGCCGCCTGGCGGGCCGACCAGCAGGACTCGGGCGGGGCTCAGCGGTAGGGCGCCAGGCCGAAGGCTTCGGCCTCGCTGCTGGGGGCGCCGGCGGGCGGGGAGGCCACCGGGGGCTGGGCCTGGCCCGCGCCGGGATAGCCGCCCTGATAGCCGCCGGGGAAGCGGGTGCCGTAGCCACCGGGCATGCCGCCTCCCGGCATGGCGCCGATGCGAACGCCGGGGTAGCCACCGCCCGGATACCCACCACCTGGATACCCGCCGCCCGGATAGCCCCCGGTCACGCCGCCCGGGTAGCCCCTGCCGGGATAGCCACCACCGGGGAACCCACCACCGGGGTAGCCGCCGATGCGGACGCCGAGGCCGGGACCTCCACCGACGCCGATGCTGCCACCGGGTCCCACCGCGATGCCGCCACCGAGACCGCCGAGCTGGCCCAGGGCGGCCATGGCGAGGGAGAGAAGCAGATTGTTCATGGCGTCAGGGCCGTTGGGTGAGGGTGGAGGGTGTTTGACCGCCGCAGTAGCGCCGGAACAGGCGTGGCACCTGCTCCGGCGCAAGACGGGCGGTGTAGCGGGCTTCCAGTTCGCTGAGCTGTTGGCTGCGGGGGTAGCTGCGCAGCGAGCGCCATTCCTGGGGTGCATAACGGGCCAGGGCCTGGGCCATGGCCTGGTGATGGGCCGCATTGGTGATCGGGCCACCGGCGCAGGCCTGCATGCGGTGGGTGGCCTCATGGGCCAGGGTGTTCCACACCGCCGCCGGATCACGGTGCACGCGGCAGATCACGATCGTGCCGCTGTTGTCGTGGTACAGACCCTGCAGACCGGGCTGGTTGCAGTCCTGCTGCACCACCCGGGCACCGTTGGCCATCAGCAGGGTGCGAAGGGTGTCGATGTCGGCCCAGGTGGGTGGGCGGCCCGGCATCGTCTCGGCGGCCTGCATGCTGCTGGCGCCCGAGGCGAGGAGGCTCAGGCCGGTCGAAACGACCAGTGCCAAGGCTCTGGCTGGCCAGGGCGAACGGTGGGAAGTGGGTGTGGGTCGGAGCAACGGCCCGGGTACGCGACACCCCCAAACTGAAGCAGCCGGGCCCGGGATTCCATGAGCCCCGTGGCGAACCGACCGTCCGATGGCATTCGGAAAACCGGCCTTGTTCGATAAGGAACAGCCTCGCGCCGAGATCCTCTGGACGGATCGAGCCTGATCCAACACCAGCTGGGTGCAGGGCTCAGGACACAGCCTGCATCAGGCCACAGGTTGCATCAGGCCGCCGCCGGGGGACGAGTCGTCGTCGTCGTTGCTGGGTTTCTCGCGCAGCAGAACAATCAGGCCCAGGGCACCGAGGCAGAGGAGCGCCGTGGTGAGGGAGGAGATGTCAAAGCCGCCGCCTACGTCCATGACCTCTCCGAGGTAGCCAGCCATGGCGGTCTGCAACAAACGTTCTCAGGATCTTAACGAAGTTTCGTGAAGGCCGCAGCGCCGAGCGCCCCGTTCCCCCGCTCCGCTCCGCCTGAACCCGTCGCTCGGGACCTCGCTCAGGCCCTCGCTCAGGCCCTCGCTCAGACCGTCAGCACCGCCGCATTCCGGGCCGTGGTCTCCTCGGCCCGCTGGGCCGCGGTGAGGCCATCGCGGCCCGGGATCTGCTCCGCCATCAGCCGCAGCCAGCCCATCAGCTCCTCAACCTGCCGTTCGATCGGCAGCACCCCCAGGCCGCGGGCCAGCACCTTCGCCGTGCTGCCGGCAGCGGCCTGGTACACCAGGCGGCCGTGCAGATGCTGGGGCAGGCCCTGGCGCAGCAGCCGGAAGGCCGGCTCTTCCATCGGTGTTTCCAGGGCGATGTTCGGTTTCTCAGGCTTGATGCGCGAGAAGCCGCAGCGCCTGGCGACCAGTTTGAGCTCCAGCAGCTGCAGCAGGCTCTGCACCGGCGCCGGAATGGCGCCGTAGCGGTCGGTCCAGCCGGCGGCCAGCTCCACCAGGGCCTCCTTGCTGACGCAGTCGGCGGCGGCCCGGTAGGCGGCCATCTTCTCTTCGTTCTCCGGGATCCAGTCGGCCGGGATGAAGGCGGTGAGCGGCAGGTCGATCTGGGTGTCGTCCACCGCCGGGATGTCCTGGCCCTGGATCTCGGCCAGGCACTCCTGCAGCATCTCCATGTAGAGGTCGAAGCCGATCGCCTCCATCTGGCCGCTCTGCTCCACCCCCAGCAGGTTGCCCACGCCGCGGATCTCCATGTCGCGCATGGCCAGCTGGTAGCCGGAGCCCAGCTGGGCGAATTCCTGGATCGCCCGCAGCCGCTGCCGGGCCGCCTCGCTGAGGGAGGCATCGCCGGGATAGAAGAGCCAGGCATGGGCCTGGATGCCGCTGCGGCCCACCCGGCCGCGCAGCTGATAGAGCTGAGCCAGGCCGAACTTGTGGGCGTCCTCCACCAGGATCGTGTTGACCCGCGGGATGTCGAGGCCGCTCTCGATGATCGTGGTGCAGAGCATCAGGTCCGCCTCGCCGGCGTTGAAGGCCACCATGGCGCTCTCCAGCTCACCCTCGGCCATCTGTCCGTGGGCCACCAGCAGCTTCAGGCCCGGCAGCATCTGGCGCAACTGCTCGGCCACCTCCTCGATCCCCTCCACCCGCGGCACCACGTAGAACACCTGGCCACCGCGGTCGAGTTCCTGGCGGATGGCGCTGCGCACCGCCTCCTCATCGCGGGAGGCCAGGTGGGTCTTGATCGGCCGCCGCAGTGGCGGTGGCGTGGTGATCAGGCTCATCTCCCGCACCCCCGAGAGGCTCATGTAGAGGGTGCGGGGGATCGGCGTGGCGCTGAGGGTCAGCACGTCCACGTCCTTGCGCAGCGCCTTGATCTTCTCCTTCTGGTTCACGCCGAATCGCTGCTCCTCATCCACCACCAGCAGGCCCAGCTGCTTGAAGCCGGTGCCCTTGCCCAGCAGCTGGTGGGTGCCCACCACCACGTCCACCCCGCCGGCGGCCAGCCCATCGAGGATCGTCTTGCGTTCGGCCGCGGTGCGGAAGCGGTTGAGCAGGGCCACCTTGAGCGGGTAGGGGGCGAAGCGTTCGCTGAGGGTGCGCCAGTGCTGCTGGGCCAGCACCGTGGTGGGCGCCAGCAGGGCGCACTGCTTGCCGGCGGTGACCGCCTTGAAGATGGCGCGGATCGCCACTTCGGTCTTGCCAAAGCCCACATCGCCGCACACCAGCCGGTCCATCGGCTGGGCCTGCTCCATGTCGCGCTTCACCTCGGCGATCGCCTTGATCTGGTCGGGGGTGGGTTCGTAGGGGAAGGAATCCTCCAGCTCGTTCTGCCAGGGGCCATCGGGGGGGAAGGCGAAGCCCGGCGCCTTGTGACGCTCGGCGTAGAGCTTCACCAGGTCCATCGCCACCCGGGCCACCGCCTTGCGGGCCCGCTCCTTGGCCTTCGTCCAGGCGCTGCCGCCCATCCGGTTGAGCTCCGGCGGGCTCTCGCTGCTGGCGCGGTAGCGGCCCAGGCTGCCCAGCTGGTCGGCCGCCACCCGCAGCAGGCCATCGGCATACTGCACCACCAGGTAATCGCGCGCTTCGCCGCCGATCGCCAGCTTCTCGAGCTTCAGGAAGCGGCCGATGCCGTGGTTGCGGTGCACCACGAAGTCGCCGGGCACCATGCGCAGCGGATCGACCGTGCGGCTGGCGGCGCGGCGGCGGCGGCGCACGTAGCCGCTGGCGGCCAGGCTGTGCTGGCCGAAGAACTCCCGGTCGGTGAGCAGCACCAGCTTCCAGGCGGGCAGCTCCAGGCCCTCCAGCTCGGCGGTGCCGCGGCTCTTGAGGGCCACCGGCGTGTTCTGCTCGATCAGCCGCTCGATCGCCGGGGTGTCGAGGGGGTTGGGCACGAAGCGGGCGATGCAGTCGTGCTCCTCCAGCAGGGCCACGGCGCGGCTGGGCTGGGCCGACACCAGCCACACCCGGGCCTTCTCGACCTGGTAGCCCTTCACCAGAGCCGCCAGGCGGCCGAAGGCGTTGGGGTGGGCCGGCACCGCCCGGCTGGCCAGATCGAAGCTGTTGGGGTGGCGGTCGGTGTCCTGCAATTCGGCCAGATCGAAGCCGCGGAAGGCGTCGAGGGCCGCCAGGGCCTCGGCGGGGGCGCGGTGCAGGCTGGCTGGCAGCGGGGAGGCGATTGCCGCCTCAGCGGCGCCGGCTGAAGCCTCCAGCCCCAGCTCCTGCAGCACCTCCTGGTGGTGGGCGGCGGCGTGGTCGAACCACTGCTGGCCGTGGGCCAGGCAGTGGCGCCGCTCTTCCAGGGCGATCAGGGTGCTGGCGGGCAGGTAATCGAGCAGCGAGGCCGGCTGCTCCCAGGCCAGCCCCAGCAGCCGCCTCATTCCTTCGGGGGTGCCGCCCTCCAGCAGCTGCTCCAGGGCTGCGGGGCTGAGCAGGCTCTCGAGGCCCTCGGGCATTCGCTCCCGCAGGGCGTCGGCGATCAGCGGCGCGTTGCTGGTGGGGGTGAGCCGCACCCGCTCGATCGCATCGAGGGAGCGCTGGCTGGCCGGATCGAACTCGCGCAGCTTTTCCAGCTCCTCGCCGAACAGCTCGAGGCGCACCGGCAGTTCGGCGCTGACCGGAAAGAGGTCGATGATGTCGCCGCGGCGGCTCCAGGTGCCCTCCTGCTCGATGGTCGGGACCCGCTCGTACCCGAGCCGCGCCAGGGTGTCGCCCAGCTCCTCGAGGTCCAGCGTGTCGCCACGCCGCAAGGTGAGGCAGCGGTCGGCCAGCACCTCCGGGGGGGGCAGATGGGGTTGCAGGGCCCGTTCGGTAGCCACGATCGCCAGCCGCTGGCCGCCGGCCTCCGGATCGAGCAGTTCGGCGAGCACCTGCAGCTGGCCCCAGGTGATCTCGCTGGTGGGATCAAACGGTTCGTAGGGCGAGCCCTCGCTGGTGGGGTAGAGCTGGCAGCTCTGCCAGCCCATCAGCTCCAGCAGCGCCGCCCAGCGGCCCGCCTCCTCCAGGGTGGGCACCACCACCAGCAGCGGCGCCTCGGCGACGCCCGCCAGGGCACTGCTGATCAGGGCCCGGCCGGCCCGGCCGGAGCCCCCCAGCCGCAGCCGCTCCGCCCGCTCGCTGCGGGCCAGCACCTCCCGGGTGAGGGGCGCCTGCTGCAGCTGGCGCACCAGGGGGGAGAGGGGCATGGAGGGACCGAGGGGAAGGAGGATCTTCGCAAGGGCGGGGCCGATCCTGCCGGGCACCCGGCCCAGGGCGCCCGATCCGGCCCGGATCGCTCTCCGGCTCGGCAAGCTGGTGGGGTTGTTCTTGCCGTTCCGTGGTTCGCCACCGCTGCCCCGCCTGCCGCGGCCCCGCGTTGGAGCTTCCCCGGGGGCGTGCGGCCTTCTGTCCCCGCTGCGGTCAGCCGTTGCCCGCTGGCGGGGGGGTGGCGCGGACCCAGGCGATCGTGCTGATCGCGGCGATGGGGGCGGTGCTGGCGGCCGCGGTTCCCGATCTGTTGCAGGGGGCCGCCTCCGTGGCGGTGCGGACCTCGCTGGTGCCGGCTGAGCTGCAGGAGCGGTTCGAGCCGCCGCCGGAGGCCAGCCAGCAACCCCTGGCCCTGTTGCAGGGCAACCTGTTGGAGCGGCTCGCGGAGGGCGACCGCCGCTGGGATCCCCGCGCCGAGGTGATGCCCGATGGGGGGACCCGCTACCTGTACCGCCGCCGTCCCGGTGAACCGCCGCTCAGCGTGGCCCAGCTGCGCCAGCTGATGGATGTTCCCCCCAGCTATACGGCCGAGCGTCAGTCGTTGATCAGCCTGCTGCGGACCCTGCAGAAGGCAGGTGTGCAGATCGATCTCACCCCACCCAGGAAGGCCGGTGCGGCGGCGGAATGGGACGCCGCCCGTCGCACCCTGCGCATCGAGCCTTCCGTACCGGACAAGGGAACGGTGGATTTCGCGCGGGTGCTCAACCACGAAGCCATCCACGTGGCCCAGAGCTGCCGCGGTGGTGGCCTGCGCTCCGCTCCCCGTCCCCTGGGGATCGATCAACGGCTCAGCCCCGTGGAGGCCGCTGAACTGGCCTCCCCCACCTACGCCGAGGCCGGTCCGCAGGAGCGGAGCCTCGAAGCCGAGGCCTATGCCAACCAGGACCAGCTGGGGATCGGCGAGGCCCTGGTGCGGCGCTACTGCCGCCTGCAGGCCTGAGCTGGCCGTGGTGGCTCAGGGGCCGCCGCTCAGCCGGCAGCGTTGATGTGGCGGATCAGGTCGACGCACTTGCAGGAATAGCCCCACTCGTTGTCGTACCAGGCCACCAGTTTCATGAAGGTGTCGGTGAGGGCGATGCCGGCGCCGGCATCGAAGATTGAGGTGCAGGATTCGCCCAGGAAATCAGTGGAGACGACCTCGTCCTCGGTGTAGCCGAGGATGCCCAACATCGGACCTTCGGAGGCGGCCTTCATCGCCGCCTTCACCGCCTCGTAGCTGGTGGCCTTCTCCAGGTTCACGGTGAGATCCACCACCGACACATCCGGCGTGGGCACTCGGAAGGCCATGCCGGTGAGCTTGCCGTTGAGGGCGGGGATCACCTTGCCCACGGCCTTGGCGGCGCCGGTGGAGGAGGGAATGATGTTCTGGGCGGCTCCGCGGCCGCCGCGCCAGTCCTTCACCGAGGGGCCATCCACCGTCTTCTGGGTGGCGGTGGTGGCGTGCACCGTGGTCATCAGGGCGCTGGCGATGCCGAAGTTGTCGTGCAGCACCTTGGCCATCGGCGCCAGGCAGTTGGTGGTGCAGGAGGCGTTGGACACGATCTCCTGGCCGGCATAGCTGGTGTGGTTCACCCCCATCACGAACATCGGTGTGTCGTCCTTCGACGGCGCCGAGATCACCACCGTGCGCGCCCCGGCCGTGAGGTGGTTGCGGGCCGTGTCATCGGTGAGGAAGAAGCCGGTGGATTCGAGCACCGTGTCCACGCCCACCTCGCCCCAGCGCAGGTCGGCGGGGTTGCGCTCGGCGGTGATGCGGATCGTCTTGCCGTTGACCACCAGGGCGCCGTTGTTCACCTCCACCGTGCCCTGAAAACGGCCATGGGTGGAATCGTGGCGCAGCATGTAGGCGATGTAGTCCACATCGATCAGGTCGTTGATCGCCACCACCTCGATGCCCTCCTGGCTCACGGCGCGGCGGAAGACGAGGCGGCCGATGCGGCCGAAACCATTGATGCCGACCCGGATGGTCATCGCACTGCGGTGGTAAGGGATGGGCCATTGTCCCACTGGCCTCGGCAGCGGGGCGCGGCACCCGGATGCGGCCGGTCAGGGCCCCGGGGGGGGCAGCTCGGCGCTGCGGGCCTCGATCAGGGCGCCCTCCAGCAGCATGTTGAACTGCAGCAGCTGGCTCTCGCTGAGCTGGCGGCGGCTGCTCGCCCCCAGCTGGGTCGCCAGGAAGGCCCGGCCCCGTTCATCGTCCCAGCGGAGCTGCTCGAGCAGGGCATCGCACTGGGCCAGCAGATCCCGGCGCCGCAGCGGCACCGGCACCGCGGCGGGATCCTGGCCGGCCTCCAGGCCTTCCAGGGTGGTGAGGTAGGCCACCAGATCGGCGTAGCTGGTGAGGCGGGAGCGGCTGGGGTGGCCGAAGGCCCGCTGCAGGTAGGCCGCCTCCTGGTCGCGGCTCCAGCCGATCCGCCGCAGGGCCAGATCGAGCCGCGCCAGTTCGGCGCTCCAGTCCTCCGGATCGGCGGGCGGCTCCTCAGGGGCGGCGGCGTCCCGATCCGTGGGCGCCATGCTGTTGGGTGGGGGCAGGGTCGCCGCTGGAGTCGGTGATGGCGTTGGCGAGGGCAGGGGTTGGGGGGCGGGCGGCTCGGCAGCTGCGGTCGCGGCGGCCGCGAGGGTCCCGCCGCGATCGGCGGCGCTCAGGCTGAGGGGGCGCGGTGGCGCTGGGCGCGGCCGGGTCTCGGGCGAGGGGGCTGGCGCGGGCCCAGCGGCGGCCAGGGGCAGGGAGGGGCCGCTGCTGGGGGGGCTTGGCAGCGGGTTGCGATCGGGGCTTGGCGATGCAGGTCCGCCAGCACCCGCCACCGCCGGCCCCGCTGGAGGCTGCAGCCGCTGCAGCAGGCGGCGCAGGGCCCGCTCCTCGGCCTCCTCGGCATGGTCGGCTTCGCCCAGGGCGCTGCCCAGACAGGTGCCCCCCGCCAGCGCCCGCACCTCGACCACCCGCCGGCCGGCCTCGGCATGGACGAGGCGCGCCTCAACGTGCATCTGTTCGGCCACGGGTCGCCTGGATCACGTTCCTAGAGTGCCGGCAACTTCAATCCGCTGCCGTGGCTCCCTGCGGGGGGCGGCCGCCGAACCATGGAAGCGGAGTCCCTCCCCTCCCTATCCAGCCTGTTGCAGGGCGCCGACCAATGGGGTGAGGTGCTGCTGCTCCTCCCCCTGCTGGTGGCGCTTGAGGCCGTCCTCTCCGCCGACAACGCGATCGCCCTTGCGGCCATCGCGCGCCGGCTGCACGATCCGGCCCGTCAGCAGCAGGCCCTCAACTTCGGCCTGCTGCTGGCGCTGGTCTTCCGCATCCTGCTGATCCTGGCGGCCCGCTGGGTGCTGCAGTTCTGGCCGCTCCAGCTGCTGGCCGCCGCCTACCTGCTCTGGCTCTGCGGCTCCCAGTTGCTCGGCGGCAGCGACGACAGCACCGCCGAGGCCGATGCAGCGGGCGATGAACCCACTCCTACCCGGGGCCTGGCGGCGGTGGTGGTCACCCTCGGACTCACCGACCTGGCCTTCTCGCTCGACAGCGTGGCGGCGGCGGTTGCGGTGACCGACCGTCTGGCTCTGGTGATGGCCGGTGGGGTGATCGGGGTGGTGGCGCTGCGGCTCACCGCCGGCCTGTTCATCCGCTGGCTGGAGGACTTCGTGCGCCTCGAGACCGCCGGCTACCTGGCGGTGGGGCTCGTGGGCATCCGGCTGCTGGTGCGGATCGGTTTCCCCACCCTCCAAGTGCCCGAGTGGTCGGTGCTGATCACGGTGGCTCTGCTCTTCGCCTGGGGCTTCTCCCGGCGCCGGTTGGGGGAGCCCACCGAATCGGGCCCCAGTGTTGGCGGGGGCGGCTGATGCGGGTCCAGCTGCGGGATCCGCGCACCCAACGCACCTTGGAGGTGCTCGAGGTGGACGATGCAGCCCAGATTCCCCAGCCGGGCCGCTGGATCGAGGTGGGCCAGAGCAGTTTCCTGGTGCTCCAGCGCTCCCACCGCTACCACCTCCACAACGGCCGCTACGAGCTGTCCACCATCGCCCTCGATGTGAAGCCCCAGGCGCGGCCTGCCGATGCCCGTCCCTGGCGCGGCGGCTGGGTGATCGGCGATCCCAGCTGCTTCTTCAATGCCCTCTCCCCCCTGCTGCGCTGCGCCGTGCTGCCCCAGGGGCCCTGCGACCGCTGCGGTGCCTATCGCCCCCGGGATTCCGCCCCTCCTGATGGGCCAGGACGGCGCCGGACCACTGCCTAGGGTGGAGGGCACTGCCAGCGCCTTCCGATCGCCTCCCCCTCCTCCATTCCCCAGTCCCGTCGCCGCTCCTCAGCGGGCCCTGCCGCTGCGGAGCCCGCCGCTCCGCCGCCGGTGCCCGGGGCGGGTCAGGGGGATTCAACCGCTCGGACGCCGCAGGCCGCCGCCTCCCTCACTGCCCCGGTGGCGGGGCTGGCGGTTGAATTCGCTGGCCTTGGCCTCTCCGAACCGCTGCTGAAGGCGGTGGCGGCCAAGGGTTACCGCACCCCCTCACCGATCCAGCGCCAGTGCATCCCGGCGGTGCTCGATGGCCATGATGTGATGGCGGCCGCCCAGACCGGCACGGGCAAGACCGCCGGCTTCACCCTCCCCCTGCTGGAGCGTCTGCGCCACGGCCCCCATGCCCGCGCCGGCCAGGTGCGCGCCCTGGTGCTCACCCCCACCCGGGAACTGGCGGCCCAGGTTGGCGAGAGCGTGACGGCCTACGGCCGCTACCTGGATCTGCGCTCCGATGTGATCTTCGGCGGGGTGAGTCCCAACCCCCAGATCGGTCGCCTGCGCCACGGCACCGATGTGCTGGTGGCCACCCCCGGCCGTTTGATGGACCTCCATCAGCAGGGCGCCCTCAAGCTCGACCGGGTGGAGATCCTGGTGCTCGATGAGGCGGACCGCATGCTCGACATGGGCTTCATCCGCGACATCCGCCGCATCCTGACCCTGTTGCCCGCCAAGCGGCAGAACCTGCTGTTCTCCGCCACCTTCTCGACGGAGATCCGGCGGCTGGCCACCGGCCTGCTGCATCAGCCGGTGCTGCTCCAGGCCACGCCGGAGAACCAGGCCGCGCCCCTGGTGGAGCAGGTGCTCCATCCCTGTGACATGGGACGCAAGGGGGAGTTGCTGAGCCACCTGATCCGCAGCAACGGCTGGCAGCAGGTGCTCGTGTTCTCGCGCACCAAACATGGGGCCAACAAGGTGGCCGAACGGCTCGACAAGGAGGGACTGGCGGCCGCCGCCATCCATGGCAACAAGAGCCAGGGGGCCCGCACCCGCGCCCTGGCCGGTTTCAAGAGCGGTGAGGTGCGGGTGTTGGTGGCCACCGACATCGCCGCCCGCGGCATCGACATCCACCAGCTGCCCCATGTGGTGAATCTGGATCTTCCCAACGTGGCGGAGGACTACGTGCACCGCATCGGCCGCACCGGACGGGCCGGGGAGAAAGGCCATGCCATCTCCCTGGTGGCCGCCGAGGAGCATGAGTTGCTCCGGGCGATCGAGCGGTTGGTGGGTTCCGCCCTGCCCCGCCAGGAGATTCCCGGCTTCGAGCCCACCATCCTCTCCGCTCCCCCCCTCGACCTCAGCGGTGGCCGGGGCCGCCGCGATCGCTCCCCGGCCGCTTCCTCCGGACGTCCCTCCCGTCGCCCCCGGGGCCGCTGAGGCCTTCCCGGGCATCGGCCCAGGGCCGGTGCAGCGGAATGCGGCACCAGGGCTGCAGGTTCCCGGCGGAATGGCAATCGTTACGACAGTTCCGCCAGCCAGGCTGGTTTGAACTGAGCCTTCTGCAGCCATGACCATGCCCTACGAACCGGGTTCCACCGAATGCCGCGTGCTGATCGACTGCAAGGCGCAGATCGAAACCATGCTTCTCTCGCTTGAGAAGATCGACAACAGCCGCCACATCAAGGACCAGCTCGTGGCGGTGTACAACCAGCTCGAGGGGCTCCATGAGCTGCACCGCCGCCAGCCCCAGGGCGCGGGCTCCTCCAGCTGAAGCCCGACCCCGCCCGCTGAGCCCCGAAGCCTTCAGCCACCCACCCTTCCGCCACGCACGCTTCAGCCGGCGCGCCGCATCGTTCCACCGCCCCTAGCGCGCCGCTCAGCCGCAGGAGCTCTCCTCGCCGGCTGCGCCGTTGAGCCTGGCCTCCCAGCCCCGGCATGCCGCATAGGCTCCGGCCAGTGTGGCGGCATGAAGGTTGTCGCGAGGAGCCTCCTGGTGGCTCACCACGTAGCGGCCTGAGGTTTCGCGATAGATCACGCAGCCCGAGCCGGTGGCATTCACGAAGGACAGATCGTTCGCCATGGTGGTTGTTCCCGGATTTTTCCCGGTCTAGGAGCGCGGCGCGCCGCTGTCCTGTCTGCTCCCGCTCACAACACACAACGTAAGTGCCTGCAACATTGCTCCCCCTGGCGCTTTACACGCCTGCCCCATCGGCCTGATCCGCCAGCGGTTCCCCCACCCGCAGGGCCAGTTGCTGGAGCAGGGCCTCACCGCGGGCCGGTCGTTTCCCCTCCAGCTGGCCTTCCCGCAGCAACAGCGGACAGCCGCCGGTTGCCACCACGGCGCCCACCCCTTCCACGATCGCCAGCACCGTTCCCGGCAAGGCCTGCTGGGGGCCGCCCCAGTGGTCGGCCAGGGTGGCGCCTTCCGGGCTCAGCTGATCCCGCAGCCGGGCTACCAAGGGTTCGCTGGCGAGCAGCTTGAGCCGGAGCGGACCCCGCAGGGTCCAGGCGCCGGGGTGGAGGCCCATCACGCGCCGGTGCAGCGCCAAGGCGCTGGCGCTCCAGTCGAGCTGGAAGTCGGCCTTGACCAGCTGGCGGGCGTAGGTCATGCCCTCGGCCGGTTGGGGCCGCACCCCCAGCCGCGCCAGCCGTTCGGCCGGCTGCCCCGGCCCGGCCGCCTCGATCCGTTCCACGGCTTCCACCAGCAGGCGGCCGCTGAGTTCGGCGAGGCGGTTGCCCAGCCCGGTGGCGTTGTCCAGCAGCCCCACCGCCAGCTCCTGCTCCAGCAGCACCGGGCCGGTGTCAAGACCCTCCTCCATGGCCATGATCCCCACCCCGGTGTGGGGGTCGCCCTCGAGCAGGCACCATTGGATCGGGGCCGCTCCCCGCCAACGGGGCAGCAGCGACCCGTGGGCGTTCCAGCAGCCCAGTGGCGGCTGGGCCAGCACCTCGGGCGGCAGGATCTGGCCGAAGGCCACCACCACCGCCAGGTCGGCCCCGAGGGCAGCGAGCTGCCGCTGGGTGTCCGGTTCGCGGCGGATCCGTTCCGGGGTGAACACCGGCAGGCCGAGGTCCAGGGCACGGGCCTTCACCGCCGAGGGCAGGGCCGAACCGCCTCGGCCGCGCCGCCGGTCCGGCTGGGTGACGACCCCCACCAAGCTGTGACCCGCCGCCTGGAGGGCCTCCAGGCTGGGCAGGGCATAGGCGGGGGTGCCCCAGAACAGGATGCGCATGTGGCCTCGGACGCGCGAGCGGGCTTCAGGCTTCGCCCGTGATCGCCAGCGATTTGACCCACACCCAGGGGCAGAGGCCGTCGGGGGTGACCTTCGGCGCCCCTTCAAAGCCCACCAACGAACGGAGCAGGGTGCGGATGTCGCCGGCCACGGTGGCGGCCTCGATCGAGCGCCGCTCGCCATCGCGGATCCACCAGCCATCGAATGGCAGCGAGAAGGATCCCTGACTGGCCTTCACCCCGGCGTGGAGGGCCGAGAGCGAATCGATCACCACCAGGCCGGCGCCGGTCGTCCCCGATCCCCGGTCCTGGCCGGCCGCCCCTGGGGCGAAGCGATCCAGGCCGCTGGCGCCGCCGCCGCTGCCCGCTGTGGCCCCCACCTCGAGCCAGTCGGGGCCGACCGACACCTTGGCCCCCATGCCGGCGTGGCCCGTGGGCTCCACCCCGAAGGCGCGGGCGGTGGCCTCCGAGTGGAGAAAGTGCGTCAGCACACCACCTTCCACCAGGGTGAGCCGGCGGGTGGGGGTGCCTTCGCCATCGAAGGCGGAGGCGCCCACATTGCCGGGGTGCAGGCCGTTGTCGTGGATGGAGAGAAACGGCACCGCCAGCTCGCTGCCCAGGGACTCGCGCCGGCTCAGGCTCACCCCATCCAGGACAGAGCGGGCATTGAAGAGGCTGCTGAAGGCACCGATCAGGTCGAGGAAGGCCTCCGGGCTGAACACGCAGGTGTAGTGGCCGGTGGGGATCGGCGCGTAATCGAGGTGGGCGATGGTCCGTTCGGCCGCCTCCGCCACGCAGCCCGCCACATCCAGGTCGGCGGCGCCGTAGGCAAGCCGCACGGCGCCGCTGCTGCGGGGCTTGCGGCCCGCCTCCTCGGCCCGGGCATAGAGGTAGAGGCTGGCGGTGGTGAGCTGCTGCTGGCGGCAGGCCCCATCGCTGTTGAGATAAAGGCGCTCGCTGCTGCGTTCGGCAAGGCCGTTGTAAGGCACGGTGCCGATGGCCCGATGGCGGCCCAGCAGGTCGGCTTCGGCCTCTTGCAGCGTGGCGAGCAGGGCCAGGATCCCCACCGGCTCCCGCAGCGGCTGATCGAGGGGGGCCAGTGGTGCGGTGGCCAGGGGCGAGAAGGCCGGGGTTTCCTCCGGATTGCCGAAGGCGCTGGCGGCTTGGGCCCCTTCCAGGGCCCGGGCCAGCCCGGTCTCGGAGAGATCGGAGGTGCTGGTGATGCCGATCCGGTTGGCGGCATTCCAGACCCGCACCGTGATCGCGCTGCGCTGGGCGCCCTTCATCTGCTTGGCCTCTCCCCGGTCGACCTGCACCGAGGCATCGGTGCTGCAGGCTGCCCCCAGGTCCCATTGCTGGATGCCAGCCGCGGCGGCCAGGCGGCCGATCTGCTCCCGCAGGGCGGTGGCGTTCAGACTGGTGGGGGGGGGTGACGCGGCCATGCTCAGCGCCCCCCCACCGTGATCGAATCGACCTTGATATGGGGCTGGCCCACGGTCACGAAGATGCTGCCGCTCACCGAACCGCAGAAGCCGGCGGCGAGGTCGAGATCGTTGGCACACATGGAGATGCGGGGCATCACTTCGCGGGCCTCGCCGATCAGGGTGGCCCCCTTGACAGGCTTGGTGAGCGCCCCGTTTTCGATCAGGAAGCCTTCTTCCACGGCGAAGTTGAACTGGCCGGTGGGACCCACGCTGCCGCCCCCCATGGTCTTGCAGTACAGGCCCCGCTCCACTGAGGCGATCAGGTCTTCGGGGCTGTGGGGGCCGGGGGCGATATAGGTGTTGCGCATGCGGCTGGCGGCAGCGAAGGAATGGCTTTGGCGCCGCCCGCTGCCGGTGCGGGCATGGCCGGTGCGAAGTTCCCCGGCCCGGTCGCTGAGGAAGCGCTGCAGCACCCCGTTCTCGATCAGCACGCTGCGCTGCGGTTCCATCCCCTCGTCGTCCATGGCAATCGAACCGAAGGCTCCGCCGGTGAGGCCCTCATCGATCGCGGTCACCGCCGGATGGGCGATCGCTTCGCCCACCTTGTCGGAGAAGGGGGTGGTGCCGCGCTCCACCTGGGTGGTTTCGAGCAGATGGCCGCAGGCCTCGTGGAAGATCACCCCCCCGAAGCGGTTGGCGAGCACCACCGGCCACTGGCCCGCCTCCACGTAGTCGGCGTGGAGCATGGTGGCGGCGCTGCTGCCCAGGTCCCGGGCGGCCGCATCGGTGTCCCACTGGAGCAGATCCGCCGGGCTGTCGGTGGTGCCGTAGCGGCGACTGAGGCTGGCCCGGTGGTCGCCGTCGGCGGCGATCAGGGTCAGTCCCACGGTCTGGTGAAGGCGGATGTCGTGGGCGTGGGTGCCGTCGCTGGCCACCACGAGCACCTCCTGCCAGTTGCGGGCGTAGCTGGCCCGGCGCGCCTGCACATGGCTGGCGTGACGGTTGAGGCCACCGGTGGCCTCCAGCAGCTTCGCGGTGGCCTCGGGCAGGGCCGGGCAGTGCTCCAGCCAGCCGCGCTTGGCATCAGCGAAATCGCGAAGCCCCGGAAGCCCCTCGAAGGCCGAACCGAGGCTGGTGGCGGGCATCGTCAACCCCAGCATGGCGAGGGCTTGCTCCAGGGCCCGGCCCAGACCGGCGGTGCTGAGGTCGTTGGTGGAGACAAACCCGTCGCGGCCGTCGCGGAACACCCGGATGCCGGCGCCCATGCCGAGGGAGGGGGTAACGCTGGTGATCGTGTCCTGCTCGGCCAGCACACCGAGTTGGTCGGTGCGCTCCAGAAAAAACTCCACCAGGTCGGCTCCGGCGAGTCGGCCGCTGGCGAGGAGGGGTTCGAGGCGGACGCCCCAGAGCACCTCGTGGAACGGTGCCGAGGGGTTGAGGAGGGTGGTGCTCAAGGGATCAGCGCACCGCCGGCTGGAACCGCTCGCTGCGGATCGGCGCCATCAGGAAGAGCTTGGCCATCTCCAGGCCGTTGCCGACCCAGAAGGGCAGTTTGCGCAGGGCCTTGAGCGGGGTCGGGGCACTGTCCTGATCGACGGCGCTCAGGGCGGCGTTGTTGTCGACCAGGCGCTCCAGCCGTTGCCAGAACTTGGGATTCTCGACATCCAGCACCACCGGGAAGACGCGGGCCGAGGTTTCGTTGGTCTTGGCAATCACGTAGCGGTCGTAGGTGCGGGCATCGAGGCCGAGGGCTTCGTAGAACTCCTTGCGCGCGACGTCCCGGACGTACATGGTGGCAAACACGGCCAGCAGGAAGAAGCGGCACCAGAGACGGGATGTGAGGCCTCGGACCGTGTCGGGCTGGGCCTTCATCAGGGCATCAAAGAAATCGCCGTGGCGGTTCTCGTCCTGACACCAGTTCTCGAAGAAGTTGAAGATCGGGAAGATCTTGCTTTCGGGGTGCTGCTCAAGGTGGCGGTAGATGGCGATATAACGCCAGTAGCCAATCTTCTCAGAGAGGTATGTGGCGTAGAAGATGAACTTCGGCTTGAAGTGCGTGTAAGCCTTGTTGGCTGTCAGAAAGCCCAGATCGAGCTGGAGGCCAAAATCGGCCATGGATTTATTCAGGAAGCCGGCATGGCGGGCCTCATCGCGGGCCATGTGGGCGAAGCATTCGGCCAGCAGAGGATTCTTCTGCTTGATCCGGCGGCTGAGTTCCTTGTAGAGCAGGAAGCCGGAAAACTCAGAGGTGCAGCTCTGCTCGAGGAATTCGATGAACACTCGACGGGTTTCCGGATCGAGCTTGTCGGCAGCGCCATCGAATTCGGCGTTGCGAACAAAATGATGGCGGTTGTAGTCCTTGCGGAACTCCTCGCAGATCGCCTCCAGTTCCGCTTGGTTGGGCCGCAGATCCATCGCCGCCATGGCGTCGAAATCCGTGGTGTAGAAGCGTGGCGTGAGGATCGTGTCCTTCGCCGGGGCCTTGGTGACAGGCGCGTCAGCGGTGCCCACCGCAGCGGCTGAAGCAGCCGCAGAGGAGGGGGAGGCAGTAGCGGGGGCGGCAGGGGGCACCATCGCGCGATGCGGCAGGGGCAGTGAGGCCATGGTAGGGGCCTCATGGCCGTTCCCGGGTGGATGTGAAGCCTTGCCTCAGTTGGGTCCCAGCCATTTCTGGCCGTTGAGCCGCTGCACCAGCCGCGACACCAGCAGCGGCAGGGTCATCTTGCGTTCGTCGATCAGGAACGACTCCAGCAGACTGGGCTCGGCCCCCGCCTCGGCCAGGGCCACGGTCTTGGCCGACTGGATGTCGGGCTCGGTGAAGCAGAGCCAGAAGCGCCGCTCCCCGGGCAGGACCCCCTTCACCATCCAGCACGGGGCTCCCACCACGGGCATCGCCCCCTCCTCGAAGCGCAGCTCCGGGGCCGGGCCGCCGTAGCTGCGGCATTCGCTGGCCAGGGCTGGCAGCAGCAGGTCGGGCACGAAGCTGGCGAAGGGCTGGTCTTCGGGTGCCGGGGGTTTGGGTTTGGCGGAGGCGGCGGCCGGCTTCGGCGTGGCCTGGGGAGCGGGCTCGGGGCCGGACTCGGGGCTGGGGGGCTGGGCGGGGCTCGCGGTCACCGTATCGCTGGGCAGCGGAGGCTCGAACTTTAGGGAGGGTGCCGCCGATTCAGGCCGGTCCGGGCTCACCGGGTCGGCGGGGTTGGTCACCAGTCCTCGAGGTTGTCGTTGGCCCAGTCCTCCCAGGCGGCCACCGGTTCGGCGATCGGTTCGGCCACTGCGCTGGAGCGTCGGCCGCTGCCAGCGGCCTGTCCGCCGGCCTGAGCGGTGGCCGGGGAGCTCTGATCCGGCCGGCGGATCACCCGGAAGGGCACCGACACCGTGGGGGATGGTTCGCCGGGCCGCCGGTCGGGTCCGGCCCAGGCCCGGCCAGCGCCTCCGGGGTCGGGGATGGAGGCGGCGTCGCGGCGCGACGGGGCCTGGCGGCTTTCGGGAGTGGCCGTGCCGGAGCGCCAGCCGTTGCGCCAGCCCCGACGGTCCTGTTCAGCGAAGCCACCCGTTTCGAAGCCCGATGGTTCGTCGCCACCTGCATCGAAGCCGCCAGCTGCGTAGCCCCCGGGTTCGAAGCGGTCCCGCTCCCAGGCCGAGGCGCCATCGCGCCGCACCTGCCGCCGCAGAACCGGGCCCTGTTGCCGCAGGGCCAGGGCCGTGGCTCCGCCGCTGAGGGCCGCGCCCCCCGCCGCCACCGCCGCCATCCAGGCACCGAGCGGCAGGGCCGGAGTGGTCCAGGTGAGCAGCCGCAGCGCCACCGCCGGGCGGGGATTGAGGGCGCCGGTCACCAGCACCGCCAGCAGGGGGGCCAGCAGGGGGAGCAGCAGCAGGCGGCGAAGCAGGTCCAGGGGCGTTCAGGGGGAGAGCAGGAAGGTGGTGTCGGGCTCCGGGGCGTTGGCGGCGGCATCGCCGGGCGCACCATCGGCGCTGGCTCCGATCGGACCATCCCAGCGCCGCAGGTCGCCGAGCGCCAGCCCCAGCCCATCGAAGATCCGGATCACCAGGAAGTCCACCATGTCCTCGATGCTGCGGGGCTGGTGGTACCACGCCGGCACCGGCGGTGCGATCCGCGCCCCCGCCTCCGCCAGGCGGGTGAGGTTGCGCAGGTGGATGAGGTTCCAGGGCAGTTCGCGCGGCGCGATCACCAGGGGCCTGCCCTCCTTGAGATGGACATCGGCAGCCCGCTCGATCAGGTCGAGGGCCACACCGGAGGCGATCCGGCCCACCGTGCCCATGCTGGCCGGCAGGATCACCATCCCCCTGGTGGCAAAGCTGCCACTGGCGATGGCCGCCGCCTGGTCATTCCAGCGATGGCAGCGCAGGATGCCGCCGTGGCAGCCGGTGCGCTCCCGCCAGAAGGTCTCCTGGGCGGCGGGTTCGGTGGGCACCCGCACTCCCAGTTCCGCCTGCCAAACCTGGATCGCCCCCCGGCTGGTGACCATCTCCACCGGGATCTCGGCTTCGAGCAGCAGCTGCAGGGCCCGCTGGGCCAGGGGCTGGGCCGAGGCTCCTGACACGGCGAGCACCACCGGGGGCTGGGGGAGTGAGCGCATCGGCATGGGTCGCCCCGCTCAGGGCGTCGTCAGGGCGTGATCGGACCCCTCGGCTTCGCCGCCGTCCTCTGCGGTGGGTCCCCCGTCGTCCGGCTGGATCACCGCCAGATCGATCTGGTGGCGCAGGGCATCCACCTTCTGGATCTCCACCGCCACGCTGTCGCCCACCATGTAGGTGCGGCGTCCTTTGCGGCCCACCAGCCGGTTCTGGCGGGAGCGGTACTCGTACCAGTCGTCCTTGAGGGAGCTCACGTGCACCAGCCCCTCCACCTGGGAGGGGGGCACCTCCACGAAGAAGCCGTAGCTCTGAACGCCGCTGATGACCCCCGGCAGGGTCTGGCCCACCAGCGGCTCGGCGTAGCGGGCCTGGGCCATGGCCACCACATCGGCCTGCACGTCCTGCACGAAGCGGCTGCGGCCGTTGAGCCGTTTGGCCAGGCCGTGGGCCCGGTCCTCCACGAAGGGCGCCAGTTGGGCCGCGGTGAGCAGCGGCCAGTCGGTGGTGCCGTGGCAGCTGTCGCTGGCCAGGTCCACCCCGCTCTTGTGGCGCACGCTCGGCCGGTCCTTGCCCTCGCTCAGCAGGGTGAGCAGCAGCCGCTGATTCCAGAGGTCGGCGTAGTGAAGGGCGGCGCAGCACCAGGGCGCGTAGGCCTGCTCTTCACCGGCCAGGGCATGGGGCTTGGGCTCATCCCCCAGCTCCACCGGCCGCAGGGCATCCCGCAGCTGCTGCTGGAGCGGACGGCTGCGGTCGGTGGCGGCGAAGGCGGCTGCCAGCTCGGCGGCGTCGGCATTGCCCTCGGGGCTGAGTTCCAGGGGGATTTCGAGGCTCAGGGCCGCCTTGGCCACCTCGTTGAGCGCCTCGGGATCCGGGGTGGGCTGGGCGGCGAACAGGCCCGGCAGTTGCAGGGCGGCCAGGTGCTGGCCCAGGGCGCGCCCGGCCAGCAGCACCGCTTCCCGCAGCAGGGCGAGGGGCTGGCTCGGATCCAGTTGCACCAGCCAGCCCTCGCGGGGGGCATCGGGGGCGGGGATGCGCAGGTCGGCGAGGCTGTCGATCGCCGGCAGGGCCAGGTCGAGGTCGAGGGATCCGGCGGCCAGGCGGCGGCTGCGCAGCAGGGCCGCCACGGTCTGAAGGTCTTCGAGCAGACCGAGCTGGTCCTTGAGGGGCTTGAGGGCGGCCGGCACGGTGCGGGCCTTGGGTTTGCGTTCCGCCAGGGCCGTGAGCGCCGCCGCATCGAGCCGGGCGGTGGGACGAACGGTGCTGGGGCAGAAGCGGAAATGCTCGAGGCTGCCGTCGGCGGCGAGTTCCAGGGCCACCGAGACGGCCTCGCCCTTCTCACCGGGCAGGAGGGCTGCGGCCTTGGTCAGGGCCGGTGTGAGCAGCGGCAGCCACTGGTTGCCGCTGCAGATCGCCTCCCCCTGCTGAGCCAGCCAGGTGTCGAGACCACTGCCCGCCGGCACCCGCTCGCCCACGGCGGGGGCATGGACCCAGAGGCGCCAGCGGCCGCCCTCCAGGGCTTCCAGCGAGAGTCCCGGCAGGGGCGGGGCCTCGGCGGCCTGCCAGCCCACCGGTAGCAGCACGGTGAGGGCGGTGAGATCGGTGCGGCCCTTCTCCTCGGGGCTTCGCAGGGTGGCGCGGGGGGCGGCCGGCCGGTCGTGCAGGTGGTGCTTGGTGAGCAGCAGGTCTCGGTCGGCCTCCGGGCCGCCCCGCACCGGCAGGTGGCGGGCCACATGGCCCCGGGCTCCGAACTGTCCCACCGGGAAGCGGTCGATCGCCACCTCCACCACCGAGTCGCCGGCCTCGTCGACCACCTCAGCCGCTTCGGTGGCGGGCAGCGCGATGGTGGTGAGCAGGCGGTCGTCCAGGGGCACGGCCACCAGTCCGTCGTCGTCCCGTCGCTCCAGCTGGGCCAGCAGGCTGCGGGTTTCGCGGGCCAGGATGCACTGCACCGCTCCTTCGGGGGAGCGGCGACGGCCGCCCTCCCGGGTCACCCGCACCAGCACCCGGTCGCCGTTCCAGGCGTGGTTGAGCTGGTGGTCACGGATGTAGATGTCCTCGCCGCCGTCGTCCCGCAGGGCGAAGCAGAAGCCCTTGCTGGAGCAGCGCAGCCGGGCCGCAACCAGGTCGGGGTTCTCCTGGCGGCGCAGACCTCCTTCCTCCTCCTCCAGCACGCCCAGCCGGATCAGGGGCTGCACACTGATGGTCAGCTGCGCCTTCTCCGTCTTGGTGGTGAGGCCAAGGGCCTTCTCCAGGCGGGCCAAGGGCAGGACATCGCTGCTGGAGAGCTGGTCGAGCAGGTCGGCGACCGTGAACTTCATCGGGGATCGGCGGTGAATCGCCGCAGCGGCGGCGGTGGATGGAAGGAGGTGGGGGTCCCGTTCCGCTCTCGGCTGGGCCGAGGGGACCGCTCCACGGATGAACGGGCTGGACCAGCGGGGGGAAACTCCGCGGGCGGAGTGGTTCGGGTCGCTGGGCCGGAGGGAGCAGGGGTGGGTGGGGGCGGTGGCGCTGCGGAACGGCGTGGGATCCACCGCTGGATCGGCCTGGAGAGCCGGAGGAAGCCGGCCTGCGGAGCCGGACGGAACGGATGGCGGCGGCACCCGGGGCGGCGCCGATCGTCATTCATGGCCCGACTCTAGGGATCGGTGTCCTTCTGACCAGTCTGGGCCGCTTCCGTCGCTTCGCCAGCGCTGCCGCCGGAGCGGACGATCAGCCGGGTGCCGAGGATCAGGAAACCCACCGAGGCGGCGAGCTGCAGGGCATCGGGGGGAATCACGCTGGAGAGGGATCCCCCGGCCGCCGCCCCCACCAGGCTCGCCAGCACCAGCGCCGCTGCACTGCCGGCGAACACGGCCCCTGGACGGCTGGTGGTGCCGCTGATGCTCACGATCGCCAGCTGTGTCTTGTCACCGAGTTCGGCGAGGAAGACCGTCACGAAGGTGGAGGCCAGCAGGGCAAGCATGGGAGCAGTGCGGAACGGGACGGAGGGGGGAGGCGGAACAAGGGACGTGCAGCCGGGGATCGATCAGCTGCCGAACCGTCAGCCGCCCAGCAGACCGAGGCTTAGTCCCTGCAGCGGGGCTAGGTGGAGCACCGCCTGGCGACCGAGCCACAGGCCGAGGGCCACCATCAGCAGCCCGGCGGCCCGCTCCAGTTGCTCCGGGGCCATCACGGTGGAGAGCCAACGGCCCAGCACCACCCCCACCAGGCTGGAGCAGATCAGCGCCAGAGACGAGCCCACGAACACCACCATGGGCCGGCCGGATTCCGCCGAGAGCAGCAGCGCGGCGAGCTGGGTCTTGTCACCCAGTTCCGCCAGGAACACCGTGGTGGCGGTGGTGAGGAACACGCCCAGCCAGGAGGTGGGAGCCGTCACAACCGCCGGGCTGGGCTGAGGGGCCGATGCCGACTCGGAGGCCGGGGCAACACCGGGGTCGCCCGGCTGGTCTGGGCTGCTCATCGTGGCCTTCGGATCGCCCGCAGAAAGCGTCGCAACACCTTGCCACGGCCGCCCTCCTCGCTGCGGATCTGCTGCTTGCAGCAGGCAATCGCGAGGCCGTTGCCATCCTCGCCCCGCTGGCCGAAGAGCTCGATCAGGGAACTCACCCGGCAGAAGTCGGGCCGGCTTGCATAGATGCGGCAGCGGCGGCCGCCGGTGTCGAAGTGGATGCACCAGCCATCGGCTCCCACCATCGCGAGATAGGTGGCGCGCTGGGATTCGGAGAGGGCCTCGAGGGCCTCGGGTCGCAGGCTGGGGTCGAGGCGGCAGCAGCAGCCGCAGCCGCTGATGCACTGCCAGCGTTCGTCCCCCCTGGCGCGCTCGGTCGGTGGTCGGCCCAGCGCTCCGACCTCTGCCCCGGCCTGCCCTTCCCCGGTCGCTGCCGCCATGGCCCCGATCCCGTTACAAGCCGTCACAGTGGCATCCGCAGCGGCCCGGCCGCCAGATCCGGCCCCCTAAACTCGCTTCGCTGCGCCGCACTGCGATCCGCCATGGGCATCGACTTTCACCTGATCTCCAACTTTGCCGCCCTGGCTCTGATCACCCTGGCCGGTCCAGCCGTGATCTTCATCCTCTTTTACCGCCGCGGCGCCCTCTGAGCCCCGGCCTGGGCCCTGTCCTCCTGCCCGATCTGAACCAGCGCAGGATGCTGGGGCTGGCTTAGCCGACCAACCGGAGCCTTTGAGCACCGCATGGCCTCCCCATCGCGACCCCAGGGCCACGGAATCCGCCACTGAGCGGCTTCTGAAGCGTCGATGAGGCTCCACAGGCAGCTCAGGCGGTAAGCCCCAGCGCCATCGCCGCTTCCTGCACCAGCGCCCTCAGGTAGGGATGGGCCTGCTGCTCATCGAGTCGGCCCAACAGTTCCTCCCCGGCCGCGTTGCGGATCACCACGCCGTCGCCTTGGCGGCGGCAGTGGTAGTGACGTTCGCGCCGCCGCAGCACCACCTCCTCGGCGCCGCCGGGGCGCAGGGCCACCAGTTCCAGCTGGAACCGGGTTTCTCCTTGCCAGGTGTCGCGGCGCAGGCGGAAGGCCACATCCACCAGCTGCGCCACCGTGGCTTCCCCCTGCCAGCGCCAGGCGATGGCCCGGCAGCGCCCGCCCCCAGGCTGCTCCAGCTGCAGCTGCAGGTGGCCGCCTCGGAGCAGGCGCTGCTCCACCACGCGGCAGCCGCAGCTCCAGAACAGCGGGGCCGGATGGCCGATCCCGAAGGGCTCCAGCCGTTGCAGCTGCCGCCAGAAGCCCTGGTCAATCCGCTCCAGGGGCAGCAGGGCCTCGGGTTCCACCGGCAGCAGGGACCCCGTTTCGGCCAGCCAGCCCTCGGCCCGCTGCTCCAGCCGTTGCTGCAGCTCTCCCACCCGCTCGGCCTTCACGGTGAATCCCCCGGCGGCCGGATGGCCGCCATGGCGCTCCAGCAGGTCGGAGCAGGCCGCGAGGGCCGCATCCACAGCAAAGCCCCGCGGGGCGCGCACCGAGGCCCGCAGGCGGCCGCCGCCTTCACCGGCGAGCAGGGCCACCGGCCGGTCGAACCGTTCCACCAGCCGTGCCGCCACGATGCCGATCACGCCGTGGTGCCAGTGGGTCTGAGCGAGCAGCAGGAAGGCGGGCCGTCGTGGTCCATCGGCCTCGAGCAGGGCCAGGGCCTCGGCTTCGATCGCGGCGCAGAGGTCGCGGCGCTGGCGGTTGAGGGCATCGCAGCGGCGGGCCAGTTCGAGGGCCCGCTCGGGATCCTCGGTGGTGAGCAACTCCACCACCAGCAGGGGATCCCCGAGGCGTCCCACGGCATTGATGCGGGGCGCCAGCTGGAAACCCACCGCCTCCGCATCCACCCTGTCGTCCTCCAGACCGGCGATCCGCTGCAGGGCCCGCAGGCCCTCCAACCGGGTGCGGGCCAGCCGCGGGAGGCCATCGAGAAGCCAGCGGCGGTTGACCCCCAGCAGCGGGGCCATGTCGGCGATGGTGCCGATGCAGAAGAGGTCGAGGGCGATCGCCTCGCCGTCGTGGCGCCCCAGCCGGCGGCACAGGGCCGTGGCCAGCACGTGGGCCAGGCCCACCCCGGCCAGCCCCCGGAAGGGCGAGCCGGGGGGGGTGACCGCCGGATGGAGCAGGGCCAGATGGGGCGGCAACTGCGGAGGGAGTGTGTGGTGGTCCGTGAGGATCACCTCCACCTGCAGGGCCTCGGCCCGCTCCAAGGCCTCCCGGGCCGCGACGCCGTTGTCGACCGTGATCAGCAGGGCGATGCCGTCGGCCGCCAGCCCTTCAACCATGGCCGGATTGAGCCCATAGCCGTCCTCCAGGCGGCTGGGGATGGCGGCCCGTGGTTGGGCGCCGAGCCGCTGCAGAACCCCCACCAGCAGGGCCGTGCTGGTCATGCCGTCGGCGTCGTAGTCACCGCAGATCGCCACCGCCTCGCCCGTACGGCAGGCCTGCTCAAGACGCGCCACGGCGCTGCCGAGGTCGGGGAAGTGGTCGGCCGGATCGGGGGCTGCGGGCGGATCCAGCAGGGCTGCGAGCGCGGTGGCATCGCCATGGCCCCGCCGGCTGAGCACCGCCAGCAGCTCCGCCGGCAGAGGCTCCACCGGCTGTGACGCGACCGGCTGTGACGCGACCGCCCGCGGCTTTGCCGCGGCTGCATCCGCCGCGCCTGCAGGCGCGGGCATTGGCGGGGTGTCCTTCGCCCCAACGCTGCCAGCAGGGCCGCTCCCGGTGCCGTGGCTGCTGTGCCCCGGCCGCTGGCCCCCGGGCAAGGGAGCCGGCAGCAGCCAGGGTCTCGGGGGATCAGGGGCCAAGGGACGGGGTTGGTGGAATCTCCGCATTGTGCGGCCGGCCCGGCGGCCACGACACCCTTAGCCTGGCCGGATGCCGTGCTGAAGGGGATGGCTGGAACGTTGTCGGCCCTCCTCTGGGACGTGGATGGCACCCTGGCCGAGACGGAGTTGGAGGGGCATCGGCTCGCCTTCAACGCCGCCTTCGCCGAGCACGGTCTGCCCTGGCAGTGGGATCGGGCCACCTATCTGCCGTTGCTGCGGGTGGGGGGCGGCCGCGAGCGGATGGCGGCCTTTCTGGAGCAGGCGGAGGGCTCGCCCCCTCCTGCGGCACGGCTGGACCGGCTGGTTGAGGCCAAGAAACGCCACTATTCCCGCCTGGTTCAGGGTGGCGCGCTCCCCCTGCGGGAGGGGGTGGGGCCGCTGATCGATGCGGCCCGGGCCGCGGGGCTGCGGCAGGCGATCGTGACCACCAGTTCGCGCGCAGCGGTGGAGGCCCTGGTGGCCGGCAGCCTGGCGGAGCGGGCTGGGGCCTTCTGCGGCTGGTTCTGCGGCGACGATGTGGCCCGCAAGAAACCCGATCCCGAGGGCTATTTGCTGGCTCTGGCCCGCCTTGGTCTCGATCCCGCCAGCGTGCTGGTGGTGGAGGATTCGCCGCCGGGGCTGGCGGCGGCCACCGCGGCGGGCCTCACCACCCTGGTGACCCTCAGCAGCGGCTCGCGCCATGAGCCTGCCGCCGCCTTCGCCGCCGCGGCCGCCGTGCTCGACGGGTTGGGCAGCCCCGAGCGCCCCCCCAGGCTGTTGCGTGGTCCGGCTTGCCCCGGAGGCCAGGTCACGCTGTCCTGGCTGGAGCGGCTGCTGCCCTCGCCATGACCCGCCCGCCTCTCCAGCAGACCCGCTATGCAGCGATGGAGCGGCGTCTGGGCTCGGCTCTGCTGGGCCAGGTGCGCCGCAGCTGGCGCGCCGGCAGTCTGGCCCTGCTGGCCCTGCTGGTTGGCTACTTCTGCGCTCAGAACCTGATCGCCCTGCTGCTGATCCGGCTGCCCGGTGGTCGCCCTGCGGTGGTGCTCACGATCGTGCTGGTCACCGAGGTGCTGGTGCGGCTCCGCACCCGACTGGCCCGCGGGGAAGAACGCCCCCTGATCTGGGTGCTGGTCGACAACCTCCGCATCGGAGCGATCTACGCCGTGGTGCTGGAGGCTTTCAAACTTGGCACCTGAGTCCGGGCCGCGGGCTGGTGAGGCCGCGCCTTCCCTTCCCCTGGCGCTCCTGGAGGCGATCCGGACCCTGGTTGCCACGGCCCCGCGCCGGCCGGTGCTTGCTCTCAACGGACCTGTGGGCGCGGGCAAGAGCACCCTGGCCCTGCAGCTGGTTGCCCAGGCCGCTTCTCGGGGCCTACGCCTGACGGTGGCCTCGATCGACGATCTCTACCTGCCCCTGCCGGAGCGCCGCACCCGGCTGGCGGGCAATCCCTTCGGCGTGACGCGGGTGCCGCCCGGCAGCCACGATGTGCCCCTGCTGCTGAAACGGCTGGAGGCCTGGCGGGCGGGCGACGCGCTTCGCCTGCCCCGCTTCGACAAGACCCTCGCTGCCGGGGAGGGGGATCGGAGCGCCGAGTCGCTCCAGCAGGCCGACGCCCTGCTGCTCGAGGGCTGGCTGATGGGCTGCCGCGCCCTGGGGGAGGAGCAGTTGGCGGCCCGCCTGCCTGCCGCGCTGGCCTCCTGGCCCCTCAGCGAGGCCGAGCGCAGCTGGCTGCCCCGCTGGGATCTGGCCCTGGTCTCCTATGCCCCGCTCTGGGCAGCCTGCGATGGGCTGTGGGTGCTGCGGCCCTGCCGCTGGTCGCTGCCGCGGCGCTGGCGGTTCCAGGCTGAAGCGCGCCAGCGGCGCAGCGGGGGCGGCTGGCTGAGCGCTGCGGCCCTCGATGCCATGGTGCGGTCCAGCCTTCATGCCTTGCCGCCACCCCTCTACCAGGACCCGCTGGTCGAGGGGTGGTCCGGTGACGACTCAGGACGGCTGCCCCTGCTGGGGGTCACCGTGCTCGACGGACGGCGGCGGCCCCTGGGGCCGCCGGGGGATCACTCCTCGCCGTCCTCGGCCTCCTCGGCCATCGGGTAGACGAAGCCCTGGGCACGGCCGCTCAGCACCGCCTTGCCGATCGAGAGGGCCTTAGCGGCGGCCACGCCAGCCTTGGCCTTCCAGTGGGCATGGCGCTGGTTGCGCTTGCCTTTGGAGGTTTTCTTCTTGGGAACAGCCATCCCTGCGCATCCGGAGCCAAACAGCGATCATCCGCTGTGGGCCTTCCTTTCGTCAAATCGCTAAGGTTGTTGTCTGCTTGGCAGCACCGTGGCAACGTCGTCGACCCCGTCCCAGCAACAGCCCCAGCCCCTGTCACAGCCACAGTCCCTGCCCCTGTTCCTGCCTTCGCCCACCCAGCTGGCTTCCGCTCAGGCATCGACCACGCTCGCCACCACGCCGGCCGGTCCTCCCGGTGAATCCGGCACGGCCGAAACCAACGGCTTGGGCCGCGGGACCTCGCCGGCCACGCCCTCGGTCCAGAGCCTTGATCTGCTGAAGGGCAGCACCCCGGACCAGCGCCGACCGCTCGACCTCCCCAAGGTGCCGGAGCTGAAGCAGGCCTCCCCTGGAGAGCGGCTGCGTCAGGACGCCTCCCCCACCTCCAGCCCCTTCACGATCCGCGGATCGGGCTCCGGCCCCCCCTCCTACAGCCAGCTCCTGCAGGACCTCAGCGCCGGCCGGGTGCGGGAGATGGTCCTCTCGCCGCGCCAAGGCGTGGTGGATGTGACCTACCGCGATGGCCGCTCGAGCGAGGTGGCGATCTTCAACGACAACCAGCTGCTGCTGCGCACCGCCGAGCAGGCCCGGGTTCCTCTCACCGTGCGGGATGAGCAGCGGGATGAAGCGATGGCCGGCCTGCTCGGCAACCTGCTGCTGGTGGTGCTGTTGCTGGGCGGGCTTACTTTGCTGATCCGCCGCTCTGCCCAGGCTGCCAACCGGGCGCTTGGCTTTGGCCGCAGCCAGCCCCGCCTCCAGGCGGAGGGCTCGGTGGCGGTGCACTTTGAGGATGTGGCCGGCATTGGTGAGGCCAAGGAGGAACTCCAGGAGGTGGTCTCGTTCCTGCGGGCGCCGGAGCGCTTCACCGCCATCGGCGCCAAGATTCCCAAAGGAGTCCTGCTGATCGGTCCGCCGGGCACCGGCAAGACCCTCCTGGCCCGGGCCATCGCCGGCGAGGCCGGTGTGCCCTTCTTCTCCATGGCCGCCTCCGAGTTCGTGGAGATGTTCGTGGGCGTCGGCGCCAGCCGCGTCCGGGATCTGTTCCGCCAGGCCAAGGCCAAGGCGCCCTGCATCATTTTCATCGACGAGATCGATGCGGTGGGTCGTCAGCGCGGTGCCGGCATCGGCGGTGGCAACGACGAGCGGGAGCAGACCCTCAACCAGCTGCTCACCGAGATGGACGGCTTTGAGGAGAACTCCGGTGTGATCCTGCTGGCCGCCACCAACCGGCCCGATGTGCTGGATTCTGCCCTGATGCGGCCCGGCCGCTTCGACCGTCGCATCACCGTGGATCTGCCGGACCGCAAGGGCCGCGAGGACATCCTCTCGGTGCATGCCCGCACCCGTCCCCTGGCCGAATCGGTCTCCCTGGCCGACTGGGCCGCCCGCACGCCCGGCTTCTCCGGTGCCGACCTCTCCAACCTGCTCAACGAGGCGGCGATTCTGACGGCCCGCCGCCACCAGGAGCGCATCGACGATGCCGCCATCGGCGATGCCCTCGAGCGGATCACCATGGGCCTCACCGCCGCCCCCCTCCAGGACAGCGCCAAGAAGCGGCTGATCGCATACCACGAGGTGGGCCATGCCCTGCTCACCACCCTGGTGCCCCGGGCCGACCGGCTCGACAAGGTGACCCTTCTTCCCCGCGCCGGGGGGGTTGGGGGCTTTGCCCGCACCATGCCCGATGAGGACATCCTCGATTCCGGCCTGATCAGCAAGGCTTACCTGCGGGCCCGCCTGGTGGTGGTGCTGGGGGGCCGGGCCGCCGAGATCGTGGTGTTCGGCCCCAGCGAGGTGACCCAAGGTGCTGCCGGCGATCTGCAGATGGTGAGCCGCATCTGCCGCGAGATGGTCACCCGCTACGGCTTCTCCAGCCTCGGTCCGGTGGCCCTGGAGTCGGATGCGGGTCAGGTGTTCCTCGGCCGCGACTGGATCCGCTCCGATGCCTCCTACTCCAGCCGCACCGGCAAGGAGATCGACCAGCAGGTGCGGACCCTGGCGCGCCTGGCGCTGGAGCAGGCCCTGGCGGTGCTGCGCCCCCGCCGGGACCTGATGGATCGGCTGGTGGAGCGGCTGATCAGCGAGGAAACCATCGCCGGTGACAGCTTCCGTGCCTCGGTGGCCGCCTGGGAGGCGGAACATCCCCAGCTGCCGCCGGTGCCCAGCCAGCTCGATTCACTCCTCGCCGACCAGCCCGCCGGCGAAGCGAATGTCGAGGCTGCGCAGGTGGGTGTGTAGGCCGGCATCCTGCACCGGCAGGATGCGGGCCATTCGGCCGCTGCGGTTGATGTGGGCGTGCCAGTGGCCGGGCGGGGTGACGAACACGCAGCCCGGCTCCCAGTCGATGCGGCGCGGGTTGCGGATCGTGCCGTCGGCGTTGAGCTCGGTGCCCACCAGGGTGTGACAGCCGGGATCGCAGTCGAGGATCAGATCGATCGCCACCGACTGGTGGCGATGGGGGGGCTGCATGGCTCCATCCGGCACCAGACCGAGCATCGCCCAGAGGGTGTGGGTGGCGGTGCGGCTGGTGGGCAGATCGGCATGGCCCAGCAGGATGCTGAGCCGGTTGGCCCGTTGGGCGCTGGGGTCGGCCAGGAGCCGCTGCAGTTCGGCCTCCAGGCTGGCGGCGTCGTAATGGCAGGGCTGGAAGCGGGGCACGGTGGCCTCCACCCCCAGGTGCTGCAGCAGGGGACCGTCGTGCACCCAGAACAGGACGCTCTCGACGTCGGCCTCGAGCCGGGGGGCAGGACCGGCCGGCAGGGTGATCACATCGCCGGGTCCCCAGGCCAGATCGAGGGCCCCATGGCTGCCGCTGCCGGCGGGCCGCAGCAGGCGCCCGTGGCCGCGCAGCACCACGAACAGAGCGCTGGTGGCGTTGGCTGGAGCCTCGAGGCTCTCGCCCTTGAGAATTCGCAGGAAATGGGCTGCCAGGGCGGGGCTGGTGGCCGGAGCCTCGCAGCCCAGCTGGGCACTGCAATCGAGGGGAAGGACAGCCGTGGGGCCCGTGGCGTGGAGCGTCGCGCTCCAGTGGTGGTGGCCGATCGGCTCGGTGAGCCCCGGCCGCACCGGGTTGGCTGCCTGGCGGTAGTCGTAGAGCCGGGCTGGGCCGTCAGGGCGAGGCGGCGTCGGTTCCGCTGCTTCGCCACCGCAGTGGGCCCGTGCCTGGGGATCGGGCTCGATGCCGGACGGCAGGCGTGAGTTCAGGGCCGTGGTGACCATGGGCTTGCCTCCTGACGAGCGGGCGGTGGACCAGCCTATGGATGCGAGCGGAGCCCTGGGGTGGACGTTGCTTCCGCATCCCTGATCGGGCCGATCAGGTGGCCTTCTGGGGGTCTGCTTGGGGCGACCGCCTCCGGCAACGGAACGTGGAACCGGGGTCTCAGCCGCCCGCCACGGCTGGAACGATGCTGACCTCATCGCCATCGGCCAGGGCGGTGGCCTGGTGGTCGAGGAAGCGGATGTCCTCGCTGTTCACATACACGTTGAGGAAGCGGCGCAGCTTGCCGCCGTCATCGCAGAGGCGGGCCAGGATGCCGGGGAAGCGACCCTCCATGGCCTGCAGCAGTTCGTCGACGCTGCCGGCCTCGAGGCTGACGCTGGCTTCGTCGTTGGTGAACTTCTGCAGAGGGGTGGGGATCAGAACCTGAACGGCCATGGTGTCGATCGGCTGGTGGGGGGGAGGGTATCGAGCAGCGGTGAACGTTGGCGGTTAGCCGCTCTGGAACATCGAGAACTCGAAGCAGGGGCTGGGAGCTCAGCCGACCGATTCCCAGGTGGCGCGGTGCAGGGACTGGGCCCGCTCCCAGGCACTGTTGAAACTGTCGAGCTGGGCCTCGATGACGAAGGGGTCGCCGATCGAAGAGGCCACGGCTTCGGTGGTCTTGAGTCCGTTGCCGGTGATGTAGGCCACGGTGGTTTCGCTGGGATCGATCTTGCCCTGCTCCACCAGCTTCTTGAGCACCGCGATCGTGGTGCCACCGGCGGTTTCGGTGAACACGCCCTCGGTTTCGGCCAGCAGCTTGATGCCCTCGATGATCTCGGCATCACTCACCGCGGCGATGCTGCCGCCGGTGCGGTTGGCGATGTCGATGGCGTAGGGGCCGTCGGCTGGATTGCCGATGGCGATCGACTTGGCAATGGTGTGGGGCTTCACCGGGGTGATGAAATCCCGACCTTCGGCGAAGGCCTGGGCGATCGGGCTGCAGCCCTCGGCCTGGGCGCCGCTGAAGCGCACGGCCTTCTCCTCCACGAGACCCACCTTGATGAACTCATCAAAGCCCTTGCGGATCTTGGTGAACAGCGATCCGGAGGCCAGTGGCGCCACGATGTGGTCGGGTAGTTGCCAGCCCAGCTGTTCGATCACCTCGTAGCCCAGGGTTTTCGAGCCTTCCGAGTAGTAGGGACGCAGGTTGATGTTCACGAAGCCCCAGCCGTAGGTGTTGGCCACCTCAGAGCAGAGGCGGTTCACCTGGTCGTAGTTGCCCTTCACCGCCATCAGGGTGGGGTTGTAGATCAGGGTGCCGAGCACCTTGCCCAGCTCCAGATCGCTGGGGATGAACACACAGCACTCCATGCCGGCATGGGCGGCGATGGCGGCGGTGGAGTTGGCCAGGTTGCCGGTGGAGGCGCAGCTCACCGTGCTGAAGCCGAGTTCGCGGGCACGGGTGAGGGCGACCGACACCACCCGATCCTTGAAGGAAAGCGTCGGCATGTTGACGCCGTCGTTCTTGATGTAGAGCTCCTTGAGGCCGAGACGGCGGGCCAGGCGGTTGGCCCGCAGCAGGGGCGTGAAGCCGGTGCCCACATCGATCGGATCTCCATCGATCGGCAGGAATTCGCGGTAGCGCCAGATCGAAGCGGGGCCGGCCTCGATCGTGGCGCGGCTCACCCGGCTGCGGATGGCGTCGTAGTCATAGACGACCTCCAGGGGGCCAAAACAGACGTCCTCACAGACGTGGCGGGCACCGGCCTCATAGGGATGGCCGCATTCCTTGCAGCGCAGCCCGATGAAGGTGGAGCGGGAGAGGGTGGCCGTCACGGTGGAGATCGCGCAGCAGTGAGTTGACGCTAGCAGCGCCCTACGGGGAACCTGGAAATACCCGATGCCTGGGGTCGGGATTTGTGGCATGGGCGCCGGTGGGGCTTGACCCGTCAGCACCGCTTCCTAGCCTCAAGCGGTGAGATCAACCGCTTCTCTCCCGACCCGCCGACTGCTGCTGCAGCGCCATCTGCCCCTGGGATGTCTGGTGGCTGGCCTGCTGGTGCTGCTCCCCCGCCTTGGGATCGAATGGCAGTGGTTCGCCCAGTTCGATGCCGAAGTGGTGCTGCTGCGGCGCTGGTTGCTTCAGCTGCTCGCCTTCGCCCTGGTGCTCGGCCTGGGGATTCCGCTGCAGCTTCAGCAGTTGCAGCGCAGCTGGCGGCTGCGGCAGGCGCCGGGCCCGAAGCCTCTGCCGGCCTCACCGCTGCTCCGCCTCGGCCCCCCGCTGCTGGTGCTGCTGGTGGCCGCCCTGCTGCTGCTCCTGGCCGGCGGCCTCACCTACCTGCTGGTCCAGGCCCGCGATCTGATTGCCGAGCCCTTCAGTGGCCGGGTGATCACCGGCATCCCAGTGCTGGCTGATCTTCCTCCCTGGCTCTTCCTGGGCCTGGCGGCCGGCCTGCTGCTGCCGTTGCTGCTCTGGCCCCGCACCACCCTGCAGATCACCCTGGGGGCGGCGCTGCTCGCCTCGGCCACCGCCCTGGCCCGGGGCTGGAGCCTCTGGCTGCCGGCCCTGCTGGCTGCGCCCTTCGGCCAGCGCGATCCGGTGGTGGGCCTCGATCTGGCCTTCACCGTGCTGCAGCTGCCGGCCCTGCACCTGCTGGTGAGCGTGGTGATCGCCCAGGTGGCCGTCGGCCTGGCGGGCTGCCTCTGGCTCACCCTCAGCGAGGGCACCACCCTCAGCGATCTGCGCTTCCCCGGCCTGAGCCGGGCCCAGCAGCGGCTGCTTCAACCCCAGCTGGCGGTGCTGGCGGCGATGGCGGCCCTGAGCAATGCCTTCGCTCCCTTCGATCTGATGGTGCGCGGCAGCGGTGTGGCGGCCGGTGCCGGCTTCGTGGATCTGCATGTGCGTCTGCCGTTGCGGCTGCTCCTGGCGGTGCTGCTGCTGCTCACCGCCCTCGGTCTGCTGGTGCCGCTACCGCGGAGCTGGCTGCGGCGCGGCGCCCTGATTCCCCTGGCCTCCACCGCGTTGATGGTGCCGATCGCCGAGTGGATCGTGGCACCGCTGGTGCAGCGCCTCGTGGTCCAACCCCGCGAGCTGGCGATCGAAACCCCGTACCTGCATCGCTCGATTCGCGCCACCCGCCGGGCCTTCGGCCTGGAGGCGGTGCGGCAGCTTGCACTCGAACCCCGCCAGGAGCTCACCGCTGAGGACCTGGAGCAGGCGCCCGGCACCCTGGCCAACATCCGCCTCTGGGACAGCCGGCCCTTGCTGGCCACCAACCGGCAGCTGCAGCAACTGCGCCTCTACTACCGCTTCTTCTCGGCGGCGGTCGACCGCTATCCGCTGGCCACCGATGCGGCACGGCTGGGATCGCAGCAGGTGCTGATCGCCGCCCGGGAACTGGACACCGGCAGCCTGGCGAAGGATTCACGCACCTGGCTGAATCGCCACATGGTGTTCACCCACGGCTATGGCTTCACCGTGTCGCCGGTGAACGCCTTCGGGCCGGACGGCCTGCCGCTCTTCTTCGTGAAGGATCTCGGCCGTAGCGGCCGGGTGCAGGGCATCCCCGACCTGGGGATCAGCGATGCCCGCGCGCGCGAAGCCTTGCCGGTGGGCCGGCCCCGCCTCTACTTCGGATCGGGCCCTTCGCCCTACATCATTGCGCCCTCGCAGGTGCGGGAGTTCGACTTTCCGGAAGGGGAGCTGAACACCTATTCCCATTACAGCGGCAGTGGCGGCATGCCGATCCACGGCCCGCTGCAGCGGCTGATGGCGGCCGCCTACCTGCCCGAGCCGCGGCTGCTGTTCTCCGGATCGCTCACGCCCGCATCCCGGCTGCACCTGCGGCGGCGGGTGACCGAACGGATGCGGGCGCTGGCGCCCTTCCTGCGTTTCGCGAGCCAGCCTTACCTGGTCACGGCGCGGGTGTCGAACACCCCAGGCTACGAAGCGGATCAGCATCAGTACTGGCTGCTCGATGGCTTCACCACCAGCGACAGTTATCCCTATTCCGAGGCCAATCCGAGCGGCATCCGCTATTTCCGCAACCCGGTCAAGGCGGTGGTGGACGCCTACAACGGCAAGGTCTGGCTCTACGTGAGCGACCCCTCCGATCCGGTGCTGGCCACCTGGCGGCGTGCCTTCCCGGAACTGTTCCGGCCGCTGGCGGCGATGCCGGCGGCGCTGCAGGCCCACATTCAGGTGCCGCGCAGCCAGTTCGCGATTCAGGCGGAGCGGATGCTGCGCTACCACGTCACCGATGTGCGCACCTTCTACAACGGCGATGATGTCTGGTCGATTCCGCTGGAGATCTACGGCTCGACCAATACGCCTGTGGAGCCGTACCACCTCACCGTGCAGCTGCCGGGCCAGGACAAGCCGGAGTTCGTGCTGCTGCTTCCCTTCTCGCCGCTGAAGCGGCCCAACCTGGTGGCCTGGCTGGCGGCCCGCAATGATCCGCCCCACTACGGCGAGCTGCTGCTGGCCCGCTTCCCGCAGCAGCGCCTGCTGCTCGGGCCCCAGCAGGTGTCGGCCCTGATCGAGCAGGACCCGGCGATCAGCTATCAGTTCGGCCTCTGGAACCGGGCCGGCTCCAAGGTGATCCACGGCAATCTGCTGGTGCTGCCGGTGGGCCGGGGCCTGCTGTATGTCGAACCGATCTACCTGCAGTCCAGCAACAACGACCTGCCCACCCTGGTGCGGGTGGTGGTGACCGACGGCCGCACGATCGTGATGGAGCGCAATCTGCAGCAGGCCCTGGGCGAACTGGTCAGCCGCAAGGGCGGAGCCGCCGCGGTGTCACCTCCTCTGCCGCCGCCCGCAGGCCCATAAAAAAGGGGCCCCATGGGGCCCCGGCTGAGAATGGTGATCGCTGGATTTCGGGAAACCCGCCGGTTCAGACCGCCACAGCGCTCTTGGGATCAAGGGCACCCTTGGCGTAGAGAGCGGCGTAGTAGTTGATGTCGCGCTGCTTGATCTTGCTGGCATTGCCGGCGCACCAGAACTGCTGATAGCGGTCCAGGCAGACCTGCTTCATGTACTGACGAGCGGGCTTGTTGAAGTGGCGGGGATCGAAGTTGGCGGGATCCTTGAAGGCCGCCTCACGCACCGCGGCGGTGAAGGCCAGGCGGTTGTCGGTGTCGATGTTGACCTTGCGCACGCCGTTGCGGATGCCTTCCTGGATTTCTTCCACGGGCACGCCGTAGGTCTCGGGGATGGCACCGCCGTACTTGTTGATCATGTCCAGCCACTCCTGGGGAACCGAGGAGGAGCCGTGCATCACCAGGTGGGTGTTGGGGATGGCCTTGTGGATCTCGGCGATGCGGCTGATCGCCAGCACCTCGCCGGTGGGTTTGCGGGTGAACTTGTAGGCGCCGTGGCTGGTGCCGATGGCGATCGCCAGGGCATCGACCTTGGTCTTGGCCACGAAGTCGGCGGCTTCGGCGGGATCGGTGAGCAGCTGGGAGTGGTCGAGGGTGCCCTCGAAGCCATGGCCGTCCTCGGCTTCACCCTGGCCGGTCTCGAGGGATCCCAGGCAGCCCAGCTCGCCCTCCACGCTCACGCCGATGGCGTGGGCCACATCCACCACTTCCTTGGTCACGGCCACGTTGTACTCGTAGCTGGCCGGGGTCTTGGCGTCGGCTTCGAGGGAGCCATCCATCATCACGGAGGTGAATCCGTTGGCGGCGGCGCCATAGCAGGTGGCGGGGCTGTTGCCGTGGTCCTGGTGCATCACCACCGGGATGTCGGGGTAGGTCTCGACGGCGGCCAGGATCAGGTGACGCAGGAAGCTCTCACCGGCGTACTGACGGGCGCCGCGGGAGGCCTGCAGGATCACGGGGCTGTCGGTCTCGTAGGCCGCCTCCATGATCGACTGCACCTGCTCCAGGTTGTTCACGTTGAAGGCGGGGATGCCGTAGCCGTTTTCGGCGGCGTGGTCGAGCAGCAGCCGAAGCGGGACGAGCGCCATAGGAACCTCGGGAAATGGTGGGGGAAGCGACCGCTGACGGGATCCCCCGCCGTGTCTGGGCGGGAGTCTAGGGGATGCCCTCTTCGCCTCAGTGCAGCCTCGGGCCCCTGGCGGCGGCGGCGAGATGGCGGGCCTGGTCGCAGAGGCGCTGGCCCAGGGCCGCCTCGGCCAGTCCCGGCACCATCGGCCGCCCCTCCCGGGCCGCGTCCGCCCACCAGCCGATCAGCCGCCGCACCGGGGCGATGCGGCCGTCCTCCCAGCTGCGGGGCCAGGCCAGGGCGGGGTCCGGCGGCACGGCCCGGAGTGCCTCACCGGGCCGTGCCAGGCAGAGCTGGAAGCCGTGCACGTAGTCGGCCTGGTTGGGGGAGCCCAGCACCACGGTGGCCTCGCTGCCGTAGAGCTCCAGCCAACAGCCCCGTCCCTGTCGGGTCACCGCCGCCAGGTTCAGCTGGGCCGGCACCCGCCGGCCGAGGCGGTCCTCAAGGTCGAGCTGGAGCAGGGCGATGTCCTCGGCATCCACCGTCGCCCGCCGCGGCGGGGTTCCGGCCTCGCCGGGCAGGGGCCGCTCGGTGATGGCGGTGCTCAACCGCGCCGCCTGGAGGGTGGCGGGACCGACCAGCCAGTGCAGCAGATCGAAGGCATGGGTGCCGAGGGCTCCCAGCACACCGCCGCCGGTGGCCACCTGGGAGTACCAGTTCCAGGGCCGGTTGGGGTCGGCTCGGCTGCTCATCAGCCAGTCGAGCTTCACCAGCCAGGGTTCCCCCAGCACCCCCTGCTCCAGCAGGGCGGCGAGCTGCTGGAACAGGGGCACAGCCCGGTATTCGTAGTCGACCGCCACCGTGAGGCGCTGGCGCAGGGCGAGCCGCTGCAGCTCCTCGACCTGGAAGGCATCGAGGGCCACCGGTTTCTCCAGCAGGAGGTGCTTGCCCGCCTCCAGGGCGCGGCGGGCCAGGGCGAAACGCGGTGCCGGCGGCGTGGCGATCACCAGGGCGTCGACGGCCGGATCGGCCAGCAGGCTGTCGAAATCGGTGGTGCCGGGCAGGCCCGATTGGCGGCAGGCCGCCTCGAGCCGCTCGGCGCGGGGGTGCCAGAGGGCCACCGGTTCCGTGGCGGGGCAGTCGGCCAAAGCCGGCAGGTGAACCTTCTCGCCGAAGCCCAGGCCAGCCACCGCCACCCGCAGGGGGGCACCGGAGGGGGCGGTGAGGTCAGCCACGGGGCGGAGGGGCGGCCGCGCAGGCGGCCCGCAGGGTGGCGGTGGTGAGGGGATCGCCGCCGGTGAGGCTCCAGGGCGCACCCCAGCGCGGGATGCCGTTGACTGACACATCCCGGTAGAGCTCCTGGTCGCAGTCAAGCTCCATCACGTAGAGGGTGCCCGCGCGTGCTGGTGCAGCGGCCTCAGCTTCGGCCGGGGCGGTTTCGGCGGGCTGGAAGCGGCTCAGCACCGAGAGGCGCCCGCGCCGATCGCGGCGCAGGCTGCCCGCATCCCACCACTGGCGCCCGGCGGGACTGGCCGGCACCTCCTGCCAGTCCACGGGGCCCGCCAGGGCCGGGGCCACCAGGAGCCGTGTCACCGGGGCTGGGGCGAGGCTGCCGGGGGTCGGCCAGGGTAGGGGCGCCAGGCTGAGCACCAGGAGCAGCAGGCCGAGCCACCACCCCCAGGATCCGGGGTGCGGGGAGCGCCGTGGGCCGAGAGCGAATCTCATGGCGCCACGGGCTCGCCGCGCCGCACGGCCCCGTGCAGCTTCAGCAGGGTGGCCAGGGTGCTGCGCAGTTCGGTGCGCGGCACGATCGCATCCACGAAGCCGTGGTCCTGGAGGTATTCGGCCGTCTGGAAGCCCTCGGGCAGCTTCTCGCGCAGGGTCTGTTCGATCACACGGCGGCCGGCGAAGCCGATCAGCGCCTTCGGTTCGGCCAGGATCAGGTCGCCGAGCATGGCGAAGCTGGCGGTCACCCCACCGGTGGTGGGGTGGGTGAGCAGGGGGATGTAGAGCAATTCAGCCTGGCGGTGGCGCTCGAGCGCGCCGGAGATCTTCGCCATCTGCATCAGGCTCAGCATCCCCTCCTGCATGCGGGCGCCGCCGGAGGCGCACACGATCAGCACCGGCTGGCGGCGGGCGGTGGCCTCCTCGATCAGGCGGGTGAGCTTTTCGCCCACCACCGAACCCATCGAGCCGCCCATGAAGCGGAAGTCCATCACCCCCAGGGCGAGGGGCATACCTTCCAGCCGGCACAGCCCCGTGATCACCGCATCCCGCAGGCCGGTGCTCTGCTGGCTGTCGCGGAGGCGGTCGGCGTAGGCGCGGCGGTCCTTGAAGGCCAGTGGGTCGGTGGGGGCCAGGTCGCTGTCGAGTCCCTCGAAGCTGCCCTCATCGGCGATCAGGCGGATCCGCTCCTCGCTGTCGATGCGGGTGTGGTGGCCGCAGCCCTTGCACACGTGGGCGTTGGCGGCCAGGTCCTTGCGGTAAACGACCAGGGAGCATTCGGGGCACTTGCTCCAGAGGCCGTCGCCCTCATCCGCCTCGGGGCCCTGGCTGGGCCGCACCACCGGGGCGTTTTTGCGGCGATCGGCAAACCAGTCGAACAGCGACATGGGCGAAGCGGTGCCCTCCAGGGCGGCCGGGGTCTTGGCCCATTTAAGGCCCGCTCGGGATCAGGCCCCGGCGCCTGGGGCCAGGGCCGGCAGCAGCAAGTGCAGCCAGGGGGTCGTTCCCAGCAGCCAGACCGCCAGGGCGCCGGCGGCCAGGAAGGGTCCGAAGGGGAAGGGCTGGCCGGGCCCGAGCCGGCCGCTGAGCCGTGCCAGTCCCCCCACCAGCGCTCCGAGCAGCACCGCCAGGGCCACGCCCAACGCCAGGCCGAGGGGACCCAGCCAGGCCCCCATCAGGGCGGCGAGCTTGGCATCCCCCAGCCCCAGGGCGGGTTTGCCCAGGGCGCGCTGGGCCAAGGCGCTCACCGCCTCGAAGCCCAGCAGACCCAGGCCTGCGGCCAGCAGGTGCTCCAGCAGCAGGCTGCGGCCGATGGCCGCTCCCTGGCCGAAGCCGAGCAGGGCGGTCACCGCCAGGCCCAGCACCACGCCCCAGCGGCAGAGGGGTTCCGGCAGCCAGAGATTGTCGAGGTCGATCAGCACCAGCGGCACCAGCCAGCTGACCAGCAGCCAGCCCGCCAGCAGCAGCGGCACGGGCTGGGGGAATGGCCCCATGGCCTGGGGGTGGGCCAGCAGCACGGCCACCCAGAGCCCGGCGGTGAGCAGCTCCACCAGCGGGTAGCGGACGGCGATCGGCCCGTGGCAATGGCGGCAGCGGCCGCGCAGCAGCAGCCAGCCCAGCAGGGGCAGGTTGTCGCTCCAGGCCAGGGTGGTGCCGCAGCGAGGGCAATGGCTGGCCGGCCAGATCACCGATTCCTGCCGCGGCAGCCGCCAGGCCACCACGTTGAGGAAGCTGCCCACACAGGCGCCCATCACGGCCACCAGGGGGGCCAGCAGCGGCAGTAGCAGGGATAGCGGCTCGGGAAGGGGGGCGAACGCCGCAGCCATGGTGCGAGAGCGGGCGGGGTGAACGGGGTCAGGGAGCGGAGCTCAGCCCGGCGGCCGGGGGGGGGAAGCGGACCGGCCGCTCCGGCCACGACCCTGGCCGCGGGGTCGCAGCCACTCGATCGGCACGAACTGTTCGCCGGGCAGGAGAACGGGCAGCTCAAACACCACGCGGCCGGCGCCGGCGCGGGCCAGCACGATGCCAAGGGGGTCGCCGCTGCCGCCGCCGCCGCTCAGCCAGCCGAAGTAGGCGGCTCGGGCCAGGCGCAGCAGCTCGGCGCTGTTGATCCGATCGAGGCGCGGCTGGAGCACCGCCCAGCCGGATGATCCGCCCGCGGCCGAGGCGGCACCGCGAATCGCGAAGGAGGGGCTGATCCGCTGGCGGACCGCGGCCGGCCCGCCGAAGCTGCGCGGTGGGCGGGGATCGCCTGAGGTGGGTAGCCCGTCCGCGGGCGGGTAGCAGCGTTCCGCGATCGGGACTGAAGCGAACGGCGAGGGATCGCACTCCTCACCAGGCAGCAGGCCGGGATCGGGGATGAGGGCGGTGGCGGGATCGGCGCTGATGGTTCCGAAGCAGCGGAACGGCACCAACGGACGACCGGATCAGGGTGTGCCAGCTGGGCTGGCGGGAGTGTAGGCCCGCCAGCAGAACCTGACCGTTTGCTGAAAGGGTGACGCTGCCTTCAACCGAGCTTCTTCTTCTCTTCGATCATGCGGTGGATGGTCGGGGTGAGGATCAGTTCCATCGCGAAGCCCATCTTGCCGCCGTCCACCACGATGCTCGTGGGACTGGACATGAAGGAGCCATTGATCATGTCGAGAAGATAGGTGAAGTCGATCCCCCATTTGGCGCGAGCCCCCTTGCGGAAGTGGCAGATCACGAACGACTCATCCGGCGTTGGGATATCGCGGATCATGAACGGGTTGGAGGTGTCCACAGTCGAGACCCGTTGGAAGTTGATGTCCGTCTGGCTGAACTGGGGGCAGATGTGGTTGATGTAGTCGGGCATCCGCCGCAAGATCGTGTCGACCGTGGCCTCAGCCGAGTAGCCGCGCTCCTTGTTGTCGCGGGCAATCTTCTGAATCCACTCCAGGTTCACGACAGGCACCACGCCCACCAGCAGGTCGGCCAGACCGGCCACGTCGTAGCCCTCACCCTTCACGCCGCCGTGCAGGCCTTCGTAGAAGAGGAGGTCGGTACCTGTGGGAATGGTTTCCCAAGGGGTGAACTGGCCTGGTTCCAGATTGGTGCCGAGGCGAGCGTTGTGCTCGGCGGCCTCTTCAACGGAGTGCAGGTAGTAGCGCTTTTGACCGCTGCCGGTCTCGCCGTAGGTCCTGAACAGCTCCTCGAGCTTGTCGAACAGGTTGGCTTCGGGACCGAAGTGGGAGAAGTTTTCGCCCTTGGCCAGGGCGGCGGCCATGGCCTCCTTCATCGCCGCCCGCTCGTAGCGGTGGTAGCTGTCGCCCTCGACCACGGCCGGGGTGATGCCCTCGCGCTTGAAGATGTGCTCGAAGGCGCGCTTCACGGTGCTGGTTCCAGCGCCGGAGGAGCCGGTGACAGAGACAACCGGGTGACGCTTCGACATCGAGGCAGGAAGGGAAGAGTGCATGAGAGTTTCGCAGATCGCCGGCCCCCCCTCGTTCAGCTCCGCTCGGGCCTCAGGCCTCGAGCGCTTCGAGCAGCCTCTCGCCCATCGCCCGGCAGCCGAGTTGGGTGCAGCCCTCAGCCATCAGGTCGCCGGTGCGGAAACCGGCGGCCAGGGTGCGATCCACGGCGGCCTCCAGGTCGGCGGCGGCGCCCTCCTGCTTCAGGCCGATTCGCAGCAGCATGGCGGCGCTGAGCACCATCGCCATGGGGTTGGCCAGGTCCTGGCCGGCGATGTCCGGCGCGGAACCGTGGATCGGCTCGAACAGGCCCGGTCCCCCTGCCCCGAGGGAGGCCGAGGGGAGCATGCCGATCGAGCCGGTGAGCATGGCGGCCTCGTCGCTGAGGATGTCGCCGAACAGGTTGCTGGTGAGCAGCACATCGAACTGGCGGGGGGCGCGCACCAGCTGCATGGCGGCGTTGTCGACATACATGTGGCTGAGTTCCACCGTGGGGTAGGCAGCGCCGATGGCCTCCACCCGCTCTCGCCAGAGCTGGCTCACATCCAGCACGTTGGCTTTGTCGACCGAGCAGAGGCGGCTGCTGCGGGCCAGGGCCAGATCAAAGCCCACCCGGGCGATGCGGTCGATCTCGAAATCGCTGTAGGCCATGGTGTTGAAGGCACGCACGTGGCCATCCACCTCCACCCGGCCTTTGGGGGTGCCGAAGTACACGCCGCCGGTGAGCTCCCGCACCACCAGCAGATCCACCCCGGCGATCACCTCCGGTTTGAGGGTGCTGGCGTCGGCCAGGGCGGGGACGATCTTCACCGGCCGCAGATTGGCGAACAGACCCAGGCCGGCCCGGAGGGCCAGCAGGCCCGATTCGGGGCGTTGGGCGCGGGGGAGGGTGTCGTATTGCGGGCTGCCGATCGCCGCCAGCAGCACCGCATCGGCGCTGCGGCAGGCCTCCAGGGTGCTGGCGGGCAGCGGTTCCCCCGTGGCGTCGATGGCGGCGCCCCCCATCGGCTGCTCGTCGTAGACGAGCGCGAAACCGTGGCGCCGGCTCACCGCATCCAGCAGCTGCCGGGCCACCGCCGTGATCTCCGGACCGATGCCATCGCCGGCGAGCAGGGTGATCCGGTGGCTGGTCATGGCGGGTGGCGCTGCGGCGGGCGGGTGTGCGGCGGCGAGGCTACGGCGCAGCCGGTGGCCCGACACGATCAGTCCTGAGCGGCCTGGAGCTTGCGCAGGGTACGGGCCATCTCCGGCAGCTTGTTGAAGACAGCCGAGCAGCGCAGCCACAGGCGGTTGGGGATGGCGGGGTAGCCGCTCACCACCTCGCCGGCGGCGACCTCGCCGTGGATGCCCGATTTGGAGGAGGCGATCGCCCGGTCGCCGATCGTGGCCCGGTTGGCCACCCCCACCTGCCCCGCCAGGATCACGCCATTGCCGAGGCGGGCGCCGCCGGCGATGCCAACCTGGGCCGCCAGGGCGCAACCCCGGCCGGTGACCACGCCGTGGCCGATGTGCACCAGGTTGTCGATCTTGGTGCCGGCACCGATGCGCGTTTCCCCCACCGAGGGGCGATCGATCGTGGAGCCGCAGCCCACCTCCACCTCGTCTTCGAGGATCACCAGGCCCGTCTGGGGCATCTTGCGCCAGCCGCTGGCGGTGGGCACAAACCCGAAGCCCTCCGAGCCCACCACGGCGCCGGAGTGCACCACGCAGGCGCGCCCCAGACGGCTGCCCAGGTGAAGCACCGCATGGGCATGGATCTCGCAGCCCTCGGCCAGTTGCACATCGTCGTAGAGAACGGCGGCGGCATGGAGCACGCAGCCATCGCCCACCACCGAGCCGGCCCCCACCACCACATGGGGGCCGAGGTGGACTCCCGCACCGATGGTGGCGGAGCCATCCACCACGGCGGTGGGATGGATGCCCGGCGCCGGGAGGGGGCGCGGGTGCAGCAGCGCCAGGGCCTCGGCGAAGCCGAGCCGCGGATCGGCCAGGGCCACCCAGGCCATGCCCCGTTCGGTGGCCTGGCGCTGCAGCTCTGGATCAGCTGGCAGCAGCACGGCGGCGGCGCCGGAGGCCGCCAGGGCGACGGCCAGGCTGTTGCCGGGCTCCAGGAAACTGAGCTGGCCTTCGCCGGCCAGGTCGAGGGCCTGGGCGCCATGCAACTCGGGATCGCCCGCCAGGTCACGGGCCGTGGCCTCCCCCACCGCGCTGAGCTGGCTGAGCAGGCTGCTGAAGCGCATGCACCGGGAGGCGTCGGCTGCGGATCGTAGGCCCGCTGGAGCCAGGGTGCCCATCAGCCCCTCAGCCTGCCCCTCAGGCCGTCAGGCCACCCGCCGTGAGCACCAGGTGGTCGCGATGGACCACCGCATCGCCCACCGCGCCGAGACGGCGCCGCACCTCGTCGCTGGGCAGCCCCAGGATTCCCTCCAGCTCGTCGCTGGCCAGGGCGGTGAGGCCCCTGCCCAGTTCGCGGCCGTCGCCGGCCAGCAGGCGCACCGGTTCGTGGCGGCCGAAACGACCCTCCACCGCCACGATGCCCACGGCCAGCAGGGAGGCGCCGCGGTGCAGCAGGGCCGCCTCGGCGCCCGCATCCAGCCGCAGGCTGCCGCGGGGCACCACGGCATGGGCCAGCCAGCCCTTGCGTTCGGTGAGGGGGGTGGCGCTGGGGTGGAACACGGTGCCGACCCGCTTCCCTTCCAGCAGGGCCTCCAGCACGGCCGGATCGCGGCCATCGGCCAGCCGCACCCTCACCCCGCTGGTGGTGGCGATGCGGGCGGCGGTGATCTTGGTGCCCATGCCGCCGGTGCCCCAGCGGCCCCCGTCGCCGGCGCCGCGGCCCACCGCCTCCAGTTCGGCCAGGGTCCACACATCCTCGATCGGCCGGGCGTCCGGATCGGTGCGGGGGTCGCCGGAATAGAGGCGGTCCACGTCGGTGAGCAGCACCAGCTCCTGGGCGCCCACCGCCACCGCCACCAGGGCCGACAGGGTGTCGTTGTCGCCGAAGCGCAATTCGTCGGTGGCGAGGGTGTCGTTTTCGTTGACGACCGGCACCACGCCCCAGGCCAGCAAGTGCTCCAGCGTGCGGCAGGCGTTCTGATAGCGGCGACGGGAGGCCAGGTCTCCCCGGGTGAGCAGCACCTGGGCCACGGTGAGACCCCTCAGGGCGAAGGCCTCCTGATACAGGGCCATCAGCCGCCCCTGCCCCACGGCGGCGGCGGCCTGCAGGGCCACCACCTCGCTGGGTCGCCGTTCGATCGCCAGGGCCGTGCAGCCCAGGCCCACGGCACCGCTGGTGACGAGCACGATCCGCTCGCCGCGGCGGTGGCAGCGGGCCAGGCTGGCGGCGAGATCGGTGATCACCGCGGCGGTGGAGCGCTCCGGGCTGCCGCGCAGCAGGCTGGTGCCCACCTTGACCACCCGGCGCAGTCCCACGCCGCCGTCCTGCCCGTCACGGGGCTGCCGCTGGGGGTCATTCATCGTTCCACCAAGGCGCCCAGCCAACGCGACATGCGGATCTCGAGGTTCTGCACCTGGTCGTGCCGGCAGGGGTCTCCGTTGGGATCGATCGGTCGCACCAGCACGGTGAACAGCCCCAGCCGGTTGCCGGCCAGCACGTCGGTGAAGACGCGGTCACCCACCAGGGCCACCTGATCGGCGGGGAGGTCGAGCTCCGCCAGCACGCGCCGCAGGGCCGCCCTGCGGGGCTTGCCGGCGGCGGTGGTGAAGGGGAGGTCGAGCTGGGCGGCCACCCCGCCGATGCGGCGGCGGGAGGGGTTGTTGCTGAGCAGGTGGAGCGGCATCAGGGTGGCGGCATGGCGCAGCCACTGCTCGGCACTGGGGGGCAGGCTGGCGCTGCGCCGCGGCAGGAGGGTGCGATCCACATCCAGCACCAGCGCCCGGATCGGGCCCCCGGGCCGCTCCAGCAGCGGGGCCAGGGGCAGGTGAGCGAGGGTGGTGCCGGGGGTCCAGTCCGGGGTCAGCAGGGCGCCGAGCATCAGTCCTCCGGCTCCCGCTCCTCGAGCTCGGCCTCGATCCGCGGTTGGATGCGCTCGAATTCCTCCCCCTCCACCAGCTGGGCCTGGCCGCCGTCGAGGCGGGCCACCACGAAGAAGGGATCGAGGGGGATGTACAGCCCGTACTCCACCGCATCGACCAGGAAGCTCACCAGCAGTTCGTAGGTCTCGCTGTCGGCATCGGCCTCGTCGTCCTCATCGAGCTCCTCCGGTTCGGGTTCGTCCAGTTCGCCGCTCACGGTGAGGGTCACGGCGGAGCGGATCAGGGTGAGGTCGTGCTCCTGCAGCACCACATCGGCCACCGAGAGGATCGGTTCACCGGCGTCGAGGGTCTCGATCAGTTCCGGGTCCTCGTCCTCACCCCGCAGGCGGAACAGGCAGACCGGGGTGTCGACCGGGGTGAGCAGGGCGTAATCGTTGCCATCGAGCGGGATGAGCTGCTCGAGGAAGCAGAGCAGTTGCCGGCCATGGCCGTCGTGGACGACCAGGGTGGGCACGTCTCCGGAACCCGTCATCGAAGGGGACTCGGGCGGCATGGCGGGTGGGGGGAGGGGGCGTGAATCTTCAGGATGGCCCGTCTTCGGGCTCGGGGCCATCCCGTAGCCATTGTTCCAGCAGGAGCGCGGCGGCCAGGCTGTCGAGCCGGCCGCTGCGGTCGCCGTGGAGCCCGAAGCGTTCACCGGCCTCCCAGCTGGAGGCGTGCTCATCCACCCAGGCCAGGGCCAGGGGGTGGCCTGCCTGCTTCAGGGCCGCGTGGAGCCGCCGCCCATAGCGTTGGCAATGCTCGGCCTGGCGGGTGGGGCGCCGCTCCGCATCGAGGGGCAGGCCCACCACCAGCAGCTCCACCCGCCGCTGGCTCACCAGGGGCAGCAGCTGGGCAAGGTCGCGCGCGAAGGGGCCCCTGGCCAGGGGCGGCAAGGGTGTGACGGTGAGACCGAGGCCATCACAGCCGGCCAGGCCGATGCGCCGCTGGCCCACATCGAGGGCCAGGGCGGAGCGGGGCCGGGGCGGGGGCACTCAGCGCTGGCCCACCGGGGTTGGCACCGGGCGGCGGCGCGGCTGGAGCTGCTCCAGCACGGCCCCGATCCGGCGGGCGGCGCCGAGGCTCGGCTGGCCCTCCTGCCGCCGCCAGACGCTGCGGGCCATCAGCACCACATCGCCGTGTTCCTCGGCCCCGAGCTGGGTGAGCCAAGCCTGGCGCGGGCCGTCGGCCAGCTCGCTGTGCAGCCAGATCTGGTCGCCGGCGGGGGCGAGGCGGCGCAGCAGCAGCTCGGTGGGGCTGCCGAGCAGGTGGCCCCAGCCGGGATGCACGCTGAGTTCCACCTGGTGGCCCCCGGCGGGATGGTCCACCACCCAGCGGGCGGCGGCGACCGCCTCGTTGCGATCCGCATCGATCAGCAGCCAGCCATGGCCCCCGCTCTGGTCCAGCAGGTCTTCGACGCGGCGGTCCAGCACCTGGCGGAGGGGGGCGGGGCAGGTGGCCTGCTCGAGATGCCAGAGCAGCGGGGCGTTGCGCCGTTGCAGGGGCCGCAGCAGCAGGTTGGCGGGCAGGGCCGGCAGGGGCCCGGAGACGCGGGCCTGCCAGCGCCAGAGGCGGTCGGTGCGCTGGGGCTGGAAGCCCTGTTCCCGCAGGGTGGCCAGGCGGGCGGTGTCGAGGCTGGAGGCGGTGGCGATCCAGCTGGCGGCCCCCCGGGTGCGCTGGATCGCTTCCCGCAGCAACACCGCAGCAGCACCGCGGCAGGGAGCACCGTCGGGGGCGGGGCCGTGGGCGGTGGAGGTCTCGGGGGCTTGGTTGGCTTCCGCCGCGGCCAGGGCCACGGCCAGGTGCTGCACCTCCCAGCAGCTGCCGCTGCGGTTCACGGTCCGGGCCACGATCAGCCCGAGGGCCCGGCTGCGGCCGCTCCGGTCCGGCTGGGTGGCCACCAGGACCAGCGGGGCCGGGTGATGGCGGTGGGAGAACGCCGTGACCAGCCGCCGCGGCACCGCGAGCAGCAGGGAGCGCTGCAGCAGGGGCTGGAGGGGAAGGAAGGCCGGGTCGTCCAGCAGGGGCAGGTGCCAGCCCTGGAGGGTGGTCACGCTGATCGGCTGTTCGCTGGGGGGGGTCACGGGCTCCCGGATGCTGGGGTCGGTCCTGGGGGCAGACGGCACAGCGGGGTTCCGAAGGGGAGGAAGGAGGCTCCGGGATCGGACCTGGCTGAGTTTAGGTGGGCGCGCGGGCTCAGGCCGGCCGCACCAGCACCAGGGGGGTGCGCTCGTTGGCGTTACCGGCGGGGTTGGGTCGCAGGGCGCGGTGGAGCAGGGCCTCATCACAGCCGGCGTTGGAGGCCAGCACCTTCACCCGCCCCAGGTCGTTCACATCCACCACGGCCACCCCCACCCCGAGGGCACGGGCCATGGCTTCGCAGAAGGCTTCGGGCTGGTCGGGGCCCAGCACGATCGTCTGGTCGTAGGGGGGGGTGGTGCCGGTCACATCGTCGATCAGGCGGGCCTGATCGCCGGCCAGGCGGTAGAACCAGCCCTTGCTGCCCACCAGCTTGAGGGCGGTGCCGGCCAGCCAGGCGCACAGCACCCGGGCGGGGCCCACCACATCGATCAACGACTGCAGGCCGCAGGCGGTGGCAAGGCTGCTGGTGGGGTGGAACACGCGGCAGAGCTGGCGGGCCAGCAGGGAGGGCTCCACCGTGGAAGGGTGGTGGTAGCGGCCCTGGATCACGGCCAGCGGCGTTTCGCCGATCGTGAGCACATCGCCGGGCTGGAGCAGGCTGCCGGCGTAGCGCTCAAGCACCGCCTGGGGATCATCAAGGACGCCGAGCAGGTGGGTGCGCAGGGGCAGCACCTGGCAGCCCTCGCCAGCGCGCCAGGTGGCCGCTGCCGGATCCATCGGTTCAGGGCGCTGCAGCGGCACCAGGATGCCGTCGCGGCGCTCGAGGCGGCCGAAGGGTCCGTAACTGATCCAGCGGATGTCGAGCCATAGGGTGTCCAGCAGCTCGGCCACGTTGACCCCGGCGGGGGCGGTGAGGCGGATGCTGAGGCGGGCGGCGGTGCTCTTGCGGCCTTTCACGATGTAGGCGAACCAGTAGCCGTCGGGCCGGGCCTCTTCGTCGGGGTGGAGGGGGGTGATCTCCACGCGGTGCTGCACAGCGGAGAGGTTGGCCTTGCCCAGCAGCACGGGGTTCACCGTGATCTCGGGCACGAACACCTCCATGCGGGCATGGGGGTTGCTGATGGTGACCTCGCCGCTCACCTCCACCGACTCGGGGCCGCTCTGCACGTGGAAGGCGCCGGGCAAGAGCTGCAGGGGGGAGCGGGGCCGCAGGCGGTGGCGCAGTTCCAGCCAGAGCAGGCTGAGACCGAACAGCAGGAGCAGAAGCAGGAGCGTGGCGAAAAGCGGCAAGCCGGTCACCCAACGGGGTACGAACGGGCGGAGCGTAGATGGGGAGATGGCCCTAGGTTCGGGTCCGCCGAACCGGCCCGGCCACTGGCATGCGCAAGACCTTTGTCCTCGACACCAATGTTCTGCTGCACGACCCGCTGGCCCTGACCCGCTTCGAGGACAACCACGTGGTGGTTCCGATCGAGGTGGTGGAGGAGATCGACCGCTTCAAACGGGACCCCTCCGAGAAGGGGCGCAATGCCCGCCAGGTGTCGCGGTTGCTCGATGAGCTGCGCGAGAAGGGCAACCTGGCCGATGGCGTGACCCTCAACGAGGCCAGCGGCGGCACGTTGAAGGTGGTGTTCTGCCGCAGCGAGACCCTGGCCCAGCTCCCGCCGGAGCTGAAGGGCGGCAACGGTGACAACAACATCCTGGCGGTGGCGCTGGAGCAGCGTCTTGAGCAGGTGATGGGCACCCGGCCGCCGGTGGTGCTCGTCACCAAGGACACCAATCTGCGGATCAAGGCTGATGCGGTGGGCCTGATCGCCCAGGACTACACCACCGACAAGGTGGACATTGGCGACCTCTATCCGGGGGTCTGCGAGCTGTGGGTCGATGCGGAGCGGATGGACCGCGTCAAGGACGAAGGGGGCCTGCCCCTGGCGGATCTGCCGGCCGGAACCACGGGGGTGGCGGCACTCCAGGCCAACGAGGGCGTCACCCTGGTGAACCAGGCCCAGCCCAACCACACCCTGCTGGCCCGCTACAGCGCCGCCCAGGGCGCCCTTCTGCCCCTGCAGCGCGTCCCGAAGGTGCGGCTGGGGCGCATCCAGGCCCGCAACCGCGAGCAGACCTTCGCTTTGGATCTGCTGCTCGATCCGGCGGTGCCGCTGGTCACGCTGGTGGGCAAGGCGGGCACCGGCAAGACCCTGCTGGCCCTGGCGGCGGGACTGCACCAGGTGGCTGATGAACGGCTCTATGAGCGGCTGCTGGTGACCCGGCCGGTCATCTCCCTGGGCAAGGAGATGGGCTTCCTGCCGGGGGATCTGGAGGAGAAGATGGGTCCCTGGATGCAGCCGATCATCGACAACCTCGATTTCCTGCTCGGCGGTGCTGAAGAGGGCGGCGGTCCCCAGGGCGGGCGGGGTGGTCAGCGCGGTCCGCGCAACAGCTGGGCCGATTTGAAGGGCATGGGGCTGCTGGAGGTGGAGGCGATCAGCTACATCCGCGGTCGCTCGATCCCGCGCCAGTTCATGGTGGTGGATGAATCCCAGAACCTCACCCCCCATGAGGTGAAGACGATCGTGACGCGGGTGGGAGAGGGCACCAAGATCGTGTTCACGGGTGATCCATACCAGATCGACAACCCCTACGTGGATGCCGAAAGCAACGGCCTCACCTGGCTGGTGGAGCGGTTCAAGGGCCAGCGCCTGGCGGGCCACGTGACCCTGCAGCGCGGTGAGCGCTCCGAACTGGCGGAGCTGGCGGCGAATCTGCTCTGAGCCCGCTGCCGCGCCGGTGCCCCTCGGCGGGTGTGGGGCGGTGGCGGTTCGGCGGGGGCGTGGCATCCTGCGGGGCAACTGCCTGGAAGGCTGCGGGATGGGGAATGCGAAGGGTTGGTCGCCGGATGCGCTGACACCGGCGGCATGGGCTGTGGCGTTGGTGGCCGCCACTCTTCCGCCGGGACCCGCCGCTCTCGCACAGTTACAGGCCCCTGCTCCCGGGGCGGCCACCCCCGCGGCAGCACAACCTGCCACGGTTCCGCCCGGCGCGAGCGCTGAGGCCGAGGCTCGGGTGCAGGCACTGGTGGAGCAGGTGGACCGGGCTGCCGCCGCGGTGCGCAGCCGCGGTGAGGCGGCCTTTGCGGCCTTCCGCCAGCGGGGCACCCCCTGGTTCCAGGGGGACGCCTACATCGTGGTGCTCGGCAGCGATGGCCGCACCCTCGTGTATCCCCCCGATCCCCGCGGTGAGGAACTGAATTACCGCGATTTCCAGGATCTGGGCGGCAAGCCCTTCGGCCGTCAGATCCTGGCGGTGGGCGACTCGGCCAGCGGCAAGGGCTGGGTGCATTACCAGTGGCGCCGCCCCAACCCCAACGACCGCCGGCCGGTGTGGAAGGCCACCTACGTGGAGCGGGTCAAGGCCCCATCGGGCCGCAGCTATCTGGTGCTCTCAGGGCTGTACGAGCCGCCGATGGCCAAGGCCTTCGTGGTGGATGCGGTGGAGGGCGCGGCAGCGCTGCTGCAGCGGGAGGGTCGCGCGGCCTTCGAAGCCCTGCGCGATCCACGCGGGCCGTTCTTCTATCAGGACACCTACGTGTTCGTGCTGGATCGCACCGGCACGCTGCTGCTCAATCCGGCCTTCCCGGCCCTGGAGGGCCGCAGCCTGTTGAGCTGGCCCGATCCGGCCGAACGCGCCAATGCGGCCGCGTCCCTGAAGGCGGTGCTGAGCAATGGCTCCATTTGGACCACCTACAGCTGGCCACGCCCTTCGGCGGTTCAGCTGCCGGAGCGCAAGACGACCTACCTGCGCAAGGTGATCACCCCCGGCGGGGAGGTGTTGATCGTGGGGTCGGGGTTGTATGCGGGGGGGTGAGCGTCTCTGAAGGCACTCGCGTAGGCATCAAGCCGGTGGCGACCCCATCGCGGTGCGGCCTCGCCCTCAGACCATCCGCTCCGGCATCACCCACCGGTCAAAGTCCTCACCGCTGAGGTGTCCCAACTCCAGCGCCGCTTGCCGCAGGGTGAGGCCCTTGTGGTGGGCATGTTCGGCGATGGCGGCGGCCTTGTCGTAGCCGATCGCCGGGGTGAGGGCGGTGACCAACATCAGGCTGCTCTCCAGCAGCGCCGCGATGCGCTCACGGTTGAGCTGGAGATCATCGAGGCAGAAGCGGCGGAAACCGTCGCAGGCGCCGCTGAGCAGCTCGATGCTTTCGAGCAGGTTGTGGGCGATCAGCGGCTTGAACACATTGAGTTCGAAGTTCCCCTGACTGGCGGCCATCTGCACGGCCGTGTTGTTGCCCATCACCTGCACGGCCACCATCGTGAGGCTTTCGCACTGGGTGGGATTCACCTTGCCCGGCATGATCGAGGAGCCCGGTTCGTTCTCCGGCAGCACCAGTTCCCCCAGGCCGCAGCGGGGGCCGCTGCCCAGCCAGCGGATGTCGTTGGCGATCTTCATCAGGCTGCCGGCTAGCACGGTGAGGGCGCCATGGGCCGCCGCCAGGGGTTCATGGCCCGCCAGGGCCTGGAATTTGTTCGGGGCGCTGGTGAAGGGCAGCGCCAGCCGTTCCGCCAGCCGGGCCGCCACCGCTTCGCCGAAACCTGCCGGAGCATTGAGGCCGGTGCCCACGGCCGTGCCGCCGATCGCCAGCTGCCGCACCTGAGGAAGGCTGGCGCGCAGAGTGTCGAGCCCCAGCTCCAGCTGGGCCGCATAGCCGCCGAACTCCTGGCCCAGCCGCAGGGGCACCGCATCCTGCAGGTGGGTGCGGCCGATCTTGATCACCGCTGCCCACTCCTGGGAGCGCTGGGCCAGCACGGCCCGCAGAGCCTCCAGCGCCGGGATCAGGCGGCGTTCCAGCTGGATCGACACCGCCACATGCATGGCGGCCGGGAAGGTGTCGTTGCTCGACTGGCTCAGGTTCACGTGGTCGTTCGGGTGAACCGGGCGCTTGCTGCCCAGCTCGCCGCCGAGGGCCTCGATCGCCCGGTTGGCGATCACCTCGTTGGCATTCATGTTGGTCTGGGTGCCGGAGCCGGTCTGCCAGACCTTGAGCGGAAAGTCGCCATCCAGCTCGCCACGGGCCACCTGCTCCGCCGCCGCCACGATCGCCGCACAGAGCGATGGCTCGAGCCGGCCCAGGTCGCGGTTCACTTCGGCGCAGGCCGCCTTGAGCTCGCCGAAGGCGTGCACCACGGCCAGCGGCATCGGCTGGCCGAAGGGGAAAAAGTGGATCGAGCGCTGGGTCTGGGCACCCCAGTAGCGCTCCGCCGGAACAAGCACCGTCCCGAGGCTGTCGCTCTCGCGGCGCCCCGCCGTCGCTTGCGGGGGGTGGTCCCCCAGCTCCGCGGCTTGGCCAGCGCTGGTGGCGGCGAGGGACCCGCCGCCGGAGGAAGGGGTCATCGGCCGCTGCTCACCACTTCGCTGTTGAGCTCATTGAAGCTGCGGGTGCTGCCCTGGCCCGAGAGTGCCGGCAGCGGCAGGTCCGTGGCCTGGCTCACGGCAGCGTTGATCGCATCCACTTCCACCTGGCCGCTGGCATCGAACGCCACCGCGCCGCTGCGGTCGAACACCACCACCTGGGGGATCAGGCCGCTCCAGTAGCGGGAGGGATCGCCGGCGCTTAGGTCGGCGGCGGCGGTCTTGCCGCCGGGCTGCAGCGGATCGGTGACCAGGGGAATCAGCTCGATGGTGTTGCCCCAGATCCGCTGCAGTTCCGACACCACCGGTGCGAAGCGTTTGCTCACGCTGCTGTCGTCGAGGTAGTACACCACCACGGCCACACGGTGGTCGTTGAGGGCCTGGGCCAGGCTGCTGCGGGGCGGTACCAGCGAACCGTTGCCGGCGTAGAGGGCGAAGATGTTGCCGTCGAAATGGTCGTTCTCCAGGCTGGCGGCCACGGGGGCGACGGCGCTGCCGAGGGTGAGCGCCAGCATCAGCAGCAGGCCGGCCAGCCGCCCCAGGATGCGGCGCAGGGGTGCGGTGAGGGCGGCAGTGGCGGCGGCGGTGGTGATCCGGGGCAGGGGGGTGAAGGGGGGCAAGACCCGGGGGCGGTTGGGGCCCATTGTGCCCGTCACCCTCAGCTGCGGCCGAGGCTGCGGCCCATGCCCTGGGCGATGCCCCGCCCCACCAGCCCGATCGCCCGGCCCACCACCTGGGTGAGCACCACCACCACCAGATCCCCCAGCCCCTTCACCAGGTTCTGCACCTGGGGTGCAAGGGCATCGCGGGCCTCCAGGGCCAGGGTCACCAGCTGCTGCAGCAGGCCCAGTTGACGAAGCTCGCGGTCGCGGGGTTCGGTGAGATCCACCGTTTCGATCGCACCGGCCTCCAGGCGGAACAGGGGTCTGCGGCTCTCGTAGAGCTGCACCGGGCGGCTGATCCAGCTGCTCCAGCGCTGCTGGGCATTGAGCTGGTTGCGCAGCCGCTCCAGGTTGCGGGTGGCGAGCAGCTCCGGGCGGAGCAGATAGCGCCGCAGTTCGGGCCATTCGGCACAGACCGCCAGCACCTCGGCGCTGATCAGCTCGGCCGTGCGCACCAGCCAGTTGGCCAGCAGCATCTCCACATAGAGCAGGGCCTGGGGTTCGTCCGGTCCGAGCAGCCGGCCCTCCACCAGCAGGGGGCGGGCCTGCACCAAGGTGGTGAGCATGGCGGTGGGATCGGGCAGCTCCGGATCACCCAGCTCGAATTCGCCGGATTTGATCAGGGTGTCGGCCACGGGCCTGAGCACTCCCTCGCTGGGGAGCTGCACGTAGGAGCCGGCCATGCGGCGCAGGGCCTGGCGCCGCAGTTCCGGTTGGAGTTCATCCCAGGTGGCCAGGAGGGTGTCGCCGCGGAGGTCCTGCTCCTGCAGCTTGCCGCGCAGCAGCTGGAATTGCTCCAGCAGGGCGATCAGCAGGTCGCGGCGCCGGTCGGCCTGCAGGCCATCGAGGGCCAGCAGCTGGCCGCTGCGATTGCTGGGGCCTTCAACGGCGGCGCGGTTGAGGCGCTCGCGCACCGCCTCCCAGATGCCGTCGGCGGAGCGCTGCCGCAGGGTGAGGCTCACGCCCCGAGCGCCGTCGGCGGCGGGGGCCAGGCGGTGCCCAGCGGGCGCCGGGGCCATGGCCAGGCCGGCGCGGGGCGCTGCGGCCGCAACGTCTTCCCCCCAGGCCAGGCCCAGCGGTCCCCACAGCCAGAGCAGCAGCTGGCGGGCGGCCCGCAGTTCCCGGCGCCGGCCCTCCAGCAGCAGCTGGGCCAGCACCCCCTCGGGCGGCGGCTGCAGCAGGCGCTCGCAGAGGCCCAGCTCGGCATCGATCTGCTGCAGGCCGCTCACCAGCAGCCATTCGCCCAGGCCCAGGGGGAGCCGCGGCCCTGCGGCGTCGCTCCCGCTCCCGGCCGGACCGATCTCCACCACCCTGCCGCCCGCCAGCAGGGTGGCCACGGCCTCCCGCAGGGCCGGCGCCTCGGGCTGCTCCACAAGACCCTGCAGGGGGAGTGCCAGCAGGAAGCGTTGGGAATAGGGGTGAGCCGGCGGCAACAGCAGCAGCAGCGGGGCCGGTTGCCAGCGATCGAGCAGCTGGCGCACTTCGGCTTCCAGGGCCGCCGGCGGCAGCGCGGCCGCCAGGCTCCAGATCACCAGGGCCGGGCTTGGGGAGGGTTCATCGCCCTCAGCAGCGACGCGGTAGCTGGCGGAGTCAGCCTCCAGCCAGTGCACCAGTCCTGCCCGCTGGAGGGGTTCTGCGTACAGAAGCAGGAGGGGGCCGGGTTCGGCCCTGCGGCGGCTCACGGGGCTTGTCGACGGTGGACCAACCCTAACGAGCCTGTCCGGAACGATCCAGAGTCCATGGCTCAGCCGCGGCGGCGGCCACTCAGGTTGAGGGTGTAGCTCTCGATGGCGAAGCCGGTCTGCCGTTCGATCGCGCGCAGCAACTCCTCCGGCAGTTGCACGTCGAGATCGTGGATGGCGCCGCTCTCCAGGCAGGTGAGGTGGCTGTGGGGATCGGCGCGGTAGCCGTAGAGGCGGCCGCTGGCCCGATCGAGGCATTCGATCACCCCGGCCGACTGGAGGGCCTCGAGGTTCTGATACACCGAGGTATGACCGATGTTGCGGCCGAGGTTGTTGAGCTTCTCGAAGATGTCGCGGGCGCTGAGGTGACTGCGCTCGGCCCAGAGCAGATCGAGAACCATGCGGCGCTGACGGCTCAGCCGCATGCCCAGATCGCGGCAGAGCCGATACACCTCATCGAGGTTGGCAGGTGGGCTGCCGGCCTCGACCGGGGTGGCGGGTGCTGCCACGGGTTGCGAAGTGGCAAGGGCCACGGTGGCGGCGGCGAAAAAGGGGTGGTTGATCTGTTATAGGGCAGCTCAACCATCGCTGCCTTTGTGATGCCGCTTCCCCCATCGACGCCTGACCGCTGACCGCTGACTGCTGACCGCTGACCGTTGGCGGTTGTTGGCTCAGGCGAAGCTCAACCCCCCGGGATCCTGGAGGCGGCCCGGACCGATCGCCTGCAGGGCCTCCCTGAGCTCCACCCGACCGTCGTAGAGGGCCCGGCCCACGATCACCCCCTCCACCCCCAGCGGCGCCAGGGCCAGCAGGCTGAGCAGGTCGGTGAGATCGCCGATGCCGCCGGAGGCGATCACCGGAATCGAGCTGGCCTCGGCCATGCTGCGCAGGAAGGCCAGGTTGGGGCCGGCCAGGGTGCCGTCGGTGGCGATGTCGGTGGTGATCAGGGCGGCCACCCCGCTGCCCTCGAAGCTGGCCGCCAGGGCTTCGGCCTCCACGGCGCTGTCCTCCAGCCAGCCGCGGGTCGCCACCCGCCCGTTGCGGGCATCGATGCCCACCACGATCCGGCCTGGGTGACGCTCCGCCAGCTCCCGCACCAGGGCGGGTTGTTCGATCGCCACCGTGCCGAGGATCACCCGGTCGAGCCCGAAGCCCAGCAGGGCCTCGGCCCGCTCCAGGCTGCGCACGCCGCCGCCGAGCTGCACCGGAATCGCCAGAGCCGCCACGATCGCCCGCACCACCGCATCGTTCACCGGCAGCCCGCTGCGGGCGCCATCGAGGTCCACCAGATGGAGCCGCTCGGCGCCCTGCTCCTGCCAGGCCAGGGCCTGGGCCACTGGATCGTCGCTGAAACGGGTCACCTGGTCGTAATCCCCCTGATGCAGCCGCACGCACTGGCCGTCGAGCAGGTCGATGGCGGGAATGATCTGCATGGCGCGGCGCAGGGACTGCCAGCCAGGCTGCCAGAGCTGGCGGTCGCGCAGGTTCCGCAGCGGCACCACCAGGCGGAAGGAGCGCTTCAGCACCGCCGCCAGTTCCACCGCCCGTTCACCCCCCTTGCCCCGTTCGCCGATCAGGGCGAAATGGCGGTAGCCGCCGGTGCTCGCCAGCACGGCCGGCTGGGCGGTCCAGGCGGAACTGATCGGCATCGAGGCTTTTTAGGGCGGTTGGTTGAGTGTGACGGCCTGCCCGGCTTAAGGCCGTGGCCATCGATGATCCGCCTGATCTGGTGGCCCCGAGTTGGGCCGTCCATGGCGGATTCGTTCTTCGCCACTCGCCCGCAGGCCCAGGGCTATTGGGCGGTGCTGGAGCCGCCGCGGGCTTGAATAGCGGCCGGTTTCACGGCCCGCCTGCGGGTTTCGGCATGGACATCCTGGTGATGGGCGGTACCCGCTTCGTGGGCAAGCCGCTGGTGCAGTTGCTGCAGGAGGCCGGCCATTCCCTCACCCTGTTCACCCGCGGCAAGCAGCCCGTGCCGGCCGGGGTGGAGCACCTGGTGGGCGATCGCGCCACGGCGGAGGGTCTGCAGCCCCTGGAGGGCCGGCGCTTCGATGTGATCGTGGATAGCTCGGGCCGCACCCAGGCCGATACCAGCGCCGTGATCGAGCGAACCGGTGCGCCCTCGCACCGCTTCGTGTACGTGAGCTCCGCCGGCGTTTACGCCGACAGCGAGCTCTGGCCCCTCGATGAGGACAGCCCCACCGATCCCGCCAGCCGCCATGCCGGCAAGGCCGAGACCGAAGACTGGCTGCGCAGCCAGGGCATCGCCTTCACCAGCTTCCGGCCCACCTACATTGTGGGCCCGGGCAACTACAACCCGGTCGAGAGCTGGTTCTTCGACCGCATCGTTCACGGCCGCCCCGTGCCCCTGCCCGGCGATGGCAGCACGATCACCCAGCTGGGCCATGTGACGGATCTGGCAGCGGCGATGGCCCGCTCGATCGAAGTGGAGGCCGCCGCCAACCGCATCTACAACTGCAGCGGAAGCCAGGGGGTGACCTTCCGGGGGCTGGTGGCGGCGGCCGCCCGCGCCGCCGGCAAGGACCCCGCCTCGGTGGAGATCCGCAGCTTCGATCCCGCCGGGCTCGATAAAAAGGCCCGCAAGGCTTTCCCGCTGCGCCTGGCCCATTTCCTCACCGACACCCATCGGGTGCGGCGGGAGCTGGCCTGGGAGCCGGCCTTCGACCTGGAGGCCACCCTGGTGGACAGCTATGCCAACGACTACGCCCTGGGGATGCCGACCAGCCCCGATTTCACCGCTGATGAGGCCCTGCTGGCGGGGTGATGGGCCGATCAGGCCTCACCCGCAGCCGGCTGATCGGTTGAGGGGGTTGTCAGCTTCTGCGGGGAGGACGTGGTTGATCAGCTCAATGCGCGCGTTCACCATCGTCCCGAGCTCTCCCCTGCCGCAGATAGCCCCAGGCCGAACTCAGTGCCAGCAGCAGCGAAGGCCAGAACAGCCACCAACCGATCACCTGCATCAGGATCGGAAGCCCGAAGCCGCCCGCCGCGCCGGACGGCACCCCAAGGGTCCAGTCGGCGGGCCAGAGCAACAGCAGCAAGGCAAGGAACTGCAGGATCGTCTTGGCCTTGCCCGCCAGGGAGGCCGGACCGCCGCTGCCCTGGCCGGCGCGCCAGCCAGAGATCAGCAGTTCCCGGGCCAGCAACAGCCACACCGCCCAGATCGGCAGCAGGCCGCGGGCTGCCAGCCAGAGCAGCGGCGCGCTGATCAGGATCTTGTCGGTGAGGGGATCGAGCCGGGCGCCCCACACCGAGCCGCCGCCGGCCCGGCGGGCCAGGGCGCCGTCGGCCGCATCGCTGAGGCCGCCGAGCAGCAGCAGACACCAGGCCAGCCCCTGCTGGCCCGCGCCCAGGGCCAGCAGCAGGGGCAGGCCGAGCAGGGCCCGGCCGATGGTGAGCAGGTCGGCGAGGCGGCGCAGCACGGGCACGAATGGGGATGTGTCCATCCTGCCGGTCGGGCTTTCAGCGGGCTCCGGCCTTTGCAGAATGCGGACGTCGCACAAGGCGGAAGGCCCCATGGTTGTCGAACGGTCGGTGGCGGAGGTGATGAGCAGCCCGGTGCTCAGCGTGCGGCCCGACACGCCCCTGCAGGAGGCGGTGAAGTTGATGAGCGATCACCACATCAGCGGTCTGGCGGTGGTGGGCGAGGCCGGTGAGCTGGTGGGGGAACTCACCGAAACCGATCTGATGGTGCGCGAGAGCGGCTTCGATGCCGGCCCCTACGTGATGCTGCTCGATGCGGTGATCTACCTGCGCAATCCGCTGCAGTGGGACCGCCAGGTGCACCAGGTGCTGGGCAACAGCGTGGCCGATGTGATGGGCAAGGCGCCCCACGCCTGTGAGGCGGCCACCCGACTGCCGGCGGCGGCCCGCCAGCTCCACGACCGCTCCACCCAGCGCCTGTTCGTGCTCGATGAGCAGCGGCATCCGGTGGGGGTGCTCACCCGTGGCGATGTGGTGCGGGCCCTGGCGGCGGAGGGCTAGGCAAGCGCTCACGGCCGCGCCTCACGGTCGAGCGAATGGGCGCCGGCGGTTGCGGGGTCGGTCTGAAGGGCGGGATCAGGGCAGCCCCGTGGGGAGCGCCAGGGGACAACCGCCCCTTCGGCCACCAGCCAGAGGCCTTCAGCCCCTGAGCAGGGATGGCCCCCCGTCAGCTCACCGAAGGCCGGCAGCACCAACTGGTCGCCGCTGGGGGCAGGGCTATCCCGATCGATCCCTCGCCAATAGGCGAAGCAGGGCAGCCGCAGCCGGTCGGAGCCCCGGCCCACCATCGCCACCGGGTGCAGGTGGCCGCAGACATTGAGCTGGCCTGGCCGGGGTTCGGGCCCATGGCTGAGCCAGAGGGGGCCAAGGGCACAGGAGGGTTCCCGCCGCAGGCCCTCTAGCCAGCTGCCGCGGTCGTGGTTGCCGTCGATCAACCGCAGCGGGCAGCCCAGCAGTTCAGGCAGGGCTACCAGTTTCTGCCGTAGTTCGGCGGTGAGGCCCACCCGGCCATGGATCAGGTCGCCGAGCACCACCACCTGGGCAGGCCTGAGACGCGCGGCCAGCTCCAGCAGGGCATTGAGGCTGGCGGCGTCCCCATCGCTGGGCAGGGCCACCCCATGGGCCTGGAACAGCTCAGCCTTGCCCAGGTGCAGGTCCGCCACCAGCAGGGTGCGCTGGAGAGGATCCCACAGGGCCCGCTCGGCCAGCAGCTCCAGGCGGTGGCCCTTCCAGATCCAGGGGTGCTGACTGGAGCCGAGGCTCAAACCACCCCCATCGCCTTCTGATAGGCGGGCCGGTTACCGGTGGCTTCGATCGCCGCCTGCACCGCCGGGTAGGGGCTGAGGTCCACCTGGGGGCAGAAGAGGGGGATGTAGGCCAGGTACGACTGCACCACACAGTCGGCTGCTCCCCAGCCTGGATCTCCCCAGGTGCCGGCGAGCATGTGGGGGCCGGCGGCCAGCAGCCCATCGAGGGTGCCGAGCTGGCGGTCGATCTCCTCGGGGCGTGTCTCCACCTGGAACATGGCCGGACCGAGGCTGGCATTGGCGAACAGCAGCCACTGGGCGGTGAGTGACCGCCGGGCGGCGGCCCCCTCAGCCCCGCCGGGCCCCTGGGGGTCGAATTCCTCGCCGTAACGCTCGGCCAGGTGGAACAGGATGGCGCCGCTCTCGAACAGCTTCAGGGGGCCGCCATCGGGGTCGGCCAGGGCGTCGTCCACCAGGGCTGGCACCTTGCCGAAGGGATTGATGGTGGTGAAGGGCTCGTGGCGGTGTTCGCCGCTCTTGAGGTCGAGCTGCACGAACGCGTAGGGGATCGCCTTCTCCTCCAGGTACCAGCGCACCATCGAGGCCCGGCTGCGGGCGGCTCCGTAGAGGGTGAGGGTCATGGTGGTGAAGGCAGGAGGCGTGAGGCGGTGGCGCCATCATCGCCAGGAACAGCCACGGCGGAACGGCAGGCCCAGAATCAGACCAAACCGCCCGAGGCCCTGGTGCGTGACCCCTCCTCCACGGCCCCCGACCTGCGCCGCCTCGCCCCCTTCCTGCTGGGCCGGGTGCGGCGGGGGATTGTCGGCAGCAGCCGCTATGCCCAGAAGCTGCGCGATGCGATCCGTGCCGCCGCCGCCGATTCCAGCGGCGCGGCGGTGCTGATCAGCGGCGAGCCAGGCCTGGAGAAGGACAACATCGCCGCCCTGATCCACTACGGCTCCACGGCGCGCAAACAACTGTTGGTGCGCCTCAATGGCGCCCTGCTGCGCGCCGATGGCGCCGAGCTGTTCGCGCCGGGGCCCGATGGTCTGGCGCTGGTGCAGGCCCTCGGCGCCGGCGGGCTGCTGATCGACCAGGTGGACCGGGTTGATCCGGCCCTGCTACCCCGCCTGCGGCAGCTGGCCCTGGAGGGCCGCTGGCACGGGCCCGACGGGGTGGAGCACAGCTTCCCCGGTCGGATCTATCTCACCTCCGAAACCCACCTCGATGGGTTCGAGGCGATCAGCCGGCCCATCCGGGTGCCGCCGCTGCGGGTGCGACGCCAGGACTTGGGTGAATGGTTGCGCTACGGCGTGCGCCAGAAGGCGCGCAGTCTGGGCTGGAGCCCCCCGCCCCAGGTGAGTGCGGCGCTGGTGAAGCGCCTGCAGACCTACGACTTCCCTGGCAACATCCGCGAACTCAGCCAGCTGATCGACCGGGCCCTGCGTCAGTGCGCTGTCAGCCGGCCGCCGGTGTTGCCGGAGGATGTGTTCTGGACCGAGCAGCGCCAGCAGGCCCGGGCCCGCTTCGAGCTGTGGCGCTGGAAACCGCAGCTGCGCAACCTGATGCGCTCCCCCCGGCTCTGGAACACGCTGCTGTTTGGGGTGGTGAGCTGGGTGTTCGTTCTGGTGAACCTCTGGCTCTGGCTGGGTCCCCAGGACCGGGCCCATAACGGCGGCCTCAACCTCTTCTGGGCCTGGTGGTGGCCGCTGATCCTGCTCACCTATCCCCTGGTGGGACGGCTGTGGTGTTCCTTCTGCCCCTTCATGGTGTGGGGGGAGATCGTCCAGCGGCTGGCGCGACTGGTGGGCTGGCAACCGCAGCGCTGGCCCCGCGGCGACAGTGACCGCTGGGCGGCGCCGCTGCTGGCCGCCGGCTTCGCCGCGATCCTGCTCTGGGAGGCGGTGGGAAACCTGGAGAACACCGCCTGGCTGAGCAGCTGCCTGCTGCTGCTGATCACCGCCGGCGCCGTGGTGGGGTCGCTGACCTTTGAGAAGCGCTTCTGGTGCCGCTACCTCTGCCCGGTGGGCGGCATGAACGGCCTGTTCGCCAAGCTCTCGATTAGTGAGCTGCGGGCCCAGATCGGCACCTGCAGCGGCAGCTGCAGCAGTTTTGCCTGCTTCAAGGGAGGGCCGGCCGAAGCGGATGAGGGCTACGCCACGGCGGGCTGCCCGGTGGGCACCCATCCGGCCCACCTGGCCGACAACCGCAACTGTGTGCTCTGCCTCACCTGCGCCCAGGCCTGCGCCCACCGTTCGGTGACCCTGCGATTGCGCCCCCCGGCCGCCGACCTGCAGCGCTCGATGGACCCCCCCGCTGGCGAGGCGGGCCTGATCCTGGTGCTGGCGGGGGGGCTTTGCCTGCACCATTGGCAACGCCTGCTGGCGTGGCTGCCCGGCGCGGTGACGGCGCTGGCGGGCTCGCCGGGACCGGCTGCGACGAGCTTTGCCGGTGGTTTTGGCTCGGCGGCTCAGGAGGTGTTGTCCCTGGGCGAAGGACCCCTGCTGCCCCGTTTGGCGATCGGCTGCCTGGCCCTGGCCCTACCCGCTGGTTTGTGGCTGGTGCTGCGCAACGCCGCCGCCCGTTTCATGCCGGGTCGTGGACGTCCATGGCTGGTCCTGTATGCGCTGCTGCCCCTGCTCTGGGGCTTGATGCTGGCCCATCACCTGGCCCTGGGCATGGCCGAGGCGGGGATGGTGCTGCCGGTGAGCGCTGCACCTCTGCTGGACGCCTCCCGGCTTGGTGAGGGTTCCGGCTCCCTCGCCGCCGTTCTGGCGGGATTGCCGGCCTGGAGGGCGGATTCCCATGTGATCGGCTTCTGCCAGACCCTGGCCGTGGGCGTGGGCCTGCTGGGCTCGGTGGTGCTGCTGCGCCGCTTGGTGGTTCCGGAGCGCAGGGGCTGGCTGGCCCAGTCCGCCCTGGTGCTGGGGCTGGCCGTGGCGGGGCGGCTGCTGGTGGGCTGAACCGATCCGGTTCAGAAGCAGAAGGGCAGGTACTGGGTGCGGCAGGCGGTGTAGCCATCCACCAGGGCCCCGAGGCCGATCTGGTGGAGGATGCCAAAGCCGGTGAGGCCTTCGACCACCACACCGATCACGATGCCGAGCATGGCGGCGCGGCCGTTGATCAGCTCCACCCGGCGAAGTTGGGCCAGGTGCACCTGACGGTCGTTGGTTTCTGCGGCCTGGCGGATGGCCCGCTTGGGCTGGGCGGCGGAAGACTGGGCCATGGATCGGCTGCAACTTTGCGATTTCTAACGCATTTGGAATGGCTGCCGCGATGCTCTCCTTCGGTACGCTATGGATCAAGTTCTGTTGGAGTGCCAGCTGCCGCCGGCCACCACCGGGGCATGGCGCACCTGGCGGGGGCGGCCCAGGTACACCCAGGCCCGCCGGCCATCGTTCAGGCTGAGCACTTGGCGGTCGTAGAGGCGGGGATAGCCCTCCAGCTCGTCCAGCCGGGCGAGCCCGCTGCCCTCCACGGCATACACCTCCCCGCTGATCCGGCCCTCACCAACCACCGCCATGGGGAAGGGGCCCAGATCATGGAGCACCACCCCGTTCAGCTCAGCCTCCCCCTCCCAGCTGGCTCCCTGAAGCCAGTGATGATTCTGTTCTCCGCGTTTGAGGGTGCCGTAGACGAAGACGAGGTCCGGCTCCCGGGTCGGCTCCGGCCCTGATCTCGGGATGAGCTCCCCCGATCCAGGCGGCGCTCCGGAAGTCGCAGGATCATCGTGATCGGCGGGCTGGGCCATGCGGCAGCCGGCGAGGGGCAGGCCGTTGATAATGCCCCGATTCGCACCAGCTCCGATGACCATCGCCCTGCTGATCGCCCTGGCGGGTTCCCTGGCCCTGATGGCTTACATCGTGAAGCGGCTTGAGCGCGCCTGAATCCAGCCATCAGAGCCCCTCCGCCCGCTCCGCCTCGGCCCGCAGCCGGGCCAGGCGCTCCAACACCGATTCATTGCTCATCCGGTTGTTGAGCCGCTCGGCCAGCAGCGGAAAGGCCAGCGGGCCCGGCCGGGGCGTGCGCTCCAGCATCACCGTGGCGGCGCGCAGCCGCTCCAGGGCCGCCGCGATCCGCTCCACCTCCAGCTGCTCCCGCAACACCTCAGCCCTGGCCTGCGTCAGCAGTCGGTTGGCGGGTTCATGGCGGCTGAACACATCGAAGAGCAGGGCCGCGCTGATCTGCAGCTGGCCGCCGCTCTTGCCCTTGCCCGGGTAGCCGTTGTTCACCAGCCCCGCCACCTGGGCGATGGCCCGGAAGCGGCGGCGGCAGAGCTCCGAGAGGTTGATCGCCATCGCCAGATCGTCCAGCAGGCCTTCGCCCGCCAGCAGGGCCTCACCGTGCTCCTCGAACAGCTCGTCGAATGGATAGCCGCGGGGGGCCAGCAATTCGAAGCCATAGTCGTTCACCGACACCGTGATCGTGCCGCGCCGGTGGCGGGCCAGGCGCCAGGCCCAGAGGAAGCCGATGCCCTCATGCACGAAGCGTCCTTCAAAGGGATAGGCATAGAGGTGGCTGCCCTCGCGGCTGCGGCACACCTCCACCAGCAGCTCTCCAGGCCCAGGGATCCGGGAGAGATCGCCCTGGCGATCCAGCAGGGGGGCGAGGGCCCTGAGCTCGGGGCTGTCCAGCTGGCCGGCGGCGCAGCGGCTCACCTCCTGGCGCAGGTGGTGGCTGAGCAGATCCGAGAGGGCCAGCTGGCCGCCGGCCCAGGCCGGCACCGTGTTGCTCTTTTTGCTGGAGGCCTTCACCTGGGCGGTCATCTCCCGCAGCCGCACGAACTCCAGACCGCGACCCGCAAAGAAAAAGGTGTCGCCCGGTTTGAGCCGCGACACGAACATCTCCTCCACGTGGCCGAGCACCGCCCCGCGCACGTAGCGCACGGTCACGGCGCGGTCGGCGGTGATCGTGCCGATCTGAAGCCGGTGCAGGCGGGCGATGGTGGGCTCCTTGACCCGGTAGCGGAAGGGGATGCCTTCGACTGGCTCCCGCTCCAGCTTGCGGAAGCGCGGGTAGGCCCCCAGGCAATCGCCCCCGTCCTCCAGAAAGCGCAGGCACCAACTCCAGTCGTCGCGGCTCAGATCCCGGTAGCTCCAGCAACGGCGCACCGTCTCCCATTCCTGCTCCGGCTCGAAACCGGGTCCGCAGGCCAGAGCGGTGAGGTGCTGCAGCAGCACATCCAGCGGCGCCTGCGGAGGGGTTCGGTGCTCCACCAGACCCTGCTCGAGCCCCCGCCGCATGGCACTCACCTCCAGCAGTTCGAGGGCGTTGGTGGGCAGGAACAGCACCTCGCTGGTGCCCCCCGGCCGGTGGGCTGAGCGGCCGGAGCGCTGCAGCAGCCGCGCCAGGTTCTTGGCACTGCCGATCTGCACCACCCGCTCCACCGGCTGGAAATCCACCCCCAGATCCAGGGAGCTGGTGCACACGACCCAGCGGATCGATCCCTCCTTCACCCCCGCCTCGATCGCCTCCCGCTCGGTCCGGTCGATGGCGCTGTGGTGCAGGGCCAGAGCCCCCTCCATCTCCGGGCAGGCCCAGCGCAGGCACTGGAACCAGCGTTCCGCCTGGTTGCGGGTGTTGGTGAACAGCAGGGTGGAGATGCCTGGATCGAGGGCCCCCACCAGCACCTCATGCATGCGCAGGCCCAGGTGGCCGGCCCAGGGGAAGCCATCGATCGCCTCCGGCAGCAGGCTGCGGATCCTCGTCGAGCGCTCCAGGGCGGCGCTGATGATCGCCGGGTCGCGGTCGGTGCCCACGGCCGTGCGGGCCGCCTCCTCGAGGTTGCCGATCGTGGCGCTGATCGCCCAGGTGCGCAGCTGCGGCCGCCGTCGCCGCAGCCACCCCAGGCAGAGTTCCGTCTGGCTGCCGCGCTTGCCGCCGAGCAGTTCGTGCCATTCATCAATCACCACGGCCCGCAGCCCGCCGAACAGCCGTTCGGCATGGGGCCCGCTCAGCAGCAGGGCGAGCGATTCCGGGGTGGTGATCAGGATCTCGGGGGGCGCCTTGACCTGGCGGCTGCGCTCGGCGCTGGGGGTGTCGCCGTTGCGCAGGCCCACCCGCAGGGGCCAGCCCATCGCCTCGATCGGCTCGCGGATCGCCAGGGCCAGGTCGCGGCTGAGGGCTCGCAGGGGCGTGAGGATCAGCAGGCCGATGCCGCCGCCGTCTTGCTGGGCCAGCAGCTCGGCGATTGGACCCATCACCGCCGCGTAGGTCTTGCCCGAGCCGGTGGGCACCTGCAGCAGACCGCTCCGCCCGTCCAGATACGCCTGCCAGCACTGCCGTTGGAACGGCATCGGGGTCCAGCCCTTGCGGGCGAACCAGGCTTCCACCGGGGCGAGGGGTTCGGCCGGCAGGGCAGCGACGCTCCCCTTCCCCGGCCGTTGACGTTGCCTTCCCTCGGCCTCCCCGGTGGGCCGTTCCTTCTTGGCAGGACTGAGGATCTGGATCGAACCGGTGGCGCGCTTCACGGTTGGATCAGCGCCAGGGCCGCCGCGACGGTATCGGCTTCGGCCGCCGGCTTGTCGCGCCGCCAGCGGCTGATGCGGGGAAACCGCACCGCCAGCCCGCTGCGATGGCGACCCGAGCGCCGCACTCCCTCGAAGGCCAGCTCAAACACCAGCTCCGGCTCCACGGCCCGCACCGGTCCGAACCGCTCGGTGGTGTGGCGGCGAATCCAGCGGTCGAGTTCGAGGATTTCGGCATCGTTGAGACCGGAATAGGCGCTGGCGAAGCTCACCAGCCGTCGCCCATCGCCCTCAGCCCAGAGGCCGAAGGTGTAATCGGTGTAGAGGTTGGCCCGGCGGCCGCTGCCGCTGCGGGCGTAGAGCAGCACCGCATCGAGCCGCAGTGGCTCCAGCTTGTGCTTCCACCAGTGCCCCTGACGGCGGCCGCTGACGTAGGTGGAGGCCAGGGCCTTCACCATCACCCCTTCCGCCCCGGCCGCGCGGGCGTTGCGGCGGTGCTCCTCCAGGGCCGGCCAGTGGGGCAGCGCCAGGGGATCCGAGGGCCGAAGCGATGGCAACGGCCGCCGCTCGAGCATCTGCTCCAGCCGCTGCCGCCGCTCCTGCAGCGGCAGCGAGCGCAGATCCTCCCCCCGGGCTTCCAGCAGGTCGTAGGCCACATAGCGGGCTGGCAGCTCCCGCAACAGCTTCGGACCGATCTGGCGCCGACCCAACCGGCGCTGCAACTCGGCGAAGGGACGGGGCTGCCCGTCCCCCTCGGGCCAGATCAGCACCTCGCCATCGAGCACCGTGCCCTCCTCGAGCTGGTCGGCCAGGGCGATCAGTTCGGGGAAGGCTCCGTTGAGCAGGTCCTGGCCGCGGCTCCAGAGGAAGGAGGTTCCGGCTCGGCGGATCAGCTGGCCGCGGATGCCATCCCATTTCCACTCCACCAGCCAGGCGGCGGGATCGGAGTCCTCCAAGCGCGCCGGATCGAGGGGGCAGGCCAGCAGGAAGGGATAGGGCTGGCCCGGGGGCAGGCTCTCGTCGCCGGAGGGCGCCACCAGGGCCCGGTAGGCGTCCGCTGAGGGCAGGAAGTCCCCCATCAGGCGGTGCTGGAGCCGGGCTTCCTCCACGCCGCTGCTGCGGGCCAGGGCCCGCACCACCAATGCCGGACCGACCCCCACCCGGAAGGCGCCGGTGAGAAGTTTGTTGAGCACCAGCACCTCCTCGCTAGCGAGGCGCTTCCAGTGGGCTTGCAGGGCTTCGGCCTGCGCCTCCTCCCCCAGGGCGGCGAGCCGGGGCAGCTCCACCTCCATCCAGTGCTGCAGGGACCAGGGGTCCAGAGCGGTGGTGTCGCTGTCGCTCCGCTCCGCCGCCAGCAGCAGGGCGATGGTTTCGGCCGTATCGCCCACCTGGCTGTGGCAGGCCTCCAGCAACCAGGCCGGCAGGCCGCTCACCGCGATGGCCGCCTGGCGCAGACGGGCGGCCGTGATCAGTCGTCGGCGCTGCTTCCCCAGCAGCAGATGCACCGTCCAGGCGGCATCGGCGGGATCGGCGGCCCCGAGGTGATCGGCCAGAAGCCGCACCCGTTCGACGATGCCCTCGCTGCGGTCGAGCTGCCCGTAGAGGCGGCAGAACTGGCGCATCTGGCCATTCTGGCGCCTCCCCGGGTGGCAGCGCGCTCCCCTGCAGCGATGGCCTACTCGACCGGCACCTGCTGGGCGTTGACCTCGCTGCCGGGCCGCTTGGAGAGGGTGACGGTGAGCACGCCATCGCGGAAGGCGGCCTTCACCTGGTTGGCATCCACGCTGGGGGGCAGGGTGAAGCTGCGGCTGAAGCTGCCGTGGAAGCGCTCGACCCGGTGGAAGTGCACCCCCTGGCTCTCCTCTTCATCATTGCGTTCACCTTGGAGGGTGAGGACGCCGTTCTGCACGGACACCTTCACATCGTCCTTTTTCACCCCCGGAATCTCCGCCTTGATCAGGAAGGTGCCATCGGCTTCGCCGATGTCGACCCGGGGAGACCAATCGAGGTCGCCCAGCCATTCACGGCCGCGCCACGGCACCAGACCGAGGCCGCGGCGGCTGCGCTCGAGCAGATCATCAAGGTCCTGGAGTGGTTCCCATTTCTTGAGGGTCATGGTGTGGGAGAAAGAAGACCACCATTGACTTAAATCCCAAACCAGGTGCCGTAGGAGCCTGGGGCAGGATTGAACCAATCCCGCCGCATGGAAGCCCACGCCCCCCTAGAAGGGCCGGCTCAGAAGGGCGTGCGCTGGCGCAGCCGGTTGTCACCATTTGGACTGGCGGTGGTCATGCTGTTCACTGCCAGCATGGCCTGGCTGTTATGCCGCAAAGCATCCTCAAGCAGGAAGGCGCAGAGGTTGGACATCGACCTTCCCTCTTCCTCGGAGCGTTGCAGCAACGACTCATGAACGTGGTAGCTGAGGGTGATCGAGATGCGGCGTGGTTGACGCTGAAGAATGCGCAGTCGGTCGTTCATGGTGTGTCGATGTAGGTGAACATGATGCCTTTTCGGCACTTCAGTTGCCTCCAGATTCAAGGCGGCAAGGACGAGGGGCACCCCTTCATCCCTCCCTTATGCCGCAACTCAGCCGCGTCCTGCCGCGCCCCCGTCGCGATGCCCCCATCGATGTCCGTCGCCTGAGGCTGTCCTGCCGCGCCATCGCTACGTTGCGGCTGACCTTGCAGGCGGAGTTGCTGGTGCCATGGGCCTCGATGTTCTGATCGTTCATCAGAACTTTCCCGGCCAGTACCGGCATCTGGCCCAGGCCCTCGTGAGCCGCGGCGATCGGGTGCGGGCCCTCGGCGGCCCCACGGCCCGGCCCCTCGAAGGGATCACGCTCAGGACCTACGGCTTGCCGCCGGTCGACGCGGTGCCGCAGGTCCATCCCTGGGCGGCGGATTTCCAGACCAAGACCATCCGGGCCCAGGCGGTGCTCGATTTGCTGCAGCGGGCCGATTCACCCCTCGGTCGGCCCGATCTGATCGTGGGCCATCCGGGCTGGGGCGAGCTGCTGGCGATCAAGGATCACTGGCCCGAGGTGCCGGTGCTGCACCAGGTGGAGTTCGTCTATCAGCTGCGCCAAGGCGATGCTGATTTCGATCCGGAATTCCCGCTCCAGCGCGCTGATGCCACCCGCCTGCGGTTGCGGCGGGCGCCCCAGCTGCTGGCCTTCCACGACCTCGACTGGGGGCTGGCCCCCACCGCCTGGCAGGCCTCCACGGCTCCGCCTGCCTTTCAGCACCGCATCTCGGTGATCCACGAGGGCATCGATACCGCCGCCATCACCCCCAACCCCAACGCCACGGTGCAGTTGCAGCGGCGGGAGCTCAGCTTCCACCCCGGCGACGAACTGGTCACCTTCGTGGCCCGCAGCCTCGAGCCCTACCGGGGCTTTCACACCTTTCTGCGCAGCCTGCCGCTGCTGCAGCGACTGCGGCCGGCGTCCCACGTGATCGTGGTGGGGGGCGATGGGGTGAGCTACGGCCTGCCGCCGGCTTCCGGCGGCAGCTGGCGTCAGCTGCTGCTGCGGGAACTGGAGGGTCAGCTGGACCTCTCTCGCCTCCATTTCGTCGGCACCGTGCCCCACGGGGTGCTCCACGATCTGTTCCGGGTGAGTGCCTGCCACGTGTATCTCACCTATCCCTTCGTGCTCAGCTGGAGCCTGCTGGAGGCGATGGCCTGCGAGGCGGTGGTGGTGGGCTCCGCCACGACGCCGGTGCAGGAGGTGATCCGCAGCGGCCACAACGGCCTTCTGGTCGACTTCTTCTCCCCCACCGCCCTTGCCGAACAGGTGGCGGCGGTGCTGGCTGACCCGGCGACCCACCGGCCCCTCGGCCAGGAGGCCCGGCGCACTGTGCAGTCCCGCTACGACCTGGCCAGCGTCTGCCTGCCGCGCCAGCTGGAGCTGCTGGACTGGCTCGCGGCAGGCGGGGCAGCCGCTGGTGGACCGGGCCCCTGGCCCTATGCGGCCACCCGCTCTTGGTCGGGCCCGGAACAGCCCGGATCCTGATCGGCCTCCGCTTCGGGGGGAGCCGGCGGCACCACCCCCCCACCCAGCGCCCCGGCCGCAATCCCATGCACCTCCCGCAGGTAGCGGGCAAGGTGCTCCCCCTGGCCATGGGTCAGCACCACCTGCCGGGCCCCCGACTCCCGGACCGTGCGCACCAGGCCGTCCCAGTCGGCGTGGTCGCTCAGCACGAAGCCGCGGCCCCGGCCCCGCCGGCGCCGGGCGCCCCGCACGGCCATCCAGCCGCTGGCGAAGCCGGTCTGGGCGCCGGCCAGCCGCGCCATCCACGGACTGGCCTGGGCGGAGGGCGGCGCCAGCACGAGCCGACCGGCCAGGGGGGTGCCGCGGGGCAGTTCGGCCAGGGGGCGGGTGGGGGGCATGGCCACACCGGCGGCGCGGTAGGGCGCCATCAGGGCCTCCACGGCGCCGTGCAACAGCACGTCGTCGTCCACACCGGCCCGGTGCAGTTCCGCCAGCACCCGCTGAGCCTTGCCGAAGGCGTAGCAGAACAGCACCGAGGGCCGCTCCGGGCTCCCCTTCCACCACTGCATGATTTCGGCCACCACCGCGGCGCCGGATCGCCAGCGGTAGATCGGCAGGCCGAAGGTGGCTTCACTGATCAGCCCATCGCAGGCCACCGTCTCGAAGGGGGCGCAGGTGGGATCCTCCTGCCGTTTGAAATCACCGCTCACCACCCAGCGCTCCCCCCCGGCCTCGAGCCGGATCTGGGCTGAGCCGAGCACATGGCCCGCCGGGTGGAAGCTGATCCGCACCCCGTTGCGCCGCAACTCCTGGCCGTAGCCCACGGGCGTGAGGGCGATGCCGGCCCCGAGCCGCTGGCGCAGGATCCCTTCCGACTCGCCGATCGCCCAGTACTCGCCACTGCCCCGCCGGGCGTGGTCGGCGTGGGCGTGGGTGATCAGGGCGTTGGGCACCGGCCGCCAGGGGTCGATCCACACCCCCGCCGCCGGGCAGTGCAGGCCCTCGGGGGTGAGCCGCAGCAGGCCGTCGGCCGGGAGGCTCAGCATCGTCCCGCTCGGCGCCGGGATGCCGGCCCAGCCTGGCCGCCGCGCGCCGCCATGGTCAGGCGCTCATCGCCAGCATCCGTTCGATCGGCACCAGGGCGCGACGGCGCAGCGCCTCATCGAGCTCGATCGCCGGCTCCAGGGTGGCCAGGCAGCGCCACACCTTCTCCAGCGTGTTGAGCCGCATGTAGGGGCAGGCGTTGCAGCTGCAGCCATCGGTGCCGGGCACCGGGTGGAAGATCTTGCCGGGAACCCTCAGCCGCATCTGGTGCAGGATGCCGGGCTCGGTGAGCACGATGAAGCTGGGGGCATTGCTGGTCTGGGCCCGCTGCAGCAGCTTGCTGGTGGAGCCGATGAAGTCGGCCAGATCGAGCAGGTGCTGCTGGCATTCCGGGTGGGCGATCACCTCGGCCTCGGGATGTTCGAGCTTCAGCTGCAGCAGGGCTTGCTCGCTGAAGGTCTCGTGGACGATGCAGCTGCCTGGCCAGAGGGTGAGCTCGCGGCCGCTCTGGCGCGCCACCCAGCGACCCAGGTTGGCATCGGGGGCGAACAGGATCGGCCGGTCGGCTGGCAGCTGCTGCACCAGCTGCACCGCGTTGCTGCTGGTGCAGATCAGATCGCTCTGGGCTTTCACCGCCGCCGAGCAGTTGATGTAGCTCACCACGTAGTGGTTCGGGTGCTGGGCGCGGAAGGCGGCGAAGGCGTCCGGCGGACAGCCGTCCGCCAGGCTGCAGCCCGCTGCCAGGTCCGGCACCACCACGGTGCGGCCTGGATTGAGGATCTTGGCCGTCTCGGCCATGAAATGGACGCCGCAGAACACGATCACGTCGGCGTCGGTGCTGGCGGCGCGGCGGGCCAGTTCGAGCGAATCGCCAATCACATCGGCGATGTCCTGAATCGCCTCCTCCTGGTAGTAGTGAGCCAGGATCACGGCATGGCGCTCCCGCCGCAGGGCCGCGATCGCGGCCGGCAGGTCCCGTGGCGTCGGCAGCGATGGCTCGCCGGGCTGGGTGAGGGCCATTCCGGAGGTGGCGGGTGCGGCAGGGCCGGCAGACCGGACGGGGGCGAGCGGGGCGTTGGTCAACCGTTCCCTCACGTCGGGCAGGATGGGCGCAAGCCTAGGTAGGCGCCTCCGGTGGCCGAGCTGCAGATCGCCATCGCCGGTGACCTCCATGACCAGTGGGACCACACGGACCACGCCCTGCTGGCCGTGCTCCGGCCCGATGCCCTGCTGGTGGTGGGGGATCTGAGCGAGGGGGTGGAACGCATCCCGCGGCTGCTGCGTCAGCTACCCGTGCCCCTGGCCTGCGTGCTGGGCAACCATGACGCCGGCCGCGATGCCACGGGTTCCCGGCTGCGCCGCCAGGTGGAGCTGCTCGGGGAGCTCCATTGCGGCTGGGAGCTGCGAACCCTGCTGCCCCCCGGGCTGGCGGTGGTGGGGGGCAGACCCGCCACCGCCGGCGGCGGCCACCACCTCTCCCCGGCGGCGCGGGCGGTGTTCGGTCCGGTGGATCTGGAGGAATCGGCGACCCGCATCAGCCGCGCCGCCCTCGCCGCCGACCCGGCCCTGCCGCTGGTGCTGCTGGCCCATTGCGGTCCCACCGGCCTGGGCAGCGAGGCCCGCGACCCCTGTGGCCGCGACTGGAAACGCCAGGCCTGCGACTGGGGCGACCACGACCTGGCCCTGGCCCTGGAACGTATCCGCCAGCGGCGGCCGGTTCCCCTGGTGGTCTTCGGCCACATGCACCACACCCTGCGCCGCTCCCAGGGAGAGCGGATCACCTTTCTGCGCGACCGCCGCGGCACCGCCTACCTCAACGCCGCCTGCGTGCCCCGCCATGGGGTGGACCAGCGGGGTCGGGCGGTGCGCCATCTCAGCTGGATCCACCTCAGCCCGGAGGGTCTGCAGCGGGCCAGCCATCGTTGGTACGGCCTCGATGGCCAGCTGCTTTATGAGGAACTGCTCTGGCAGGCCCCCCTCCCCGTGCCGGTGCCTGTTGGTGAGGACATTCCGCCTGTGCCCCAGCTGGAGCCGTGCTGATCTACGTGTGCCTGAGCAGCCATGGCTACGGCCATGCCTCCCGCACCGCCGCCGTGCTCCAGGAGTTGGCGCGGCTGAGGCCCAGCTGGACGGTGGTGCTCTCCACCGGGGTGAGCCCCTCGTTCTTAGCGCTGGCCCTTGGGGAGCTGCCCCACCAGATCCGCCCCAGCCGCTGGGATGTGGGGGTGGTGCAGGCCGATGCCCTGGGGGTGGATCCTGAGGCCACCCTGGCGGCGCTGGAGGAGCTCGATGGGCTGCTGCCGGCCCAGCTGGAGCGCGAGGCCGCCTGGCTGGCGGAGCAGGGGGAGCGGGCCCTGGTGCTGGCGGATGTGCCCCCCGCCGCCGCCCTGCTGGCGGGCCGCCTCGGGCTGCCGCTGGTGTGGCTGGCCAGCTTCGGCTGGGATGCCATCTATGGCCCCATGGGGGGCGCCTTCGCGGCACGGGCTGAAGCCTGCCGGGCTCTTTACGCCCAGGGCGACCTGCTGCTCCACTGCCCTCTTTCCTTGCCGATGGACTGGGGGGTGCCGTCCCAGCGGATCGGCCTCACCACCTCCAGGCCCCGCTTCGATCCGGCCGAGCTTGCGGCCCGGCTGGCGCTGCCGCCGGAGCGGGAGCGCTGCGTGCTGGTGAGCTTCGGCGGCATGGGCAAGACCTACGACCCTGCCTTGCTGCGCCTCTGGCCGGACCACGTGCTGATCGGCCCTGACGGCGCCCTGGCCGGCGAGCCCAATGGGAGGAGCCTGCCGCAGGATGTGCGCCCCCTCGATCTGATGCCCCTCTGTTCACGGCTGATCACCAAGCCGGGGTACAGCAGCTTCTGCGAGGCCTTCAGCCAGGGCATCGGCATCCACCTGGTGCGCCGCAGTGGCTTTGCCGAGGCCCCGGTGCTGGAGGCCGACCTGCGCCGCCATGGCTTCCACCGCCTGTTGGAGCCGCAGGCCTTTGAGGCCGGCCTTTGGGAGCTGGACCAGCCCCTCCAGCCCCCCAGCGCGGATCCGCTTGCCGCCGATGGGGCTGCGGTGGCGGCTCAGGCCCTGGTGGCCCTGGCGGAGGAGCGATCAGCAGTGCCAATCGATGCCGGGTCTGGGGTTTGAGATTCTGTTGATTGGATCATCCGAAATACTGCCGCTCACAGTGATTCGAACTCTCGGCGTGATTTCTGATACAGGTGGACAGTTGTTCGAGCGTCACTAACACGATCGCGTTGCAGGGCTTTGATAGGCAATCTGGGCCGAACTTTTGGCGCTGTTTTTCATTCAGTTCTTTTCCGGTCTTCCCTCACACCCGAAGCGCTTTCCGCATCGTCGCCGTTTTTTCGTCCGGCCCGGTCGCTGAACCGCTTCCACGGACCCGAAGAGCCTTTCCCGATCCTGTCCCCGCCACGTGGCGGGTCAGACCCGGTCCTGTCCTCCGCTACCTCTGTTTTGACGATCCTTCAGCGTTCCCGGGCGGCTCTGCTCGCCACCGGCCTCGGTCTGAGCCTCGCCACACCAGCCTTTGCCGCCGATCCCGCCAGGACCTGGACGGAGGCCATCCCAGCGCCTGCCCCCCAGCTGGCCCTCCTGCCCCAGTTGCCTCAGCTTCCGCCGATGTTTGCCCTCACCGCAGAGCGGCGGGCCATGCTCAACACCATCCGCTATGCCGAAGGCACCTGGGTTAACGGCGACCCCAGCGGCTACCGCATCCTGTTCGGCGGCAGCTATGTGCCCAGTCTGGATCGTCACCCCAACCGGGTGATGTACTCCAGCCGTTACGCCAGTGCGGCTGCGGGTGCTTACCAGTTCATGCCTTTCACCTGGTCGATGGTGTCCCGTTCCATGGGCCTCACCGACTTCCAACCCCAGGCCCAAGACCAAGGCGCCCTCTTCCTGATCAAGAAGCGTGGAGCCCTGCATCTGGTCGATCGCGGTGAGATGACCCCTGAACTGGCGGCCCGTCTCGCACCGGAGTGGGCGTCCTTCCCCACCCTCGCCGGCAACAGTTACTACGGTCAGCCAGTTCGCCGCTACGACGACCTGCGCCGCTTCTACGAAAACAACCTCTCTCAGTTGCGCCAGGGCGGTCAGCCGGCCTGGGAAGCGGTGGCGATCCGTCAGGTTCCCCGCTGCGACTTCCTCGACACCACTTGCCGGACCCGTGTGGCGACCGTGCCTCCCGTGGTTCAGCCGGTCGAGCCCGAGCTTCCCGAACCGGTCGCCCCCTTCTGAGCCCTCCGCCTTTCGGGGCTGTCTGTCCACCAGCCTGCCGCTCAGGATCTGAGGGCAGGTTTTTTGTTGCCGAACTGATGGCCCAGAGCAGTGTCAGTGCACCGCTGGGTGCTCGAAGGCTGGTTCTCTCAGCTGCCCTCCTTCTCCCGCAGCCGCGCTTTGCCCACCGTCTGCTGGGCCACCATGTAGGCCGCCACGGCGGCACCGCCGAAGCCCAGCAGGTTGCGGGCCAGGGGCAGCAGGTCGTTGGTGCGGGTGACGATCGGGGCCACACCGAACACACCGAACAGAATCAGCCAGAGGGGTGAGAGCAGCAGCACCCAGGTCCAGGCGATCGAGCGATCGGCCTCCCGCGGGAAGGCCGCGATGCCCACGATCACCCCCCCCAGCACGGAGGTGCAGAGGGTGAGCAGCCATTGCTCCTGGGGCAGGCCCGGTACCACCTGGCAGCCGCCCATCGCCAGGCAACCTTTCACGGCGTGGAGCGCATCGAGGATGGCACCGTCCTCACCGTGCTCGCGCACGTAGTACTGGTTGCCGTAGCGGGTCTGGAGCTCCACCCAGAAGGTGCGCGGCATCAGGGCGAAGAGGGCATCGCCCACGTTGAAGTTGAGCAGGTTGCCGCCGCGGGGATCGGCCACCAGCACCATGCTGCGCTGGTCGAGGTTCCAGAACTCCTTCACCGCCAGGCCCGGCGTGCGCTCGTACTGGGTGAGAACCCGCAGCTTCCAGCCACTGGTGTGCTCGAAATCCTCGAGTTCCGCCTCCAGGCTGCCGCGCTGGCCATCGGTGAGGGCCTTGGCCAGGTCGATCACCGGCGTGGCGTGGTCGGGCAGCAGTTCGGGGTTGTCGTACGCCCAGGCTCCGCCGGTTGTGGTGGGGAGCAGCAGGCAGCCGATCGCCAGCAGCAGGCCGGCCAGGCGCAGAGACCACCGTTGGAGCAATTCGACCGGCAGGATCGGCATGGTGGCGAGGGCATGGGCGAGCATTCTCTCCATGCTGGGTTCTTAACGCGTGGTTTCCGGATCCGATTCCCTGGCCGAAGCCGGGCGCGAGGCCGCTGCTCCGCCATCCGCCCCGTTCTCCGCTGGTCGCCCTCCAGGGGAGCTGCCCCTCGCTCAGGCTGCCGGGTCCTCCCTGGAGGCGCCCACCTGGCTTGTCGAGCGGCTCCAGGCGGCGGGCGGCGCCGTGCCCTTCAGCACCTACATGGACTGGGCGCTTCATGACCCCGTCCATGGCGGCTATGGCGCTGGCCACCTGGCCATCGGCCCCCGCGGTGATTTCGCCACCTCCCCGTCCCTGGGCCCTGCCTTCGCCAAGCTCCTGGCACCCCAGATCGCCGTCTGGCTGCAGGAGCTAGGCGAAGGGCCCCTGGCCCTGGTGGAGACCGGCCCGGGCGAGGGGCACCTGGCTCTCCAGCTGGCCCAGGCGCTGCAGGATCGTTGGCCCGATCTGGCGGCCCGTTGCAGCCTGGTGCTGGTGGAGCCCAACGGGGCCATGGCCCGCCGTCAGGCCGAACGGCTGGCGGGAAGTCCCCTGCCGGTGCGCTGGTCCAGCTTCAGCGAGCTGGCTGCCGCGCCGCTGCGGGGGGTGATGGTGGCCCACGAGGTGCTGGATGCCCTGGCGGTGGAGCGGATCATCTGGGATGGCGAGCGCTGGTGCCAGCAGCAGGTGGCCCTCACCCCGGAGCGCGGGCTGGCCCTGGTGGTGGGTGAGGCCCTGGAGGTCTGGGCAGCGGAGCAGCTTGCGCCGCTCGGGCTTTTGCCCCCACCGCAGGGGCCGCCGCGGCCGGCCGGCTGGTGCAGCGAACTCCATCCCGGTGCTGCTCCCTGGTTGGAGCAGGCCGCTGCGGCACTGCAGATGGGCCACCTGCTGGTGGTGGATTACGCCCTCGAGGCCCGCCGTTACTATGCGCCGGCGCGGCGGGACGGCACGCTGATGGCCTACCGGGACCAGCGCGCCAGCCCCGATCCCTTGCAGCAACCTGGCTGCTGGGACCTCACGGCCCATCTCTGCCTGGAGAGCCTGGAGCGGGCGGCGCGATCCAGCGGCTGGGAGCCCCTGGGCAGCTGCCGCCAGGGGGAGGCCCTGCTGGCCCTGGGTCTGGCCCAGGCCCTCCACGGCCTCCAGCAGGGCGGGGAGCCCCGCTCCGACCTGGCCGCCCGGCTGGCCACTCGTGAGGCCTTGCTGCGGCTCGTGGATCCCGCTGGCCTGGGCGAGTTCCGCTGGATTGCCCTGGCCCGCGGGGTGGCCGCCTCGGCGCCGCTGTTCCTGCGGGAACCGCCCCGCTGAGCGGCGCTCTCCGGCCCAGTCCTTAGCAGGGGCACGGACGTGGCACGGCGGTGGAACTGGAGGAGGGTCCCCCCCTGCTCTCCGAGCCGATGGCCTTCGCTGCCCCCTCCGCTCCAGCCGGAACCAGGCCGTCCGGCTCAACCGCCGGCGCGATGCTGGAGTTCCGCGGTTTTGCGGCGGGCCAGGCGCCGCTGCCAAGGGTGCTCCTGTTCGGTCCTGGTGATCCCGCCGTGCTGGCCGCCTGGCTGGCGCGGGCCCTGGCCGAGGCGCCCAGCCCCGCTGGTTTCCCCGCCGCCTGCCTCCGCCTGGCCCCTGCTCCCTGGCGGGTACCGGCCGGTGCCGAGGCGGCGGAGCAGGCTGCCTACCGCTACCGGATCAGCTGCAGCCGAAGGGCCGGCGGGGGCCTCCGCCTGCAGTGCTGGCGCCACTACGGGGAGGCGATCGGCTGGCAGCGCCGCTGCGGCCCGATGGCCCTGGAGCGGTTCCTGGCCCACCGGTCGGCCGCTGCCCCGTCCGGCAGACCTCAGGCCTGGGGCAGCGCCGCCAGGGCCTGAAGGATCGTGGCCGGGGTCACGTCGTCGCGGATCTCCACCGCCCCGATGCCGGTGGGCAGCACGAACCGCACTCGGCCCTCGCGGACCTTTTTGTCGGCCTGGAGGCAACGCAGCACCGCTTCGGGGTCCAGGGAAGGCCAGAGCAGCGGCAGGCCCGCGGCGGCGATTAGGGCCCGCTGCCGGTCCCGCTCGGTGTCGCCCCACAGGTTGAGGGCCAGGGCGATTTCGCCCGCCGCCAGCATGCCCAGGCCCACCGCTTCGCCGTGCAGGTACGTGCCGTAGCCGCTGAGGGTTTCCACCACGTGGCCGAGGGTGTGGCCGTAGTTGAGGATCGCCCGCAGGCCCCCCTCCCGCTCATCGGCGGCCACCACCCGCGCCTTGGCGGCGGCGGAACGCTCGAGCAGCTTCTGGAGCAGGGCCGCACCCACCGCCTCGCGGCTGGCCAGGCCCGCTTCGGGGTCGCGCCCGGCCGCCTCCTCCAGGTCGGCGAAGAGGGGTGGATCGCCGATTACGCCGTACTTGATCACCTCCGCCACGCCGGCCCGGAATTCCCGCTCCGGCAGGGTGGCGAGAACGGCCGGATCCACCAGCACCAGCTTGGGCTGGTGGAAGGCGCCGATCAGATTCTTGCCGCCGGGATGGTTCACGCCGGTCTTGCCGCCGATCGCGGCATCCACCATTGCCAGCAGCGTGGTGGGCACCTGCACCACGGCGATGCCGCGCAGCCAGGTGGCGGCGGCGAAGCCCACCATGTCGCCTACCACGCCGCCGCCGAGGGCCACCATCAGCGAGCCCCGTTCCATTCGGTGGGCGAAGGCGGCGTCGTGGATCAGCGCCACGGTGGCGGGGGTCTTCTGGTCTTCGCCGGCCTCGATCGCCAGGCTCTCCACCACGAATCCGGCGGCTTCGAGGCTGCTCCGGCAGACGGCCCCGTAGTGCCGCTCCACCTCCGGGTTGGACACCAGCAGCACCTTGCAGCCTGCCCCGAAGCCAAGTTGGCCGAGCTCTTCGCCCAGACCAGCGAGGGTGCCAGCGCCGATCACGATCGGGTAGGGCTGGGCGGCCAGGGGCACCGGAATGATCTTCGGCTTCACGTCCACTGCCATGGCACCCATCCATCACGCCTGGTGGCGAGTCTGCCCGACCCGCGGGCGTCAGCGGCCCAGTAGCACCGCCAGCACCGCCTCGCCGTAACGGTCCAGCTTCGCCTGCCCCACCCCGGCCACCCGCCCCAGCTCAGCCAGGCTGGCGGGCCGGCCGCCGGCGATCTCGATCAGGGTGCGGTCGTGGAAGACCACGTAGGGGGGGACCCCCTGCTCGCGGGCCTGGGCCAGCCGCCAGCTCCGCAAGGCCTCGAACAGAGCCTGGTCCCCCTCCCCCAGCTCCGGCGCCGCCGCCGCCGTTCCCCGCTCCCCGCCGGAGACGCGCCGCCGCTCCTTCGCCGGGGGCGGTAGACGCAGGGCCAGGGTCGCCTCCCCCCGCAGCAGGGGCTTCACCAGCGCTTCGGCCCCGAAGCGCAACCCACCGCGGGCTTCGCTGTCGCTCACCAGATACCCCCGCGCCACCAACTGCCGGAACAGGGCACGCCACTGGCCCCGGTCCAGCTCCCTGCCGATGCCGTAAACACTCAGCGTGCCGTGGCCGAGCTCGCGGATCCGGGCGGTGTCAGCCCCCATCAGCACATCGATCACATGGGCGGCGCCGAACCGCTGGCCGGTGCGGTACACCCCCGAGAGGGCCTTGCGGCACGGTTCGGTGAGCTCCACCGCGCGGTCGGGCTCGAGGCAGAGGTCGCAGTTGCCGCAGGGTTCGGCCAGCACTTCACCGAAGTGGCGCAGCAGCACCTGCCGCCGGCAGCCACTGGCCTCGCTGTAGCCGATCAAGGCATCGAGCTTGCCGTGTTCGATCAGCTTCTGGGCCTGGGGGGCGTCGGAGTCCTCGATGAAGCGGCGCAGCTGCGGCACATCGCCGGCGCCGTGCACCATCCAGGCCACCGCCGGCAGGCCATCGCGGCCGGCCCGGCCGGTTTCCTGGTAGTAGGCCTCCAGGCTCTTGGGCAGATCGACGTGGGCGACGAAACGCACATCGGGTTTGTCGATGCCCATGCCGAAGGCGATCGTGGCCACCACCACCACGCCGCTTTCGCGCCGGAAGCGGTTGAGGGCGGAACTGCGGGCCTCGGGGCTGAGGCCGGCGTGATACCCCACCGCATCAAAGCCGGCGGCCCGCAGATCGGCGGAGAAGCGATCCACCCGGGCCCGGGAGCGGGCGTAGACGATCCCGGCTTCACCGCGCCGTTCCGCCAGGAAGGTCAGCAACTGGCTGCGGGCCTCGTCCTTGTCACGCAGCAGGTAGCGGATGTTGGGCCGATCGAAGCTGGCCAGGAACACGCGGCCGTCCTGGAGCTGCAGGCGCTCGCGGATCTCCTCGCGGGTGCGCTGGTCGGCGGTGGCGGTGAGGGCCAGGCGGGGGATGGTGGCGAAGCGCTCCGCCAGCACGGCCAGCTGCAGGTACTCGGGGCGGAAGTCGTGCCCCCACTGCGAGACGCAGTGGGCTTCATCGATGGCGAACAGGGCCAGGGGGAGGGCCGCCAGCCGCTCCAGGAAGCCGGCGCTCAGCAACCGTTCCGGCGATACGTAGAGCAGATCCAGCTCGCCTTGCTCCAGCAGGCGCCAGATCGCCGCCGCCTCGCCCGCCTCCAGCGAGGAGTTGAGGGCAGCGGCCCGCACACCGGCCTGGCGCAACCCCTCCACCTGGTCCTGCATCAGGGCGATCAGGGGCGAGACCACCACCCCAACCCCGGGCCGGCAGAGGGCCGGGATCTGATAGCAGAGCGATTTCCCACCGCCGGTGGGCATCAGCACCAGGGCCGATCCGCCGCCCACCACGTGCTCCACGATCTCCTGCTGGGGCCCGCGGAAGGCGCCGTAGCCGAACACCGTCTGCAGCACGCGGTGGGGCTCCTGCTGGCTGGCGGGGATCAGGGCTGAGCCCTTTGGGGCGCTCACCGCTGGGGCGGCAGAGGCCGCACGTTCGGAATCGGCGGGGTGGATGGTGGCCTCCTGGATCGGGGTTCCATCACAGCAGTTCCACCACCCACAATGGGTGCCATGCCCAATGCCACCCCCCGCTCCCGTTCCGCCCCGGGCACGGCCACGGCCTGGGGGTTTCTAGCCCCAGCTCTGCTGCTGCTGGCGCTGTCGGTGCTGATCCCGGCGGCCATGGCCCTGCTGATCAGCTTTACCCGCAGCGGCCTGGATGTGGGGGAACCGCTGCAGTTCATCGGCCTGGCCAACTTCCGCCGGCTGCTGGCCGATCCGATGCTGCGCCAGGTGAGTGTCACCACCCTCCTCTATCTGGTGGGGGTGGTGCCGCCGATCCTGGCCGGCTCCCTGGCGCTGGCGGTGCTGGTCAACCGCCAGCTGCCTGCCATTCACGTGTTCCGGGCCGCCTTCTACACCCCGGTCCTGGTGTCGCTGGTGGTGGCGGCGATTGCATTCCGCTGGCTCTACGCCGAGAACGGCCTGCTCAACGGCTGGCTGTTGGCCCTGTTCGGCCCCCAGGGGGTGCTGGCCGGTCTGAGCGGCGGCGGCTTCCAGCCGATCGGCTTTCTCACCAACCCCGTGCTCGCCCTGCCTGCGGTGATGCTGGTGACCCTCTGGAAGGGCCTCGGCTACTACATGGTCATCTTCCTGGCCGGCCTGCAGGGGATCCCCCGCGAGCTCTACGAGGCCGCCGCCCTCGATGGCAGCACCGGTCTGCGCCGCCACCTCGACATCACCCTGCCCCTGCTCCGCCCGTACATCACCCTGGTGGCGGTGATTTCAGCGATCGGGGCCACCAAGGTGTTTGAGGAGGTCTTCCTGATGACCCAGGGCGGGCCGGCTGATGCCACCCGCACCCTCGTCTACTACGTGTACGACCAGGCCTTCTCCGAGTTGGAGATCAGTTACGCCTGCACCGTGGGCCTGGCCCTGTTCCTGATGGTGCTGCTGCTCAGCCTGGTGCGCTTCGCCTTCGCGGGCGACCGGGGTCTGGTCTGAGTGCTCCGCAAACGCTGACGCAGGCCGGCTCCGGCTGCTGCGGTGCGAATCTGGATGACCCCTGGCCTGGGCCCTTGGCTTCCCCGCCCATCTCCTCCATCGGCATCGTGGGTGGTGGTCAGTTGGCCCTGATGCTGGCCGAGGCGGCTGCCGATCTGGGGGTGGCCCTCCATGTTCAGTGCCCCGGCGCTGATGATCCGGCCGTGGGGCTGGCCGCCTCCCGCATCGACGGCGCCGTGGACGATCCCGAAGCCACCCGCCGTCTGGCGGCGGTCTGCGGGGCGATCAGCTTTGAGAACGAATGGGTCCCGATTGCGGATCTGATCCCCCTGGCTGAGGCGGGTGTGCGCTTCGTGCCCGACCTCACGGCTCTTGAACCGCTGATGGCCAAGCGCGCCCAGCGGGAGCTGCTGGGGCGGCTCCACCTGCCCACGCCACGCTGGTGCGGCCTCGAGGCGGTGCTGGCCCCGCCGCCGCCCGCCGCGCCGGACAACAACGATGCGCCGGTGACCTACTCCCCCCAGCGCTCGCCGTTCTGGGATGGCGGCGCCCTGCCGTCGGCGCCGGGAGGCTCCGGCCGGCAGCCAGCCGGGCCCGTTCTCCCCACCGGCTTCGCCTTTCCGCTGATGGCCAAGGCCAGCCGCGGCGGCTACGACGGCAAGGGCACCCGCGTGATCGCGACCCAGGCCGAACTCGAAGCCCTCGTGGCGGAGGTCAACCCGCCCGACTGGATCCTGGAGGAGCGGGTGGCGTTCGAGCGGGAACTTGCCCTGGTGGCCTGCCGTGACCGGGAGGGCAGCGTGGCCTGCTTCCCCCTGGTGGAGACCCATCAGCACCAGCAGGTGTGCGACTGGGTGCTCTTCCCAGCCCCGGTGAACCATGCGGTGGAGGCCCTGGCCCGCAACGTGGCCGCCTCCCTGCTCACCGCCCTCGACTACGTGGGGGTGATGGCGATCGAGCTGTTCTATGGACCGGCCGGCCTGCTGGTGAATGAACTGGCGCCCCGCACCCACAATTCCGGCCATCTGACGATCGAGGCCTGCCGCTGCAGCCAGTTCTCCCAGCAGGTGCGGGTGGTGGCGGGCCTGCCGATGGGCCTTCCCGATCCGGTGGTGCCCGGTGCCCTGATGGTCAACCTGCTGGGGCCCGAGCCGCCGCTGGACCCGGGCGACGAGGCCCAGCGGCTGGAGGCTCTGCGGGCGCTGCCGGGTGCCCATCTCCACTGGTATGGCAAGCGTCCCAGCGCCGCCGGCCGCAAGCTCGGCCACCTCACCCTGGTGCTGGAGGCCGCCAGCCATGCCGAACGGCAGCTGGAGAAGGAACGCCGGCTGGAGGAGGTGCGGCGGATCTGGCCGTTGCCGTCGCCGCCCCAGACGCCGCCGTTGCCCTTAAAGTGATCGAGGACTGCCGTGTTGGTGACTGCCTTTCACTGTTTTCTGATCTGACTCCCTCTTCGACATGGGGGGTCTGCAGCGACGGCAACGTAGACCGGCCCCGTAGCCGGAAACGACGCCCCGCCTCTGACCCCTCTTCTGGTTCATCCAGGTCGAAAACCGGGGCAAGACGGCACAGTGGTCCACCCCTTTGCTTCCCCTCCCCCCGCTGGAGGGGTGATGGCCGATTTCCTTGGTGGTTAGCGAGAACCCCACGTTTCCGCAGGCTTTCGAGCGGCTCCTGAGCCGGGCTCCAGGTCCGGTGTTTCCTCGTGCCCGTGAGCTCTACCTGCGCAAGTACTGCCTGGAGGACGGGGCCCAGCCTCAGACGGCAGGCTCCCTGTGCACCTTCGTGCTGGAGGAGGAGATCCAGGAGGCGGCTGGCGGCGCTGTCCGCAGCCGGGCCGTGGCCTTCGCCCTGGTCCACTGGCAGGGGTCCCAGCTGGAGCTGTGCCGCTACGCGGCCTACCTGGCCGAGCGCTGGCAGCTCCATCCGGCTGACCTCACCCCGGTGGCTGACACCCCCTGGTTCCGGGAGAGCGGTGCCTGGGCCCGGTTCAGCGCCCCCGCTGTCTTTGAGCGCTCCGCCCCCACCACCCTGGTCAGCTCGCCAGCCGATCCAGCTCCTGCTGCAGACGCTCCCGATCCCAGGGGGTGACCACGAACACCTCCTGGGCGGTGCTGCCCCGCCGCGCCACCAGTTTCCAGCCGCCCAGGATCGGGCTCTGCACCCGCAGCTGCAGGGTGCCACTGCGTCCCCGTACCCGGCCGATCACGGCGGGGGTGATGGTGTCGATGCCGTCCTGGACCACGAGCCGACGCAGCAGCGGGATCAGCCCTTCGACGTAGGTGCTGTGGGTGATCACCAGACGTCCCATGCCGCTGCTCAGTCCGGCTCGAGCGGGGCCATGGTGAGGCCCTCGGCGCCGAGCAGCTGGTGGTAATGCTCGGCCTGCTCCTGGGGGCCGCTCCACACCACCGCCGACCCCTCCCCATCGATGCGGTAGGCCAGGGCCCAGGCCTGGTCGGGCTGCATGGCGGGAATGTGGCGCACGAGGCACTGGACCACATGCTCGAAGGTGTTCACATCGTCGTTGAGCACGATCACCCGGAAGTTGGGGTAAGGCGCCCGCACGCGGCTGCGCTCCTGCACCGCCGCAGGACTCACTGCCCCGGCACTTTCGGGGCCGCCCCGGAGCCGGGCCGCAGGGCCTGCGGCAAGAGTGAAGAACCGGTTCACGCCCATCGTGGCCGGAGACGAATGGACTGAAGCCTAGGTAACATGCTTCAAACCGCACCATTCGCCCCCGATGCTGATCACCCTGGGCTGGGCCTCCCTGGCCGCCATCTTCAGCTTTTCGATCGCCATGGTGGTCTGGGGCCGCAACGGTGACAACAGCATCGGTTTCTGAAACCGTGGCCGCCGCATCCTTCCCCACCGGCACGGTGTTGGCTGCCTTGGCCACCCTGCTGCTGGTGTTCGTGAGCCTCGGAGTGATCTATCTCTCCACGATCGAGTGGCGCGATCGTCGGCGCCGTTCCGTCGGGCCCAGCGGTCGCTCCTGAGTCTGTCTGGCCAGCCCCTCCAGGTCGCCCTCCACGGGCCGGCTCCATCGTCCGCCCGCAGGTCCCGCCTTCCCTCCCTTTGCCTCCCCTGCGTTTCCCAGGCGTCCAGCGCCTGAAGATTCCCACTCTGGCCGGGCTGCGGGCTTCCCTCACGCCTGTCAAGGCATCCCGGAACCTCCCGGCCGGTCCAGGAGCGCCGCTCCTGCTGCCGCGCCTCGGCCTGAGGCTCCCTCGCCTGCCTGGGGGCAGGCCGTTGCCGGCATTGCCACTGCCGCGCACCCTCTCTGCCGTGGTGTTGCTGGTGCTGGTGCCCGCCCTGTTGCTGACTCGCTGGAGTCGCCCCCGGGCGGTGGGCCTGGAGCAGCTGATGGCCTCCGCCAGCCTGCTGCAGAGCTTCCCGGCGGCCCCGGATCGGCCGGTGCCGGCCCTGTGGAACCAGCGCCTCGGCCCCGAGCTGGCCGCCCGCCTGTGGCAGCGGCAGCGTCGGGTGTGGTGGCAGCTGTGGGCCAACCACTCCGAGGCCGCCCCCTTCCTGGTGCTGGAGGCGGAGCGCAACGCTTCGACCGGGCGCGCCCTGCCGCCCCAGGCGCTGCGGGTGGGCGACCTTCTGGTTCTCGCCGAGGATCCCATGGCTAGCCGGCAGCTGGCCCAGTCGCTGCGGCCCCTGCAGCGCCGCAGCCGCTCCGGCCTTCCCCAGCGCTGTCTGCAGCGTCTCCAGGCCGGCCAGGCGGTGTACTGGAAGGGTGCCGCCCTGGGCGCCATCGTGGGACCGGTGGCCCCGCTGCTGGATCAGTTTCAGGTCGGTTGCCTCAGCCTGGCCCTCGAGCAGCAGGCCCTGCGCTGGCAGGGCGAGGCGGGCGCCGTCGATGGCCTGGGGGCGCTCAGCCCGGCGTCGGCGCCGGCCCGATCCTCTGCCATGGCGGCAACCACGCCTGATCTCAAGGTGCCGCCCCAGCCGGTCCAGCTGCCCCTGCCACCCGACCTGCTGCTGGAGCTGGAAGGAGGCTCCCTTGAACCGCTGGTTCAGGGGCTGCTCTCCCGCCCCCTGTTCCGCGATCCCCTGGCCAGTCGCTATGGGCTCGAGGGTCCACGCCTGGCCCTGGCCCGTCAAGCCCCCTTCCGGCTGCGGCTGCGGCCTCAGTCGGCGGGTCCGTACCAGGCGAGCCTGGAGCTGCAACTGGTGGTGGGTTCAGCCCGCTCCACCTGGCTGGAGGTTCTCAACCGGATCCGCACCAGCCTGCTGGCCCAGGGGTTTCTGGCCAGCGACGGCCCCGCCGCCACCACCACCGGCGCCGTCGCATCGGTGCCCCAGCTCCCCCGATCCGCGGGGGCGGCGCCGGCAGCTCCTTCAGCCGCCCCGTCCCCGGCTGCCCCGCCCCCAGCCGCCCCGCCCCCAGCCGCCCCGACCGCGGCGGTGCCATCGCTGGTCCCCGGACCCGCTGGGGCGTTGACACCGGCCCAGGGCCCCACGGTCTGGCGTCGAGCGGATGGAACCCCGGTGGGGGGCTGGCTGTGGCTGGGCACTCCTGATGGCCAGAGCCAGTTGCTGCTGTTCCTCGGTCCGCCGCCGTTGGCGCCCCTGCCGATCACGCCGAGCCGTTCGGCCAGGCCCGGGCCCGCCTCCCTATGGCTGCGGCTGCGGCCCCAGGGGCTCGATGGCATCGGCTACCTGAGCGAAGCGATGCCGGCGCTGCTGCGCCAGGCCACCCAGATCTGGCTGGATGCGGAACCCCTGCCCGGGGCCGATCCCGCCGAGCCGATCAGCCGGCTGACGGGGCGGCTTCAGGTGAATCGCTGAGGGCGCCCTGCTCCTGCCGTTCGCGCTTCCGCCGTTCGGCCGCCACGGTTTCCTCCATCAGTTCCACGGCCTGGGCCATCTTCTCCAGATTGGTGGTGTAGAGGCTGAGGTCTTTGTCCACCCGTTCGCGCAGCAGGCCCATCGCTTCGGCCATCGCATGGGCATGGCTGCGCAGGGTCTGGGGGTCGAGGTTGCCAGCACCCTGGGCGCGCTCCAGCAGCGCCAGCAGGCCTACCGCCATCAGGCGGGAGTAGTGGAAATCGGGCCGGCGGATGCTGGCCAGGGCTGAGGCCAGCGGTTCGGGGGCCTGGTCGCCGCCTGCCTCGATCCAGCCCTTCACGTCGTCCACCTCGTGGGACCCGATCGACTGGAGGGCCGCCTCGCTACGGCGGCGCAACTCCTCGGCATCGAAGCCGGAGGCGGCGCAGAGGGCGGCCAGCAGCGGCTCGCGGTGCTGCTCCGGGCGGTAGCCCTGGGCAAAGGCATCGAACACCTGCACCAGGCCCACCGCGAACAGGGGATCCGCCTGAAACCCCCGTTGATGGCTCAGAAGGTGGAGTTCCACCAGCAGCTCATCGACCATGCGCCGATGCAGCGGTGCGATCACATGGGGGAAGGCGGCGTGGAAGGCACGCTTGCTGTCGGCAACGGTCAGGGGGGCGCTCACGCGGCTGGGCGGACAGGTGGGGCGACCCTAGCGCCGCCACAGGCCCCGATCGTCGGTGGCCTGGCTGGCTAGGATCGGATCTGCCAGTTGCCGCCGCCCATGATCCCGATTGTGATTGAGGAGTCGGGTCGGGGTGAGCGCGCGTTTGACATCTATTCGCGCCTGTTGCGCGAGCGGATCATCTTCCTGGGCGAGCCCGTCACCGCCGAATCGGCCAACCGGGTGGTGGCCCAGCTCCTGTTCCTGGAGGCCGAGGATCCGGAGAAGGACATTTTCCTCTACATCAATTCGCCGGGCGGTTCCGTGTACGACGGCCTCGGCATTTTCGACACCATGCAGCACATCAAGCCCGATGTGCAGACCGTGTGTGTGGGCCTGGCGGCCTCCATGGGTGCCTTCCTGCTCTGTGCCGGCGCCAAGGGCAAGCGCAGCAGCCTCACCCATTCGCGGATCATGATCCACCAGCCCCTCGGCGGGGCCCGCGGCCAGGCCAGCGACATCCGCATCCAGGCCGACGAGATTCTCTACCTCAAGAAGAAGCTCAACCAGGAACTGGCCGACCGTACCGGTCAGCCCTTAACCCGGATCGAGGAGGACACCGACCGGGATTTCTTCATGTCTCCTGTGGAGGCGGTTGAGTACGGCCTGATCGACAAAGTGATCGACAAGCGTCCCGTACGGCCCGTCTGAAGCTCGGCTGGCTCCGCGGATCTGCCGGTTCAGGCCCAGGCGCTGGGATCGGGCAGGGCTTGCCAGGCCTCGATGTCCAGGCCGTAGGCGGCATGCCGCTGGATGGCATCGTCCATTCGTAACGCAGACCAAGCACCTGGTCGCCGGAGCGCAGATGGGTGAGGTCCTCGATCAGCAACCAGAAGGGTTCGCTGGCGTTGGTGGCAAAGACGGTCGGTGGTGATCCTGGAGCCTGGGGGTGCAGTGGGTGTAGACACCCACCACCTCACGCCCAGAAGCTGGGCCTCCAGGCTGTTCACCGTGACGCCGAGGGCTTGACCGATCCAGGCGGATTCCGGATGGTGGACCACGCCATCGAGGCGATCGGCTGTGGTCATCAAGAACCCATGCAAGGGAGATGGGACGGAACTGTCGAAGGGTGTGACAGTTCAGGGCATCCACATCCCCACGCCGTATCAACCCGCCAGCAAGGGAGAGAATCGCTCCTTTTCGGGCACCGGGGTGAATTCGGCCACCACGGTGCGAAGTTCTTCGCCATCGAGGGTTTCCTTCTCGATCAGCATCTCCACCAACCGGTCCATGCAGGCCCGGTTCGCGGCCACCAGCTTCACGGTGTCGGCGTAGCAGCTCTGCACGATCGCCCGAACCGCCTCGTCGACCCGGTGGGCGAGGGCATCGGAGCCATCGCTGCGGGTCATCAGGTCACGGCCCAGGAACACCTCCTGGTTGCCGGCTTCGAGCGAGAACTGGCCGATCTCACTCATGCCAAAGCGGGTGACCATCTGGCGGGCAATCGAGGCCACCTGCTGGATGTCGCCACCGGCGCCGGTGGTCACCTCGGCGTGGCCGAACACGACGTCCTCGGCGGCACGGCCACCCAGGGCACCCATGATCCGGGCGCGCAGCTGCGCACGGCTCACCAACATCTGCTCTTCATCAGGGGCAAACCAAGTGAGGCCCTGGGCCTGGCCGCGCGGGATCAGGGTGACCTTCTGGACCGGGTCGTGGGCTTTGACCAGGGTGCCCACCAAGGCATGGCCGACTTCGTGGTAAGCGATCAGGCGCTTGCTGCGGCCATCGGTGAGGGGTTTGCCCTCCATGCCGGCGATCACCCGGTCGACCGCATCATCGATCTCAGCCAGGGTGGTGGCCTCCTTGCGGCGGCGGGCGGTGAGGATGGCCGCTTCGTTGAGCAGGTTGGCCAGATCGGCGCCGGTGAAGCCGGGGGTGCGGCGGGCGATGGTCTCGAGGCTCACCTCGGGGGCGAGCTTCTTGTTGCGGGTGTGCACCTTGAGGATGGAGAGGCGACCCTTGATGTCGGGCGGATCGACCTGCACCTGGCGGTCGAAGCGACCGGGACGCATCAGGGCCGAATCCAGAACATCGGCTCGGTTGGTGGCGGCGATGATGATGATGCCGCTGTTGCCCTCAAAGCCATCCATCTCGGTGAGGAGCTGGTTGAGGGTTTGCTCGCGCTCATCGTTGCCACCGCCGATGCCGGCGCCACGCTGGCGGCCGACGGCATCGATCTCATCGATGAAGATCAGGCAGGGGCTGTTCTCTTTGGCCCGTTTGAACAGGTCGCGCACCCGGCTGGCGCCGACGCCCACGAACATCTCCACAAACTCCGAGCCGGAGAGGGAGAAGAAGGGAACGCCGGCCTCGCCCGCGATCGCCTTGGCGAGCAGGGTTTTGCCGGTGCCCGGAGGCCCCACCAGCAGGACACCTTTGGGAATCTTGGCCCCCACGGAGGTGAACCGTTCGGGGGTCTTCAGGAAGGTCACGACCTCCTGGAGGTCCTGCTTGGCCTCTTCCACCCCGGCGACGTCGTCGAATTTCACGCCGGTCTCCGCCTCCATCAGGAAGCGGGCCTTGGTCTTGCCGAACTGCATGGCCTGGCCAGGACCTCCTGGCATGCCGTTACCGCGGCGGGCCAGGAATACCAGAGAGCCGATCAACAGGAGCGGGAAGAGCAGGTTCCCCAGAAGCCCCAGGGCCGGCGGTGTGGCCTTGGGCGGGTGGATGTCGAAGCTGATGCCCTGCTCCTTGAGCTTGTTGACGAGCTCGGGAGCCAGGCCGGGCAGGTCCACCCGCAGACGCTGGACGCGGTTGTCGAGATCGGGATCAACGGCCTCGATCACGGCGGTGCGGCCCCCATCGAAGATGTCGACGGCCGTGACCCGACCGGCATTGACGTAATCGAGGAAGCGGCCGTAACTCATCCGGGTCACGGCGGCGTTCCGGGGGGTCGCCACCGGTGCCTTGGCCGCATCGCGGTTGAAGCCGGAACCCAGCAACTGCCAACCCAGGAAGAGGGCCACCAGAACTGGAAGCAGCCAGAGAGCGAGAAGGCGCCAGCGCTGGTTCATGGGGTCCTGAATTTTGAATAAGTGTAAAGCGTGTGCTGCCCGGCCGCCGCGTCTGGAGGCCTCCTGGGCGCTTCAGCCGGCCTGCAACCAAGGGGTAGCGCCGAAGGCCCCTTCCATCATCGGATCGGTGGGAGCGTCAGCGATGGCCTCGGGTTCGATCACCAGGTCTTCGATCCGCAGGGTTTCGAGCAGGTCCGGCCCGCCGAGGCCATGGGTCCAGACCTCGACCTCCGCGGCGGGGGGGCACTGGAAGGTGAGCACCTCAAAGGGGAAGACCACCCGCTCCAGGTAGAACTGATCCGGACCGCAGCAGCGCAGGATCACCATCCGGTCGGTGCTGTTGCGATAGCCGCAGGCCCGGACACTGTCGATGTCGGGATCCGGGGAGCTGCTGTCGACGCGGTCCAATGGTGGGGGTTTCAACAAATCAATCCAGTTACCCACTGAGACCGCCGGCCATTTGGTGGCGATCGTCACCATTCACCCGGTTTCATGTTTTCTTCAGCTTCCGCTGGCCCTGCTTGCCGGGTCGCGAAGGGGGCTACAGGCTGCGCAGCGCCACGATCGGATCGAGCTGGGCGGCCCGTCGGGCCGGCAGAACCCCGAACACCAGCCCGATCGTTCCGGAGAGCAACACCGTGCCCAGCACCGCCGGCGCCGCGATCGCGGCCGGCAGGGGCGTGAGGGCTCCCACCAAAGCCACGGCGCCCAGGCCCACGCCGCTGCCGATCACGCCACCGAGGGAGGCCAGCACCAGGGATTCCACCAGAAACTGCAGCAGCACATCGCCACTGCGGGCTCCGAGCGCCTTGCGCAGGCCGATCTCCTCGGTGCGTTCACTCACCGCGACCAGCATGATGTTCATGATGCCGATCCCACCTACCAGGAGGGAAATCGCCCCGATCGCCCCCAGCATCAGGGTGAGCCCGCCGGTGATCGTGCCCACGATCTGCTGCGCATCCTTCTGGGAGCGCACGGCGAAATCGTCGTCCCGCAGGATGCGGTGGCGCTGGCGCAGCAGGTTGGTGATCTGGAAATCAGCGGCCCCGGTGCTGTTTTCATCGAGTGCCTCGACGCTGATGAAGCTCAGCACCACCCCATAGGTGGGATCCCGCCCGCTGAGGCGGCTCACCATGGTGGTGAGGGGGATGTAGGCGGCCTCGTCCTGGTTGGAGCCGAAGGCCGCCCCCTTGGGTTGGAGCACGCCGATCACCTCAAAGGCCTGGTCGCGGATCCGCAGCTGCCGGCCCAGGGCGGAGCCGGTGGGCAGCAGCTTGTCGCGCAGGTCCGGGCCGATCACGGTCACGTTGCGGGCCCCCTCCAGGTCGCTGGCGCTGAAGAAGCGACCCTGGGCGATCTCGAAGCTGCGCACCGGCAGGAAGTCCGGGGTCACCCCGCTCACCGTGGAGGTGGCGCTGAGAGCCCCGGCCTGCACCACCTCGCTGAGGGTGATCTGGGGCGCGACCCGTCTCACGCTGGGCACCTGCTCAGCGATCGCCCGGGCATCGTCGAGCACCAGGGTCTTGGGGGTTTCGATGCCCTGACGGCGGGTGTCGTTGCGGCCGGGCACCACGAAGAGCACGTTGGCGCCGAGGCTGCTGAGCTGGCCTTCCGCCAGGTTCTGGGCGCCCTTGCCTACCCCCACCAGGGTGATCACCGAGGCATTGCCGATCACGATGCCCAGCATGGTGAGCAGACTGCGCAGCCGATTGGAGCGCAGCGTGGTGAGGGCCATGCCCACGGTCTCACGCAGGGGCAGCCGGGCGGCCATGGGGGCAGAGAAGGGTTGAAGCTGGTCTAACCGACTACAGCAGGGGCCGGCCGCTGGCCTCGATCGGGTTGAGGGCGCCGCGATGAACCACGCCCTCGTGGATGGTGAGGGTGATGATCTCACCCTGCAGCAGATCCACGGTGGCATTGGCCACCCCCACGATCACCGGGATGCCGAGGGATTCGGCGGCACGGACCGCATCGCTGTGGCGGTTCTCCTCCTCCGTGATCACTCCCCGGGCGCGGCCGATCGCCTCGGTGTAGTCGCCGTTGGTGTCGCGCACCACCAGGATCTCGCCGGTTTCGGTGTGGACGGCTTCGGCGACGGAGCGGGCCAGCCGCACGCGGCCGCTCACCGACCCCGAGCCGATGCCCAGGCCCCGCCCCAGGATCGCCGACACCAGCCCCACCCGCACCAGATCGGTGGAGCCGCTCACCCCTTCGAGGGTGCCCTGGGTCTGGACCACCAGATCCCCTTCCCGCAGCAGGTCCATCTGCTGAGCCACGCCCATGGCCACGTTGAAGGTGCTGCCGGAATTGATCTGCTCAGGAATCAGCAAGGGCGAGACGCCCCACACCAACTGGAGCTGGCGGGCCACCTGCTGGTCGCTGGTGATCGCCAGGATCGGGGTGCTGGGGCGGAACTTGCTGACATTGCGCGCCGTCGAGCCGCTCTTGGTGAGGGGCAGGATCGCGGCGGCGTTGAGCTGGCGGGCGATGCTGCTCACCGCCTGGCAGATCGCATTGGGGATGGTGGTGGCCATGTGGCTGTCCAGCACCCGCTGCGGGTAGTCGCGTTCGATACGGCGGGCGATCTGGGCCATCGTGGCCACCGCCTCCACGGGGTAATCGCCCACGGCGCTCTCATTGGAGAGCATCACCGCATCGGTGCCATCGAGGATGGCATTGGCCACGTCGCTCACCTCGGCCCGGGTGGGACGGGCGCAGCTCACCATCGAATCGAGCATCTGGGTGGCGGTGATCACCGGGATGCCGAGGCTGTTGGCCTTGCGAATCAGCTCCTTCTGCAGCAGCGGCACCTCTTCGGCGGGCATCTCCACGCCGAGGTCCCCACGGGCCACCATCACGCCGTCGCAGAGGGGAAGGATGCTGTCGATCGAATCGATCGCCTCGAATTTCTCGATCTTGGCCACCACCGGCGTGCTGTGGCCGTGGCTGCGGATCAGCTCGCGGATCTCCTCCATGTCGGAGGGGTTGCGCACAAAGCTCAGCGCCACCCAGTCGACGCCCTGCTCGAGGCCGAAGGCCAGGTCGCGGCGGTCCTTGTCGGTGAGGGCGCGGATCGAAAGCTGCACATCGGGGAAGTTGACCCCCTTGTTGTTGGAGAGCACCCCCCCCACGGTCACGCGGCAGTGGAGGGTCTGGCTGGGGCCATCCACGGTTTCCGCCACCATCTCCACCCGGCCGTCGTCGAGGAGGATGCGGCTGCCGGGCAGCACCTCATCGGCCAGGCGCTCGTAGGTGACCGTGGCGATCGCCTGGTTGCAGGGCACGTCCCGGGAGGTGAGGGTGAAGGGATCGCCGGTGGCCAGGGTGATGGGCCCGCCCTCGAAGCGGCCCAGCCGGATCTTCGGGCCCTGGAGGTCCTGGAGGATGGCCACGTGCTGACCCATCGCCTCGGCAACCTGGCGGATCGTGGCGATCCGCAGGGCGTGGTCGGCGTGGTCGCCGTGGGAGAAGTTGAGCCGGAAGGTGGTCGCACCGGCCTCAATCAGCCGCCGCAGCATCTCGGCGGACTCGGTGGCCGGTCCGATCGTGGCCACGATCTTGGTGCGACGCGACAGATCGGGCTTGGCCATGGAGCACCGCAGGCTGCGGCGGAAACTACCATCCGGACCAGTCCGACCCCGGCTCGCAATGGACTTCCAGGCCTACCAGGAGCGTTCCCGGGCCACGGCTCGCTACCCCCAGGCGGGGGCGAATCCCACCTATCCCACCCTGGGCCTCTGCGGCGAGGCCGGCGAGGTGGCCGACAAGGTGAAGAAGGTGCTGCGCGACCAGGGCGGCCACTTCGATGCGGCCGTGCGGGACGACCTGCTGCTGGAGTTGGGCGATGTGCTCTGGTATGTGGCCCAGCTGGCCACGGAGCTCGACCTGAGCCTTGAGGCGATCGCCGAGGCCAACCTGGCCAAACTGGCCAGCCGCGCCGCCCGTAACGTGATCTCCGGTAGTGGAGATCGGCGCTGATGACCCCGGAACCCCGGCTGCCGAAGCCGCTGCTGCGGACCGTGCTTGCCCTGCTGCTGGGGGTTTCCCTGGCCCTGGTGGCCTGGCAGTGGCTGCCCGGCCAGGCGGCGGCCGCCGATCTGCAGGTGAGCGAGGTGCTGCTGGAGCCCTGCCCCGCCGATGATCCCGGTAGTCAGAGCGGGATGCGCCGGCCTGCCGGGGCCAGTTGCTACGCCCTGCGCGGGGTGGTCACCAACCCAGGGCGCCGTCCGGTGGTCGACACCGATGTGTTCGCCCGCATTCTTGATGCCAGCGGTGAACCGGTGCTGCCCAACCGCACCCGGGTGGGCTCGATCGGTGATGTGCCCCCAGGCGCTTCCCCCTTCGCCCTCCGTCTCGCGGTCCCAGCCGGCACCCCCGGGCCCTTCCTGGTGAGCAAGGTGCGAGCCCGTGGCTTCTCGGCGCCGGTGCGCACCCGGGCCGGGGAGGACGACGAGAAGCTGCCCCTCGAGCAGGATCTCGGGCCGGCCTGAGCTGCCGCAGCTGCCTCAGTAGCTGAGGCCAGAGCTGGCCACCGAGGCGCCGAAGCCGAGCAGTCCCTGGGCCAGCTGCAGGGCCAGGAAGGCCACCAGGGAGCTGAGATCCAGCCCCCCCACCGGTGGGATCAGGCCGCGGAAGGCATTGAGATAGGGATCGGTGATCGCGCTCACGCTCGAAAGGATGGGGTTGCTCCAGTCGAGGTTGGGGAACCAGCTCAGCAGCACCCGCACCAGCAGCACCAGGGTGTAGATGCTCAGGGTCTGGGCCAGCACCTGCAGCAGAAAGACGATGACGGCCATGGCGGGATCGAAACCGGGGGCGGCGAACGTGCCCCGACTCTATGCAGCGGCGCCGGGGTCGGCAGCCAGCTCCGGCGCGGCGGCGGTCTGAAGCTCCAGCTGGCGTGCTCCCGCAGCGGGCTCGGAACCGGCGGACTCAAGCCCCTGGACGGCGAAGGTGCGGTGGAACTTCTCGCTTAGGCTCAGCCAATAGGAGCGGCCGTCGCTCTGGCGCCGGCGTTCGATGAAGTTCTGGGCCAGAAGGTCCTTGATGTGGTCGTAGGCGCCGGAGCCGCGCAGCTCCACCAGATCCGACTGCAGGATGCGGCGTTTGAGGGCGATGGTGGCCAGGGTGCGCAGCGATGCGGTGGAGAGGTTCACCGGCAGCAGGTTGGTGACCAGATCGCCGAGGCCGTCGCGCAGCTGCAGGCCATAGCGCTGACCCTCCTGGTGAATCTCCAGGGCGGTGTCGCGGTGGGCGTAGTCCGCCATCAGGGTGATCAGGGCCAACTCGGTGCTGTCGCGATCGAGGCCGACCAGCTCCGAGAGCTCCGCCAGGGTGAGGGGCTTGCCCTTGAGATACAGGATCGCCTCGAGCCGCGCCGGCAGGGAGAGGGATTCGAGGGCCACCGCGGCCGCCTCGGGCAGCCCCGGACCGGCCGGTTCAGGGGCGGCCTGGGGCAGCGCCTCCTCGTCCAGGGGGGAGGGTCCGGTTGGCTCCATCAGCTTCGGACGGGCCATGGGCAGGACCGCATTGGCTGTTTGGAACGGTATCGCAGGCGTCAGGCGCTCACCAGGGCATCGCGGGCCGGCAGGGCCATGGATCGTTGTCCGAGGAAAACCTGGTAGGCCGGGTTGGCGGTCTCCTCCCAGTGGGGATAGGGCAGGCCGGCCACGAAGGCCTGCCAATCAGCCCGCTCAGCGGCAGGCACCTGAACCCCCACCACGATCCGCCCCACATCGGCGCCGTGGTTGCGGTAGTGGAAGATGCTGATGTTCCAGCTGGGATGAAGGCTGCTGACGAACGCCATCAGGGCGCCGGGGCGTTCCGGGAATTCGAAGCGGTAGAGCAGTTCCTCCCCCTGCTCCAGGGCCGCGCCGGCGCTGGCCGGCAGCCGGCCGCCCACCATGTGGCAGAGGTGGAGCTTGGCCAGTTCGTTGCCGGAGAGATCGAGGCAGGGGAATCCCTCGCGCTCCAGGTCCTCGATCAACTGGCGGGTGTCGGCATGGCCGTTGATCTGCACCCCCACGAAGATGTGGGCCCGCTGCGGATCGGCCAGGCGGTAGGAGAACTCGGTGAGGCTGCGCTGCCCCAGCAGGGCGCAGAAGCGCCGCAGGCTGCCGGGCTGCTCCGGGATCTCCACCGCCAGCAGGGCCTCGCGCTCTTCGCCCAGCTCGGCCCGTTCCGCCACGAACAGCAGGCGGCCGAAGTTCATGTTGGCGCCGCAGGCCACCGCCACCAGGGTGCGACCGCGCAGGCCGCGGGCCTGCACATCGGCCTTCATGCCGGCCACCGCCAAGGCACCGGCCGGCTCGAGGATCGAGCGGGTGTCCTCAAACACATCCTTGATGGCGGCGCAGATCGCGTCGGTGTCGACGCTGAGCATCCGGTCCACGTAACGGCGGGCCAGGTCGAAGGTGAGTTCCCCCACCTCCCGCACCGCCACGCCGTCGGCAAACAGGCCCACCGTGTCGAGTCTCACCCGCCGGCCGGCGGCGAGGGACCGGGCCATGGCATCGGCATCCACCGGCTCAACGCCGATCACCTCCACTTCAGGCCAGAGGCTCTTCACGTAGGCGGCGATGCCGGCGATCAGGCCGCCGCCGCCAACCGCCACATAAATGGCATCGGGAGGCGTGGAGCACTGGCGCAGGATCTCTAGGGCGATGGTGCCCTGGCCGGCGATCACATCGGGATCGTCGAAGGGATGGATGAAGGTGAGCCCCCGCTCCTGTTCAAGCCGTCGGGCCTCGGCGAAGGCGGCGTCGTAGTTGTCGCCATGCAGCACCACTTCCGCCCCGCGGGCCGCCACCGACCGCACCTTCATCTCCGGCGTGGTGAGCGGCATCACGATCACGGCCCGGCAGCCGAGGCGCTGGGCGGCCAGGGCCACCCCCTGGGCATGGTTGCCGGCGCTGGCGGCGATCACTCCCCGTTCCAGGTCGGCCGGGCTGAGGCCCACCATGCAGTTGTAGGCGCCGCGGAGCTTGAAGCTGAACACCGGCTGCAGGTCCTCCCGCTTCAGCAGCACCGTGTTCTGCAGGCGGGCTGAGAGGTTGGGAGCTGGATCGAGGGGCGATTCGATCGCCACGTCGTAGACGCGGGCCCGCAGGATCCGCTGCAGGTAGGAACTGGCCTCGGGCAGGGCGGAGGAGGGGGCGTCGCCGTTCATCTTTCCAGTGTCGCAACCGGTCTGCCGAACGGTGGCGGTTGTCGCCGTTTGCCCGTGGGCAACCCGTAGATTGGCTCTCTAGGGAACAGCAGGGCATGCATCTCAGCGCGTTGAGCCACCCCAACCAGCTGCATGGCCTGTCAGTGGCTGAGCTGGAGGCGGTGGCCCGCCAGATCCGGGAACGGCATCTCGAGGTGGTCTCCACCAGCGGCGGCCACCTCGGCCCCGGCCTGGGGGTGGTGGAACTCACCCTCGCTCTCTATCAAACCCTCGATCTGGACCGGGACCGGGTGGTGTGGGATGTGGGCCACCAGGCCTATCCCCACAAGCTGATCACCGGTCGCTACGGCGATTTCCACACTCTGCGCCAGAAAGGCGGAGTGGCGGGCTACCTGAAGCGTTGCGAGAGCCGCTTCGACCACTTCGGCGCCGGCCACGCCTCCACCAGCATCTCGGCCGCCCTGGGCATGGCCCTGGCCCGCGATGCGCGCCAGGAGCACTTCAAGTGCGTCGCCGTGATTGGCGATGGGGCCCTCACCGGCGGCATGGCCCTTGAGGCGATCAACCACGCCGGCCACCTGCCGCGCACCAACCTGCTGGTGGTGCTCAACGACAACGACATGTCGATCAGCCCGCCGGTGGGCGCCCTCTCCACCCATCTCAACCGCATGCGGTTGAGCAAGCCGGTGCAGTTCATCCAGGACAACGCCGAGGAGGCGATCCGCCACCTGCCGTTCCTGCACGGGGAACTCCCCAACGAACTCAAGACCCTCAAGGAGAGCATGAAGCGCCTGGCGGTTCCCAAGCTCGGCGCCGTGTTCGAGGAGCTGGGCTTCACGTACATGGGTCCGGTTGACGGCCACGACATCGCGGCGATGGTGCGCACCTTCGAGGCGGCCCACCGCACGGAGGGTCCGGTGCTGGTGCATGTGGCCACCACCAAGGGCAAGGGCTATCCCTATGCCGAGGCTGATCAAGTGGGCTATCACGCCCAGAGCGCCTTCGATCTGGCCACGGGCAAGGCCTACCCCTCCAGCAAGCCCAAGCCCCCCAGCTGGAGCAAGGTGTTCGGACAGACGCTCCTGAAGATCTGCGAGCAGGATCCCCGCGTCGTGGGCATCACCGCCGCCATGGCGACCGGCACCGGCCTCGATCTGCTTGAGAAGGCCCTGCCGAAGCAGTACTTCGATGTGGGCATCGCCGAGCAGCACGCTGTCACCATGGCCGCCGGCATGGCCTGCGAGGGGCTGCGGCCCGTGGTGGCGATCTACAGCACCTTCCTGCAGCGGGCCTACGACCAGCTCATCCACGACGTGGGCATCCAGAACCTGCCCGTCACCTTCGTGCTGGACCGGGCCGGCATCGTGGGCGCCGATGGCCCCACCCACCAGGGCCAGTACGACATCAGCTACCTGCGGGCGGTGCCGAACTTCACCGTGATGGCGCCGAAGGATGAGGCCGAATTGCAGCGCATGCTCGTGACCTCGATCGCCCATCCCGGGCCCTGCGCGATCCGCATTCCCCGCGGCGAAGGGGAGGGCGTGCCGTTGATGGAGGAGGGCTGGCAGCCCCTGCAGATCGGCCGGGGCGAACTGCTGGCCGATGGCGACGACCTCCTGCTGGTCGCCTATGGGGCCATGGTGGCGCCGGCCATGGCGACCGCTGGCCTGCTGCAGGAGCAGGGTCTGCGTTGCGCCGTGATCAATGCCCGCTTCCTGCGGCCGCTCGATGAGGCCCTGATCGTGCCGATGGCGCGCCGCATCGGCCGGGTTGTGACCTTCGAGGAGGGCGCCCTGCCCGGTGGTTTCGGCGCCGCTGTGGTGGAGTGCCTCAACGACCGGGAGGTGCTGGTGCCGGTTCTGCGGCTCGGCATCCCGGATCTGCTGGTCGACCACGCCAGCCCCGATCAGAGCAAGCAGGCCCTGGGCCTCACGCCTTCCCAGATGGCCGAGCGGATCCTGCAGCGCTTCGGTTCCCCTGCCGCCGCTGACCGCGCCACCGACGACCGCCGCGCCCCCGCGGTCGCCTGATCCTCTGATCCGCCTCGAATGCCGTGTGCTGGTCGTCGGCGCCGGCCCTGCCGGCGGTGATCTGGCTCGCCAGCTCGCCCTGCATGGCGTGGACGTGCTGCTGGTGGACCGGCTGCCCAGCCTGGAGCGGGCCGCCTTCAGCAGCGCTGCCATGCCCCTTGCGGCCCTTGAGCGCTTCGGCCTGCCGGCCGCGGTGGTGGCGGCCCGCTGGCAGGGATGGGAGCTGTTCGGCCCAGGCGAGCACCGCCGATGCTGGGACAGCCCGCGCCCCCAGGGCGTGGTGCTCGACTTCGCGGCCCTGCGCCACTGGCTGGTGGCGGAAACGGAGCGCTGGGGTGGAGCGGTGCGGCTCGGCCTGCGGGCCCTTGCTTGCCGTCAGGAGAGCAGCACGATGGTCACCCGGCTGCGCAGCGTGGCGGGGGAGGTGCTGGAGGTGCGCAGCGCCTGGGTGGTGGATGCCACTGGCCAAGAGCGGGGGCTGCTCGGGGACCCCTCGCCGGGGCCAGCCGGCCGCGATGGCCTGGTGAGCGGCGTGGGTCTGGAGTGGCTTGTGGAGGTGCCCCAGGCCTGCTGGCAGCGCTGGGCGCCGCGGCTCGCCTTCTGCCTCGGCAGCGATTGGGTCAGCCAGGGCTACGGCTGGGTGTTTCCGATGCAGAGCGGCCGGCTGAAGGTGGGCATCTGTCGCCTGCAGGATCCTGGTCGGCGCCAGCCGTCCCTGGCCCCGGTGCTGGAGGCCTTGCTGGCGCGGCTGTTCAGCCCGGCGGAGCGGACATCCATGATGGTGCTGGATCGCCACGGCGGGCTGATCCGCAGCACCATTGCTCGGCGTGAGCCCCACAGGCGCGGCCGTCTGCTGGGGCTCGGCGATGCGGTGAGCACCGCCAACCTGCTGGGGGGTGAGGGCATCCGCCATGCCCTCACCAGCAGCCGGGTGCTGGCGCCGCTGCTGCTGGAGAGCCTTTCGGCGCAGCGCTCGGGGCCGGAGGGCGGGGCCGGCACCGATGCCCTTGGGGCCTATCCCCAGCTGTTGCGCCGGGCCCTGGGTCGCCGTTGGGAACTCAGCGGCCGCCTGGCCCGCCGAACCTGGCTGGGTCTGCACAGCCCAGGGGCCGATCGCCGGCTCGAGCAGTTGCTGGCCAGCCTGGAAGGCGGCAAGGCCGAGGATCTCTCAGCCCTGCTGTTCGGATACCGCTTCGAGCGCTACGGGTTGCGGGCGTTGCCCTACCTGCTCGGTCTGCGCTGATCGCGATCTGCGCTGTGCTCAGAGCACACCGCGGGAGGCCAGACCCTGGATGGCCCCCATGCCGAGGATGTGGCCCAGGCTGATGGTGCCGAGCATGGCGCCGTGGCTGAGGCCGCCGAAGAGGTTGCTGCTGGGGAGCTGCAGACCCACATTGGGCTGTTTGATGGTGGCCTTGCCGATGGCGATGGCGATCACATTCGCCAGGATCATCACCAGGCCCACCTTCGGCGACCAGGACACGGCGGCAGGGGCCACAGCCAGCAGGGGAGCGATCATGGGGACAAGCGCGACGACCCATCTTCCGGGCGCGCGAGGGTTATGCCCCGCCGCCGTAAGACTTGTTCACCTCCCCTCAGCGTGATTGCTGGCTTCGGCCGGCCGCAAAGCCCAGCAGCACGAGGGCATTGCTGAGGGTGAGGAAGGCCTCGGCGCCGCCATGGAGCGGATCCACATCCGCCAGCTGGCGGCCGAAGTGCAGCTGGGCCACCACCGCCGCCACGATCGTGACCGCCACGAACAGCAGGGTGAGCTGGAAGCCCACCAGGGCCAGCCGGGGGAAGGCCCGCACCCGGGCTGCCCACCAGAGAAAGGCCAGGTAGGGCAGCAGCGACAGCACGAAGAAGGGGGCCGGATCGATCGCCGCCAGGGCCGCCAGCGGCGCCGTTGCCGCGCTCATGGCTCTCCCGTGCGCTGGCCCGCCGCGGCGGCCTCGCCGCTGTCCTGGCGCCGCTGCTGGCGCAGCAGGTTCCAGGCGGCGAGGGCCAGCGCGGCATTGCCGAGGGTGGTGAGGGCCGCCTGGAACACCACCAGGCCCCGCAGCCCATCGGGATTGTCGAACAGGTGCCAGGTGCAGGCCGCCATGGCACTGCCCAGGGCCGGCACCATGGCGAGCGCCAGCCAGCGCCAGCCCCCTTCCCGCCGGTGGCGGCCGTAGGCCTGCACCGCCGCGATCGCCACCAACCACTCCAGCACCGACGTGATGTGGATCCACCAGGTGCCCAGCGACAGGGCATGCATGGGGCGCGGCTCCGCAGTGCTGGCAATGTAAGAGCCCCTGCATCGGGCCAGGTCTAGGTTCGGCAGACAAGCGCGAGCGGGGGCAGCGGTGAGCGGGCTGGGGAAGGTGCTGCTGTGTGGCTACTACGGCGAGCACAACCTTGGCGACGACGCCCTGCTGGAGGTGCTGCTCGGCCAGTTGCCGCCCGGCAGCGAACCCGTTGTGACCGCCCGGGATCAGGCCCTGGTGCGCCGACGCTTCGGGGTGGCCACCACCGACCGACGCAGCCTCGGCGGGGTGCTGCGGGCCCTGGCCGGCTGCCAGACGCTGGTACTGGGCGGCGGCAGCCTTCTGCAGGATTCCACCAGCTTCAAGAGCCTCGTCTACTACGCAGCCCTGATCGTGGCGGCCCGGTTGCGGGGCAAATCGGTGGGTCTCTGGGGGCAGGGGCTGGGGCCCCTGCGGCGGCGTCGCAGCCGCATGCTGGTGCGGCTGCTGTTGCCCCTGGCCACGGCAATCAGCTGGCGGGATCCCGCCTCCGCTGCCCTGGCGGCCGGCTGGGGCATCGCGGCGGAGCTGGGCAGCGATCCGGTCTGGGGTCTGGCGCCGCGGGACTGGCACGGACGGGGCGGCCCGATCGTGCTCTGCTGGCGGCCCACGGCCCACCTCCATGGGGCCGCCTGGCGTCCCTACCTTGAAGCGCTCGACCAGCTGGCGGCCCAGGCGGATCGGCCCGTGCTTTGGCTGCCCTTCCATCAGGAGCAGGATCGTGGCCTGCTCGCAGCCCTCCACACCGAGGGCCTGGTGCCTCCGGCGCTGATGGCGCGGAGCCGTGAACTGGAGCTGCAGGATCCCACCGCCGCGCTTGAGCAGTTCGCCGGCGCTTCGCTGGTGCTCGCCATGCGCCTCCATGGCCTGATCCTGGCCGCCCTTGCCGGGGCCCCCACGGCGGCCTTGAGCTACGACCCGAAGGTGGCCGCTGCAGCGGAGGCCATTGGCTGTCCCTGTCTGGATCTGGCCGGGCCGCCGCCGTCTGGGCTGGCGGAGTTCTGGCAGGCGGCGCTGGAGCGCCCCCCTGAGCCGGCCCGCATCACGGCACTGCGGGCCGGTGCCCGTACCCACCGGCGGGTGCTGGAGCGTCTGGCGGGAGGGGCCCAGGCGGCAGCGGCTCCCTGAACGGCAGCGGGAGGCCCAGGGCGGGCTGGCTCAGCGCTTCAGCACAGCGCGGTCGATCACCTGGCCCTTGGCATCCCAGCCCACGATTTCGAGCTCCCGATCGCTGGCGCTCAGTTCGGCGAAGCTGTGCACACTCACGGCCCGGGCCGCGTGGGCATCGGGCACCACGGACCGCAGGTGGGCACCGCCACCGCCCACGATCAAGTACGTGGTGCCCTCGATCGGACGGCTGCGCTCGTAGTGATGCTCATGGCCGTTGATGTAGACCTGCACCCCGTAACGTTGGAACAGAGGGGTGAGGCGGGCGATGGCGGCGGGATCGTCGCCGTAGAAGCCGGAGCTGTAGATCGGGTGGTGACCCACCACCACCTTCCAGGAGGCGGTGCTGCGTTCCAGGGCTTTCTTCAGCCAGGGCAGCTGGTGCTGCCAGGGGGTGTTCATGTTGGTGTCGAGCATGAACAGCTCCACGGGACCGCGGCGCAGGCTGTACCAGCGGCCCTTCATCCCGAACGGCCGGTAGGCCACCTGGGGATCGCCGTTGCCCGTGCGGATGTCGTGGTTGCCGAGCACGGCGTGAAAGGGAACCCCCGCTGCCAGCAGTTCCCGGTAAGGGCGCTCGAAACTGGCCCCGATCCGGGCCAGGTCGCCATCGGGATAGATGTTGTCGCCGCCGAGCACCACCAGATCCACCGGCCGGCGCCGGTGCACCGCCGCCATCTGGTCGGCCACGGCCTGCTGGCGGGAATCGCCGCTGCCGGTGTCCGCCACCGCGAGCAGGTGAAGGCGGGAGGGGCCGATGGGCGGGGGCGGCGGGACCGCCGGGGCGGCCGCCAAGGGTCCGGCACCACCGCTGGCCAGCAGGGGGGCGGCGGCGCACAGGCTGAGCAGCATCGGCGTGAGCAGCCGCAGCAACCGGCGACGCGACTGGCGACCGGCCGGACCCGGAACGATGTCGGCAGGACGAGCCATGGTCAGGCCACAGCCCGGGCCTGCTGCCGGCCCAGTTCCTCGAGCACCTCAGCGCTGTGGCGGCTTGGATTCACGCCAACCCAGCGGGCCCGCAGGATGCCGGCCGGATCGATCAGGAAGGTGTGGCGCAGCGAATAGGGCGCCATCCAGGAGCCGTAGCGGCGGCTCACCACCCCGCCCGGATCGGAGAGCAGCGGAAAGGCAAGCCCCTCACTGCCGCAGAAGGAGGCGTGGGAGTCGGCGTCGTCAGCACTGACGCCCACCACGGTGGCGCCGGCGCGGCGGTAGACATCCAGGTCCCGCTGAAAGCCCCGTGCCTCCAGGGTGCAGCCGCTGGTGAAATCGCGGGGATAGAAGTACAGCACCACCCATTGGCCGGCCAGGTCGGCGCGGGACAGGCGCACGGGCTGGGGGTCACCGCGCCGGTCCGGGCTCACGCCCTCGAGGCTGAACTCCGGTGCTTCGACATCCAACGTGGGGAGAACCCCACCGAGGGCCTGAGCAGGGCGCGGTTGCAACAGGGCGGCTGAGGCCAGAACCACCAGGGGCAGCTGAGCCATTCCCTTGAGCAGCTGGCGGCGGGGCAGCGTTGAAGCCATGGTGGTGGCCGGGGTGCCGGAGAAACCGGCGCAGTCTGCCAAGGAAGGGGCCGATCCGGGGGCGCCCGGACGACGGGACTCAGATCTTGGCGAGGTTGACGCCGAGTTCCTTGGCGTAGGCACCCAGACCCTTCTTCTGGATGGTCTTGAGGGCGCGGGTGGAGACCCGGAGCTTCACGAAGCGGTTGCCCTCGGCCCACCAGAGGCGCCGTTCCTGCAGGTTCACCTGCTGGAGTTTCTTGGTGCGCACGTGCGAATGGCTGACGGCCATGCCGTTGTTGGCACGCTTACCGGTGAGCTCACAGACGCGGGACATGGACCCTTTTCCTGACCGAAACGAAGGGCGGAAGCCCAGTAGGGCAACTTAGCAAACGGCGCGGCCGCCCTCAGACCAGGCCCCGCTGCAGCAGCTGGCCGAGCAGGTTGGTGCTGCGCTGTTGGAAGCCGCTGAGCTGCTCGGGCTCCAGGCCCCCCACAGCCAGGCGGGCCATGTCGTAGAGGTGGCGGCCCAGGTCCTCGGCCAGCACCTGGCTCGGGGAGCTGCCGCCACCTCCGGCAGTGGTGATCACGCCCCCGGACGCCAGCTTCTGCAGCCCCTCCACCAGGGGGTGGCGGCGGTTCACCAGCAGCACGTGGTGCTCCGGCAAGCCGGGCAGGCGCTGCTCCATCAGGGCCCCCATGTCGTTGAGGCGCCGCATCTGCTCGGGCAGCAGGATCAGGGCGGCCGGAGCGTCATCGCCCTTGAGGGCCTGCACCTGCACGGTCACCTTGTCATTGGCCAGGGCGGTCCGGAACAGCTCCCGCAGGCTGTCGCCGCTGTCGCGCCCCTCCGCATCGGTGATCGGGCTCTCGGCCTCCTGCAGCGAGGCATCGAGCTCCGCGTCCACTCGCTGGAAGGTGAGATCACCGTGGCGGTGCTCCAGCCAGGGGATGAACTGGGTGTCGATGAAGGTGTCGGCCAGCAGCACCTCGACACCCTGGGCTTTCCACAGCGCCAGCGCACCGGCCTGGCCGGTCTCATCGGTGCAGTAGATCACCCGCTGGCTGTGCTCCGGGGCCAGGCGGCTGCGGTAGCCCGCCAGGGTGGTGTAAGTCCGCTCCCCACTGGCGATCGGGTCGGGCCGTTCCCCCTCGGGAAGGCTGTCTTCGGGAGCGGCCGCTGCGGTGGTGCCGAACAGCACCAGCTCGGCAACCTGCTCGGCGAACTTCTCATCCTCAAGGGCGCCGATCTTGATGAAGGGGGCCACCGCATCCCAGATCGCGGCGTAGCGGGCCGGATCATCGCGGTGGAGATCCCGCAGGCGGTCGCCCACCTTCTTGGCCACGAAGCCGCCGATCGAGCGCACGCGGCGGTCGGTCTGGAGGGCGGAGCGGCTCACATTGAGCGGGATGTCGGGCGAATCGAGCACGCCGCGCAGGGGAAGCAGGTAGCGGGGTACGACCTCCTTGATCGAATCGCTCACGAACACCTGGTTGCAGTACAGGCGGATCTCACCCTTCTCCCAGTCGGCTCGCCCGCCACCGAGCTTCGGGAAGTAGAGGATCCCCTGCAGGGTGTAGGGGTAGTCGGTGTTGAGGTGCACCCACAGCAGCGGGTCGCCCTGGAAGGGGTAGAGGTAGCGGTAGAGGGCGATGTAGTCGTCATCACTGAGCTCGCGCGGGCTCTGGCGCCAGGGGGCCTCGCGGCGGTTCACCGTTTCACCGTCCAGCTGCACCGCCACCGGCAGGAAGTCGCAGTAGGTGGTGATCAGGGTGCGGATGCGGGAGGGCTCGATGTACTCCAGTTCCTCCTCCATCAGGTGGAGGATCACATCGGTGCCGGGTTCGGAGCGTTCCGCCGCTTCAAGGCTGAACCGGGGCGAGCCGTCGCAGCTCCAGCACACCGCCTCGCTGCCGGGGCGGGCGCTGAGGGTCACCAGCTTGACCCGGGCGGCGACCATGAAGCTCGAATAGAAGCCAAGGCCGAAGTGGCCGATGATGGCATCGCTGTCCTGCTTGTACTTCTCGAGGAAGACCTCGGCGCTGGAGAAGGCCACCTGATTGATGTAGCGCTTCACCTCATCGGCGCTCATGCCGATGCCGTTGTCGGTGATGGTG
>JBILUS010000057.1:0-5539 GCA_044370835.1 Cyanobium sp. | reverse complement strand
GGCGCACGGATTGGAGGGGCGCGAATCGTCGGGGAGGCCGTGATCTATGCTCCCGAAAGGCGGTCATGGAACCGCTGGCCTTGAGGTCTCCATGTCCGGTTTCAGTCCGGGTTGATCGTCAGATCAGGGAGATCCAGGCACCATCGGGCGATTAGCACAGCGGTAGCGCACTTCCTTCACACGGAAGGGGTCACTGGTTCGAATCCAGTATCGCCCATCTCCTCGAATGCTTCGGATCCGATCGAGCCGTCGTTTTGATTCGGGTGTTCTTTTGTCGATTTTCTCGCCCCATCACCCTCAGCTGGTGTGGTCCGATACGTTCACGGCCGTCCGCCGGCTTTGACCTTGATCCAGGCCAGGCATACTTAGGGTGCCGTGTGGCTCCGTGGATCGTTTCTCGTGCCTGACATCCCGGCACTCCCTTCCGACCATCAGCAGGCCGACGCTTCCATCCCTTCAGGGGCAGGTTCTGCGGCGCCACTACTCCAGCTCGGCCAACGGATTGCCACGGCCCGGCAGGCCCAGGGGCTCTCCATCGAGACACTCGCCAACCGGCTCCGCCTTGGCACCGATCAACTCGAAGCTTTGGAGCACGCTGATCTCAGCCGCCTGCCGGAGCCGGTCTTTGTGATTGCCCAGGCTCGGCGGGTGGCCGCCAGCCTGGGTCTGGATGTGGACGCCGATCTGGCCGCCTTGCGCTCCTTCGCCACGCCCCGGGCCGCCCGCCGGGTGGTGCCTGACCTCCCATCTCCCGGGCAGCCTTCGCGCTCGCCCAGCTCCTCCTTCCCCCTGGTGCCAGCCCTCGTGCTGGGGGGCCTGGCCCTGGCTGGGGCCGTCGTGGCAGCCGCCCTGCTGTTGCCGCGCCCCTGGGCCCGCCCGGCCGGAACGGCGAGCGCCCCCTCGTCTGCCACGGCCCCCGCCCCCGCTACGGCAACCGCTACGGTCCCCGCCCCCGCTACCCCCTCCACCACGGCCACGGCTGCCGCCGCCGGGGTGCCTTCCGCCGGCACCGCCGCGGCGGCAGGCGCCACCAGCGCCGCCGATGAGCTGATGCTCACCACCACGGGAGCCAGCTGGGTTGAGGTCCGTGATGCGGCGGGCCGCAGCCTGTTCAAGGGCACCCTCCTCCAGGGCGAGAAGCGCTTTCCCTTGGGAGGCGGATTGCGGGTCATGGCGGGCCGTCCCGACCTGGTGAGCGCCTCCGTCGCCGGTGGCCCGGCCCGGGTGCTCGGGCCGATCAGTGCGGTGCAGTGGCGGGGGTTCAGCAGCTCCTCCCCCGATCCCATCTCCGTGGCGCCCGGGGCCACGGTCGCACCGACGCCGGCGGCTGTCAGCCCTCCTGGGGCTCCGGCACCCTGAGTTTCAGCCCAGTCGCTTCCAACACCGCCGGTGCACAGGAGCGCAGGCTCCAGCGCTCCAGGCTGAGGTTGGCGAGTGTTCCATCGGCCTCTTCGGTCGGCAGCAGCGTGATCGCCAGCCCCGCCGTGCCGGCGCTGCGGGATCCCTCCCCCTCCACCTTGATGCCGCCGATCACGGCGGCGGGCCGGCGGTCGAGGGCGGCGGCGAGGCGCAGCAGCAGGGCCATGGAGGCAACGGTCTGGCGTTCGGCGCGCCCCTCGATCAGCTGCCAGGATTCATGCCGCTTTTTGGGCAAGCCGCGGCGGTGGTAGCGGCCGATGGCCGCCACCATCAGATGTTCGGCCTCGCTGTAGCCGAGCAGTTCGCCGTGGCGAATCAGGTACCAGGTGTGTTTGTGGTACGCGGCAATGTTGATGTGCTTGCCGCAGCTGTGGAGCTGGGCGGCGGCCCAGAGCAGCTGCCTGCCGCTGCCGGGGTCGGTGTGGAGCAGGCCGCGGCTCTGGTCGTAGAGGGCCAGGGCGTGGGAGGCGACCCGGTCGGCCCGGGCCAGATCGACGCCGTGGCTGCGGGCCAGATGTCGCACCGTGCGTTCCCGGATGCTGCTCTGAAAGGCGAAGCGGTCCCCCAGCAGGCCGTTGCGCAGCATCCAGTCCACGATCAGGCCCTCCCGCAGGGCGCGGTCGCAGACCACCAGCTCCCGGGCCTGCAGCATGGCCATGGCCGTCTGCAGGATCAGGGCGCCGGGCACGATGATCTCGGCCCGCCGGTCGTTGATCGGGGCCAGGGCGCGGCGCTGCTCCGGCGTCATCGCCACCAGGCGGTCCACCAGTTGGTCGACCCGGGCACGGCTGAGGCGGTAGCCGTTGAGCTTCATGGTCGGTTTGGGGTCCTCGGCGGCCGCCAGGGCCGCCAGGGCCATGGCCGTGCCGCTCGTGCCCACCATCTCCGGCCGCTCCCCCGGCTCCAGGCTGGCGCGCACCTGGGCCACGGCCGGATCGAGGGATCCCTGGATGTAGGCCTCCAGGAACAGCCGGCGCGGGGCGCTGAGCGGATCCTGCTGGCAGAACTCCCGCTGCAGCCGGACCGCGCCGATGCGCGTGCTGGTGAGGGACCGGGCATCGCGACCGTCGGCCAGGATCAGTTCGGTAGAGCCGCCGCCGATGTCGAGGATGTAGTGAGGCGTTTCCCCCAGCTGCAGCCCGGAGAGCACCCCGAGGTAGATCAGCCGCGCCTCCTCCGGTCCGCTGACCAGATCCACGCTCAGGCCCAGCTCGTCGTCGAGGGTCTGGAGGAACTCCCGGCCGTTGGGGGCCTCCCGCACCGCACTGGTGGCCGCGGTCACGATCTGCTCAGCGCCATGGCTGAGGGCCAGGTCGCGGCAGTGGCGCAGGGTGAGCAGGGCCCGCTCCACCGATTCCGGCGAGAGGGCGCCGGTCTCCGGGTCTCGCTCCCCCAGCCGCACCGTGGCCTTCTCCGCCTGCACCACGCTGAAGGCATGGAGGGTGGGATCGATCGCCGCGATCAGCAGGTGGATCGAGTTGGTGCCGATGTCGATGGCGGCCACGCGCCGCTCCCCCACGCTGGTGGCACCTTCCGGCAGGGATGTAGGGGCCATCGGGGGCACACCGTCCAGCGGCGCCACACTTTGCCACCGGACCCCGCCCCGGGCAGCTCTAGGGTTCCGCCAGCTTGGGAGCCGCCATGGCCACGGCAAGGGCCCTGCTGGAGCTGCTGCGCTGGCACAAACCCAGCGGTCGCCTGATCCTGCTGATTCCCGCCGGCTGGGCCCTCTGGCTCAACCCCCAGGCTCCGCCGCCGCCTCCCCTGGTGGGCTGGATCGTGCTGGGCGGCCTGGCGGTGAGCGGCGCCGGCTGCATCGCCAACGACCTCTGGGATCGCCGCATCGATCCCCTGGTGGAGCGCACCCGCAGCCGGCCCCTCGCTTCCGGGCGGGTGGGGGTGGGCACCGCTGTGGCCCTGCTGCTGCTCTGCCTGGTGCTGGCCCTGGTGGTGGTGCTGGCGCTGCCGGGCTCCGGCCGCGGCCCCACCCTCGCCCTGGCCGTGGCGGCCCTGCCACCGGTGCTGCTCTACCCCTCCGCCAAGCGCTGGTTCGCCCTGCCCCAGCTGGTGCTGGCCCTCTGCTGGGGTTTCGCGGTGCTGATCCCCTGGGCCGCCGCCAGCGGATCGCTGGCGGGCGGCTGGCCCCTGGCCCTGGTCTGGCTCGCAGCCCTGGCCTGGACCTTCGGTTTCGACACGGTCTACGCGATGAGCGACCGCGAGGACGACGCCCGGCTGGGGGTGCGCAGCAGCGCCCTCACCCTCGGCGCCAGCGCACCGGCCTGGGTGGCGCTCTGCTACGCCCTCACCGGCCTGGCCCTGGCCGCCGCCGTCTTCCTGCGGGGGGACGGCGGTGCGGCCTTCTGGCTGGCCTGGCTGGTGGCCACAGCCGGCATGCTGCGGGAGGCTCTGGTCCTGGCACAGCCCTCCCTGCCCCGCAGCGCCTACGGCCGCCACTTCAGCCGCCAGGTGCTGCTCGGCGCCCTGCTGCTGCTGGGGATCATCCTCGGTGTCGGGTCCTGAAGGCCCATGGCCCATCCTCCTCTGTTCCCGCTTCTCTCCCGCATCCCCGGCCTGCGATGAACGCTCCGTGCCTCGCCCTGCCCGCCCCCCTGCGCCGCGGCGACCGGGTCGGCCTGGTGGCCGCCAGTTCGGCCCTCGACGATGGCGCCAAGCTGGCGGCCGGCCTGGAGCTGCTGCGCGACTGGGGCCTGGTGGTGGAGGACAGCCCCGCCCTGCTGGAGCGGCGTTGGGGCTACCTGGCCGGTGCCGATGCGGAGCGGGCGGCGGATCTCGTGGCAGAGCCGCCGCCGGCCCTGCTGGCCTGCGTGCGGGGGGGCTGGGGAGCGGCCCGGCTGCTGGAGCGACCCCTCGCCCTTGGGGAGGGCTGGCTGCTGGGCTTTTCCGATGTCACCTCGCTGCTCTGGGCCCGGGTGGCCCGGGGCCAGGGCGGTGCGGTCCACGGGCCCCTGCTCACCACCCTGGCGGCGGAACCTGCCTGGAGCCAGGAGCGGCTGCGGGCCCTGCTGTTCGGGGAGCCCGTGCCCGATCTGGAGGCGGTGGGTTGGCGCGGGGGCGTGGCGGAGGGTCCGCTGCTGGTCGCGAACCTCACGGTCGCCACCCACCTGCTGGGCACCCCCCACCTGCCCGTCCTCGACGGCGCGATCCTGGTGCTCGAGGACGTGGGCGAGGCCCCGTACCGGATTGAGCGGATGCTCACCCACTGGCGCCTCTGCGGTGCCCTGCAGCGGCTGGCGGGCCTGGCCTTCGGCAGCTTCGAGGGCTGGGAGGAGGCCGATGGCCGGCGGGAGGGGCCGGCCGAGCACCGCTTCGACCTGGAGGCGGTCTTGCGGGAGCGCAGCCTCGACCTCGGCATCCCCGTGGTGGCCCACCTGCCGGTGGGCCATGCCCCCGGCAACGGTGCCCTGCCCCTGGGGGTGCGGGCCCGCCTCGATGGCGGCCGCGGCCACCTGGGCCTGCTGGCTTAGGCCGGTCCGTCGGCCATGCCGCGGCCGGGTGGCTCCGGCCGCGGCAGCGTGCTGGCGTCACCGCAGCGGTTGGCCTGGTAGGAGGGCGAGAGGATCTCCACACCGGCCTCGGCGAAGCGGTCCTGCAGGGAGGCCAGCAGGGCCGAGAGGGTTTCGCGGTAGAGATTCACGTCCGCCACGCAGGCGTTGAGCTCGTAGCTGATGTGGAAATCGTTGAGGGAGGTCTGGAGCACCAGCGGGGCGGGATCCCGGGCCACGCCCGGCACGTTGGCGGCGGCCTCCAGCATCAGGCCCTGCACCTGCCGCCAGGGCACGTCGTAGCCGATGGTGATCGTGGTGGCCAGGGCCACCGGCCGCTGGATCTCGCGGTTGGAGAAGCTGAAGTTGAGGATTGGTGAGGTGATCACCGTGGCGTTCGGGATGCTCACCAGCTCGTTGCGGGGGGTCTGGATGCGGGTCACCAGCAGATCCCGGTCCTGCACCACGCCGGTCACGCCGTTGATCTCCACCCGGTCCCCTTCGCGGAAGGCCCGCGTGTAGATCAGCATCAGGCCGCTGATCACGTTGGTGGCCACCGCGCTCGACCCCAGCGCCGCCAGCAGGCCCACGAACAGCCCGGCCCCCTGGAAGGCCCG